>JAZRCK010000001.1:0-73234 GCA_045659725.1 Candidatus Egerieisoma sp.
CCTTGCAGTTTGTAGTCGGCGATTTCCCTGCTTTCGATGAAGATCCGCAGACAAGGGCTTCTAGTCTCGGTACACCAGATCCGGGCAAGACGGCGTGGGAAGAGGGCGATGAAATATTCGTTACATTAATCTCTGCCCATTTTGGAACACAACACGCTGTGCTTACTTATGGCGGAAGCACATGGACATTAGCAGGAGAACTCAATTACCTTGCAGACGAGAGCGTAGAAAACGCTAAACTGGACATCATAGCGACCTATGCCCCTTATTATGAGCTGAAGGATGGTGAACTTTCATTGACGGATGAATATGCGCTGGGTAAAGGTGAATATCTCGAAGTCAAATGTTATATCATCGAAGGTGTGTTGAACGTGTCGTTTGAAGAGGCAATACGCAACTACAGCCGCATCCGTATCGTATGTTCAGACGGAGTTGAGGAACTTAGCGTTCGTGCCTTGTGCTTTATACCTGCAGGACATGAAAGACAATCTATTTGTGAAATACAACATGTCCCTGTGGATGACAATGGCAACGCATTTATATACGGTACTTTTGAAGAGGATGGAAGCATTGAGGTTGAAGATTGGGATATTGAAGGAGCTAAATTGGCTGTACATGGATTCACTGAGACAACCATGTCAGGCAAAAGTTATGCATTGGATGCAAGAGCAATCTCCATCGATGGCAGTTTGGGAGGCAAATCTGAAGCAACCATGGAGGATATAGAGGAATTAGCTAGATTACTTGAAAGTTCAGTGGACAAAGGAAAGACCACATTTGTTGTTACCGGTGAGAGTCAAGCTATATATGATAATAAATATCCATATGTTGGATACGGAATAGCTGAGGTAAGTTACAGTAAATATTTTGGAACGCTTAATTTTACTTATTGTAATGTTACAGAAATAATTGAGGCGGATTTGGCAGAGTGTAAATCGCTGAAGACTCTTAAACTTCCCTACGTAACAAGTTGTGCCAAGAATGCCTTTAATAATTGTTCGCATTTGGAAAAGATTATATTTGGTTCCGTGGTTACTTTTGTCGGAGAAGACGCATTTGAGCAAGTGGATAATTATGTTGATGGAGGCTGTGAACTTGTTCTCAACAAGGAACAAGTAAATGTTGAAGGACTTTCTCCAGACCTTACAAACAAAACATGGGCTGGACATACTTGGAAAAGCATCACATTGCGATAGTAAACATTTATGGTTAGTGAGTTTACTTCTCACTACCGGAGCGTGCGACGAGTGTAAAGCAAATCAATAACCTATAGGGCAGGATGGGTTGAATGTCCCTTCCTGCTCTATAGACCAATAACCCCATGTTGTTTTTGTTGCAGCATGGGGTTTGTTATTGGAAGATCCCTGGTCGGGGCCGGGGATGACGGTGATGGTGGGGATGACGCTTAGAGTGACGAGAGGTATTCTGTGATGCCTTCTACGTGGGTGTCGATGATGGCTTGCTTGCCAGCTCTGCTCTGGAGGAACTCCAGTTCTTGTGGTTTGTCATTGTCACAAAAATTACGTCGTAATTTAAAATTTAGGTGTAATACTAAGGAATATCTCAAAATTTATCCCTGGCATAGGGCGCGAAAGCACTGACAAATACTCCTCATCAAAGAGGTTGTTTACCGATCCTTTGATTGAGATATCAGCAAACTTGAATGAAACCCCTTTTTCTATGGTTATATTGTTCATATAATATTCCGGCAGCCTTCCGGTAAGGGAAATGTCATTGCTCGACATTGTAAAGCGCTCACTATAATAACACCATTTATACATAAATGACCAGGTATTCCAAGATAATCGTCCTGTAACAGTAGCAGAATGTTCAGGTACATAAGGCAATTGTTTGCCTACCGACTGGTCTGCAGAGGAAATAGGCTCGCCTTCATTTATAGATGGCGTCCATGAATATGTGGCATCAAGGTCCAACTTTAGATTTTTGGTAATTAGTGCAGAGAAATCAGTCTGGACCTCAATGCCATATGCATGTACATCCTTTATATTCTTTGGAGAGAAAAAACCTTTGGTTGTTGGAAGCCATAAGATCCAATCATTAATGTATGAATCAAACCAGTTTACAGAACCTTGGAGATTGTACTTTTCTTCTTTGGCAAAAGCAAATGAAAAACCAGCATCATAAGTAATACCGCTCTCCTTCTTAAGATTAGGATTACCACCCGGCAAAAAGTAAAGGTCATTAAGTGTAGGGAAACGGAAATTCCTTGAAACTGAAGCTTTGGCTGTTATATTTCCCTTTTTAGAAATTACGCCATCAATAAAAAATGCTGGAATAAGAGGTGTAAAATCTTCTCCATACATATCTTCACGCAATACAAAAGACAATCCTATATTATCTGTTGGACGATATTTTGCTGAAACAGAACTTGAAAGTTCCACACGTGCCTTATTGTATCCTACAATTCCCTTTCCACCTTCCTGTAGAATGATATTTTTGTCCTGACTCTCAACAAAATGTTGATGTGCCGCCACATTTGCTGTAAATAGCCATTTCTTCCCTATAAAATACTCACCTTCGGCCTGACCATAAAATGTGTTGATTTTACTTCTTGATCTGGTCATATGGGCCATATTACCATTTCCAACATCTCTTTTATAGTCATAAGCCATCCAAGTATTTATATATCCTCCTTTTGCAGATAACTTCCAATTTGAACGGAAATGGTCCCATGAAAGGATACTTCGGAAAGTGTGTTCACGCTGGCGGTTATCAAAATCCATCTCCTCACCATAATCTGTAGTAAGCATTGGAAGTTCACGATTGGAGTTTATATACCAGGCATTGAAACCTAATCGGTCTCCCTTGCCAGTATTGTAATATACCTCCTGAAGAAAGTGAAAATCTTTATACGAACCGCTCCTGTTATTTTCAACAGGATAATATTGTCCTACAATATTCATATCCTCGTCATAGATATTCTCCTTCTTATCATGGTTCTTATACTCATACTCATTAGGAGAAGAAGACAGCACTGCGCGGGTAGAAATCTGCCACTTGTCACTGCCATAAGTCAATCGCACAAACTCATCAAAAGTTTTGAAAGATCCAATACCCTGAACATATTGAACGTCAAAACCTTCATTTTGCGCTGGAACAGTAGACATTTTAACAGCTCCACCCAAACCTCCTCCAGTCTCATTTACAGAAGAGGTTCCATGAAGGAGGGAAGCATCATCAATAAAATATGATGGAATCATTGAAAAGTCAGTCATACCAAGCATTGGATTGTTAATTTTCATACCGTTCCAAGTGACTTGAGTATGTGAAGGAGAAGTACCCCTGAATGAAACAGTAGATAAAGTGGCCCTTCCGTAGCTTTTTACAAAAATTGGAGAATTGAATGTAATTACATCAGCCATAGACAATGCAATGTTCTCCTTCAATACTACTGAGTCAAACTTTGTAAGCTGGGCGCCAATCTCCTTCATAGGACGTTCACCGTACACTGTAATCTCCTTTAAGCTGAAACCTTTGGTAGACCACTCCTTGGATGGAACCTTTTGGGCATTCAACAAAGAATGGCATAATAAAGAGATAGCTAAAAACAATATATATTTTTTCATACCATTAACACATTATTCCCTGCAGTATTATTTCCAGCAGAAAGCTCCTGGAATAATACCAACATAAAACTCATCCAACAGAACCTTATCCTTGGAATATCTATAAACTTTTCCTTGCTGAACATAATCAATGGCATCAGCGACATACACATCACCAGTGTGCGGACATACAGTAAGACCATAGTAGAGGGTTCCATTATAAGGAAGGAATGGTCTCAAAGGCACTCTGTCTGCTGTAACATCCATCTCCCAAACATCATCATTCAACCAGTAGATCTTATCCTTTGTACCATTGAGCTGCACCTCCGACGGCCAGTCGCCAAAATCAAACTTATACTGTTTTTCCACCTTGAATGTTTCAGCATCTATCCTGTAAAGTGAAGGTGCCTCATGGCCATAAGGAGAGCCCTCATAACCACCATCAGTAACAGTCCACAACTTATTGTTGCAATCCATTACCAAGGAAGTAGGCTGGATACCCACAGTGAGCTGATCAACAACCTTATCAGTCTCAGTATCAATCTTTAGGATACGGTTCTGATAAGACCAGCAGTTAACATAAACATACTTGCCATACTGCACCATCTGCTCTGTAGAACCGCTCTCCATTGTCATATTTGGAACATCAATATAACCGGTAATCTCAAGCTTTTTAGGGTTTACAATGAAAATTCTATTGTCCCATATCTGAGTCACATAAGCCTTCTCATCAGAGAGAAAATGGATATAACGTGGAGAAGTGAGATTTGTAATGCGGCCAACCTCTTTAAAAGTATTGATGTCAATTGCAAAAATCACATGTGAATTGTTCACCACAACCCAACCGATACCATCCCTGATAACCATACTCTGGCAAACATCCCCCAACTTCATGGCATTGGAACGGTAGAACACTTCATTCTGCACAACTTTACTCTGAGGATCATAATAAGACAACGTAGCATTTCCATACTGGAAATTCCCTTCATTGCAAATGAACAGTCCTTCTCCCGACGAAGACATGTCAAAACTCTCCTCCAATCCATAATCCCACTCCATGCACGATGGCATGAGCAGGATAAAGGAAAGAAGAACCAACTTAATTATATTCTTAACCATTCTATTTCTTCATATTATAATCAAAGAATCCGAACACCTCCGTAGAAACTTCACCAAGCCATCCGCTCTTGGTATTTACGCCAACCTGTACCTTTACAAAATCAATAAATTTGAGGTCCACCGGCTTGCACTCAAAATCTATTGCGTTGGAGATTTTGAAATAGTTTGCATTGGCATCAGCGTTGGCATTTTCCTCGTTTGTAAGGCGGTCAATCGGGCTCCAGTTGTCTGCATATCCCCAATCATAATGAGGATTTACCCAATAGGAACCATTACCTGATGCATCATAGTTGGTTGCTTTAAGACAAGTGCCAGTAAGGGTATAACTGTCCTCTTTAATCCATAGAGGATAATAGTATTCCTGCCTGTGGAACTGCTTCAGATAATCAATCTCTCCCCTATTGCCTTTGTTATCTGACCACTGTACCGGCATATTCGGGCCACTTGGACGGTAATAGGTAACTGAATAATCCTGTATTGTCTCATCCTTACCGGTTTCTGATCCGGCAAGCTCATACCAGGTATCGTCGGGAAGACCATTACCGTTCTCATCCTGCATTACCCATACTATTCCGGGCTCAGACGAACCGTTGAATGAGTTGCCGAGGATGCCAAAATCATAATCTCCTTTGTTCTCAATGCTATGGTCAAATCCCACAATAATGTATCCTCCAAAGCCGCCCAATGAAACCCAGTTAGGATATGGGTTACCTTTAGAGTCCTTTTCAGACATCCTTTTCTCTGCATATGCAATTGCAGCCTCAGGTATTGTCTGGGTGTTGTCAAATCCTCCTGTCTTGAGTTCATTAATAAACTGTCCTGGAGCCGGTGTATACTCATACACTTTGTTCCAGTCAGATTTTGAGGTAACTGCAACAGATCTGAAGAATTTGTTTTCCTCGTAAACTGTAACAACAAACTCATGGTTTAACATTACCTTGTTATCACCTTTATAGGCAGTGGCAGAAGCATTTATCCTATATTCTCCTGGATTCTCCGCAACAAATACAAATCTGGAGGTTGTGCTGGAATCACCCTCATTTCCAACTGTTTTCCACAAGTATTCAATTGATTGGTCATCGCTTACAGAAGTTGGTGCAATAAGCAGCTTCCTGCCGGCAACTGTATGATATGTGTATTTTGCAAATTCCCAATTGAACGGCATATCGTCGGGATCAAGTACATCCAACTCAATTTTATCCGTATGGGTTCCGTCATCATTTGTTGCAGTTGCAGTAATGGTGTATTTGCCAGGTGCAGAAGCTTTAAATGTAAATTCATTATCTGTACCAGACTGAGTTCCATTTACTTTCCATACTATCCCTGTTTCAAGTGATGTTGATTTCACAGCTGCAGAAAAAGTAATGGTTGTACCAGTTGCTACAGTCTGCTGTCTGCTGCCAGCTATAGTAACTGTTGGTATCTCAAGGTCAATTACATCAACCCTTATCTCATCTTTGGCAGTTCCACCTTCTGCAGTAACCTCCAAGTTAATGAAATACTCACCGGTAACATCGTTCATAAAACGCAAAGAGGGGGAAGTGCCTAGCACTTCTCCTTCCATTGTCCAAAGATAATCTGCTCCTTCTGCATTTTTATAGGAAGGTGCTATTACAATTTCTCGCCCCGTTTTTACAGTGTATATTCCTGTTTCACTGTCTAAAATTATCTCTGGGGGTAAAGATGTAGTGATTACATCGTCTACATTACAAGACGATGTAACCACAGCCATCATATATAAAAACAAAAATTTAAGAAGTTTTCTCATACTCTATTCTTTAGGAAATCTCACAGCCACATCATCATAAGCAAAATAGCCAGGAATTGTAAAGCCATATCTTCCACCCATCTCATCAGAATAAAGGAAATTGAACCTGACTTTTGCTACTTCTCCTAATCCCGACAAATCCCATTTCTGCCAATCAGTTACAACATTCTCACCTTTTACAAGATAGAACTCAACCTCACTCACAGGTTCTGCATAAGCATCAGCATCAACATCATCAAATCCCTGTGCAACAATCTTCATCCATGCACTCTCTGTCAATCCTGTCCAGTTGCCGCCGAAAGTGTTGCCTTGTTCACTCTTCACACCGTTGTACAACTGGTTAAGTGTATAGTTGGTGTTGGTTACCCACATGTGGTCAATCACACGTTTCTCGCCATCGGCAAATGATATTTCAGGGAGATTTTCAATATATGTAAAGAAATCCTTGTAACCGTAGTGTACTGCAAAGTTGTCTCCTGAATGTGCTTTTACAGGTACCATCATTTGAAGGTTGAACCAACCTAATGCTGCATCATTGCCAGCATTGTTTTCTACGTAATCATCACCGTAGTATTTTGCAATATGGGTATTTCTGTCCTCATCTGTCCAACCTGCACCCCAATAGTTTGAAATGGCATGACCTCCGCCCCAGAAACAATATGCGTAGTTGTCGGGAAAAATATGGAACAATTCAGTATTTCCCTCATCATACCATTGGTATGCTGCAGACATACAATCTCCATAAGTGAGTGGACCCATATATTGTGGATTATCTATAAGATCACTCCATGTTTCAATATCAACTCCTGCGTAATCAAGAGTATACGGTTCAAACCTTGCATCGTTATCCTCAAAAGTGAGTACTCTCAACACATAATCAAGCTCGGGTTCAGGAGTAACAAGGTCTGACTTGTTGATCTCTTGTGAAACCCTGAGTGTTTTACCCTGAGTGAAATCTTTTGTAGGATTCAAATTCTGGGTGTAATGACTTCCATCCTCAAAATTGTATGTTACAGTGAGTGCAGTACCTGCAACCTCTGCCGGCAACATTACCATTGCAGCCATAACTCCGGAGTTTGATTCCTGCAACTGACAACCGCCATCAAATGCTAGAACAATTTCCGGGCTGCCGTTTGTTACGGCGTCTTCCCATTCGCCAATGCTGAAATTGAATACTCTTTCGCCGGCTATAGCAACACCTTCTGTTTTAAGGCTGATTGACAGCAGTTTTGGCATATCAGCATCTTTGCTTGTGGTATTGAACCACAAATATGATGTCTTGTGTGAGAGGTAGAATGAATTGTACTCGTCAAGTACAGCATATCCAAAGTCACCGTCATTGCCAAGGTTACCGTCTGCAGTCTGGCTTGCAAGGACTTTGGCTGTCTTGGCCTCACCGGTCATATTGTAAAAGACATGTCCTGTACCAACTATGGCAGTACCGCCTTTAAACTGGAAGTTTGCAAGTGTGCAGTCTTCAGCAATGGTGTTACTCTTGTTATTGCCCAACCATATGAAGTCATCTTTTGTCCATTTGTAGGGGATTTCAGTATCGCTTGGTGTACCGAATGCTGTTTTGGTTTCAATGATATTGCTGTATCCTTTTACTATAAATGTATCTTCTGGAGTGAGGAACATATTGTTCTCTTTGTCACATGCTATTAATGTTATTGCACCTATTATAGCCAATATTGATTTTCTCATAACTGATTGAATTTTTAGTTGATAATTCTACATATCCTCCCATGGTGAAGGTTCCTGCTGTGATACGGCAAAGCCGGCTTCCACTTCAATTTCAATAATTTGCACCTGAGGTGCCGAGTAATCCAATTTTTCCATAATATCAGAATTTAAGGTTAAAGTTTGTCTATGAGTAGTTTGTTGCACTCGCTGATGTATGGAGTCAAGCGTTCCATATCCTTGCGGGTGAGTTTGTATTTTTTTATATCTTCCATGCATTCAAGAAAATTTGGAGCCCTGGCTTTTACTTTCTGATAGCAGAGGTAAAAAAGCATGGATGGGAGAATCTGCAATGTAAGCTGCTCCCTGCAGGATGCTGTAAAAAGAGACTCCCCTGCGGATATGTCATATTCTTCGCTGGGAAGAGAATATGTTCTCAGATTGATTCTGTAGACTGCCCCTTTGGTGGGAAGTGTGTGAAGCTGTTCTATGAATTCAGATATGGACAGGACCTGAATTGTCTTATTGGTATCTCGTTCAAGTATATCAATCCAAATGACAGAGGTTGGTACCCCAGCCAGAATCTTATATACAGGCCTGTTCTGAACCTGAACCATTTTAAGGAATTTCCATAAATTCCTTTTCTGGATTAAATCGTTGGCATCCAATGCCATAATCATTTGTGTAATTTGCAGGATATTACAGCAATCCGTACAGCATGCAAAAGAGAATGCCCATAAGTGGAGCATACAATGCAAATGTCTGATACGTTTTGTGTAATGGTTTTGTATGATTATGACCTGTATTCCAGCAGGCAAGAATCTAAAATGCAAAGGCAGGTCTTCTGACTCGTTCTTTGGCTGCGCCTTCCCAATCTTAAAGATCAGTGGCAAAGAGTACAGCCAACATGTTCCAACGTGGATAGTACTTACAGCAACTGGTATTGTTCCGGATTTTCACCGGATTCCCTTTTCACCGCCAACAATGAAAAATTGTTTGCGGCTCCGTTTGCATTGCAAAGATATGTAAATAAAACATGATTTTGCAAATAAACTTTAAGTAACGTTGTCTTTTTGTACAATTATTTAACTATCAAATAATTACAAAATAGATAATCAAAAACAATCTAAACTTGCGAAAATTAAAGATCTTATATTCAGGCAATTGTACAAAAAGACGACGTAACAAAAATGTTGATTATCTTTGCAACAAAACAAAAGCACTATGAAATTAAGCAGCAATTATATTTTAAGGGAGATAGCCGGTGAGAAAGTGGTTGTAAAACAGGGGACTCACGGCGTGGAGATGACAAAGATAATATCATTCAATGAGAGTGCGGCAGCACTGTGGGAGAATTTCTGCAACAAGGAATTTACTGCTGAAGATGCGGCAGAATTTTTGCAGCAGAGATATGGAATTGATACAGATTTGGCAAGTAAGGATTCTCAAAGTTGGATCAACAAACTTGTTGAATGTGGAGCAATAGAAAAATAAGGAGATTATAATATGTTTTCATTCAGAACAACATCGTTTTTTGAGCAACCGGATCTGGTGCTTAAGAGAGGCAAATTGGGAGTGCTGTGCAATCAGACAGCGTGGAATCCGGAGCGTGGGGAGTACCTGTTTGAGAGTGTTGCAAAAATGGGCAAGCTTACAAAAGTGTTCATGCCGGAGCATGGTCTGTTTGGAGAGCTTCAGGACCAGGTAAAATTGAACAGCGGAGACGGCTACAACAAACTGCTTGAGGGAGTTGAGTTCATTTCATTGTATGGCAGCAAGGAGGAATCATTGGCTGCAAGCCTCAAGGATCTTCAGGAGATTGATGCCCTCATAGTTGAATTGCAGGATGTAGGATGCAGATACTATACTTACTTGAGTACTCTGTTCAACCTTTTCAAGGTACTTAAAGCTAACGAGATGGACCTTCCGGTTTATATTATTGACAGGATAAACCCGGCAGGAAGGCAAGTGGAAGGAACTGCCCTCAAACCTGGCTACAGTTCATTCATTGGAATAGAGGGAATTGTACACCGTCACGGACTTACATTTGGAGAGATAGCATATATGCTTTACAATGAGATAAATGCAAAATTCCCGTTGCATATCATTTCATACAAGGCATCTGCAGTAAACAAAGACCTCATGCCATGGAGCATCCCCCCTTCTCCAAACTTCCCGGGCCTTTTCACTGCTCATTTCTACAGCGGTCAGTGCCTTTGGGAGGGCACAAATGTGAGCGAAGGGAGGGGAACTACCCGTCCGTTTGAGATGTTTGGCGCACCTTATATGGAAGAATTGTCGGGATACTGCAAAGAGAATGGGTTGCAAGGTTGGAATGATCCAAAATCTCCATTGTATGATGAGGGTGTGTTTGTGAGATGGATGCGGTTTATCCCTACATTCCACAAATGGAAGGATGAGTGCTGCTTCGGCTTCCAGTTCCTCCCTAACCCAAATATGCAGTACCATGCACTGGCACACAATTTGCGCGTTATAAGGTTTATGCATGACAATTGTGCAGAATTCGAGTTCCGCCCCGGCAAATATGAGGCCGGAAATGACAAAACAGCCATAGAATTGCTCCTTGGAGACAAAGTTCTGGTTGACTATGTGGCAGGAAATGGAGATTGGCACGATATTAAAGAGCATATAAAAGTTGAGGAGCAGAAATGGATACGCAAAGCCAAAAAAGCATTGCTGTATGAGGAGGAACAGTTGTTCAGAATCAAATAATTTCTTCTTCCCGACAATTAAAGATTAACCCGCCTGACGCGGAAATAAACATTTAAAATTATGGCAAATCCGGTATTGAACGAAAACATTTTCAGAAAACAGAGTTTTTCATATTCGCAGTCTGATGTGATGACTGTTGGGGGAACTGCAACAAAAACATTGCTTATGCTCCTTATGGTGGTTGCAGGCGCTGCATATACATGGAAACTTTATTATAATGCAGTAAATCCCCAGTCAATTTTTCCTTGGATGATTGGCGGTGTGCTAGGAGCATTTGTTTTGGCAATGATCATCTCATTCAAGCCCAAGACAGCTCCCTTCCTTGGCCCTATTTACGCTGCAGGTGAAGGTCTTGCTCTTGGTGGAATTTCGGCAGTATTCAATGAGCAGTTTGCACTTACTGCACCAAACATAGTAATCAACGCAGTAGCCCTAACAATGGTAACCGCAATTGTGATGTTTACCGTTTACAGAGGTGGACTTGTAAAAGTGAACAGCACGTTTATGAAAGTGCTTCATATAGCTTTGATTTCAATTTTGGTATTCTATCTTGGAAGCTGGCTTCTTTCATTGTTTGGAGTAAATCTTGCAATGCTTCACAACAGCAGCCCGCTAAGCATTGGTATCAGCATTGTAATTGTAGCTATTGCTGCATTCAGCCTTCTTATGGACTTTGAGTTCATTAATCAAGCATCTGCTGCAGGGGCTCCAAAATATATGGAGTGGTACGGTGCATTTGGACTTACAGTTACCCTTGTATGGCTGTATTTGGAGATTTTGAAGCTTCTTGCAAAGTTTGCAAACAGGGAGTAGTGATTTTTTTTGAATTTGGGTCCTAAAATTTTGGTATTCACAAATTGAATGCTTACATTTGCGCGCTGAAAAACTAACAATTAAAATTTTAAAGAAATGAAACAAGGTATTCATCCCGAGAGCTACCGCCTTGTAGCTTTCAAGGATATGTCAAACGACCACGTATTTATTACACGTTCATGTGTAAACACTAAAGAGACAATTGAGATTGACGGTGTAACTTACCCAGTAATGAAAATGGAGATTTCAAACACATCTCACCCATTCTACACTGGTAAGATGAAATTGGTTGACACTGCAGGTAGAGTTGACAAGTTCTACAGCCGTTACAAAAAGAAATAATCTTGTAACACAAGGTACAAAAGGAGGAATCAGTAATGGTTCCTCTTTTTTTTACAGCCGTGGAGGGCAAATGTCCGGGGAAACACAACTATTCCGGGAGAAATTGCACACACAAAGGAAAAATGTCCTGAAAAACACCACAAATCCAGGAGAAAGTACAACCGCAGAAAGAAAAAAGAGGATAACCCTCAAGGGTTACCCTCTATATCAAAGAAAATGCTACAATTATTTGCTCAAAGTATTTGCAATATGAGCTTTAGCCATCTCAATACCCTCTGCATCAAGAGTTACATCCATAATATCACCATTTGCGAGGAACAACTGTGCATTGTTGTCGTCTACAAATTTGATAAGGTCTGAAGAATTCTCACCAGCCTCTACTCTCCATGTTTTGTTTGCTGAATCATAAAGAACTTTCATTGAAGAGTTGCCGTCTGAGAACATGTAACCGTCTTTAAGGGTTTTAATCTCAACATCTTTACCAAAGCTGTTTCTGATCATCTGTCTCTCACCTGCGCTTGCAACAAGTCTCTCACCAGTCCAGAACTCAACTGAGTTGAACACTACGCCGTCTGCAAACATACAGATCTCATATACAGGAACAATATGGAATGCAAGAAATACAATCTCATTGATGAATTTGTCTCCAAGACTCTCGTTCCAATCTTTTACTTTGTTTGTCAACTGGAATGAACCGATACATGATGACATCATGAACGCTGCAGCAAGCAGCAAAGCTGAATTTCTAAGTGTCTTTTTCATAACAATAGTTTTTAAGTGATTTTAAAGTATCAAATTTAATAAATCTCAAAAACAGATACAAAATTATTTTAAAAAGAAACACAAATTAAAGCTACAGAGATATTATATAATAAGGTACATAGGGGATTTTTGAGTATCTTTGCCATCATATGGAACAAAAGCTCAATATCATACGCCAATTGGCGCAACAATATAACAAAGAGGAATTTTTTTCAGGGGATCCCATCATCTTTCCAAAGCATTTTGCCAGAATGATGGAGGGTAAAGGAGGCATTCCAGAACTCGGAGGAGAAGGGGGAAACCTGTCGGGAAGAAGATATACCCTTAAGGATGTGGAGATTGCGGCGGTGATTGCTGCACATCTTGCTTGGGGGCGCAGGGATATGATTGTACGCGACTGCAAGCGTGCATTTGATGAAATGAACTGGGAACCGTTCAATTATGTAATGGCCGGAAACTATCGGGATGAAGACAGAAGTCTCCACCGCACAATCAAATGGAGTGACTTTGCAGCAATCTGCGGCAGATTGAGGGAATTTTATCTTAAGAATGAAACATTAGAGATTCTTACTCCCGACGAATTTCGTGTTAAAGTATACGGCCAGAAAAGTGACCATAAAGCCGCCAACAAGAAAATCCACATGCTCCGCAGGTGGATGGTGCGCAACGACGGCATAGTTGACCTGGGATTATGGAAAAACACCACACCTGCCTCACTTGTGATTCCGTTGGATGTACACGTGCACCGCAGTGCTCTGAATATGGGCATTACATCCAGGAAAGGGGCAGATATCACAACAGCACTGGAAATCAATGAATTCTTGCATAAGGCATTCCCTGGCGACCCATGCATGGGGGATTTTGCCCTGTTTGCCTATGCAGCCACAATTGCAAATAATAAATAAAAGATATGAAAAGAGTGTTTTTAATTGCAGCCCTGTTTGCTGCTGTAACCGCAAGTGCGCAGATAAAGTTTTCTGCAGATTTTGAGTGCGGATCAATGGAAAAAGTTGAACTTGTATCACAGGAAACCAAAAACGGAACAGAGACCGTAACCTACAATTTCTACAGCCGTTTTGACCCGGCCAATCCGGCCCGCCCTAACCTTGCACCAAGTGCAAGATGGTACTATTTCTGCATGGAAGGTGTAAAAGACAAAGAGGTTATCCTCAATGTAAAGAACTCTGATGCCAGAAGGCCATTCTACAGCTACGACAACAAGAATTGGATACGATTCTCAGAGACAGAGTCTCCAGATGAAAAGACAATCATTAAGAAATACAACCAGGACAAAGTATATATAGCTTATTATGTTCCATATACTTACACCCGTCTTCTTGGCAAGATTCAGGAGTGGGTAAAGAACCCTTGGGTAGACTTGAGCACTGTAGGTACCAGTGAGCACGGCAGAAACATGCCACTATTGAAAATCACCAACCGTAACGGCAAGGAGGACAAAAAAGTTGTCTACATCCATGGCCGTGTACATACCAGCGAGACTCCTGGCACATGGCACCTTGAGAGGATGATTGATGTTCTTGCATCAGACACCCCTTATGCCAATGCATTGAGAGAAAACGTAGAATTCTACATTCTGCCTTTCACTAATCCCGACGGTGTAGTAGAGGGCAACAGCCGCTCAAACTCCAGCGGAGTGAACATGGAGGTGAACTGGGATGACCCGGAAGAGGTTACTACCAAAGAGGTAAAAAATATGAGGGCATTCCTTCAAACCCTATTGAAAGAAAAAGGGGTTGATGTATTCCTCAACATGCACTCACAGAGCATGCACCAGGCAACTTATTGGGTACACACTGCTGAGACTTCATCAGACAAGTTCTACAAAGACCTTATGCTCCTTGCAAACCTTACCATCAACGACAACCCTTACTTTGCCAAAGGCGACCTTTGTTTCTCAAAGATGGGCAGCAGATATTGCGAGGGATGGTTCTGGAACAACAGCGGAGAGAATACCCTTGCTGTAACATTTGAAACACCATACACATACTACAGCCAGAACAAAGCCGGCGAGTGGGTATCGGTTGAGAACTTGCAGAAGTTTGCAGACTATAACGTACTTGCACTTGGAGACTACCTTCAGGAGGGTGCACCATACAGAATTTTAATTGGTGAACCGGCAAAGAAAGGTGGCTTTGAAACAATGACAGACCACAGCAAATTCTACTTTGGCAGCAGCTACCTTAAAGCTACAGGCAAAAACGTTAAAGTTAAATATACTTTCAACGGCAGAAAAGAGGGTGTAGAGATTCCTGCCGGCAAATATGAAGTATACAAATGGGCTGTAGGAGAAAACCAGAAGAAGAGCAACGAAGGTGAGAACGAGTGGGTAAAAGTTGGCCAGATCAGCCATAAAGGAGGCAAAAAAATCAGTTACACATATACTGCACAGCAGGGAGAACTTGTAGACCAGATTCTTCTTAAAAAGGTAGAGTAATTTTTATTTTTTGCCCATTAGGACATTGTCCCAGTGGGCAAAATAACTATAAGGACAATGCATAATTTCAAAAAATACATGAGTTTCTTTGGGGTTACTGAGGAGAACCTGAGGGAGCTCATTTCTACAGCACTTTCAAAAGGGGGTGAATATGCCGACCTTTTCTTTGAGCACTCGGTAATCAACGAGGTTACGCTCAGGGACGGTGAGGTAAATGCTGCCGGAACACATATAGATTATGGTGTTGGCATAAGGGTTGTGAAAGGTGAGAAAACCGGATATGCCTATTCAGAGATAACCACCATGCCACTTATGAAGAAAGCGGCTCTTACTGCGGCACAGATTGCAGATGAAAAGAACGCAACTGTAAATATAACTCCCCAGACAAAGATCCTTGGAGGGGACAACCTGTACCCTATAGGGAAGAACTGGGAAGAGACCAATATTGATTACAAGATTCCTTATCTGCAGATGCTTAATGAGAAGATTTTCTCCAAGGACAACAAGACTGTAAAAGTGATAGGAAAGATTGCAGACTCCAACACACTTGTGCTGTTCTACAACTCAAATGGAGAAGCTTATACAGATGAGCGTCCAATGATAAATGTAGTGGCCAACTGTGTTATGGAAGACGGCAATGGGAGAAGTGAAACCTCTGGAGTTTCAAGGAGCTTCAGAATGGGTTTTGAGATGCTTACTGAGGAGCTGATGGAGGAGATAGCCTCTGAGGTTACATCCAAGACAGCATTCCTGTTTGAGGCGTCACAGCCAAAAGGCGGTGCAATGCCGGTTGTAATGGGTGCAGGTGGAAGCGGAATCCTGTTGCATGAGGCTGTAGGACACGCATTTGAGGCAGATTTCAACAGAAAAGGGACATCCATCTTCTCTGACATGATGGGACAGCAGGTTTGCAACAGCAACATAAACATTGTAGATGACGGTACGCTAAAAGCTAACCGTGGAAGCTGCAACTTTGATGATGAAGGAATCCCCGGCCAGAAAACTTATCTTGTTAAGGACGGAATTCTCAATTCGTACCTTCACGACCGCATAAGCGCCAAATTCTATGGAGTATCCCCTACCGGAAATGGCCGCAGGGAATCTTTCAGATATATGCCAATTCCCCGCATGAGGGCAACCTATATGGAGAACGGCAACTGCACAGAAGAAGAACTGATTTCACAGGTAAAAAAAGGTATCTATGTAGACAACTTCAGTAACGGACAGGTGCAGATTGGCGAAGGGGACTTCACGTTTTTTGTAAAGAGCGGATACCTTATAGAAAAGGGAAAACTAACACAGCCAATCAAGGATGTGAACATTATTGGAAACGGTCCTAAAGCACTGGAAGACATTATTGCTGTAGCAAACAACTCAAGAATGGAAAATGCAACCTGGACTTGCGGAAAAGGGCAATATGTACCCGTTTCATGCGGCATGCCAAGCATTCTTGTAAAAAAACTGACTGTAGGAGGAAGCAACTAGCATGAGAACAAACAAAATAGACAACTCGTTTGAGATAGAGGCAGCACAGAGGGCCCTTGATACAGTAATGAAACTGGGAGCCCAGGCTTGCCGCATTACCATGAACTTTGGCATACAGAACTCATTCTCTGCATTGGACGGCAAACTGGAGAACCTGCAGAATGCCAACGACCGCAACCTTTACATACAGATAATATCCAACGGCCGTTACGGTGCCTACTCAACAAACCGCCTGAACAAAGAAGAACTTGAACTTTTTATAAAACAGGCAATGGCCACAAATGACTATCTAACTCCCGACAGTGCCCGAGCACTTCCTCCAAAGGAACTGTGCTGGAGCGGGCAGGAGGACAATCTTGACCAATATGATCCGTACATTCTTGAGATGGCCCCTCAGAGGAAAAAGGAGATTGCTTTTGAGGTAATGGAGGAGATATATGGTAAAAACAAGAAAATTGTATCTGTGAACACAGAATACGGAGACATGCTTGAATACCAGTATATGATAGATTCACAGGGCTTTGAGGGTGATATGCTGCAAAGCAACTTTACAGTAAGTGCAGAGTGCTCGGTTAAAGGGAGAGGAAAAGCCAGAAGTGAAGGATGGTGGTACGAATCCGCGCTCCATTACAAAGATTTCTCTTATAAAGGTTGTGGGGAGAAAGCTTTGGAAAGGGCTCTTGCCAAACTCAACCCCAAGGAGCTTGAGGGCGGGAAGATGAACATGATAGTAGACAACTCCAGTGCAAGCAGGCTTATTTCCCCTATTTTCCAGGCCCTGAACGGTAGCAACATCCAGCAGAGGAACTCATTCCTTATGAATAAAAAGGGAGAGAAAGTATTCTCGGATAAGATGACATTGCTTGATAACCCCCATTGGAAAGGGATGAGCGGCAGCCGATACTTTGATGGTGACGGCCTTGCAACAAAACCCATGGACATCATTCGCAATGGAGTGGTGCAAACATACTATATAAATACATACTCAGCAAACAAAATGGAGTGCGATCCAACCGTTGAGAGCGCTTCTGTTCCATATTTTTCACTGGATGAGTTTGCACCTGAGCACAGAAACCTCACCTATAAGGATATGATAAAAATAATGGGCAAAGGTGTACTGGTAACCGGATTCAACGGTGGCAACTGCAACGGACTAACCGGAGATTTCTCATACGGAATTGAGGGATTTTATTTTGAGAACGGCGAGATTTTATTTCCGGTAAGGGAAATGAACATTACCGGCAATATAGTATCTTTGTGGAATAATATTGCATTGGTGGGTAACGATGCCAGAACATGTTCAAGATGGCTTATACCTTCACTTGCATTTGAAAATGTTGATTTTACAGGAATATAATATGAAAAGACCTTCTTTAATATTATCACTGCTGCCAATGGTTGTGCTGGTAGCACTCATTGTAATAGGATCTGTACTTTTTGGAGATGAACTTACAAGCGGCCCGTCACAAATTGCACTTTTGGGCGGTGCACTTACCGGTGCGCTCATTGCAATGACAAGACTTGGCATCAGTTGGGAGAAAATAGAGGCCGGCATTGCCGACAACTTCAGCAAATCCGGTGGAGTATTCTTCATCCTGCTCTCAATTGGAGCACTTACCTCTGCCTGGATGCTGTCGGGAGTAGTGCCAACATTGATATATTATGGACTGCAGATGATCAATCCTTCAATATTCCTGTTGGTGATATTCATTTTCACAGCAATAATTTCCCTTATCTTGGGAAGTTCATGGACAACCATAGGTACCATTGGAATTGCCATGTTGAGTGCCGGTGAGATTATGGGATTCAACAGCGGCTGGCTGGCTGGTGCCATAATATCGGGAGCATATTTTGGAGACAAAATTTCGCCTCTGTCAGATACAACAAACCTGGCTGCAAGTATCTCAGGAGTGGATTTGTACAAGCATATCAAGTATATGCTCATTACCAATATCCCTACTGTCATTATTTGTGCAGTGATTTTTGCAGTAGCCGGATTTGCAATTCCAACTACAACAAACCTTGATGTGGCAGCAGAGTGCGCAATGATTGAGAATACATTCAATGTTTCCCTTTGGCTTCTGCTTATTCCTGCAGCAACCATTTTTATGATCTACAAGAAAATGCCGGCATTCCTCACACTGTTCATATCTGCGATTGTAAGTTCAATCATTGCAGTGTTTGTCCAGCCGCAGATCATTTCACAGATAACACCATATGCCGTAGATTCAATACAAACCCTCATCTATGCACCGCTTAAAATAATGTCCATGCCATTGGATATTACAACTGAAAGTGCGATGCTTACTGAGCTGGCATCTACAAGCGGCATGGCCGGAATGCTCAATACCGTATGGCTTATCATGTGTGTATGCGCCTTTGGCGGTGTAATGGAAGCCGGTGGTTACCTTGATGCAATTACTGAGAAGATGGTTAAGATGATAAAAGGTCACACATCTTTGGTTGGAAGCACACTTGGTACATGTATCATCAGCAATCTTACCCTTTCAGACCAGTATATGTCAATCATCCTTCCAGGCAAGATGTTTGCAGACATATACAGGAAAGAGGGATATGAACCGCAGCTGTTGAGCCGCTCATTGGAAGATTCTGCAACTGTAACCTCTGTACTGGTTCCATGGAATTCCTGTGCTGCCATGCAGAGCAGCGTATTGGGAATCCCTACCCTTGCGTATCTGCCTTACTGCTTCTTTAACCTGTTGTCTCCATTTGTTTCTTTGGCAATAGCTGCAATAGGATATAAAATTACCAGATTCGGCAAGCCGGTAAGGGGTAAAAATTTGAAATAATGGAAAAAATGAAGCAAATTTGCATGCTTTAAAATAGAATAACAATTAAAAATTAAACAGATATGGAAATTAATCTAAACAAAGTTGTTTCGTTATCATATACTTTGGAAGTTGATGGCGATGTGATTGAGACAGTAACAGCAGAGAAACCTATGATGTTCATCTTTGGTACCGGATACCTTCTTCCTAAATTTGAGGAGTACATTGCTGGCAAGAAAATTGGTGATACATTTGAGTTCACCCTTACTGAGGATGAGGGATACGGCAGAGTAAACCCAGATGCTATTGTTGAGCTTCCTAAAAAACTTTTTGAGATTGACGGAAAGATTGAGGACGGTCTGCTTACTCCTGGCAATGTTCTTCCAATGATGGACTCTGAGGGCAACAGACTTAACGGTGCAATTGACGAGGTTAAGGCAGATACAGTTGTAATGAACTTCAACCACCCTCTTGCTGGTGCTGCACTACATTTTACCGGTAAAGTTGAGGCTATCAGAGAGGCTACCGAAACTGAACTTACAAACGGCCTTTTCAATGAGAAAGTACAGCACTCTTGCGGCGACAGCTGCGGTTCAGACTGCTCTTCATGCGGTTGCGGCGGCTGCCACTAATATTGCAATAGACAATTGACAGAAATCCCTGCAGGAAATTGCTCCCGCAGGGATTTTTTAATAAAGTGCCCATTAGGACGACGTCATAAATGTCTACTCTGATTGGAGTTTTGCAGCAGCCTTACGTTTCGCCCTTTCCTGTTTCTCATAAGCTTTCTGAGCTTTGGATTTTCCCCTGAAAAGATCCTTGAATGAGTTGAACTCTTTCTGGTAAACAATACCCACACCGCTTCGCTGGCTGTTTTCTGCATCGTTATAGGCAGAGTATTTGTCCTCAGCATGGGAGAAAAGGTCCAGGCGTACATTTCCGGAATTATCCAGTTTTATCTGAACATCAAGATTGCCTATAACACTCCTGTCGCTGTGTGCATAAGGGTCATTGCCAATATTTCCGTTTATCACTACCCTATTGTTGAACAGCTGGGTAGATACTGCCACATCAAAAATATCCGTAGTACCTTTCTCTCCGGGTTGATACTCCAGACCAAGGTCTACCGGGATACCCAACTGATGGAAAATATTGCTTATCTGGTTGCTCAACATCTCAGAGGCATTGGAATACCACATGGAGGAATTGTTTGCAATGCCGCTCTGGTCGTCGGGAAGAAAATTGCCTGTTACAAGCAAACCCATAAACTGCTTCTGAATCTTGCCCTGAGTATTGAATGCACTTTCAACCCTTATCTTGGTAGTAGGGTCAAGATCGGGAATATCTATTTTAAAGTTCAGTTCGGGATTCATCATCTTGCCGTTCATTCCAATGATACAGTTGACTGTTCGCCTTGTAGACACACTGCTGGTATCTGATATAAGTGCATTTATACTTGATTTGGTGGTGTATACAGCCTCAAGGTCCAAAGTTGTATTGGTAATGTCCCCATTAAAATTGATTGTACCTCCAGGCTGGAGAAGGAAATCCCTTGAAGCAATTCCTGCAAGCACAAACTTATAGCTTCCATCTGTAACGTGGTAATCTCCATATAAATCAAATATATCGCGGGAAGGGTTGATTGCAAGACCTACAACACCGTTACCACGCGCCCTGATTACATCACCCACACTTTTGTCTATCTCAATCATAACCTCAGCATCGGGCGTTACTCTGGCATCAACATCAACACTCAATTCAGTGGATTTATTGACAAGACTGGTCTTGAGGGTCTGCAATGAATCATACAAATCAACTTTACGCACCTTAAAAGGCTCAACAAAAGTAAGCAAATTGGTTTGCGAAGCCGTAGCTGAGTTCTGTAGAGGTATATGAATTGAAGTCTTCTTGTTGGAAACCACATCAATGTCAATATTGAGCTTCTCAAGAGGACCCTTAAGATGTACAGAACCGGTTGCATAAGCTTGGCCATAAAAATACTCATTATCGGTTTCCTTGGTATCCAGGCACTGGAAATTTGCAAATGTCACTTTAGTATCCAAATGAAGGTCCTTAAAATAATTGTAACCGAATTTGCCGCTCATATATCCCTTAGATCCAAACCTGTCTGTAACAGGAAGACCATCAAAGAAAATTCCCCTCTCATTCAGTTCAAACGGTCCATTTATTGTGTAAGGCACCTGAGTAAAATTGAGTTTGAAATTAAGATTGGTAAACCTGCAGTCCTCACCGGTAAGTGAAAGTCTGTTTAAAGGACCTGAAAGTTTCAGTTCTCCCGACATACTTCCGCTAGAACGGGAAATGATATCTGAAAGGAAGGGCTCAAAATAGGCCACAGACAAATCCTCCAATGATGCATTCAAGTTCAAAAATGAATCCTCAGGCCTGTAGAAGCCGTTTGCGTTGAGGGTAACCTTGTCATCAAGACTGGATTTGATAAAAAGGTTAAGTTCTTTGTCCCAATCGTTCCATCGGCTCATCAATTTTAGATTTCCAACCCTGTTTCCATATACATAAACATCTGAACCTTCAATATTGAAGAATAACTTAGGAGCTCTGTAAAGGTCTGAAACAACACCATTTCCGGAAAAATTTCCTTGAATATCAAAAGATCGCCTGAGGAAAAGATTGAAAATTCCCACATTGAAATTGTCCAGACCAAAATTAAGGGTATCTGCACTGTACTTGCTTACATTACCACTCAAAGAGAACTTCTGGTCATCATTTACAATATTGAAATCATTTACAACAATTGTACTGTCATTATAAACTATATGGGCAGGCGTAAAATTCCATTTCTCACCCTGAAGACTTATATTTGATCCATTGAGAAGGTCCAGAACAAAATTTTTCCCTTTGCCAAACCTCACATTGGCAAGAATATTGGCACTATTGTTCTCCGTAGAATCATTCTTGAAAGCAAATCCTGCATCCAACACATTATTTGCAGCACAAATGTCAATGGAAGTACTGTCAATGGTCACTCCGGCCAAATGCACTTCATCAGAGAACATCGTTGCTTCTGTAGTGTCGGATGAAGTTTTCAAGGCAAGATTAATCCCTTTCAAATAATGTGATTTCATTGCCAATCTTCCCGACAGCAATGAGCAGGTAAGATTATCATCCCTATCTATAAAAACTTTAATGCTTGTACCGTCCTCAATATACAATCCTGGGAAAGCAATGTTGAGAAGGTTCATGGTATTAAAAGTCTTTAGGGAAAAATTATAGATTCCAGACTTGTAGGTAGCGTTTGTATCCCTCACAAACATATTGTCTGCCCTTGACAAAACCGCAAGATCTGTGAATTTCTTCAAAAAAAGGTCGGCAGGTACCGGTCCTGAATATTCCATCCTTGCAAAAGGAGCATCAAGCGTGGCTGTATGTACATTGCTTGAATTGAGCAGATTCAAGAGAATCCTATTGGCTTTGTACTGTCCATTGTCTGACTTAAACTGAAAATCATTCAAAAGGATATTGCCTGAAATTACATTGTCATTGTTTGCCAATAGTCTTACCTGAGAACAGAAGGCCATTTCAGAAACATTGTTGGCAATATCAAAATTCAAGGCAGCAAGATTGGCATAAGCCAGTTCAGCTGAAAAATCATACTCACTGCCATTGAGTGGAGATCCTTTCAAGGAAGCCATTCCACTATAAGCAAACTTGAAGTTAGGGTCATTTGAGAGTATTTCACCTGTAAAGATTCCGTCCTCAAAAACCCCTTTTCCCTGAATTTGTGAATAATTATAGCCGTAGAACATGAAATTGTCTACATTGAGGGAATCAATTGACAAATCCATTCCACCATTTCTCTTAAACAGGACATCCAACGAAGCGCTTGCCGAAGTCTCTCCCAATATTCCTTTATTCAAAATATGTCCAAGATTCATATTGTCCAAATCAATGAAACCATTGAACCGTGAACCCTTCTTCTCCTCAACCCTGAACAAAAGGTCAACATCTGAACTGCCTACAGGAGAAGTCACCTTTCCGTCAATAACAAAATCTGTCAGCATACCGGTAAGTGTTCCTCTATAACTGAAATCTGTTCCTGGAGACAACGAGGCCAAAATCTTGTTTTTTCTTGTAGAATTGATTGATGCTACAATATTTGCAATATCACTGAAAGTAGTGGAACTGTTGTGAATTGTGGCAATGGCCATTGTACGGGCAGCAAAAGGAAGACCCGTAACTCTGGCATCCAATTCAAGAAAGGAATCACCCGTTTCTGAAGTTACCACCAGCCGTTTGGTTGAAAGGTCACGTACGGGACCAGATATGGCTCCATTGATATGAAAAGCCAGTGAACTGCCGGCCAATGAAGGGGCAATCATTCCTATACTCTTGAAATTCAAATAAGACCCGTTCATATCAAGACCAAGTTTTACCTTCTGGGTAAACTCTGACAAGTCCTTTGGCGAGTCATATTTCATGTAGAAATACCTTGAATTGATTGTAGAAAATTTATCCTGCAGGTAAAAATCGCTGATAAGGACTTCAGTACCGCTGATCCTTGCCTTACCCTGCAGATTCACCAGTGCCATACCACTTTTATCTGTTCCCTGAATATTGTTTATAAAAGCATAAAGTGTATCGGACTTGAGATGGACATCACTGATGTTTATATTGATGTCATTGACATCCAAATCTGCAAAATTGATTATTTTTTCACCCTTAAAACGGTACCGGGTGTGGTTCTTCATTGTAAACTTGAAGTTCTTCACCTTTACAGTATTGGCAAGTAAAGATGGAAGAGTTCCGGAGGTATCTTTCTTCTCCTTCTTCTGAATATTGAAAATCCTGTCAAGATTTGACCTTCTGTTTTCCTCTGTCTGCAGATTGAATTCTCCACCGTCAACAACAATCTTGTTGAGTTTGAACTTTCCTTTAAGAAGATCTGTAACATCCAGATTTACCGACAGTTTGTTACATGCAAGCAAAGTATCAGTATAACCGCAGTTTGCCTGTAGCGAATCAAGCAACGGTGAACACTCTCTTGAAACAATTGCAATATCCTTAACAATAAGTTTATTGAAAAACAGATAATAAACCTTGCCTACAGTAATTTCGCCTTTAATGTTGCCGGAAACTTTGGCAACTCCCTTTTGTACCAGATAGGTTTGAACCTTTGGGAACTGTATAAAAATGATTGCAGCCACCTGTAGAGAAACAAGCAGAGCAAACAAAGCAACCGATATTTTTATAAACTTTTTGATAAAAATCACCTTTTAATGTACCCAAATAGCAAATTTAATCAAAAAAACTGAGTAGATTTGCAATTATATTAAAATCTTTATGAGCTATTTAATTTTAGGTATTGAGTCTTCATGCGATGATACATCCGCTGCAGTAATCAGGGATGAATATCTCCTATCAAACGTAATGGCAAGCCAGGAAGTTCACAGAAATTATGGCGGCGTCATTCCGGAGCTTGCATCACGTGCACACCAGCAGAACATCCTCCCTGTTGTTGACCAGGCTTTGAAAAAAGCTGGAGTGACAATGGATGAAATAGATGCCATTGCATTTACCAGAGGACCGGGACTTTTGGGATCTCTTCTTGTAGGTACATCCTTTGCCAAAGGACTCTCTATCTCCACCGGAAAACCGCTTGTTGAGGTTAATCACCTTCAGGGACACATCCTCTCGCACTTCCTTAAAGAAGAGGGCAAGGAGAACAGGTCACCAGAATTTCCATTCCTTTCACTGTTGGTTTCCGGAGGACATACACAGATAGTAAAAGTAACTGATTACCTTAACTTTGAGGTAATAGGACACACTATAGACGATGCCGTAGGCGAGGCATTTGACAAATGCGCCAAAATGATGGGACTCGGCTACCCCGGAGGTCCAATAGTTGACAAGCTTGCAAAAGAGGGTGACGCTAACCGTTTCAAATTCTCCAAACCCCATATCCAGGGACTCGACTACAGTTTCAGCGGAATAAAGACATCACTGTTGTACTTCCTAAGAGACCAGCTTAAGGAAAACCCTAACTTCATTGAGGAGAACAAGGCCGATATATGTGCATCCTTCCAGAAACATCTCATTGACATTCTTCTCGACAAACTTGTTAAAGCAGTAAAAGAGACTGGAATCAAACAGATTACCATTGGAGGTGGAGTATCTGCAAACTCCGGTCTGAGGGAGAGAATATACAATGAAGGTGTAAAGAGAGGCTGGACAACATTTATCCCTGAATTCAAGTTCACAACAGACAACGCAGCAATGATTGCAATGAGCGGATTGTGCAAATTCCGCCTTGGCATGACATGTCCAATAGATGCAGCCCCAATTTCAAGGGCAGCAGACATGAAATAACGGGTGGCACAATACACCCTTTTAACCAGCAATTTATGAAAGAGGTAGAAGTTGTATTTCCTGCAAAGTTCAATCCTACAGACAAGGATATAGTTGCCGCATGTGAAAAGGCATTGAGGGCACGTCCGGGCGCAGTAATCTCACACGAGGTAAGAAAACGCTCCTTGGATGCCCGAGGTGGTGACATCAAATTCAGATATAGGGTAAATGTTGCGCTAAGAGGAATGGAACCAATTGAGCCATACAAACTTGCAGAATTTAAAGATGTTCATGACGCTGAGCCTGTAATTATTGTAGGATGCGGCCCTGCAGGCCTTTTTGCAGCATTGAAACTTGTACAGCTTGGCCTCAAGCCCATTATTCTTGAGCGTGGAAAAGATGTGCACCAGCGCAAATTTGACATGGCAAAACTCTCCCGCGAGCAGAAAGTGAACCCCAACTCCAACTACTGCTTTGGAGAGGGGGGCGCAGGTACCTTCTCTGACGGAAAACTCTACACCCGCTCAACCAAGAAGGGAGACATAAGGGAAATACTCCACCTTTTTGTACACTTTGGAGCAGACCCATCAATTTTGATAGAGTCCCATGCCCACATAGGTAGCGACAAACTTCCCCGTGTAATTGAAAACATGCGCAACTGCGTAATTGGGCACGGAGGAGAGGTTCATTTCAATTCTCATGTAGTTGACTTTGTTCGCAGCGGAAACAAATGGGATGCCGTTGTGGAAGAGGTAAATCTTCCCGATGGTGATTCGTCGGGAAGAAAAATATACTCCGCTAAAAATATCATACTTGCTACAGGCCACTCAGCAAGGGACATCTATGAATTGTTCAATGCCAAAGGGTGGACAATTGAGCCAAAAGGTTTTGCACTTGGAGTGCGTGTGGAGCATCCGCAATCGTTGATAAACAATATCCAGTACCACGGAAAATACCAGCCATACCTGCCCACAGCCGAGTATTCACTTGTTGCACAAGTAGACGGCCGCGGAGTATTCTCATTCTGCATGTGTCCGGGGGGAATCCTTGTACCGGCAGCTACGGCAGAGGGTGAAATGGTTCTGAACGGAATGAGCAATTCTTCCCGCAACTCCAAATGGGCAAATGCAGGTGTTGTAGTACAGGTAAATCCAGAAGATGTTCCGGAGTATGCAGAACACGGGCCACTTCAGGTATTGAGATTCCAGCAGGATGTTGAGCGCAAACTGTTTGCAAACAGCAACAGCATAATGGCTCCAGCCCAGAGAATGGAAGACTTTTGCCGCGGCATAGTTTCAAAAGACCTTCCTGAGACATCATACAAGCCGGGAGCCTACCCTGCCCCACTCCACGAGCTGCTGCCTCCGTTTGTAGCAACCCGCCTACAGAAGGCATTCCCCGAGTTCAACAAGAAGATGCGCGGCTACTACACCAACAAGGCCCTTTTGCTGGCTGTTGAGTCCCGCACATCATCACCAGTGAGAATCCCTAGAGACAAGGAAACCCTGCAGCACATATCCCTTCCTGGCATCTACCCTTGCGGAGAAGGTGCCGGCTACGCAGGAGGAATAGTCTCATCCGCAATGGACGGAATCAACTGTGCAGTGAAGATATTTTCCGGGGAATGACAATAAAGGCTTGACCATTGACTTGAGAGTGTTATTTAGCCAAGATGATGGAACGCCTGATACATGATACAGACAGCTATAACAAGATATCAGTGTGCCATCCGTTAGGAATCCCTACGGATGGCACACTTGCCATTTGCCGTAGCGTATTACAATAAAGGTAAAGCGTGCCATCGTCTTGGAACTGGCATCAAAAATTACTATATTGCAAAAAAACAGAAAACAATTTTATGAAAAAACTGGTTACATTACTTGTAATGGTCCTGTTTGCATCACAGGCCATGGCGCAAATCAACCTGCAGGATTCTACTGTACAGGTAGTTGCATATTGGGAAAAGGGAGATAAATACACATACGATGTAAACCACTCCAAATATGTGGTGGAAAACGGAGATACAACAAAGTTGTACGACAACTTTACAAAATACACAATAGAAGTTACCGACAGTACCGGAACAGGATATAAACTGAAATGTATCCAGGAGATGGCAGTTCTTGGTATGGATCCCGACAATCCAATTACAAAAATCATCTATAAACACCTTGAAGATGTGACTGTTCCTGTTGTATTCAATACCGACCAATACGGCACAATTACCGGGATTGACAATATGGAGCAGATAACGCAACAGATTACAGAAGGGCTTAAGATTGTTGTGGAAGACTGCAAAAAGGAGATTGACGGGATGTCTGCCGGCCTAACTGATGAGCAGAAACAGCAATTTTCAGAAATGGTGAATCAGGTACTCAATTCAATCCTGCAGGCATACAGCAATGAAAATACAGTATACAAGGCTTATGAAGAGATACTTACACTATTCAGTTTCCACGGAACCAAACTCGATATAGGGAAAAGGTACAGATCTGAAACTGAGGAATCAAACCCGGTACTTGCAAACACATTGCTTAAGGTAGAAAACATGTTTGCAATCTCACAATGTGATCCAGAATCCTCTTGGGTTGGGATAAATATGGCCAAACTTTACAACTCCGACCAGCTTAAGGCAGGATTGGTTGAAGCAGCAAAGAAAATGTTCCCCGACAAGGCAAATGAAATCACTGCAGAAATGTTCGGTGACTACCAGTTATATCTGCTTACTTTTGTAAAAGTACACACAGATACAGGTTGGCCAGGATACTGCATTGGTGAATTGCACTCAATCAGGGAAGGCAAACACGAGGTAAGCACTTATGAAGTGGAAATGAATTTTGAGTAAATTAAATCGTTTCCTCGCAGATATTGCCAATCTTTGATTTGTCATACGGCCTCTCCACACGGATGTAGTTGCCGGTATAACCATACATCATACCACCTTTTTGGGTTGACTCAAATAACACCCATTGGGTGGTATTTTTATGCCTTGCAATATACTCTTCGTGCAACTGGTCTGAGAGTTTTGTCAATGCTTCTACCCTTGCAGTCTTGGTTGCCTCGTGTACCTGGTCAGGCATTTCAGCTGCAGGAGTATTGGCCCGTCGGGAGTAAGGGAACACATGGATGAATGCTGGTTTAATGGTGTCTTTCAGGTAGTTGTAGCATTTTTCAAACTCCTCGTCGGTCTCACCCGGAAAACCTACAATTACGTCTATACCAAAGAAGACATCTCCCATAATGCGGCGAACCATCCCAATCTTTTCTGCAAACATTGCTGTGGTATAGCGGCGGCGCATAGCTTTAAGTACAGCATCTGAGCCGCACTGAAGAGGAATGTGGAAATGGTTCTGGAATTTGGTACCGCTGGCAATCCACTCTATAATATCCTCGCGCAATAGGTTTGGTTCAATTGATGAAATGCGGTATCTCTCAATCCCATCAACCTCATTAAGGGCTTTTAGAAGATCAAGAAAATCTTCGCCGGTAGTTCTGCCGTAGTCACCGGTATTTACACCGGTAAGGACTATTTCCTTAATCCCTTTGGCTGCAATGGCTTTGGCCTCATCTACCAAAACTGAGATTGGAAGGTTACGGCTCTTGCCGCGGGCAAGGGGAATAGTACAATATGAGCAGTGGTAGTTGCAACCGTCCTGAACTTTTAGGAAAGAACGGGTTCTCTCACCGCTTGAAAATGCAGGGAAGATGGTTTCAACTTCGTTGACGGCACAAGAGTATGAACGTGCAACACCCTGCTTTGCTGGAAGTTCACTTACCAGCTGATACACATCACCCTTACGGTCTGCTCCAACAACAAGATCAACTCCCTCAATTGCCATAATCTCTGCTGGTTTCAGCTGGGCATAGCAACCTGTAACTGCAATAATTGCATCCGGGTTCTGCTTGTGAAGCTTCCTTATGGCCTGACGGCATTTTTTGTCGGCATGCTCAGTAACGCTGCAGGTATTTATCACATAAATGTCTGCAGGCTTGTTCTGCGCAACCTTCTCATAACCGTTGTTGAGAAACTGCTGGGCAATAGTGGAAGTTTCTGAAAAGTTAAGTTTACAGCCTAGTGTTACAAATGCTACTGTCTTGTTTGTCATATTCTCCTGTTAGCCTATTCAATTTATAGATTCATGGTTACCCTTGAGGCATATACCTGGCCTCCCAAAGGGGGATTGAGTTTTGAGATCTGTACCTGGGCACGTTCAATGTATGGGAACTGTGCCTTTACTGCATCAAGGATTCTCCTTGCCACATGCTCCAAAAGGTGTGATTTTATCTCCATCTGCTCTTTTATCACGTTGTAAACCAACTGATAATTAAGGGCATCTTCTATGTTGTCGGTGGCAGCAGGTTTGCTTAAGTCTGCCTCTGCCCAAAAATTTACAAGAAATTTATTCCCGATGATATGTTCTTCTTCAAAACATCCGTGATATGCATAGAAATGCATATCTATTAGTTCAACTCTATCCATATTTTTACCACTTATTGGAAAATATTTAAAATTGGGGACGACGCAGTCTCCTCTGGTACGTCATTTTGCTACCGCAAAATAACTACCAACCGTCGAATGAGGTCCCCAATTTCAAACATTTCCCAATACATACTAATTATATTCTCAAAATCTATTACCTATTTCAAATTATTCCTCAATTTTATCAATTTATCCCAACAGTACAAATACACATGGCCTTTTGCCTATCTCTATTGGGGATTTCTTCCAGTCAGCAACCGATTTTGTTATGATTGTCTGGGTTGGAAGGGTTATGTCTGCGGCTACGCAGATTCTGGTTTTTGGGGCGCAGGTTGAGAGCATGTCTGCAAACAGCTGGCCGTTGCGGTATGGGGTCTCAATTATGATTTGGGACTGCTTCAACTGCTGGGAAACTTTCTCAATCAGTTTGATTTTAGCTTTCCTTTCATCAGGCTTTACAGGAAGATAGCCTGTAAAGGCAAAGCACTGGCCATTAAGGCCGCTGCCCATAAGTGCCATCATCAAAGAGGATGGCCCAACAAGTGGACATACCTCAATCCCATGTCTGTGAGCAAGGTCTACAAGTTGTGCACCGGGATCTGCTACAGCAGGAAGTCCGGCCTCAGAGATTAGTCCTACATCATTGCCATCGAGAAGAATTTTAATATAACTCTCAATTTGGGCAATTGGGGTGTGCTCATTCAGTTCATACATCTGAAGCTGCTCAATACCACCTTTCAGGCCAGCTCTTGAGAGATATCTCCTCACAGTCCTGAACTCTTCAACCACAAAATGGTTGATATTGTGCAACAGATCCAACACATAAGTAGGAATTACCTCCTTTGGATCATTGTCTCCAAGTGGAGACGGAATAAGATATAATTTTCCTTTGCTCATAGAGGGCAAAGGTAGGGAAAAATATCTAACTTTGCAGTATGGGAAAAATCACATTTTTAGGTACAGGAACATCTCAGGGCGTTCCAATGATAGGTTGCAGTTGCCCTGTCTGCACATCAGACAATCCAAAAGACAACAGACTCCGAACCTCCGCACTTGTAGAGGTTGACGGTTTCCGCATACTCATAGATTGCGGCCCGGATTTCCGCCAGCAGATGCTGCGTGAGAAAATAACTGATATAGACGCTGTTATCCTCACCCACCAGCACAAAGACCACACCGGAGGCATGGATGACATCCGTGCTTTCAACTACTTCCGCAAGGAGGCATTTCCCATCTACGCAGAGACAAATGTGCAGGACTCCCTCAAAATGGAGTACTCTTATGCTTTTGCAGAATACAAATACCCCGGAGTACCGGAGTACAAACTGCACACTATTGATGAAAATCCTTTCTCAATTTCCAAAGTTCTTCCCGACGGAAATACCATATCCCTCATAATCACCCCAATAAGGATATACCACTACATGCTTCCCATCCTTGGATTCAGATTTGGGAACATGGCATACATTACAGACGGAAGCAGAATACCGGCAGAGGAATTCAAGAAACTTAAAGGGCTTGACCTGTTCATAATCAACACAGTACGCAAGGAGAAACACATTTCCCACTTCTCTTTGCCGGAGGCTCTTGATATAATAAAAAAGGTAGCCGCTCCACGCAACTACCTTACTCACCTTTCACACCAGATTGGCACTCATGCACATCTGGAATCAATCTTGCCGGATAATGTACAGCCGGCCTACGATGGGCTGAAACTTGATTTCTAGCGGCTTATAACACCGCTTCCAATCATCTCCTCCTCACCGTGGGTGTACCACGCGGCAAACTGACCTGCCGAGATACCCCTCTGCGGCTTGTCAAACACAATGTACAGTCCGTCTTCCTCCCTGTACAAGGTTGCCTGCTGAAGAGGCTGGCGGTATCTGATACGCACCATATAACGGCGACGCTCCCCAACCGCAAGTTCAAGGTCCTCCCTTATCCAATGGATCTCCTCATTATTTATCTTCAACCCTTTACGGTACAATCCTGGATGAGAATGTCCCTCACCAACATATATGATATTGTTCTCAATATCAATTGAAATAATGAAGATTGACTCCTTGTGTCCACCAATATTCAGTCCACGGCGCTGTCCTATGGTATAGAATTGTGCACCTGTATGTTTTCCTATCACCTTTCCATCAGCAGGGGTATAAGCTGCTGGAGCAGCAAGTTTCTGCAATTCGTCGGGAGTATAATCTATATATCTCTCTCCCAACTCATTAGGAGTTAGAATTACATTTCCTTCCAGGTCTGCAACACATTCTCCTGCTTTAAGTGCCTGCTGGGTGAAAGGCTCCCTCTCCTGCTCTGTTGCAAAGATCTCCACAACATTTCCCTCCTTAGCCTTAAGTTTCTGCTGCAGGAATACAGGCAGGTCAACTTTTCCTACAAAACATATTCCCTGGGAATCCTTCTTCTCCGCACTTGGGAGGCCTGCCTCCTTGGCAAGTCGTCTTACCTCGGGCTTGTCAATGTCACCTATCGGGAAAAGGGCCTTTGAAAGCTGCTCCTGTGAAAGCTGGCAAAGGAAATAGCTCTGGTCCTTGTTCTTGTCATCGCCGGCAAGGATACGGTAAATTTTCTCACCCTTCTCATTTACAAACTCATCCTTCTTGCAGTAATGGCCGGTAGCAACATAATCAACACCAAGCTCAAGGGCACATTTGAGGAAAGCATCAAACTTTATCTCCCTGTTGCAGAGCACATCGGGATTAGGGGTACGTCCCTTCTCATACTCGCTGAACATATAGTCAACAACCTTCTGGCGGTAGATGTCGCTCAAATCCACAAAATGGAACGGGATACCAATCTTTTTGGCAACCATCTCAGCCACAAACCTGTCCTCCTCCCATTCACAATCTCCATGGAGCGTACCGGTGGTATCATGCCAGTTCTGCATGAACAACGCAACCACATCATGACCTGCCTGTTTTAGCAAAAGTGCTGCAACACTTGAGTCTACTCCTCCCGATAATCCTACTGCTATCTTCATATCTATCTAATTTTCATTTTATTAAGAACAGCCTGATACTCCCTGGCATTCCTATTGTGCTCTACAAGAGTTCCGGCAAACCTGTGAGTGCCGTCCATTGACGGGCTGGCACAAAAATACAAATAATTATGCTTCTCATACCCAAGTACCGCTTCAATTCCTTTAATGCTTGGAATTGTTATAGGGCCTGGAGGAAGTCCAATATTCTTATATGTATTGTAAGGGGAATCAACTTTCAGATGTTTGAAAAGTATTCTCTTTAAAGAAGGATCACCAAGTGCAAACTTTACTGTAGGGTCTGCATCAAGCTTCATCCCTCTCTTCAGCCTGTTCATATACACCCCGGCAACTCTTGGCATCTCCGGACCATAATTGGTCTCCTCACATACAATTGAAGCAAGTACAGAAACCTCCTGAGGAGTAAGCCCAATCTGCTGTGCCTTTGCGGCTCTCTCCGGGTTCCAGAACTTATCATACTCCTTCTTCATCCTCTCCACAAACTTTTCCGGTGTTATTGTCCAATAAACCTCATAAGTATTTGGAAGAAACATTCCAATAAAATTCTCCTTGTTGAACCCGCACTCTTTCCATACATCCTCCCTGCACAAATACTCCATAAATGCAGCAGAATCAGCAGCCAGTTTCTTTCCAAGTATTCCCGACAGTTTCTCCAATCCCCTGATATTTCCGCTGAGAGTGAGCATCATAGGGGTCTCCCATCCCATAGACAAAGTTCTAACAATATCCTTGTTGGTATTGCTGGGAGTAAAAATATATCTGCCGGGTTTGAACTTCACATTCAAAGATGCTCTCTGGGCAACTTTTGAGAAAGAATTCATATCCCCCACCGCAGTTGCAACAGAATCAAGCATCTGTTCATATGTGCTCTCCAATGGGATATACACTGTAGTTTTCTGGGCAACACTCCTCTTGTACTCGTTAAGATATCTTGGAACAAAGATTGCCGACGCACCGGCAAATGCCCCAATAAGAATCAGTAATATGATTTTTTTCATTTATTTAAGTTTCAGGCAGGAACCTATTTTCAGTTCATTTGCTTTAATGCCGGGATTGAGTTTCTGTATTTCTTCAACTGAAAGTCCATACTTCCTTGCAATTGAATACAGTGTATCTCCCTTTCTCACAAGGTAAAATGAATTATCTTGCAGTTGATTGTGCTTAGGATTTTCAGGCTGTTTATGTACCTTATTTCCTTCAACTGACTGCTCCGGGGCAACAACCGACGGCGCCTGTGCAAAAGCGTCCTGCAGCTCCTCAAAATGTGTAAACTTATGATACTTGTAACTGGCTCTATTAGCCCTTAGAGCTGCTTTTGCAGCCTTACGGTTCAACCTCTCCATCCTCAATTTAAGTCTTTCAGCACGACGCTGTGGATAATAGCTGCTGTATTTCTCTGAATCGTATTTGTACAGTTCATGCTCCTCAATAATATTGATAAGCAACTGAGCATACTTTGGATTTGTAGCATAACCGGCAGCCTTGAGTCCATGTGCCCAAGCCTTGTAATCAGTTAACGGGAGATCAAAAAGCGAAGCGTAACGTGTACGGGAACAGAGGAAATTTGAATGGTCATTAAAAGAATCCTCGGCATTCTTGTATTTTCTGAAACACTCCCTTTTTGCATCATCATCGTGCCTGATTTTCTTTCCTTTCCAACCGTCATGGCACTTTATACCAAAATGGTTGTTGGCCTTCTTTGCCAAAGTTGAATTTCCATCAGATGATTCAAGACATGCCTGTGCAAGAATAATACTTGCAGGAATGTTGTGCCTGTACATCTGCCTAATGGCAATATCCTTGTATTTTTTAATATATTGCTCCCTGGTAAGATTCTGTGCCCCCAAAGCAAACGCTGCAAACATGAAAAGCAGCAAAACTGAAATTTTTCTGTAACTCATTCAACAAAGGTAACAATAAAATGTATCTTTGCAGTAAAACCGTTGCACTATGGAAGAAAAAGATATCAACATCAACTACAAAGAATACAATTCTGCATGTAATCTTCCCGACAATTACAGGAACCTCCTTGAAAAGGCAATTGAAGCCACAAAATCCTCATATGCTCCATACTCAGGATTCAATGTAGGTGCCGCAGTACTTATGGGCAACGGTGAAATTGTAACAGGATCAAATCAGGAAAATGCAGCTTCGCCCTCCGGCCTTTGCGCAGAAAGGGTTGCCCTGTTTGCAGCACACCATAACTATCCATCTTCTCCGGTAAAGGCAATTGCAATTGTGGGGAGCCAGAATGGCATTTTGACCTCCACACTAACATACCCTTGTGCAGCATGCATTCAGGTAATGGTAGAGAGCCAGAAAAGGGGAGGCGCCCCAATAGCCGTAATCGTTGGTTCAGCCGGAAAGATTCAGGTAATGGAATCTGTGGATGCTCTGGTGCCATTCTCTTTCAGCAGTTTTTAAATAAAGTTTGGGGATTATAAAAATTTTTCTACCTTTGTGCCCGGGTAAGTCATATACGACCAGCTCCTGCAAAATTCCCCCAGGACCGGAAGGTAGCAAGGGTATGCGGTTGTAGCGGTGCGATATATCAAGCTTACCCTTTTTTTGTGCCCATACGTCAGCTCTTCCCCTCCGTTCCAGTGCAGCAAAACATCCTTGTTTTGGCGGCATTTCGTGGACAAAATACTCCAGCGCAGCAAAACATCCTTGTTTGGGCGGCATTTCGTGGACAAAATACTCCGGCACAGGGAAAATGTCCTGGAAACAGCCGCAAAAACGGGAGAAAATTACTTTCTGGAAAGAATTTCTACTGCTTTTAGGATATCCTTATCGTCTTGATTGATGAACTCAATGAAACTGTTGAAATCATATACTGATCGGATTATCAGCCCCTTGAAGTATTTCCTTATCTGAGCGCCGGAAATTTGCATATCGCCCTCAGCAGGTGTAACACCTTTCTGTGCGCAATAAGCCAGGAATGCAGCAATATCATCATCTGAGACATTGTATTTCTTAACAAACTGGTCTACTTTAGGATACTTTTTAAGCAAGGAAGCCCTGTGGGTATCTGAATACTGGTTCATGTAATCGGTGAGCAAACCTTTTCTCAAAATCTCACCATAGAATGGTGTGTAAAAAGTGGTATCCTGAGGGATAAAGATATCGGGCATGATACCGCCTCCGCCGTAAACTGCCCTACCCTGCTTCAGGGTTCTGAAAACGGCAGATGAATCGGCAAGGTGGATGCTGTCCCTGTTGAAGTTTTCGCCTCTGGCATATCTTTCAACAATCTGCATATAGTATTCATCTTTCTTCCCTTCCTCGTACGGACTCTGGATTACCCTGCCGCTTGGGGTGTGGTATCGGGCTACTGTAAGGCGCAACGCCGATCCGTCGGGAAGAGGAACCTGTCTCTGTACCAGACCTTTGCCAAATGATCTGCGGCCAATAACAACTCCACGGTCCTGGTCCTGGATTGCTCCTGAAACAATTTCACTGGCTGAGGCTGAACTTTCATCAATCAGGATTGCTACTGGGATATTCTGCAGAATACCTCTGCCGTCGGCATATTCCTCCATCCTTGGCATTGCCCTCCCTTCTGTGTATACAATGAGATCTCCTTTCTGAAGGAACTCATTTGCAATCTGGATTGCGGTTACAAGATATCCTCCAGAGTTGCCCCTCAAATCAAGGACAATACCTTTGGGATCCACTGCCACACTCTGCAATGCTTTAAGAAGCTCTTCATATGATGTAGCAGCAAACCTGGTGAGTCTGATATATACAATACCATCCTTAATCTCATAATGGGAATCAATACTGTTCAACGGAATCTTGTCTCTTGTAATTACAAATTCAAGCACCTGCGGCTCATCTTTACGCACTACACCAACCTTAACTTTGGTTCCCTTGGGGCCACGGAGATATTTGTGGACCCTCTCTATTGTAAGTGATGTGCCCGCAATGGTCTCATCATCAACTGTAACTATCTTGTCGCCTGCCCTAACACCCACTTTCTCTGCAGGGCCTCCAGGAATAGTGGCGTTGATGGTAAGGGTATCATTTATAAGCGCAAACTCTACACCTATTCCGTCAAAATTTCCAACAAGAGGCTCATCCATAGCCTTTATATCTTCTTTTGTTATATAGGAAGAGTGAGGGTCAAGTTCTGTTACCATTGCTGCCAACGCCTTATTGGTAAGAGATTCAATATTGGCCGTATCAAGATACATCTTCTGTATATAATAAAGTGTCTGACCCAATTTGTTGGCCTGCATGTTAAGGTTGTTCTGTTTCTGGGCTGCAGCCAAAACAGATATCATGCAGAAAGAAACGGCAAGCAACAGGCTTGATGTAGATTTGCGTAGCATAGTATAATTATTTCTTCAGTTCAACTTCAAATTTTGTTCCTTCATTGGCAAGGACAGTGTTTGGGAAAACCTCCTGTGCTTCCTGCAACATCTGGTCCAAAGATTTGTATCTCTTTGAGAAATGTCCAAGAATCAGCTTTCCTGCTTCTGCCTCTTTAGCACAACAAGCGGCGCCCTTAGAAGTTGAATGGAAACGTTTTTTTGCCAGGTCTTCAAACTCTGAAGTATAGGTAGAATCATGATAAATCATATCAACTCCCTTAATCCAGTTTGAAAGACGCTTGAACGGCATTGTATCTGTACAATAGGCAAATGAACGTGGCTGGTATGGAAGGTATGTAAGGTCTTCATTCTTCAGAACCTGGTCATACTCAACCTCCGAACCGTCGTCATCTATAAAGGTATCTTTCCTTATAATGTCACTACCCTCTTTGAGGCGGGCTATCTCATATAAAGAAAGATTGTGGGCCTCAATAAGGTGCTTGTGCACATTGCGTTGTGGCATCTTTTCCTTAAAGAGGTAACCATATGTCTCCACACGGTGCACAAGAGGGAATGCATAAACTTCTACCTGTCGGGAATCAAATACCAAAACGGGTTCTGTGCATTTGATTGGGTGGAATTCTATTTTGTACGATAATCCTTCTCCAAACTGTTCCATAAAGAAATCGAGCATTTTGGTGAATCCTCCCGGAGCATAGATATGCAGATCTGCTGTTCTGCCGCCCAAAGAGATGGTAGAAAGCAGGCCAAAGAGGCCAAATACATGGTCTCCGTGCAGGTGGGAAATGAATATGTTGTCTATTTTGGCAAACGATACCCCGTACTTGCGCAATTGCATCTGCGTTCCCTCCCCGCAGTCTATTAAGAACAAGCGCTCACGAACCGTAAGGATGTGAGCGCTTGGGTATCGGTTGGCAGTGGGGTGGGCCGAAGCCGTCCCCATTGTCAGAAATGAAAATTCCATCAATTATTTTGAAGATTTCTCCATCTCGCTTTTTAGAGCAGCAAGAGCATCAATGTCACCAAGAGTAGTTTTCTCAATGTTAGCTTTGATTTTCTTCACAGCTTTCTGAGTTGACTCAGCCTCAGCTGCTTTCTCTTTGTTCTCTTTAGCCTCAACCTCTTTCTTTACATCCTCAACGATTCTTGAGTGTGAAAGAACGATTTTCTTGTTGGACTTGTTGAACTCAACTACTTTGAACTCAAGTTTCTCCTCAGCTTTAGCAGTAGTGCCATCCTCTTTTACAAGAGCTTTAGCAGGTGCAAAACCCTCAATACCGTGAGCAAGAGCTACAACAGCACCTTTCTCGCTGAATGAAACTACAGTACCCTCGTGAACTGAACCTACAGTGTAGATAGTCTCAAATACATCCCAAGGGTTCTCCTCTAGCTGTTTGTGACCTAGGCTTAGTCTTCTGTTCTCAGCGTCGATCTCTAGAACAACAACCTCAAGTTTCTCACCAATTGCAGTGAACTCTGACGGATGTTTAACTTTCTTAGTCCAAGATAGGTCGCTGATGTGTACTAGACCGTCAACACCCTCCTCTAGCTCTACGAATACGCCAAAGTTAGTGAAGTTTCTAACAACTGCGCTGTGTTTAGAAGCTACTGGGTATTTCTCGCTGATGTTAGCCCATGGATCAGCTTTAAGCTGTTTGATGCCAAGAGACATCTTTCTCTCCTCTCTGTCAAGAGTAAGGATAGCAGCCTCAACCTCGTCACCAACTTTTAGGAAGTCCTGAGCGCTTCTTAGGTGAGAAGACCAAGACATCTCTGATACGTGGATAAGACCCTCAACACCTGGCTGGATCTCAATGAATGCACCGTAATCAGCAAGAACAACTACTTTACCTTTAACTTTGTCACCTACCTGAAGGTTTGCATCTAGGGCATCCCAAGGATGAGCGCTAAGCTGTTTTAGACCTAGAGCGATACGTTTCTTAGTATCATCGAAGTCAAGGATAACAACGTTGATCTTCTGGTCAAGAGCAACGATCTCCTCTGGGTGGTTGATTCTGCCCCATGAAAGGTCAGTGATGTGGATTAGACCGTCTACACCACCAAGGTCGATGAATACACCGTAAGAAGTGATGTTCTTAACTGTACCCTCAAGAACCTGACCTTTCTCAAGTTTACCGATGATATCAGCTTTCTGAGCCTCAAGCTCTGCCTCGATAAGTGCTTTGTGTGAAACAACAACGTTTCTGAACTCATGATTGATTTTAACAATCTTGAACTCCATAGTCTTGTTAACGAATACATCGTAGTCGCGGATAGGTTTAACGTCAATCTGTGAACCTGGCAAGAATGCCTCAATACCAAATACGTCTACGATCATACCGCCCTTAGTACGGCATTTGATGTAACCCTTAACAATCTCGTCTTTGTCGAATGCCTCGTTAACTCTATCCCAAGATCTAAGTGAACGTGCTTTCTTGTGTGAAAGAACAAGCTGACCTTTTTTGTCCTCAGCGTTCTCTACATATACCTCTACTTTATCACCAACTGCTAGCTCAGGATTGTATCTGAACTCACTTACAGCGATGATACCCTCGCTCTTGTAACCAATGTTAACAAGAACCTCTCTTTTGTTTACAGCTACTACAGTACCCTCAACAACCTCGTTCTCAATTACTGAAGAAAGGGTCTCTGCATATTTAGCCTCAACTTCCTCTTTAGATACACCGTAGTCAGTGTCCTGCTCGAATGCATCCCAGTCAAATTTGTCAATAGCAACAGATGCGTTGCTTTTGCGTTTTTTAGTCTCAACTGCTACTGGAGCCTCTACCTCCTCAACAGTTACTTTAGTTTCGTTACTCATTTTAATTTAATTAACTACTAGTGGGTTAAACAATATGTATAGTCTCAAAAAAATTTTGAGCGCGCGAAAGTAGTGATAATTGCGGAGTTAACCAAATTTTTTCTCCATTTCTCCCAGATTTTCTTCCCGACAGGGAATTTCTCCCGAAATTGTGGTTGTTTCCGGGATATTTTCTATACCAGGCAGCATTTGCTCCCCAAAAAACACCATTAATCGGGAGAAAATCAAACCCCGTTGCAACATTTAGCCCAGAAAATTGTTAATCCACAAGAAAAACACCTCATACCATGAAAAAGAAGATACTCCCAATCATCATCTCAATTTTCTGGATAGCATTTTTCAGCTATCTCACATATATTAAGATGTATGCAGTTGTAATACTCAGTCTCATTCTGCTGTCAATGACTATGGCAATGTCGGTATCAAATGAAGCAGAAAGCTGACCTGCCAAAAGAAATGAATGGCGTTTACTGTAAGAAAAAAAGGATGGTTCACCAGCTGGTGCCATCCTTTCTTTATTCTTCCTCATCACTCCAATACTCCCTGCAGACATCTTCAATGTCAAAAAGGTTGCCTCCTCTGCAAATGATCCTGTAATATAGGTCAATGTCGCTGTCGGGAATACATAACATCACATCTATGCAGAGATGGTCTTCATGCATGGCAATTGCCTCTATGGAACGGATATCATATCGGGAAAGTGACTGTAAATCATCCTTAAAAAAGGGAGCAAAAAAATCCCTGGTAAATCTCAACTTACTGAAGACATTGCCGTTACATGTTGCTAGCATATCTACTGCTGTTCCAGCAAAAGAACTGTCATATCCTGCAGCAAACAGATCATTATAGAAGATGAGACTCACTGTGTACCGGCCGGTGCGGGTAACCATTTTGGGATAAGAGACATCCCTGTATAACTGCACGGAATCTGCAGGCATTTTTGAGAACTGCCCACTTATGAGTCTTATACAGCTGAACACCGAATCCTTGAACTGGAGATGGTGCTGAAGTTCCAGATTATGGATCTGCTCCTGGGCAAAAGCACTGCTGCACATAAACATAAGCAACACAATATAAATGACCCTTTGACGCATACTCAAAAATGTATTGTTACACAAAGATAGCACAATTCCGGTTCCACACCTTTGCGCCAAAAGAAAATTACCCTTATTTTTGTATATTAAACCATAAAATGATGAAAAGAGTTTTCACACTTATAGCACTGTCAATCCTGGCATTGGCAACAGCAATGGCGCAGCCCCGCCAGCAGAAGATTCAGGTGATCCTTATTCCCGACGATTCCGATGCAGTCTACTCCACCGGCGACAAAGCCAAACTCAAAGTAATGGCTCTGCACCAGGGAGTTGCAATGGTAAACCCTACCATCAGTTATGAGATTAGCGAGGACCTTATGGCTCCCCACACAACAAAAGAGATTACCCTTAAGGGAACAGAAGGGACCATTGAGGCCGGTACAATGAAGAAACCGGGTTACCTGAGAATAAAGGCAACCATAACCCACGATGGCAAGAAATACTCAACCACCAGCACAGTTGGGTTCTCACCTGAGAAACTTCAGCCAACCGTAAAACTTCCAAAAGACTTTATGGAGTTCTGGAACGGCAACCTTGAGAAACTCAGGAAAGTGGACCTCAAGCCAACCATGGAGCTTCTTCCCCAGAGGTGTACTGAAGATGTTAATGTATACCATATCTCCTACCGCAACATTGGAGGTACCAGAATGTACGGCATCCTTACAATGCCGGCCAAAGAGGGAAAATACCCTGCAATCCTACGATTCCCGGGGGCGGGTGTTGGAGAGAAAGGGGGCGACATCACCCACGCAGCACAGGGAGCAATCATCCTGGAGATGGGTATCCATGGAATAGCGGTGAACTTGCCAGGAGAGGTTTATTCAGATTTGGGCAACGGCATCCTTAACGATTACCCAAGCATCAACCTTGGCAACAGGGACACATATTATTATAAAAGGGTATATCTTGGATGCGTTAAAGGAATTGACTTCCTGCTTTCATTGCCACAGTGCAACGGCAATGTAGGAACATTCGGCGGCAGCCAGGGCGGCGCACTTTCAATTGTAACATCGGCATTGGACAGCAGGATTAAGGCATCGGTAGCCTACTTCCCTGCCTTATGCGACATTGAGGGGTATTGCAACGGACGTGCAGGAGGCTGGCCGCACACTTTCAAGGCAGAGAGCAAACGTACCAAGGAGAACATTGAGATGATGCGTTACTACGATGTGGCAAACTTTGCAAGACAGCTCAGGAACCCTATCCATTACCTTTACGGATACAATGACATCACTTGTGCCCCAACAAGCACCCGCGCAACCTACAACGCAATCACTGCCCCCAAACAGCTTATCATTGGCGAGAATATAGGCCACTGGACCTACCCGGAGCAGATGAATACCTTGTGGGAGTGGATTATAAGCACACTTAAATAAGTGGCCAGGAAACCAATTGCCGGATCCAGAGTGACGGGAACAGACGAAACTGTCGGGAGGAGTTGCAATCCTGCGGGAGGTGACAAAATAAATTGTAGGGAAGAGAATATTAACACGTAAATCATATAGAATTCATGAGCAAAAAAGGATTTGAAAGAAATTTTTGGGTAGCAATAATAATGGAGTTCTTTGAGAGGGGCGCATACTATGGCGTACTTTCTGTGCTCTCTGTGTATCTGGTACTCAGCGGAAAAGAGGGAGGCTTGGGCTTCAGCAAGGCGCAGGCAGGAACAATAATGGGAACCATACAGCCACTGCTTTACTTCTTGCCCATCATTGCGGGAGGTATTGCAGACCGATACGGATACAGAAGAATCCTGTTCTTTGCATTCACTTGCATTACAGGTGGTTATGCACTTACATCAATAACTGAATCATACATTCCGGTATTCGCATCATTGCTACTTATGGCAGTTGGTGCAGGATTCTTCAAACCGGTAATATCGGGAACAATTGCAAAATCAACTACTGAGGAGAACTCTACACTCGGATTTGGTATCTTCTACTGGTCAATCAACCTTGGAGCATTCCTTGTTCCGCTTATCCTGGTTCCAATGCTTAAGGCAAGGGGGTACCACAACATTTTCTACATGGCAGCGGCAGTGGGATGTATCCTTATGCTTATCAACACATCCTTCTACAGGGAGCCTGCAGCCAACCTGAACAACAAAACTCAAAGCAAGAGCATCAAAGAGCTGTTTATAGGAATTGTACAGGTACTCAAAGACTACAAATTCATCCTTCTCATCTTCCTGTACTCCGGATTTTGGATCCTCTACTTCCAGATGTACGGTACAGTGCTTTGGTACTTGAAGGAGTATGTAGACATGACCCCAATAGATAACGCAGTTAATTCATTCTTGGGCATCTTTGTAGACAACCCAAGCTGGAAATTTGATACAGAGCATGTTACAGTAATCAATGCAGGTGTGATCATCTGCCTTCAGCTGTTAGTTTCAAAACTTGTACAGAACTGGCCTGCACTTCCTACCATGATTATGGGTATGGGATGCGGTACACTTGGTATGGCAATCCTCAGCATTGGAGGTTCACCATGGATTTTCATCGTAGGCCTTATGGTATTCACCCTTGGTGAGATGACAACCCATCCAAAATTCCTTTCATATATTGGAATCATTGCTCCTCCCGACAAAAAGGCACTTTATATGGGCTACTCATTCCTTTACGGAGTAATTGGAAGTTCAATCGGATCTTTCCTTGGAGCAAGCCTTTATGTAAGCATTGTGGAGGAGATGGGCAAACCACAGCTTTTGTGGCTGATTTTCACCGGAATTGGAGTGTTGAGCATCGTTGGACTGTTGTTGTACAACAAGTTCATAGCAGCTAAAAAATAATTCATCGGGAAGAATATAATGAAAGTTCTTATTGTCTCGGATGCCACCAGCGTGCACACCCAGAGATGGGTGCAGGCCCTTAAAGGAAAAGGGTTGAATATTGTGCTGTACAGCATTGTGCCGTACAGTGGTGATTTCTATGCGCATCTGGGGGTGAAATGCCACTGCTTTGACCTTTTCAACTACAAAAGGGAGAAGAAAGGGCTGCTTTATCCTGTAAGGAGGCATCTGCAGGCAGTAAAGGACCTCAAAAGGGTACTGGAGCTGGAAAAACCCCAGTTGCTTCACTCCCACTATGTTACAAGTTACTCGCTTATAGCCGCGCTGAGCGGATTCCATCCACATATTGAATCGGTTTGGGGAAGTGATGTGTACCTGTATCCAAAAAAATCACCTCTGCACGCAGCAATGGTGAAATTCACCCTTGGCAAGGCAGACAAGATACTCTCTACCAGCCATGTAATGGCCAAAGAGACAAGCAAGTACACCAGAAAGGAGATGGAAATTACCCCATTTGGAGTAGAAACTTCCCACTTCAGGAAACTTGAGGTGGAGGAGCTACAAGCAGAAAATACTCCTCACAGAAGAAAATTCACCGTAGGGAGTGTAAAAACCCTCCAGAACAAATACGGTAACGAATACATCATAAGGGCATTTGCCATTGTAGCAGCCAATAACCCGGAAGTGGAGTGTTCTCTGGAACTTGTAGGTAAGGGTCCTGACAGGGAAAAACTTGAAAACCTTTCCGCAGCACTTGGAATAGCGGAGAAAGTGCATTTCAGGGGATTCGTTCCCAATAATCTCCTCCCGCTGGAATTTGCAAAGTACGATGTGGCATGCTATATGTCTAATTCCGAGAGTTTTGGAGTATCGGCTCTTGAGGCTATGGCCTGTGAATGCCCTGTAGTGGCATCGGATGCAGACGGGTTTACAGAAGTTATAGAAGACGGGGTAAGCGGAATCATAGTTCCCCGCCGTAACCCGGAAGCTGCCGCTGCCGCACTGCAGAAATTCATAGACAACCCACAGCTGAAAGAGCAGATGGGAAAAGCTGCCCGTGAGAGGGTTTGCAAACTCTATGAATGGGACTCAAATGTAGAACAGATGGTACAAATCTATAAAGACCTGGTATGAGCAGCACACTGAAAGAAAAGACAGCAAAAGGACTTGGCTGGGGCTTTATAGAGAGCGTCTCCGGCACCGGACTCACAGCCATTGTGAGCATAATTCTGGCCAATATCCTTGCACCTGAGCAATTTGGCCTTGTGGGAATGGTTGCAATTTTTGTAACCCTTGGAAACTCCCTAATGGACAGCGGTTTCAGCGGTGCCCTCATAAGGAAAACAGATGTAACAGACAAAGATCTGAGCACAGTGTTCTACACCAACCTTGCCCTTGGGGCAGGCATTTATGCAATACTGTACATAATCTCCCCTTGGGTGGCATCATTCCTTGGATATGAGATACTTACCAAACTGTTGAGGGTCCTTTCACTCTCTGTAATCATAGTCTCTTTCACCCAGGTGCAGAAGGTAAACTTCATAAGAAAAATAGACTTCAAGACCCAGGCCATCATCTCCCTTATAGCAGCCGTAACAAGCGGCGTAGCCAGTATATGGATGGCCCTTACAGGCTGGGGCGTATGGGCACTTGTAGCACAACAGCTCTCCAAACAGGCAATGATATCAATCCTCCTTTGGGTATTCTCAAGCTGGAAACCTTCGATGGTATTCTCAGTAAGGAGTTTCAGGGAGATGTTCAATTTTGGAAGCAAACTCCTTGCAAGTTCACTTATAAGCACTGTCTGGAACGAGATCTACTCCTTTGTAATTGGCAAAATGTACAACCCGGTTCAGGTTGGATATTTTGTAAGGGCAGACAAGTTCAAGAGCCTTGTAACACAGAATATAGGCCAGGTAGTGCAGAAAGTGGGATACCCTGTAATGAGCACCATTCAGGATGACCCTACAAGGCAAGTGAGGGTATACAGCAGAATTGTCCGCCTTACCATGCTCATTACCTGCACATTGGTAATGGGGCTCCTCGGTTGTGCAGAATCTATGATTCATGTGCTCATAGGTGAGCAGTGGCTCCCAAGTGTGCCGTACCTGAGATTGCTGGGGCTGTCGGGATTATTCTTGCCGCTAATTCTTGCCAGTGTGAATGTATTCAATGCCAACGGCAAATCGGAGGTAACACTTAAACTTGAGGTGATAAAGACCCTTCTGGCGGCCATTCCGGTAACCTTGGGTATAATTTATGACATAAACATGATGCTATGGGGAATGGTTGCCGTATCGGCCCTCTCCTACCTGGTACATGCATGGTATGTTTCAAAAGAGATCCCTTACTCTTTGGTCCGTCAGGTAGCAGACATTATACCGTTCTTCGCATGTTCTGCCGTTATGGGTGGAGTGGTATATGTGATTGGCAATGCAATTGAATTGTCACCGCTGTTAACCTTGCTTGTACAATTGGCTGCAGGATTTGTGATTACCGTAATTTCATACGAATTTATCTACAGGGCAGAAGAATACAGAGACATCAGAAACCAGGCCCTTAAAGTACTTAAACTTAAAAAATGAGCAGAAAACTCTCCATAATAATAGTCAACTACAACTCCAAAGGGATGCTGAAGGATTGCCTTGCCAGCATCCAGCAGCACCTTACCGTTGATTATGAGGTAATTGTAGTGGACAATGACTCTACAGACAACTCCATAGCACTTTGCAGTGAATTTGAATCCCTTGAGAGGTTCAAAATTATCCGTGCAGCCGAGAACATGGGGTTTGCCAAAGGTTGCAACGTAGGAGCAGACGCCGCCCGCGGAGAGATTCTCCATTTCCTTAACCCAGACACAGCCCTTCAACAAGGAGCAGACTCAGACTACGAGAAAGTATTTCTTAATCCCGACAAAGTATATGTAACTCCCCTTTTCAACCGCGACGGCTCAGTAGAAAACGCCCGCATGGAGATTCCGTTCCTCAAAGAAATCTTACTGTGGAATGTTTCACGCAGCAAGGCCAAATATTGGTGCAGAGGAGCATCTGTAATAATTTCAAGAGAAAACTTTGAAAAAGTAGGCCGCTGGTGTGAAGAGTATTTCATCTACGGCGAGGATATGGATCTGTTCTACACATTCTGGAAACACAACCTGGAAATCATCACCCTTGATGTACCCGTATTCCACTACGGCGGCGGCTGCAGCCAGAACGTCTGGAGCAACCTGCAGCGCGAAATCATTGTGCAGAAATCCTTCCGCCGCTTCTTCCGCAGACACTCAAACATGCTGCACTATGCTCTTGTGAAGTTGTATTATCTGATGTTCAATCTGATAAAGCACCCAAGAAGAGTACCGTTTGATCTTAAGGCATGGTATAAATCAATGTTTTAAATAATTGTGTGGTAATTTAAACATGCGTATTAATAAATTATTTATACTAATAGCTGTTAATTTTATAGGGATACTGTCTATAACAGCACAAAATAAAAAAACGCCTCAGGATATAGAGTCCTATATTTATCCGGCAGTAGACAATTTCCTCAAAAAGAAAGATGCTGAAAAGTCATCAGTATTTGAGATCTCTTGTGATAACATCAAGTCAGGTAAGTTTGATTTGGTAAAAATCACTATCATTCCCATGTATGAGTATGATGTGTTTTATCTTACCAATACAGATAGTATTGGCAAACCATATCACTCTATCATTTCTTATATGGAAAAAGAAGGGAAACTATTCTATTGGTATGATGACAACGCAGGCTCTATTCTTACAGAAAAGATATATAATAAGTTATTGGAATATAATTTTATAAAGCGTGTGGACCTCCCATCTCCAGAATGGTTGATAACATTATATGCGCCCGTCGGTCAAGAAATTAAATTATGGCATTATTATTTCGTCAATGGTAAATATAATAAGTTCAAAAAAAATTATTCAATTTGGATAAGAATACCTCTAAAATACAGAAGACCGTTATGGCCTCTGTTATTTCATTTATAGTTGTAATTACAAAACCTTAAGTTGAAGCAAAAAGGGGAAGGCGACAATATGAATGTTCAATTTTAGAACATCTTACGACGTCTGAAAAGAAACGAAGCAATACCAACGGAAACAAGCATCACACCCACAACCATAAGGAAATCCCATTTTGACTGGAAGATTGGCAGACCTATGTTCATACCAAAGATACCTGAGATGAGTGTTGGCGGCATGAAAAGCAATGAAACGTAGGTAAGGATCTTCATGATTTTGTTCTGGTCCAAGTTGATAAGACCCAGCACAGTGTTCTGAAGATACTCAAGACGCTCAAAGTTGAAGTTGGTATGGTTAAGAAGTGAGGCAATATCCTTAACAAGCACATTCAGTTTTGAATGCACATCGCGTGGGAACTTGTCACTCTTGAGGATAGAGGAGATCATTCTCTGCTTATCAATGATGTTCTCCCTTACCATCATGGTATTCTCCTGCAACTGGTTGATATCCAAAAGGAAATCCTCGCTTACAGTTTCGCCGGCACTCACGCTCTTGCTGAACTGGGCAATCTCCTTTGCCATGAGCTCAATCATATCTGCATCCAGGTCAATTCGGTTCTCAAGGATTGCAACCAGAATATGGTAACCTGTTGGGTACAATTTGTATGAAACGGAAATCCTTCTCTGCATATCTGTGAAGGTACGCAAAGGGACCTGTCTGATTGTTACCAATATACCTTCCGAGATAATGAACGATACCGCCTCCATGTTGTAGTTGTCGGGACCGGGAATAAGGAAGTTGGTATTGGCAAAAATTGTTGTGTCGGTTTCTGAATATCTAGATGAACTCTCAATCTCCTCCGCTTGGGCACGGCTCTGTAGAGTTGTTTCCAAAAAGGCCTCAACACCCCTTTTTTCCTCGCCGGTTGGCTCAAAGAGGTCTATCCAAAGCACATCATCAAAACCAAGCTCATCCAAGTAAGCAATGTCCTGTGATGTTATAATCTGTCCTTTTGATTTGTAGAAAATCTCAATCATAGCTAGGGTATTTTGGACAATTTGGAAAAATATCTTACAAATGTAGGAAAAAATGCTTATATTTGCAAAGACACGAGAGAAACAATGAGAAACGTTACTATCCATATCCATCACCATCACGCGCTGAACACTGTTGTACGGTGGGCTTATGGATTATAATGTATCTGTTATATTCACTTAAGGCTTGCCGTAGAGGCAGGCCTTTTTTTATTTACAGAAACTTTAAAACACACTATAAAATGTTACGTATAGCAATACAGACAAAAGGAAGATTGAATGAGGAGAGCATGGAAATGCTCAATTCTATAGACATAAATGTAGAGAACGCAAAAAGAAAGTTCCTTTCAAAGGCCAATAATTTCCCGATAGAGGTCCTTTACCTTAGGGATGACGACATTCCAGGGGTTGTAGCCAACAATACCGCCCAACTGGGAATAGTAGGATTGAATGAAGTGGAGGAGAAACAGGCAGATGTGGATATTGTAGCCAAACTTGGATGGGGAGGGTGCAGAATTTCACTTGCTATTCCAAAGGATGAGGAGTATACAGGGGTAGAGTATTTCAATGGCAAGAGGATTGCCACCTCCTACCCCGGCATACTGGAGAGATTCCTTGAGGAGAAAGGGGTTAAGGCAAATATTGAGGTAATTACCGGCTCGGTGGAGATTGCCCCTGCAGCTGGAATTGCTAATGCAATATTTGATATTGTTTCGTCGGGAGGAACATTGGTTACAAATGGTTTGAAGGAGGTTGAGAGGGTGTTTGAGTCTGAGGCAGTGCTGATTGCAAACAAAAATTTGAGCGCAGAGGATAAGGAGTTGCTGGATGAGATAATGTTCAGGATTGAGTCTGAGAAGGTGAGCGCCAAAAAGAAATACCTGCTTATGAACGTTCCTGCGCAGAACTTGGACAAGGCATTGCAGATTCTTCCATCTATGCGAAGCCCAACCGTTATGCCGCTGGCAGACAAGGAGTGGTATTCACTGCACTCTGTAGTTGATGCAGGTGAACTTTGGGATAAGGTAAAACAGCTCAAAGCAATTGGAGCTGAGGGGATTCTGGTTCTTTCATTGGATAAAATCATTTTATAGTCATGAAAATTTACAACAATCCGCCTAAAACAGAGTGGGAAGCGCTCTGCAGGAGAGGTGACAACAACAATGAGGAAATTAAGGAGAGGGTTGCACAGATCCTTTCCATAGTGAAGGCTGGCGGAGAGGCTGCTGTGAGGGAGATTACAGAGGAGATTGACGGTTTCTGCCCTGCAGATTTTGAGGTTTCAAAGGCAGAATATGATGTTGCCGCAGCAAAAGTAAGCGATGAAGTTAAGGATGCCATTGAGGTGGCATATTCAAACATATACAAATTCCACAATGCCCAGAAAAGGGATGAGATAAAAGTGGAAACAACACCTGGAGTAGTTTGCATACAACGTCCGGTGGCAATAAAGAGAGTTGGCCTTTACATTCCAGGAGGCTCGGCGCCTTTGTTCTCTACAGTGCTTATGCTGGCAATCCCCGCAAAAATAGCCGGATGCAGCCAGGTGATAATGTGCACCCCATGCAATCCTTTGGGAGAGGTGGCACCGGAAGTGCTTTATACAGCCCGCCGCTGTGGAGTTGACAAAGTGTTCAAAATAGGTGGAGCACAGGCAATTGCAGCCATGGCTTACGGCGCGGGCAAAGTGGAGAAGGTGAACAAGATCTTTGGTCCGGGAAACAGATATGTAACTGCAGCAAAGCAGATTGTAAGCGGTGAGAGCACAGCAATAGATATGCCGGCTGGCCCTTCTGAGGTGATGATTCTGGCAGACTTAAGCGCAAGAGCGGAGTTTGTGGCGGCAGATGTCCTTTCCCAGGCAGAACATGGTCCCGACAGTCAGGCAATGGTAGTATGCACATCACAGGCTGTAGCAGAGAAAGTGCTTGAGGCAACCCTTGAGGCTGCAAAGAAACTCTCCCGCACCAGCTGTGTGGAAGCATCGTTGGCCAGCAGCAGAATCATTGTATTTCCAGAGATTGGACAGATCATTGAGTTTGCAGATGAATATGCCGCTGAGCACCTTATAATACAAATGGAGAACCCTTGGGATGTGGCAAACAGAATTTCCTGTGCCGGAAGCATCTTTGTAGGGGAATGGACCCCGGAGAGTGCCGGAGACTATGCATCGGGAACAAACCACACACTACCAACAAGCGGATGGGCACATTCTTGCAGCGGGGTGAACTTGAGCAGTTTCATTAAGATGATAACCCTGCAGCAGATTTCTTCTGAAGGAATTGCGGCGCTTGCACCTTCAATTGTTGCAATGGCTGAGGCTGAAGGACTTGAAGGTCACGCAAATGCTGCAAAAGTAAGAATTGGAAAATAAGATTCACAGTTATGAAAATTGAAGATGTAAAGGCGTTGATACGCAAAAATATAGCACAGCTTACTCCATATTCTACCGCAAGGGATGAGTACAAAGGGGATTTGGGAGTATTCCTTGATGCAAACGAAAATCCTTACAACAACGGTTGCAACAGGTACCCTACCCCTCACCAGATGGAATTAAAGGAGATTATCGGGAAGAAAAAAGGGTTTGCACCTGAGAATATTTTCCTTGGCAATGGAAGTGATGAGGCAATAGATTTGATTTTCAGGATTTTCTGTAATCCTGGAAAGGATAAGGCTGTGGCAATTGCTCCAAGTTATGGAATGTACAAAGTGGCTGCATCAATCAATGATGTGGAGTTGAAGGAGGTGCTGCTGAATGAAGATTTTTCACTGCCGGTGGAGAAGCTGATTATAGAAGGGAAGGATGCAAAGGTGATGTTCCTGTGCTCCCCAAACAACCCTACAGGAAACTCTTTTCCTGCAAGCGAGATTCTTTCTATTGCAGCGTGCTTCAAGGGGATACTTGTAATTGACGAGGCTTATATTGATTTTTCACAGCAGCAGTCATTTGTGGGAGCCGTTGCAAACTACCCAAATATTGTAGTGCTGCAGACCCTTTCAAAGGCGTGGGGAATGGCCGGCTTGAGAATTGGCATTGCAGTGGCAAACAGAGAGATAGTAAAGGTTATGAGTATGGTAAAATACCCTTATAACCTCAACGTTGCAGGAATGGAGATTGCCAAGACCCTACTTGAAAAGGGTATTGACACCCAGTTGGAGGAGATGATTTCACAGAGGGAGATGCTTATGGAGAGACTTTCCGGGATGGAGTGCGTGGAAAAGGTATATCCCAGCGATGCAAACTTTATCCTTGCCAAGTTCCATGATGCAAATGCAATGTACAATTATCTGATTGGTTTGGGGATTATTGCCAGGAACAGGACAAATGTCCCTTTATGCAAGAACTGCCTTAGAATTTCGGTGGGTACACCTGCGGAGAACGCAGCATTGGTGGATGTTCTTGAGAATTACGGCAAATCGGATGGAGCAGCTCCGGTTATTGCTGCTACCGGGAGAAGGGCTGTAATTTTTCGTAAAACCAAAGAGACTGATATCCGGCTTGTTTTGAACCTCGACGGCAAAGAGGCTTCATCAATTGACACCGGACTGAAATTCCTGGATCACATGCTTTATCAGATTGTCCACCACGCAGGTGTTTCACTTTCAATTGATTGCAAAGGAGACCTTGAGGTGGATGAACACCATACAATGGAGGATATTGCCATTGTACTTGGCGAGGCAATCCATCAGGCACTGGGAAGCAAGAGGGGAATAGAAAGGTATGGGTTTGCCCTCCCGATGGATGAGTGCAGGGCACTTGTACTGCTGGATTTTGGAGGCAGGGCAGATTTTGTGTGGAATGTGAACTTTACCAGGGAGATGGTGGGCGATGTTCCAACAGAGATGTTCAAGCACTTTTTCAAGAGCCTCTGCATTGCAATGAAAGCCAACCTTCAGATTGAGGCCAAGGGGGAGAATAACCACCATCTGATAGAGGGGGTATTCAAGGCGTTTGCCAGAGCAATGAAGATGGCAATAAAAAGAGATATTTTCAAATACGATCTCCCTTCAAGCAAGGGAATAATTTAAAGAGCAATGGTAGCAATAATAGACTATAAATGCGGCAACCTGCAGTCTGTGAAGAACGTCCTTGAGCGCCTTGGGGCAGAGTATGTTGTAACTGCCAGCGAAGAGGTTATCCGCAATGCAGACAGAGTGATACTTCCTGGAGTGGGAAGCGCTGCAACGGCAATGGAGAGCCTGCTGCAGACCGGATTATGCGATACAATCCGCAGCCTTCGCCGCCCCGTTCTGGGCATTTGCGTGGGAATGCAGATCATGTGCCGCTGGAGCGAGGAGGGAAACACTGAATGCCTTGGAATATTTGATTCCAAAGTGAAGAAATTTATTCCTTGCGAGGGGGTGAAAGTTCCACATATGGGATGGAACAGGATAAGCAACCTGGAGAGCAAACTCTTCAAGGACATTAAAGGGGGTGCCTATGTATATTACGTACACTCGTACTACCCTGAGCTTTGTCCGGATACAATAGCAACTACAGTACACGGCAAAATGTTCTCTGGAGCACTCAAATATGAGAACTTCTACGGAACGCAGTTCCACCCGGAAAAGAGCGGTGATATAGGAGAACAGATAATTAAAAACTTCCTTGCCCTATGATACAGATACTGCCGGCAATAGACATTATAGGTGGAAAATGTGTAAGGCTCTCTCAGGGAGACTACAACCAATGTACCACCTACACCCCTTCCCCTGCCGATATGGCCAGAATGTATGCAGATGCAGGAGTTGAAAGGATTCACGTAGTGGACCTTGACGGAGCAAAATCATCTTGCCCTGCCAACCTCAGGACCCTGGAGGAGATTACTGCGTTGGGGCTGGTAAAGGTTGAATGGGGTGGCGGAATAAAGAGCCGCCAGAGTTTGTGCGATGTACTCTCAGCAGGGGCAGATTATGCAATTGTGGGGAGTATTGCAGCCCAAAAGCCTCACCTTTTTGAGGAGTGGCTGGGGGAATTTGGTGGAGACAAATTGATTTTGGGGGCAGATCTGAAAGATGGAAAGGTATCTGTAAACGGCTGGAAAGAGGAGGTTGCCATGGGAATTGGGGATATTGTAGAGAGATTTCTCCCTTTTGGCCTGAAAGAGGTGATCTGTACAGACATTTCAAAGGACGGTATGCTTGCCGGACCGGCATTTTCCCTCTATACAGGGTTGCAGAAGCAGTTCCCGGGAGTGGGCTTTACAGTGTCGGGAGGAATAAGTTCAATGTCTGATATTGTACAGCTCAATGATTTGGGTTTGGAGAAAGTGATTGTTGGAAAGGCAATTTATGAAAACAAGATAACATTGGAGGAGATAAGACAATGGTTGCAAAGAGGATAATTCCATGTTTGGATGTAAAGGAAGGGCGTACAGTTAAAGGTATCAACTTTGTTGGACTTCAGGATGTTGGAGACCCGGTGGAACTGGGGGCATACTACTCTGCCTGCGGTGCGGATGAGTTGGTATACCTGGATATAAGCGCAACCCGTGAGGGGCGTGGGACCTTTACAGAACTGGTTAGAAAGATATCGGGAAGAATAAATATCCCATTTACTGTTGGTGGGGGCATATCTTCTTTGGATGATGCTTCCAGACTGCTGGATGCCGGTGCCGACAAAATTTCAATCAACTCCTCAGCCATTGCAAACCCTGCTCTGATTGATACAATTGCGGGGAAATACGGCAATCAGTTTGTGATTGTGGCAATTGATGCCCGCAGAGTGGATAACGGGTGTGGTGCCGGAATTAATTCAGGGGATGGTGCTAGCCGATGGATGGCCACCACCCACGGAGGGAGCAAACCAACTGATAAAGAACTGTTCAGCTGGGCCCGCGAGGCACAGGAAAGGGGGGCCGGAGAAATCCTCTTCACATCCATGGACCATGACGGCACACGCGCAGGTTACCCTTGCGAAACCTTCGCCCGCTTGTCTGAAGTGATATCAATACCGGTAATTGCTTCCGGTGGCGCCGGTTCGGCTGCAGACATAGCAGATGTCTTGAGCCGCGGACGGGCTGATGCAGCCCTTGCTGCCAGCATCTTCCACTACGGCGAAATAGGGATTAGGGAACTTAAAGAGGAGCTTTTGGCTCAAGGAATTGATGTAAGACTATAAGATTATGATACAGACAGATAAATTGGATTTTGCAAAAATGCCGGATGGACTTATACCGGCAATTGTGCAGGACGCATGTACGCTTAAGGTGCTGATGCTGGGATATATGAACAGGGAAGCATTGGATATGACCATTGCTTCAGGCAATGTAACATTCTATTCCCGCAGCAGGCAATGCTTGTGGACAAAGGGTGAAACAAGCGGCAACTTCCTGAAAGTAAAACAGATGTACCAGGATTGCGACAATGATACAATACTGGTTAAGGCTATCCCTGCAGGACCTACCTGCCACAGGGGAACCACAAGCTGTTTTGATACTCCCGACGAGGAGGGTTTCATCCGTAAACTTCAGAGTGTAGTTCAGCAGAGGCATAAGGAGATGCCGGAGAACTCATATACCACCAAACTGTTCATAAAAGGGGTAAAGAAAATTGCCCAGAAAGTTGGCGAGGAGGCTACCGAAAGCGTAATAGAGGCAGTGGACGGCAACCGCAGCCGCTTCATCTACGAGGCATCCGACATGATTTACCACCTGCTGGTACTGTTGGAGCAGATGGGATGCTCAATTGAGGATCTTGAGAAGGAACTTGCGTTGAGGCACAAATAACTGATTTCATAGAAAAATGCCCATCAGGACGTCGTCCCAATGGGCATTTTTAATTTCATACAGAAATTTTATTCAATCAGTACCCCTTTACGTTTCCAGTGCAGATAGCCGTAAATGGAGGCAACCGCATTTACAAAATAGAGAAAAGCTGTAGGGTAAAGTCCAATCCGCAGACACATGGTAACAGTGAATGTGTTCACAACCAGCCAGGCCAGCCACTGCTCCCTGTAGGATTTTGAAAGCCAGAAAGTTGCAATGGCACTTACAACGGTAATTGAACTGTCGGCAAAAGGCATTGGATCATCTGTATATTTGCCAAGTACCAGCACCATGAAAGAAACTACGGCAGCGTAAATAAGTACACTGAGCAACATTACTTTAAATGGCATTTTACGGTAAATTATCTGTAAAGTTTCTGACTCAGTGACACCTTGCAGGGGTGCCTCCCCTGCTCCGGCCTTGAGTTTGTCCTTCCCCCACTGCAGAAATCCATAAATGCTCACCAGCACATAATAAATCTGGAAACACATGGATGCGTAAACCTCCTGTTGCCAATATACAACAGCATAAACAGCAGCCATAAGGAACCCTACAAGCCACATCCCCTTCTTCTGCACTATCTCCAGATAGAGGTAAATGAACCCGAATATAACTCCAAAAAGTTCTAAAAGCATAAAATCTCTTGTTCTAAACTAAAAATTATAACTCACCTTAAGCATGTAATTTACAGGCGCCTGGGCATAAAGTCCTTTCTCAACATATGCATCCGAGCCGTCTGCAAAATGGGCCTGGTAAATCCATCCGTAAGACCAGTATTTGTTGTTGAACAGATTGTCAATGCTCAACGCCACATTCAAAGCCCTTTCATTCTCTCCTATCCTGAAATTTCTGGAAACATTCAGTGCCGACACAAAATATGAAGGTACCTCAGACTCCTTTGAATTCAAATTGTCCATATATTGCTTCCCGACAAATTTACCATTTAGGCTGCATTCAAAACCACAACCCGGACGGGCTCTCAACTGAAGCATACCAATCACCTCCGGTGAAAGGATAAGATTTGTCTTCTTGAAGAAAATCTCCTTCTGCGGAAGGGGATTCCAGTTGTCGGGATTATCATAAGTATCCACACAGGCGGTGTAGTCTAGGGCCTTGTTCTGTGATAGGGTAATATTTCCCTCAAGGGTGAAAATGCGGCTGAGGTTCCAGGCTGCAGCCAACTCCACTCCCCTACGGTAACTGTGTGGAATATTCTCCTTTATCACATAACCTACATCGGTAAGGCGGCCTGTGGCTACCAACTGGTCTTTGTACTCCATCAAATAAATATTTGCCGAGAATGCAAACTTTTGGTTATTAAGCCTGTAACCCAATTCAACATCATAAAGGCGCTCTGCTTTTAGCTTATTTGCCGCCGCCGATTTTATGCTCTCCTTAATATCACTTCTGCTTGGCTCCCTGTGTGCAATTGCCACTGAAGCATAGATTCTGCTGTTGTCCCCAGGAGCATAGGTAAAACCTGCCTTTGGATTGAAGAAACTGTAGTTTTTCTTCCAGTTGAGGACTGCAAAATCCTTGTCGGGACCATCCAATTTATATGATACTCCCCTATACTGCAAGTCTGCAAAAATTGTCATTTTGAGGGTTGGATTCCACTCGGCACGGGCATAAGTGCTGAAATCTTTCTTCAGTCCCTTATTCCTGTACCATTGGAAAGGATCCTCCACAAGTGAGTGCCTGCACCAGATTACATCTCCAAAATGGTTTCCGTCATAGTAGCCGTAAGATACTGCTGCAGAAGCTTTAAGAGTATTTGATGAATAATTGATATCCGTATTAAGCGCATAATAATCGTTTAACATCGCCTGCTGGATAATGAAATCACTCTTTGTTACAGAGGCCTCGGGTGCCTGCATTCCATATTTGGAGAACTTGGTATCTGCCTTGTAGTTCTCGTAGTAACCGTCTCCACGGGTATAGTTCAAAGAGGTACTCCACTCAAGAGATTCATTGAACCTGTGGGCGTACCTGGCCTGCAGATGGTGCTGGGTATAATTGTCAGTCTCATTATCGTAATAATGTACATTCCCCTGCTCATCATAATACTCTCCTGCAATATTATATGTACGGTCAATCTCATACATCTGTGGGGAAATTCCCTCCCAGGTAATTCCAGTACACTGGTCTCCGTAAATGTAAGTGAGGCTGAGGTCATTCTTGCCTGAACTCCAACCCGCATTGGCATAGAGTGAATTGAGATCTGCTTTGGCATTCCTTATATAGCCGTCTGACTCGCCATGCGAATAAACCACATTGAAATGCATTCCATTTTTACCCATGCCTGTTGCCGCCGCCACAGAACTGAGGTAAGTATTGTACGACCCCAAACTGAACGTTGCTGATGCTGAGGGAGTTGTACAAAGAGACGACGTAACTATAGACAAATTGGCACCAAAAGCACCGGATCCTGCGGCAGAAGTTCCAACTCCGCGCTCCAACTGTACTGAGCTGGTGAACTGGTGAATGGAAGGCATGTTTACCCAGAAAACCTTCTGGCTCTCCGAGTCATTCATAGAAATGCCGTTCAAAGTAACATTGGTTCTGGTGTCATCCGTTCCGCGGACCGAAAAATTGCTGTACCCAAGGCCAAGACCGCCCTCGGTAGTGGCCACAACAGAAGGCTGAAGGGCCAGCATCATAGGAAGAGAATGGGAAGCGTTCTCCTTACGCATCTTGTAACCGCTCACCTCGGTATAGGTTACAGGGGTGTTTGTCCCTGCCCTATGGGACTGAACTACAATAGAATCCAGTTTGTGGTTTACAGAAATGGTATCTGTTGGCCCATTCACAAAGGCAGGAGCTGGAACTTGCTGCTGCGGTGCTGCAAAACCCAACATTGGGAAAAATAAAATCCCGCAAAAAAGCATTAATTTCTTCATAAAATTACTGTTTTTTATGCAGGAGGGTGACTTAAAGGACTCTATAAACCAACTGTGAAAGATGTGGAATTTTCCACGCTTTCCCTACGGCGGTACTAACCGCATCAGGTTTAAAGGGTATAATCTCAGCCGAATGGCACCCCCAAGCAAAATGTTAATAAATGCTGTCGGGATTATTCCCGACAAAATCTTCTGCAATTTCTTGCAAACTCTGCTGCAAATCTACAACATTTCTGCAAAATTGCAACAATTACTTTTTCTCCACAAGTTTAACCTTGAACATCTTAGGCCAGTACTTGCCGGTAACATAAATCTCCCCAGTAGCAGGATTATGAGCTATGCCGTTAAGCACATCAGTGCCAGGTTTTCTCAAAGCAGCAGGCAGCAATCCTCTGCAATCTACCCTACCCTTAACTTTTCCGGTTGCAGGATCAATGATAAGGATATAATCCTGAGTATAAACATTGGCCCAAATCTCACCGTTAATCCATTCCAGTTCGTTGATGAACGGTACAGGTTGTCCGCCAAGTGTCACCTCCTTGAACGAGCGGACTGCAAAAGTCTGCGGATCGAGGAAATAAATTTTGGTGGAACCGTCTGAAAGAATCAGGTCCTTGCCGTTGGTTGTAAGCCCCCATCCCTCACGCGGATTGTAGAATTCTCCGAGGAATTTCCATGTTGTAATATCGTACACAAAACACTTGTGCTCCTGCCAGGTAAGGATATAAAGGCGCCCGTCCAAAACACAGGACCCCTCCACAAAATACCTTGCATCAAAATTCAATCTCCTCAAATCCTTGCCAGTTTTAAGTTGAACCTTACGGAACGAAGAACTTCCATACTGTCCACAACTCTCATAAAGTTCCCCGTTATGGAAAAACAGCCCCTGAGTATACGCACTCCTCTCATGCGGCAAACTCTCAACCACCTGAAACTTATACTCTTTCACCTTCTGCGCACATCCTACAAGCGGTAATGCACAAACCATCAGTACCAGCAAAAATCTATATATCTTCATTGCAAAAATCCTGTTTAATTCCCCACAAAGTTAAACTAATATTCTTCCCCGCAAAAGAATGTCCCGATAATCGCCACAAATCCGGGAGGAAATTGTGTGGCGCGGAAAAATATCCACGAATTTACCGCCAAACGTGGATGAAATGTTACACTGACATAAAACATCCACAAATCAGCCTCTAATCATGGAGAAACTGCCTCCGCGGAAGAAGAATGTCCCGAAAAACGCCACAAAACATGGAGAAACTGCCTCCGCAGAAGAAAATGTCCTGGAAAGCCCCACAATTCCGGGAGAAAAATGCACACCACTGAAAATACTTGCAGCAAAGTGCAATTTGTGTTATTATTTTTTGTATTTTTGCGTGATTTTAACCAAAATACGCTTAAATTATGTTACTTATTGCCGACTGCGGTTCTACAAAAGTTGATTGGCGCGCCATTGCAGCTGATGGTACTGTCAAATCAGTAAATACTGAGGGTATCAACCCTGTGTTCCTTTCTTCAGAGGATATTTCAAAAATCCTTGAGGAGAAAGTTGTTCCAGCTATTGGAACTGACGTTAAAGAGATTTATTTCTACGGTGCTGGTATCCTTGCTCCAGAGCTTGCAAAGGTTCTAAGTGATGCTTTTGACAAAGTGTTCCCTGGCAACAAATCGTTTGTGGCTTCAGACCTTCTTGCAGCGGCAAGAGCACTTTGCGGTCACAGTGCAGGTATCGCATGCATCATGGGTACAGGTGCAAACACCTGCTTCTACGATGGCGAGGAGATTGTGAACAATGTAAGAGCCGGCGGATTCATCCTTGGTGATGAGGCTTCTGGCGGAGTACTTGGAAAGAAACTTATGGCCGATTTCATCAAAGGCCTTCTTCCAAAGGAGATTGAGGAGGAGTTTGTAAAGAGATATGACCTTGACTACATGAAGATTGTACAGAAGGTTTACCGCGAGCCGCTTCCAAGCAAATGGTTGGCTTCGTTCTCTCCTTTCATCTCTGAGTTCAGGGACAACCCTCATATCAACAACCTTATCAGAACCAGCTTTGACGAGTTCTTCAAACGCAATATCGTACACTACGATTACAAGAACTACCCTGTAAACCTAGTAGGTTCAATTGCACATTACTACGAGAATATCCTTAAGGATGTGGCTGCACAGAACGGTGCAACCATCGGGAAGATCATCAAGTCACCTATCGACGGTCTTGTTGAGTACCACACCAACGCAATTTAATTGAAAATAACACATTATATCATGACAAAAGTTACAGAGCAATCTTCAAATTACGCTAATTTGGATCAGATGACAACTGCTGAGTTGTTGCAGAACATGAACAAAGAGGACAAGACAGTTCCTGTTGCAGTTGAGAAATGTATTCCAGAAATTGAGAAACTTGTAGACGGTATCGTTGAGAGAATGAAGAAAGGTGGCAGACTTTTCTACCTTGGTGCAGGTACCAGCGGAAGACTTGGTATTCTTGACGCTTCTGAGATCCCTCCTACATACGGTGCTCCATTTGATCTTATCATCGGTCTTATTGCAGGTGGTGACACAGCTATCCGTAAAGCAGTTGAGAACGCCGAGGATGACTGGGATGGCGGTTGGAGAGACATGCAGCCATACAACGTTAACGAGAACGACGTAGTTGTAGGTATCGCTGCCAGCGGTAGTACTCCTTACGTTATCGGTGCTGTTAAAGAGGCTAGAAAACGTGGTATCCTTACAGGTTGTATCACTTGTAACCCAGGTGCTGCAGTTGCTGCTGAGGTAGACGTTCCAATCGTGGCTGTTGTAGGTCCTGAGTTTGTAACAGGTTCTACACGTATGAAATCAGGTACTGCACAAAAACTTATCCTTAACATGATCTCTACTTCAACTATGATTAAGATGGGTCATGTTAAAGGTAACAAGATGGTTGACATGCAGCTTTCAAACGCTAAACTTGTAGACCGCGGTACAAGAATGATTATGGGTGAGACTGACATTACAGATTACGAGTACGCAAAATCATTGCTACTTGAGCACGGTTCTGTAAGAAATGCAGTTGATTTCTATAACTCACAGAAATAATTAAAACAAAAAAGACTCAATAAGGAGATTCTATAACAGATTCTCCTTTTTGAGTTTTATTCGTAAAAAACACAATGTTCAAACAGAAATATTCCTCACAGTTATTGGAGAAGGCAGTTGATGAGTTTGCGTCACTTCCAGGTATTGGAAGAAAGAGCGCATTGAGACTTGCCCTGCATCTTCTCAAACAGCCTGTAGAGAATATTGAGCGTTTCGGAAATTCATTCATTGCCTTGCGCAGAGGGGTAAAGTATTGCAACACTTGCAATATGATTGCAGATTCCAACATTTGCTCCGTTTGTGCAGACACCCGCAGGGACAAATCAGTGATTTGTGTGGTGGAGAGCATCAGAGATGTGTTGAGCATTGAAAATACAGAGCAGTTCAACGGCCTCTACCATGTCCTGGGAGGAATCATTTCCCCAATGGACGGCATCGGACCGGCAGACTTACCTATCGGGAAGCTGATAGAGAGGGTGCAGGAGGGTGATGTGAAGGAGGTGATTCTTGCTCTGAGTACAAGTATGGAGGGTGAGACTACATCCTTCTTCCTGTACAAAAAACTGAGTGCATTGAATATTAAAATCAGTACTATAGCACGTGGTGTTGGTTTTGGCGACGACCTTGAGTATACAGATGAGCTTACCCTTGGAAAATCTATCCAGAACAGACACCTGTTTAAACTTTAACTAACTTTTTATGAATTCAACTATTCTGTTAATCACTTTTGTACTGTACACCTTGCTTCTTTTTGGCATTGCTTGGTTGACCAGCCGCAACGCCGACAGCAAGACTTACTTTACAGGTAACAAAAGCTCAAACTGGTTCCTTGTTGCTTTTGGTATGATCGGTTCATCAATGAGCGGTGTATCTTTCATGTCATTGCCAGGTAACGTTATCAACGAGAACTTCTACTATATGCCAATGGTATTTGGTATGTTCTTCGGTTACGCTATCATTGCAGGACTTCTTCTGCCTTTGTACTTCAAATTGAACCTTACTTCAATTTACACTTACCTTGAGCAGCGTTTTGGAACACACAGTTACAAGACCGGTGCATCTTTCTTCCTAATTTCAAGACTTTTGGGTGCTACCGTTAGAACATTCCTTGTAATCTTTGTGCTTTACAACTTTGTGCTTCAGCCACTTGGCGTTCCATTCATTGTAGCTGCAATTGTATTTGTAGGTTTGGCTATCCTTTACACCATGAAGGGTGGCGTTAAAACCATCATCTACACAGATACAATCCAGACAACATTCATGATCCTTGCAATTGTTGCATCATGTGTTGCAATCTGCGGTCAGTTGGACTGGAACCTTGGCGATATGCTGAAGAATGTTCACGAGAGCCACTTCTCAAACATGTTCAACCACGATTCAGCTGCAGCAACCAACTGGATTAAAAGATTCCTTAGTGGTGTCCTCATCCCGATAGCAATGACCGGTCTCGACCAGGCAATGATGCAGAAGAGCTTGAGCTGCAAGAACATCAAAGAGGCTCAGAAGAACGTTATGACTTCAATCCTTATGATGATTCCTATCAACCTGTTGTTTGTAACTCTTGGTGCTGTTCTTGCTATCTTCATGCAGGGTCACCCTGAGCTTATTGAGCAGGTTACAACTGCAGCCGGCAAACTTGAGGCAGACAAGATCTTCCCTACAGTTGCCCTTACACTTGGCCCAGTTGTAGGTGTTATCTTCTTTGTAGGTCTTATTTCAGCAGCATACCCTACTTGTGCAAATGCCCTTACCTCACTTACAACTTCAACTTGTATTGACTTGGTAGGCATTGAGAAACACGGTTGGGATGATGACAAGAAGAAGAAAGTAAGAATGAACGTTACCTATGTTATGGCTGCATTGTTCGTATTGATGATTTGTGTATTCAACATCCTTAAGAACGACGCTGTAATCAACATGGTTTACCAGATTGCATCATACACTTATGGTCCGCTTCTTGGTCTGTTCATGTTGGGTATCCTTACCAAGGTTAAGATTCAGGATAAAGTTGTACCTTATGTTTGCGTTCTTGCACCAGTTATCTGTTTCTTCATTGAGAACTACGTATTCAGCTTCGGTTTCTCATTGATCGCAGTTTGTGCAGGTATCACAATGGGTGGTCTTCTTCTATTCAGAAAGAAATAATTTATGACACACTTTGAGCTTCTGGTTCTGGCCATCAGTCTTACTTTTGATACTTTTGCCGTATCAGTTGGTGGCGGAATCTCAATGCCAAATATGAAACTCTCAAGGAAGGCTATGGTTATAGCCTTCTTTGGTGTTTTTCAGGCAGCATACCTTTTTGCCGGCTGGTTCCTTGGAGACCAGGCAGCCTCATTCATTGTTGAATGGGACCACTGGGTTGCATTTGTTATCCTCACCTATCTTGGCGGCAAGATGTTTCTTGGTGCTCATAAAAGTGATGATTCCACTGAATCCGGTGACACTGCCAGCAAACGTGATTTCCTTTGCATCAAGCGTCTTGCAGTACTGGCCACAGCTACCAGCATAGATGCAATTGCCGTTGGCGCTTCACTTGCAATGCTTGATATAGATATGATGCATATCGGCTTCACCACACTCTACACATTTGTTGCTACAGCGGTTGCAGCCTATATTGGTTTGCAAGGCGGCAGCAAGCTCGGCCACAAGGCCGGCAAGAAGGCCGAAATCTGGGGCGGTGTGATTCTGATTGTCATAGGCCTGAAGATACTCATAGAGCACGTCATTACATTCTAATATCTGTCCCTCGGAGCTCCGGGGGATTTTTTTTGCTCCTCAGTGGCAGTTTCTCCCAGAAATCCCCCCAGAATCAGGATATTTCCCCTCCTGTACTCCATTTCCTCCCGGTTTTGTGGCGCTTATCGGGACAAATCTCTACACAGCAACAAAAAACGTCCTTCGCTGATCGCGAAGGACGCTAGATTGTGGGCGGATCTATAAGCCGAGTTCTGTACTTCAGACTGATGCCCGGAGGCACCCTAAGAAGCTCCTATCATTTATCTGTCGCAGCCTACCCCCCAGCAACGGACGAGCAACCCTTAACTGCTGGTATACATGGCCTTGCAGGATGCAGTAGGATACCGCTATAATGTCGCCATCATAACCCGTGGGCTCTTACCCCACATTTTCACCCTTACCGCAGTAATGCAGTCTAGCAACCCGAAGGTCTTCTGCTGCGCGCAAAGACTATAAAGTCTTATAACAGGCACGTGACCTGACGCTTCTGCGGCGGTAATTCTCTGTTACCCTTGCATAAACTCATCGCCTATCTGTGCTTTCCACAGTGCAGTGCTCTACCCTGCCCGGACTTTCCTCCCAATTTCTTGAGCGATAGGACGACCCGCCGGTGCAAAGATACATAAAATTCGTAAACCGCTACAATGAATAAGCGCAGGAGTAAATAGCGCAGAACTATTTCTTTTTCCGTGTTGTGGTATTGGGAAACAACTCATCCAGGATGCGTTCATCAATTTTAAGTATTCTCATAATCTGAGAATTGCAGGCATTGTAGTCATACTTCATAAGTTTTGCTACATCCAACTTTTCATTTCTACCTAATAATGAAGGATTTTTTACATCATACCTTTTTGCGCAATGGGAGTAGATTGCTGTATACATTTCTTCATCGGTATAAAATACAGAATCCCCCAACTCTCTGGCTATCTGAAAATAAGACTCAACTTGTCGGGAAATGCAACTAAAATAATGTCTGGCGTCCCTAAAGAGATTTTCTGCCAATTTTATATGACAGAATGATGCTGGCGAAAAGTATCCCAAATCTTGAAGAAATTTCAAATTTCCATGAAGGCGGTACTCCCTGCATCTGAAAATAGATCTGATTTTTGAAATACTGAGGTCTGATATATCAATAGAAGTTTCCAGTTCACGGATTGGGTTGAAAAAGTAACTGTTGGCACCCCATGGGTAAGTAAAAGGTGTACTGTTTTTATCAACAAGATACCCGTTTCTATTTGCGTAACATATAACTGTTTGCAGATGTCTTAAATCGCTAATTCTAAAATGCTTGAATGTAAATCCTTTTAAATCTGAGACTCTTTCCTGCAACAGCAGATATCTATGAAGTTTTTTAGTAAGGAAATTGACAAACCTGTCCATAACTTCCTCCACACATGCCACAACAAAATGGAAATGATTACTCATTACCTCAAAAGTAAGCATTTTCATCTCATCAATAAAATGTACTGCCGACAAAGCAACCATATTCATCCCATAAATAAATTCTTCTTCTGTCCTGAAAATGACACATTGATGTACTCCCGACGAGCACAAATGCCAAACAGGATCCAACTCATAAAATTCATACTCTTGTGCTGTCATAACAATTATTTTAAAGTTTCCGCAATACTAACTCCATATTGCCGAATACTAAAGTAAATGAGTAAAATCTTTTTTAGGAAAAAGAAAAACTTTCAGAGTTGCACTCTTTTTAAAAACAGCAATTTTCAAAAAAGAAAATTCCAGAGTGCACAGAATGGAAATGTCCTTAAAGATGCCACATTTCCGGGAGAAAGTTCAATCTAGGGGAGGAAATGTCCTAAAAAACACCACTTTTCCGGGAGAAAATGGTGTAGCAGCCGGGAAACATCCTTGTTTTGGGGGTGAAACCGGGAGGAAATGGTGCCGCAGGAGAGAAATGTCCCGGAAAGTGCCATAAAACTGGGAGAAGCACTCGCAGCAGAAAAAAATGTCCTGGAATGCAATGCAAATCCAGGACAAATGTTATATGAGAATCACCCTCAGCACCAGAGGGAATCCTGCAAGAACTATTTGCAAACCATTATATCAAGAATCATCTTGTCGGTGGTTTGCATACCCTCAGCGCCAATGCGACCAAGGTTGCAGATGGTCTTCTCAATACAGTCTTCAATGATACCGTCATTGGATGAAATACAAATACCATCTAGAGCAAGAACTGCAGCCTGGATTGAAGAAGAAACGCCGGATGCAACTTTTAGGGCGCAACCTACTTTGGCGCCGTCGCATACCATGCCGGTGATGTTTCCAACCATGTTTTTGATTGCTGAGCAAACTTGGTCATAACCGCCGTCGTGAAGGAACACAATACCGCAAGAAGAGCCGGTAGAGGCAATCACGCAACCGCACAATGCGGAAAGTTTGCCAAGGTAGCCTTTAATATGGATGGCAATCAGGTGGCTCAACACAAGAGCGCGGGCAAGTTTCTCCTGAGAAACATTCATCTTCTCGGCAACTGCAATAACCGGCATTGTAACTGTGATTCCCTGGTTGCCGCTGCCTGAGTTGCTCATGGCAGGGAGGGTACAACCGGCCATTCTGGCATCTGACGCAGCTGCGGTAGCAGCCATTGCGTAGGTCATTATAGATGAACCAAAAACTGAAGTATGTTCAGAAGCAAGAATAGTCTTGCCAACTTTCAAACCATAATCGTTACTTAAACCAGCATCTGCCAGAGCTTTGTTAAGCCTAACTGAATCAAGGATGAACTCAATATTCCCAAAAGATGCCTCCTGCGCAAACTGAAGAATCTCCTTCACCGACAATTTATAATCCAATGTGGTCTTCTCCACAGGGGCAACCTCCCCTCCTACTGCTGTGCAGGCAGAACCGGCACAATTGAGCGGGTTGATATGTGAATGGTCAAGCAAAGACACACCGTCACGCATTACAGAAATAATAGAATCATGATTGTTGGCAATCTCTGTCATGGCATAATGGGCAGGCTCAATAAGGCAATTCTGAGCACCAGCAGAACCAGCAGAACCAGCATGCAATCCAGAATAGGCAGTAGCCTTAATATAAAGCTTCAACTGAGTATCAGCCAATACCACTTTAATGGCACCAGCGTCAACCATTGCTTTTGCAGCATCAATTGCCTCAGGAGTAAGATCCTTTAAAACCTCCAGGCCATATGAACTGCGTCCGCAGGTAACAGCCAAAGCCGCAGCAATATGCAAGCCAACCATACCGGTACCTGGAATACCCACTCCCATACCATTTTTAAGGATGTTTGCAGATACCTCCACAACCACATTGCCAACCTCTGCACCAATCTCCCTCAAAGCCTCACAAGAACGGGCAACCGCAAGGGAAACAGCAATCGGCTCGGTACACCCCAAAGCCGGCTTAACCTCTTTCTTAATCAGCTCAATTATTTCAAGTTCTCTCTGTAAATCCATAATTCAAAAAAAATAATATTCCCGACAGAAATCTGAAAAAAATCTGTCGGGAAAACATTTATATTACTCTTGCTCAAAGAATTTCAAAATAGCACCAAACAAATCCTTATATTCATAAGATCTCACAGCTTCAATTGGGAAGCCAAGACAAACTGTCTTATAGTCGCCTTTGTAGGCAACACCTGCAGAAATATTATTGTCTTTATATCTGAAGATTGTAAATGCCTCTTTGCAAGCAGGAACAAGTGCATCCGGTGACTCAACGCAGTAAAAATTTTCGTTAAGTATCTGACAGAAAGCAGTACCTGTTGCTTTTATGTATGGATTTGGAACATGATTCACTAATCCGGATTTTGCAGCAAACTCGGTCATCCATTTGTATTTAAGGACATCTTTAGCAAAGTTCATTCCCTCCTCGGTTACACCTGGAGCATCAAACAAATCTGTAGCAATGTTGGCACCGGAAACAAGAAGGTTTCCTCCAGCCTCACAGAACTCCCTGATCTCTTTCTGAAGTGCAACAGGGAATACCTCATACTTGTAACCGTAAACGCCACGGCCAACAACGGTCTTGCCCTGTTTACCCATGATCATATCAACAATCTTGTAGTTGTTCATATCAACTTTTCCGGCTTTTACAGCACCAACTGAAGAAGAAACAAAACTGTAACCGTTCTCCATAATTGCTTTACCATGTTTGTATGGATAATTGAAAGTATTTCCTGCTATAACTTTATCTTCAAAATCTGAATAGGAAGCACCAAATCCTGGAGCGTCGTCATCCATCCATGGAACCTCACGGCGGAACTCGTGCATATCACCAATGTAAGACCAGTCTGCTTTATATGGAACTCCTCTGTCCTTGATATTGTTGAAACCTGCAAAAGTAGAATCGTTCTTCTCAAATACTGCAGGACCGGCAACTCTCTCAAAACCATTCACAACCATAACAGGAAGTTTGCCTGCGGTAACTGCTGCTGAAGAAACTCCAACTGAAAGCTCCTCTGAAGGGAATGAAGCACCACCGTCGTTCACAGCTACAACCTTATAGCTGTAGATGCAGTCTGGAGAGATAGGGAATACCGCAGTTGTATCTTTAACAAGAACACCATTATCAAATGCAGTATTATTCTTCATAGTGTACACCACATAAGCAGTTGGCTCTGCTGTAGGCTCTGAAGGATCAGAAACCGGACTCCAGGAAAGCTTAACTGAATTATTGCCCTCAAGTTCTGCTGCAAAGTTCTTAACTGGAAGTGGCTGTACAGTGTAAGGAAGACCGCTGTCCATGCTCAAGTATTTGAGGATACCCTTATAGATTGCACGGCTTACAACAAAACGGTAGGCAGGATCGAGACCATAGGTCATATCTGCAAAGTTCTGGTGAGAAAGGTGCTCAAGAAGCATTGAAGGAACGTCGGGAGTACGTGACTCTGCATAAGAACGGTCCCAAAGGCCTCTGCGGCTCCATTTAGGCTCAAAGTTTGCCCTAACATCATTTACAATCTCTGTCTGGATGATGTCGGTCATCTCACGTGCACCCATTCTGCTCTTGCCGTTAGGATATTTGTCCGAACCGTTAGAGTAACGGGTATAGATAGCAAGTGTTCCAACAATTGAATCGTTAGGGAAAGTACCGGCATCTGTATGGAATGCAAACGACATATCTACAGGAATGTTGTAACCCTCAGCATCCGGTTTGACCTTGCTGCCGCCAATAAGGGCATTCACCCAACGTCCACGGCTCATATAGTCGTCTGTATAATCGTTCTTAAGATTTGTGTATGAGTAGATTGAATCTGCAAAACCGGCCCACTGCAACCAGTATCTTGCACCCTCTGTAAATCTTGGGTAACCGCTGGTAACTGCCTCCACATTATAAGGTCTCTCCTGGGTAGGTTTTCTTGCAATATTACCCATTCCACCACCAAACTTAACAGCATCAGCAGTAACTACAACACCCTCTTTGGCACTCAAGTTAGTAAGGTAAACACCCTCTACATTACTGTAGTTTGAAAACTCAAAAGTACCAAGATATATCCAAGTGCCGCCACCCATTTTCTGGTTAACCTTGAACTGGGTCTCACCACCTTTATGCTTCACAGTATAAAGAGCAGCTTCAGTACTGTTAGGCAGAGACTTGTAAGAAACATAAACAGCACACTCCTTTCCTGCAAAACGTTCGCTTGGAACCCATTTTGCGACACTCTCAACCGGCTGTTTCTTGCCTTTGGCAACAACTCCCTCTACAACTCTGTAAGTACCCATAGTAAAAGGATTCTCACCATGAACATAGCTTTTTTTAGGGTTTGCAAAACCAACATCACCTCTCTCCCACTGTTTGCTTCCCGACAGCTCTTCAAAGCCTCCCATCAATTTGTCATTGTCTACAATATACTCAAAGGTATTGATATCCCTCTCCCTTGGAAGAAGCACATTTGCACCTGCATTTTCAAGCATAGGAACAAGGAAAGGAACTACATAACTCTGTGTATAAAGGTCCTCTACTGTCTGAAGGATACGTGCCCTCTGCCACTCCCATCTCTCCAAAGACTGCTCATAGTACCAGCCGTGGCTCTGCCACAAGGCAAGATGGCGTCCGTTAAGGCCGTAAGTAACTTCATATGGAAGAGACATGTTCTGAACCAAAATCTGTGGAGCGGTCTTTGACTTCTTCACTTTCTTTGGTTTTGCAGGCATCTTGTATGAATCTGAATAGAATTTTGATGCAAGCTCCTCAAGGGTTGATCCGTTTGCATGCAGGGTAACTTTCAGTCCTTTATAACTGTCGGGAAGAAGTGCAGCTGCAATGCTGTACATATCTTTTACAGTATTATCCCTGAAAAAATAGTCACTGGTTCTTGAAGTAAGGTGGATATCTATATAGTTGCCATTGATTACTGCAGAGTCTACTGCAACATTTACAACAATAGATGCAACCGGTGCCAGATAGGCATCCAGTGAGTCTGACATTTTAGCAAAGGCCTCTTTATCCTTTACCACAGTCTGGGCCTGGGCAACGCCCATAATCATGAGCAGAGAGGCCCCCAAAAGGGATAATTTTTTTAGAAACATCATTTTAAATATTAATTTTGTACAAAATTAACAAAAAAGTACGAGTACTTATAAACATAAAGAGATATACAATGGAAAAATTGACTTTAGCAAACTTGCCAACCAAAATTGAGAAGCTGGAAAGGCTTTCTGAGGAGTTTGGCACAAACCTTTACATCAAGAGAGACGACCACACGGGTTCTGAGATTTCAGGTAACAAAGTGAGAAAACTGGAGTACATTGCAAAAGATGCTCAGGACAATGGCTACAACCTGTTGATTACCTGTGGCGGTATCCAGTCTAATCACTGCAGGGCTACCGTAGCGGTTGCTACAAAATTGGGTATGAAGAGTGCAGTTCTTCTACGCATTTCAGAGCAGCCATCTGTAGTTGGAAACTACTTCTTGGACAAACTTATGGGTGCAGACGTAAAATTCTGTACAAGACCGGAATACAGCAACAGCCGCGGCGAGATTATGGAAGCAATGGCTGAGGAGTACCGCAAGCAGGGCTACAAACCTTATGTAATTCCAGAGGGTGCTTCAAACGAGCTTGGTACTCTTGGCTACTACAACTGTATGAATGAGATTGTTGCACAGGAGAAAGAGATGGGCATAACCTTTGACACTGTTGTTGTAGCAACCGGTTCAGGCGGAACAGCAGCAGGCCTTCACCTTGCAAACGAACTTCACGGTTACGGCAAACGCGTTGTGAGCATGGCAGTATGCGATGATATTGAGTACTTTACAAACATTATAGACAACATTTCAAACGGTGCTCTTGAGTACCTTCCAGAGTACAAAGGTGCAACTCTAAAACGCGAGAACATTGAGGTGATTGACAAATACGTGGGACTTGGCTACGCTATCAGCCGTCCGGAGGAACTTGAGTTCATCAAACACGTTGCCCAGAAAGAGGCAGTTATCCTTGATCCTGTTTACACCGGCAAAGCAATGTACGGCGTATACAACGAGCTTAAAGAGGGTGGCGCATTGGTTGGCTGCAAAAACATCCTGTTCATCCACACCGGCGGAATGTTCGGCCTGTTCCCTGTAAGCGAGCAGTTTGAGTGGTAAAACATTCTTCCCGATAGAAACAAATGTCCTTAAAACCGCGTTGTTTTAAGGACATTTTATATTTTAGATTGATTATATCCCGGTATCCCGCTCATTTCCAGGACAAACTCAATCTTCTGAATTAATTTATCCCTAAAACTAAATCATTAAAAGGATAAATTAGAAATCTCCTCCACAGAAAGCCCCGTGCATTCAGCAATATCCTTTTCCGGTATTCCGAGGGACTTCATCTTTTGAGCCGTTCTGAGAACACCTACCTTAATTCCCTCTTCACGTCCTTCCTCCCGTCCCTTATGCTCCGCAAACGCAATACAACTCATGGAATCCCTATAATTCTTAAGATCAGACTCATACTGAATTCTGTCACTCTCAGACAATGAAGCAACATCTGCAGTATCCAGAACCTTATAAAACAGTTCCTTAGTCTCTTCAGGTAGTGCTGTTTGCGAAACCTCTTGCTTCAGTTCTTCAATTGTTTTCATACCATTATGCATTTGATTGAGCAAATATAACAAAAATTCATATTGCTGGCTACACTCATGAATACTCCTGGCTCGCAAGCACGGCAACTGCAACAATACAATATTCAGCTTATCTGAAAACACTTTCTGTCCCCTCACATCATATAACACTACATCCCTCCTCAAAACCGGATGCTCCTCAAAAGTAAAATTCATCAGACAAATGGAATAAACCCTTTTAATCTGCCTGTAATCCCATTCCCGTCCACTTACGCCCATCCTGTCAACCAGCCGGCATGTATAATAAATCATCCTCTCCACCTCGTT
>JAZRCK010000002.1:0-38901 GCA_045659725.1 Candidatus Egerieisoma sp.
TCAAAATCAGAGGTAACTGAGCTTCCTGCTAACGTTTCAGAGTACTACAATGCTTACACTTGGATAGTAGGTGGTCTAAGAAACGGTATCTCTGTAGGTAATCCTGTAACAACAATGACAGGTTGCGACTACCAGAGAAACAAGAATGGTGAGATCCTTATTGATCCGGTTTCAGGTCTTCCTCTAACTTCATCAACTTATTCAGTACTAGGTGACCGTCAGCCAGATATGGAGGTAGGTTTCACAACTAACCTTTCATACAAGAACTTCAGATTGTCTGCAGTTATGTCTGGTAAAATTGGCGCAACTGTTGTAAACGGTACTATGAAAGAGATGTTGACCAACGGTTCAAGCTGGGAGTCTGTAAGAAGAAGAGAGTCTGGCCCTGTTGTATTCAAAGGCGTTATGAAAGATGGTAACGAGAACACCGACCATCCAACCCGCAACACTGTTGCTGTTGATTACAGAAACTACTCAACTGCATATGTAGGTGGTGATATCGACTGGTTGGAGAAAGATGTTCACTATCTAAGAATGAACGAGGTTCGTCTATCTTACACAGTTCCTTCAAGCTGGTTGAAGAAAGCTACCAAGAACTTTGTTTCATACGCTAACGTATGGGTATCAGGTACTGACCTGTTCACAATTACCAACTACTCAGGTATTGACCCTGTAGGTAACGCCAACTCTGCATCACTTGGTGGTTCAGGTGGTATCGGTATCGACTACTGGGGTATTCCTAACCCTCGTGGATACTCATTTGGTGTTAACCTAACATTCTAATAAACAGTGAAGAATATGAAAAAATTACTAACAATACTACTGTTGGCATCAATGTCATTCACAATCTCAAGTTGTGAGAGTTGGTTGGATGTCAATAAAAATACAGATGCTCCTGACTACGTATCTGCAGACCTATACTTGGCAGGTATCCTTTCAGCGTACCAGGGAATGTACTGGGACATTAGAGCGCTAGGCCCACTTACCCAGATGATGGGTACCTCAGGCTTTACCACTATGGCTAACCACTCGTACTATGGTACATCAGACTCGAGTGGTGAGATTTGGAAGCTGGTTTACTGGCAGCAGGGTTATAACCTTGAGAATCTGATCAACCAGTCTCTAGAGGCTGAGGAGTGGACTATGGCCGGTATCGGTTACGCAATTAAAGCTTACTCATGGGATTTGCTTACCAAATACCACGGTGAGGCTCCTTTGAAACAGGCTTATGAGGCAGGCAGACTATCTCATGACTACGATTACCAGCCAGAGATTATGGCTCAGGTAAGAGAGTGGGCTCTTAAAGCCATTGAGCTTCTTGAGATGGAGGACAACTCTACTTATGGCAGCAAACTTACTGATGCTGACCTTGTTTACGGTGGTGACAAAGCAAAATGGATCAAATTTGCACACTCAGTTATCGTAAGAGACCTTGCAGCCCTTACAAGAAAATCAGATTTCAAAGAGAAATATGCTCAGGATTTGATTGCTCACGCTGCTCTTGCAATGCAGACTACAGATGACGATGCAGCTGTGATGACCCTTGGTGGTGGTGCTGACGCACAGTTCTCAGCATACAACAACTTCTGGGGTGTTCATAGAGGTAACCTTACCAACTCTTACTGGCAGCACGACTATGCAGTTCAGGTTATGACCGGTACTGTTCCTGCTTACAATGAGGCTACTGGTGACAAACTTATCCCTGCTGAGCCAACAACTTACCGTCCATTTGAACTTAATCCTAAACAGATTATCACTGACACATTGGTTAACGAGCAGGGTCACTTTGATCCACGTATGGTTGCTAAACTTGCTACTGCAAGCGACCCTTACTACAAACATGTGAAGGATCTTGATTCTATCAAAGCATTCCAATATATTGGATCTTCTTTCACCAGTTCTGCAGGTCCTACCGGTACTGCTCCTAACTTCTACGGTAGAGTTGGTGTAGTAGGTAACGTTACCTATGACGGTGTTGGTAGATGGTTGTACAGAAACGACGCTCCTTACGTATTGATGACTGCAGCTGAGATCAAGTTCTGCTTGGCAGAGGCTTACTGGGTATTGGGTCAGAAAAACGATGCAAGAGAGGCTTGGGAAGAGGGTGTTGCCCTTGACCTTCAGTTCACTGAAAAACACTTGAAACCTGGCAGCTACGCTGGTTCTGATGTAACAGGTGGTGCAGGTCCTGGTGGTGACCATATTACTAAAGACTTGTTTAATGAGGCAGCTGCAGAGTATCTTGCAGGTCCATTCGTTCAGGGTCTTCCAGACAGCGAGTTCTCATTGTCACACATCATGATGCAGAAATGGGTTGCCCTATATCCTTGGGGTGCTGCTGAGGCATGGGTTGATATGAGAAAATATCACTATGATATTGACTATACCGGTGACTATCCTTCTAAAGGAAATGGTTGGGAGGCAACTTACCTTAACCAGAAATGGGATTCAGATCCTGACAAGGTTTACAAAGGTTTGTATTTGGCTCCAGCTCAGGTTCAGAACAGAAAGAGCAGTTACGGAAACGATAACCAGGGTGCTCCATGCTACCGCGTACGCCCTCGTTACAACTCAGAGTACATGTGGAACAAACCATCTCTAGAGGTACTTTATCCAATTAAAGGTACTGCAACCAACTACCACACTTCAATGCCTTGGTTTGCATACCCTGGAGATTATCCTGCATCTCTATAATAATTTAAAATTTGAATAAGATGAAAATATTGAAATATTTGACAGTGGTTGCTGCAGTAGTTTTCTTTGCATCATGTGAGAAACACACTTTGTCACAAGAGGGTGAGGAGTGGATTGACCAGAACACTACCGCAGAGCTTAGAATCCACTATGTGGAGCCTCTAACTTCAGGTGCAGCTACCAGATTTGATTCACTTTACATTAACGGTAAGCTTAATGCCAACTCTACAAATGCTTTTGGTGTATATAATGTATTGCCTAACGCAAACAGGTTCTACGTAGCTCCTGTAGGTAACTGCGAAATGAAATTGTGGAGAAAAGCAGAGTCTTATACTTACAATTTTACAGCTTCTAAAGGCAAACAGGAGATTTTCATTTACGATGTAAATGAGGAGCCTATTGTATTGAACACTTCATTCCCTTACTACAGCACTGCTGCTACTGGTAATGCTGCTACTTGGGGTGCAGATTCAACTGCTTATGTTGAGTTCTACAACTTCCTATACGAGGAGTACGGTACCAACAAAGTTCCATACAATGGTACCCTTCAGCTTCAGTACCAGGATCCTGACACTAAAGAGTGGCACAATGTAGGAGAGCCTGTTTCATTTGGACAGGCTGGTGGCAGAAGCAAAGTGAAAATCGTTAAATCTGCAGGTGTAAACTCAGGTTACCGTACAATTTCACTAAGAATGCTTACTTCAAATAATGAGGTAATGAAGTATACCAACTCAAGCGGAAAAGAGATTGAGTTTACTACTACCAACACTACTTACAACGGTAGAGTTTACATGATCTACGCTAGAGGTATCAGAACCAGCAAATCAATTACAGCTGGTCTAACAGTTAAAGCTATTCACTAATAATCAAGCATTACCGATTCATGAAAAAGATTATTTCTTTAGCATTTATGATGCTTTTGGCAGTGGCTCCAGTATTTGCCCAGAAACTTTCAAAGGAGGAGAAGGCAGCCCGTGCAAAGGCTCAGTATGAATCGGCAGTTCAATGTATTGAAGGTAGGAACTTTGTAATAGTTCCTACCCAGTACATGGATTCCGATAACGTATTGCAAACCAATAATGACAACTCACGTTTCTTCTCTTGCGAGGGAAAACAGTTCTTCATTCAGGGTGCAATATGTGGCGGTGACAATAATACCCCTTATGTTGCTGAGGATACAGAGTATACAGTAACTAAAGACAAGAAGGGTAACATCAAGTTACGTATTCTTGTAAACGGTAGAAAAGTTAGAGGTACTTATACTATTTCAGTGAGAACTTCGGGCAATTTTGCAGATGTTACCTATACACCTCCTACAGGTAGTGTAAAAAAATTCTCGGGTCCTCTTGTACCAGTGAAAGAAGCTAACTACAACAAGCGCTCAAATCCTATGTAATTATACAAGACTTAAGCGATGTTAAACTAAAGAAAAACAAAGAAAGGAGGATGACTCAAACGGGTCATCCTCTTTTACTTTAAACTAATAAGATCGTACAAGATACACAAATTAGACATTGAAAAGGAAGTGCATGATGTCTCCGTCCTGAACAACATACTCCTTACCCTCAACACCAAGTTTTCCGGCAGCACGGCAAGCAGCTTCTGAGCCATAATGAACGAAATCTTCATATTTGATAACCTCAGCACGGATAAAGCCTCTCTCAAAGTCTGAGTGGATAACACCGGCAGCAGCTGGAGCCTTGTCACCTTTGTTGTAGGTCCATGCCCTTACCTCCTGTACACCTGCAGTAAAGTAAGTCTCAAGGTTTAGAAGAGCGTAAGCACTTCTGATAAGTCTTACAACGCCCGATTTCTCAAGACCAATCTCCTCAAGGAACATCTGTCTCTCCTCATAGCTCTCAAGCTCAGCAATCTCAGACTCAATCTTGGCAGCAATTACAAGAATCTGTGCATTCTCCTCCTTCACAGCCTCCCTTACCTGCTCAACATAGCTGTTGCCGTCTTTTGCACTTGCCTCATCAACGTTACAAACATACATTACAGGCTTGTTGGTAAGAAGGTAAAGCTCACGGGCAATTTTCTCATCCTCCGCGTTGTCAAAGGTAACTGTACGTGCAGATTTTCCCTGCTCAAGCACCTCCCTGTATTTTACAAGGATATCATAAAGTTTCTTGGCGTTCTTGTCGCCACCGGTCTGAGCCTGTTTCTGAACTTTGCTGATACGGTTCTCAACTGTCTCAAGGTCTTTCAACTGAAGCTCTGTATCAATGATCTCCTTGTCCCTTACAGGGTTTACATTGCCGTCTACGTGAACAATGTTTGGATCATCAAAACATCTGAGCACATGCAGGATTGCATCAGTCTCCCTGATATTTGCAAGGAACTGGTTTCCAAGACCCTCGCCTTTGCTTGCACCTTTTACAAGGCCTGCAATGTCTACAATCTCCACTGTTGCAGGAACAACTCTGTTGGGTTTTACTATTTTCTCAAGAACTTCAAGTCTATCGTCGGGAACAATGGTAGAACCAATGTTGGGTTCAATTGTACAGAAAGGGAAGTTTGCAGATTGTGCTTTTCCCGAGCTGATACAGTTGAAAAGGGTTGATTTGCCTACATTTGGAAGGCCTACAATGCCGCATCTGAGTGCCATATATCTAATTTTTAAAATTTTAGGCTGCAAAAATAGGGTAAATTTTTTAAATTGCATAAAAATCATGAGCCATGAAAGAGATACTCCTGCTGCTGGTTATGTTCTGGAATGTAGAGAACTATTTTGATACTTATGACAACCCTTCTACAACCGATGAAGAGTTCACCCCAACCGGCGACAACCGGTGGAGCAGGAAGAGGTTTGAGAAGAAAAGGGATGACATTGCAAAGACCATCCTCCTTGCAGCAGACCGGTACGGGGAACTTCCTGCCTTAATTGGGCTGGCGGAGATAGAGAATGCCTTTGTTCTGCAAGAGTTGCTTGAAGAGACCCCTTTGGCCCGTACGCAGTATAAATATATCCATAAGGATTCTCCCGACAGCCGTGGCATTGACGTGGCACTGCTCTACAGGGAGGAGCTGTTTACCCCGGTGGAAACTAAATATATAGGATTCAGTTTCCCCACAAGGGATGTATTGTATACAAAGGGGGTGGTGAATGGACTGGATACCCTTCATATTATGGTGAACCACTGGCCGTCGAAAAGGGGAAATGAGGAGTCGTCGGGAAGAAAAAGGGAATATGTCTCCTTAAAGGTGAGCCATGTGGTGGATTCCATACTTCAGCGGAATCCTGCCGCCAATATAGTACTTATGGGGGATTTCAATGATACTCCCGCCTCCTCCCCTTTGAAGAATCTGGAACAGCTTACAAATCTTGCAAAGTGGGCGGATGGTGCCGAAGGGTCATACAAGTACCGTGAGAGCTGGAGTATGATAGACCAGTTTCTGGTTTCAGAAAATCTCATAAGGGAAGAGAGCAATATTAAGGGGAAAAATGAAGCGTTCATGCCGCAATGGATATACACTTACAGGAACATGGAAATCTTTGCTCCTGAGGCTTTATTTGCAGAAGATGCCACATATCTGGGAGTAAAACCCAAACGGACTTACTCCGGTCCCCGTTATCTGGGAGGGATTAGCGACCATCTGCCTGTAGTTTTCAAATTGTATAAAGGAGAGTAACAGCAACTCTCTGCATGACACAAAAAAAGGATGCCCGCACGGACATCCTTTCTTTATGTTTACAGATTCTATTAATAGAATTTGTATCTCTGGTCTTTAACCTCTGCTTTCTCTGTAAGGATTGCAGGAACTACATTCTGAACGCTTGAGAAAATCTGCATGTTTCTTGCTTTTGCATCATCCTCAGTGTAGAATGCACCTGTCTCTTTACCTTTAATTGTGAAGTAGTAAACTCCAATCTCACCAACTACCGGACCCGAAAGGACACCCTCCTGAGCTGTTGGAAGTGCACCGATGAACTTAGGATCCAACTGCTGTGCTGTAAGTGATGAGAATGCAATACCGCTCTGGTTGCTTACAGTTGTATTCAATTTCTCTGCAACCTCCTCAATTGTAGTTGCGCCTGCAGTAAGCTCTTTAGTCTCAGCTGCAACCTTCTCTCCCTGTTTTACTACAGAAAGATAGTTCTTGATAGTTGTAGCAACCTCTGAATATGGAGCATAACCCTCAGCATGATCAGCTTTGATACCTACTACAAAGAAATATTTGTTGTCTACAGTGATGATAGGTGAAACTGTACCAGGCTCATTCTCGTTAGCCCATCTTGTAATCTCTCTGGTGTGCTGGTAGCTGCCCAAAGTCTTTGCACCTGGAAGCACCCTGTATGCTGGGTTGATTGTTACATTCATCTCATTTGCTACCTCCTTGAAAAGTTTCAGCTGACCCTCTGATTTGCTTGCTAGCTCATTGGCTTTTGCATAGTACTCAGAATATGTAACCTTGCTTGCAACTGCCTCCTTAACCAAAAGTGCAACCTGTGCCTTTCTTACAGGAGCTGTAGCATCCTTGATTTTTACAATATGTGTACCATATGAAGTCTTTACTTTAAACACGTCACCAACTTTAGCTTTAAGAACATCCTCCATACCTGGGATCATGTTCTGCTGACTCATCATACCCAAGTCACCTGCCTCAGCAACGTTAGGGTTCTTGTCTGCAGAATACTGTGCAGCCAACTGTGCAAAGTCACCTTTCTTGGCAACTGCAAGAAGGCTGTCAGCTTTAGCCTCATCATCACCAACCAAAAGAATATGTTTAACAAACACCTCGTCAGACATGTTTCTTACATCCATAACTTTAGCTGCCATGAAAACATTTTCTACCTGGAAAGGAGCCAAAATCTCGCCAACTTTTGCTTTTGCTGCAAAATCCTCCAATTCTGATGCAATTGTAGCAAGCTCACCCTCTTTGTAGTAGTAAGGAACAAAAGCCTGGTCTGAGTTTCTTGCAAGGAAGTTCTTCATATTCTCCGCCTTTACAAACTCTGCATAAGTCTTCTCCATATCTGCCTGTGCAGCATCAATGTCTGCCTGAGAAGGAATAACCTCAAATACTGCGTACTCAAGATCCTTGCTCTGAGGCTGCTCAAACAGCTTCTTGTTCTCCTCGTAGTATTTCTTGGCCTCTGAATCTGAAACAACAATTGTAGAATCCATTGCGAAACCGAAAGGTTTTACAACAAAGTCCACGTTGTAAGTAACGTTGTTCTCTGCAATTGCCCTGTTCAACTCAACCGGGTTAAGATACATACTGTGCTGAAGCAAAGAAAGGTATTTCTCTACCAACTGGCTCTTCTCAATGTTGTCCTCAAGATAGTTCCAGTACATTCCAAGCTGACCGCTCTGGTCCTGCTGGATAGCCTGCACAAACTGCGCAACCCTCTGTTTGCTGAATTTGCCGCTCTCGTCAACAAAAGCACCGTCCTGCAAAAGAACAGGAGAAATGTTGTTGCCCTGAGTAAGGTCATAAAGCTCCTCAGCACCCAAAGTGATTCCTGCCTTAGCAATTGCCGGCATAATCACTCTCTCAGTTACCTCATTCTGCCATACGGAATTATTGATAAGTTCCTGAGTCTGGTCATTTGATGAAGTTGAACCTGATGTAATCTGATAAATCTGTGTAAAGTGGTCAACTTTCTGCTGATACTCCTGGTAAGAAATACCCTCACCAGCAATCTCTCCTACGTCATATTTTGACGAGAACATTGACATTGCACTGCTAAGAGTGCTAGGGTCAATTACGAACGATAACAACGCAACTGCAATGAGAATGGTAATCAACCATCCCATTTTAACGCGTATTTTTTCTAGTACTGCCATTTTGTATTTTAATTTTAAGATTTTTATTTCAAGCAAAGTGCGAAGATAGTAATTTTCCCACTAATACAATAAAAAAACTACTTATGTAACACCCTCACACTAACAGTTTCTATTCTATTTTTTGTTGTCTTCTCTATAGTAAACGAGAAATTTTCAACCTCCACAACCTCCTTCTCCTGCGGAATATCCTCATTATAGAACATTATAAGTCCTGCAAGCGTTTCATATTCCTCAGATTCAGGCAATTCCAAATCAAACTTCCTGTTGATTCCCTCAACCTCCAGTCTTGCCGAGAACAGATACTCGTTCTCGCCTGTCTGTTTCTCAATGAACTCCTCCCTGTCGAGCTCATCGTTTATATCTCCAAATATCTCCTCAATGATATCTTCCAGCGTTACAATTCCGCTTGTCCCGCCATATTCATCCATCACTACCGCAATTGAACTTCTGTTTCTTGTAAAATATGCAAGCAATGTCTGCGCACTCATCTCCTCAGAAACATAAGTTACAGTTCTGAGCAGTTCGGCAATGGTGTGCACCTGCTGCTGCGGTTCCCTGAGCAGATCCTTGGAGTGGACATATCCTATAATGTCATCTATATTCTCCCTATACACAAGAATACGCGAATACCCCTGCTCAACAAACATACCTGCCAGTTCCTCCATGGAATCCTGAACATCCACCGCCGCAATCTCTGTCCTTGGAATCATACACTCCCTCACCTTCACTGATGAAAAATTTAGGGCATTCTGAAAAATCACCATATCATTCTCATTCTCCTGCTCATCGTCGCCGGCAAGTTCAGAAGAAAGGTCCATAAGGTCACTTTTGTCAAAAATGTGCTTGCCCGCCTGTACCTGCTCCTTCACTCCAAGTATTTTCATCAGTTTTCCCGACAATCTTGTTGTAATGAAAGTAATTGGATAGAAAAGCCAATAAAAGAAGAGAAACAACCAATAAAGCGATGAAAAGACACCGTTGGGATTAAGCCTGCTCAACGCTTTGGGCAGATACTCTGCAGTAATGAGGACAATAAGCGTAGCCACAATTGTCTCAATTGCAAGAACTCCTCCAACAGACGATGTTATATACTTCTCAATTAAAGGATCAAGAATCTTCGCTGCCGCCATACCATAAATGACAATGGCAACATTGTTTCCCACAAGAAGCGACGAAATCACCTCCTGAGGATTCTGAATAAACCGCTCCATAACACGGGCATATCTTTTCCCCTGCTTGCGGTCCAACTCAACTTTCAATTTGTTTCCCGACAGGAATGATATTTCATAACCCGAAAAAAAAGCCGAGAAAACCAATGCAAGAACTGCTGTAATCAGATTAGACTCCATACTCTTATCTGGCTCGGGGACCTATAAAATTAACGGTATCAATGTATACAGCAGCGGAAGAATCTCTACTGATTACACCATAACTGTCGAATGGCTTGAGTATATGGGCATTTCTGGCCATCTCATCACTCTCCATTCCATAACCCTGCATAAACCCTTGCTGAGAATACATCTTTACCAATGTATGTGTATGGATAACACCAGCCTCCCTGTTCCAATATAGGGTATCCGTTTCCAGCCTCTCTCCCTTTTTGAAATTGGTTATCACCACATTGCCAAATGCTTCCCATGTCTCCTTTTTGTTGTCTTTCCCTTTGAATGAAGTGTGCTTTGCCACATCAGATTCAATCTGGGTTTCCAAATTTCCTTCTTCATCATATGCGAACACCTTAAATCCGCTGGGGAAAATTTCATATGACAAAGAATCATTGTCATACCTCTGCATAAGACCGGATTCCATCCTCATCTGCAACACACCATTCTTTGACTGCACTGCATTCATTCCGGCAACTGTCTGCATAGGCATATTCTTCATATCAATAATCTGACCCTGCTCTTCACTACGGCAAGATATGACAACGGTAGCAACCGCAAATGCGATTGCTACCGGCCTTATAAATTTCATATTGGGAAATCCCCTCAACATTCCTGTTACAATACCATTTATTTAATAGTTCTTACAGTTGTAGTAGCATTCATGCCACCGCAAGAGATTGAGTAAGCTTTACCGTCTGTAAGGTCATACATGAAAGCATCCTCAGTTTTAGGGAAGTACTGGCGGTACTGTGAGATAAGTTTATTAGCCTCTTCTGCCAAAGTTTCGTCAGCAGCTTTAGCTTTTGTAAGGTAATCTACAGCTACCCAGTATTTAGCCCTATTGTCCATATCATTTGCAGTACATTTCAAACCAGCCCAAACATTAGCTATAAGAAGATTTGCTTTACCTCCCTGAGCAGCAGCATCTTTCTCAATTGCATCCTTAGCATGTGCCACAGCCTTAGCATGGTTGTTGTTCTTGAAATTGTATGCTGCAAGCTCCATAAGGTACTCAGCATCCTTAACATTGTCTGACTCCTCGCTTGCAATTGCCTCTTCCATATATTTAACTGCCTCATCCACATTATCCTTGCTTGCATTCAACTTGAACAGGAAGTATGCAGAAGTATGAGATGGCTCAATCTGGTGAAGTGATGCTACAGCTTTAAGGAACAATTCAGATTTTACACACTCATCATCTGAACCCAAAAGGTTTACCATAGGTTTTACAACCTCAGGATTTGTAGGCTCAGCCTCAAATCTTGGAGTGAAGATAACGATAAGGTTCTCACAAGTAGCAGCGCCACTGTTTACAAAGTGACCCTCAAAAACAGCTCTCGCCTCTTTTGCATCATCTGTAGGTTTAGCTTTAAGCTGATCGTCCAAGATTGCAGAGTACTCAGTATAAGCTTTCAAAACTTTGTCAGCATCAAGTTTCTGATTTTTGAACATGTTTGCAGCGTTATCCATATAAGCAACCAATAGAGGAGCTTTAGTGTTAGGACCTGTAAGTGCAACTACATCCTCAATTGCAGCAAGAACTTTCTCAGGAGCTGAGTTCTTGTAGTATGCCAACATATCGTAAGCGATATTCTCTGTAGACGCCTTAACACTCTTAGGGAAGTTCTCCATTCTGGTTTTGTGAATCATCATAAGAGTATCAATAAGGCTCTCCCTCAACTGTGCGTTTGAACCGCTTTTTGCAATAAGCTGTTTGTAGATCTTTCTACCGTCTACATAAAAGTTCTGGCTTGCCTTAGGAGGACAATACTTAAGGGCACCTCTCCACTGAGTGGCAGCCTCTGCCATGTTTCCCTGTTTTAGATAATCCTTGTAGAAGTTCAGGTAACCAACACACTGCGCACTGTCTTTTCCGTATTTGCCCTGAGCATTGGCAGGAGCTGATACCATAAGGAACATTGCAACAGCAAGAGTTAAATAAACGTGCAATTTTTTCATGATTTTATTATTAAGTTTATTAGTTATATTTTCTCTTTACAAACCATATATCGTGAAGGTTAAGGTTAAAGTTGAACTGTATGTACCTTTCCCTTACCATATTGTCCTCCAACGCACCCCTCTGTCCAAAATCTACAGACCAGGTAATTGCATTATACAATTTGTTTATAGGCATTGACATACCAAATGTGAATCCTGCCGCATTCACACGGTTACCTCCAATATTGAAGTAAGTCTTGTCATAGTATGCACCAAATCTGTAACTTACCCTTTTAAGATAATATCTGATATCATATCTGTTTGGAACAAACTCAATACCGGCTTTAAAAGAAGACGAAGTCGCAGCCTCAAACAGTTCTCCTGAGGAGTCTCCAAAATGCTCTCCCTTCCAGTTCTGTCCTACATAATCAAATCCTGCCATCCATTTGTCTGCTTTTCTGAACGAGAAACCAATTCCAATCTCAGATGGAATCTCTACTTCATATCCTGAAACAGACTCCATTTTTACCGTATCAACTATACCTCCCGCAACGGCTGTGGCAAATCTTGTATAGTCACCATCAAGATTGCTTGCCAACCTGTATGTTGCACCTGCTGTAAATTCAACATCACCAAACTTATTGAAATACTGTGCACCTAATCTTCCCGATATTGCATTCACATTGTAGTCCCAGCCAGTACGGATATCCCTCATGGTCATATCTGAAACAAACTCCACATTGCTGTTTCTTGAAAGGGTACCGAAATAGTACAGCATCTCGGCTCCAATTGAGAAATGGTCTCCTATATTGGTGGCTGCACCTACAAAAAACTGGTTGATGCTTCCTGAACCATATTTTTCATATGCTATATCACCATACTTGGCTACAATCTCATGATCAGTTTCATTTTCCCTGAACTTGTATCCTATATTGCTGTAAGGTGAAATTCCAACGATGAATGCAGATTTGTTCTTTATTGGGGCAGTGAACATGATATTATGCATGTTTGCGGTATTGAATGCAGAATTCACATCTCCGTCTGTATTGTAGAAGTTCTTCTGGCTAATTCCAAAATCAAGCATAAAAGAAAGTGTATCCCTTGCATTGATTGAAGCGGGATTGGTATAGTTTATGACTCTGTTGTCCCTGACACCTATTCCAATTCCACCCATACCTTTATTATATGATGTTCCCTGTTTCTCTATTTCACCTATACCAAATAAAGAATAAGGGGTAAACGTACCCAAAGCTTCAGTCTGCTGAGCACTTGCAGTAAATCCTGTTACAACAAGGAATAGAAGAACTATAGTAAATTTAATTTTGTGCATAATAATCCGCTATTAGGGCCAATCCCACCAATACAAGGTTAGGAATTACAAAGATGGGACTTTTGAATTTTTCTGCAAAATAAAAAGCGTCTCCCCCTGTAAAAACCACCCTATGGGCAGGATATTTGTTCATATAACCCTCTACTTCAAATATCATTCCTAAAACTACTCCAGACTCCATGGCCTCAGCAGTTTTTCTACCAAAATCGTTTATATTGCTGCCAGGCTCTATCAGAGGCAGCCTTTTTGTAAAGGTGTTGAGTGCCCTGCAACGGCTTGTCATTCCAAGGGAAATGTTACCGCCTTCAAAAACTCCATTTCCACTTATGAAGTCTACCGTAAGCGCTGTTCCAAAATCAAACTTAATACAGTCCTCTCCTGGAAACATCATTGAAACAGCCAATGCAGCGGCAAGCCTGTCTACTCCCAATCCCATACGTGGAAATCCTGTACTGAAATGGGGAGGCAAATCCATATCACTGTGCATTATTACCAGTTTTCTGCACTTTTTTTCCAAAACCTGCTGCATATGCAAATTTTCTTCCCTTACCGTAGAGAGAACTATCACATCAAGTTCAGTATCCCCTATAAGTGTAAGAATATAACTGAGTATATCCTCACAGGAACTTCTTTGGATTTCTCCAAGCTCCCCTTTTTTGCAGTATGCAACCTTGCAGTTTGAATTGCCTATATCAATCAGTAAATTTACCACTGGCATAACACTTTACAAGTCTGCAAAGATAGACATTTTCATTTTATCCACAATATTATATCCCTTTTCTATAGTTGGTACACCTTTTATTTTAAGTACAAGTTTTCTGTTTTGCTCGCTTACCTGCATATTGGCCGGTGAAGAATTTATATAATTGAGTATTTTTGCAAATAACGGTGAACTGTAATATTGTGATTGCTGGTTGAACACAAAATATACCAGCATCACATTGTTCTTCATTACAATCTTCTCAAAACCCATCTTTATAGCTTTCCATCTGAGCCTTACAACATAGGTGAGCTGGACAAGCTGCTGAGGGAGTTCTCCAAACCTGTCCTTCAGATCTTCCATAAATTTATAAAGTGCTTGCTCAGAGGTTATGGTATCCAATTCCTTGTACAACCTTATCTTTTCCGATGTTATTGATATATAACTGTCGGGAATAAGAAGTTCCATATCAGTATCAATGGAGCAATCTGTGATGTATGTCTGCAGTTCTGCACTTTCATGAAGGGCCTGCTGATAAAGCTCCTTGTTCTTCTCCCCTTTCTTTGCCTGTTTCACCTCCAATCCCTGCTCCTGCTTTATCTCTATGAATGCCTCGGCAAGAATACGCTGGTAGGTTTCAAATCCCATATCTGCAATGAAACCGCTCTGCTCTCCACCCAAAAGGTTTCCTGCCCCACGTATATCAAGGTCCTGCATTGCAATGTTGAATCCGCTGCCCAGATCCGAGAAGGCCTCTATTGCCCTGAGCCTGCGTCTTGCGTCATCAGTAATTGATGCCATTGAAGGTACAATGAGATAACAGAAAGCCTTCTGGTTTGAACGTCCTACCCTACCCCTGAGCTGGTGAAGGTCGCTCAATCCAAAATTCTGCGCCTGGTTTATTATAATGGTATTGGCATTTGATACATCTATTCCATTCTCAACAATGGTTGTGGCTATAAGTATATCGTAGTCCCCTGCCATAAAATCCAGTATCTTCCCTTCAAGTTCCTTGGGATCCATCTGTCCGTGACCAACACATGTCTTTACACCCGGACATATTCTCCTTATTATATCCTCTACTGCAAGAATGTCCTCTACCCTGTTGTGCACAAAGTAAACCTGACCTCCCCTCTCTAGCTCATAATTGATGGCATCCCTTATTATATCTTCATTGAAGTCTATTATTTCAGTCTGCACCGGAAGCCTGTTTGGCGGAGGGGTATTTATGATTGAAAGGTCCCTTGCCCCCAAAAGGGAGAATTGGAGAGTTCTTGGTATTGGAGTAGCGGTAAGGGTAAGGGTATCTACTGAAAGTTTGAGCTGTTTTAACCTCTCCTTTGCAGCTACACCAAACTTCTGCTCCTCATCTATGATGAGCAGACCAAGATCTCTGAACTGTATCTCCTTGTTGAGTATCCTGTGGGTACCTATTACTATATCTGTCTTTCCGCTCTTGAGATTTTCTGCAATCTGCTTTATCTCCTTGGCAGTTTTAAGGCGGCTTATGTATTCAATATTGCACGGAAAATCCTTAAGCCTTCGTTTGAATGTCTTATAATGCTGGAGCGCCAATATTGTTGTAGGTACAAGCACAGCTACCTGTTTGCTGTCTGTGGCAGCCTTGAATGCCGCCCTTACCGCAATCTCTGTCTTTCCAAACCCCACATCACCACATACAAGACGGTCCATAGGGCAATCCTTCTCCATATCCTCCTTTACAGCCTGTGTTGTCTTGAGCTGGTCGGGGGTATCCTCATAAATGAAGGATGCCTCAAGCTCATGCTGGAGGTAACTGTCGGGAGAAAAGGCAAAACCTTTGGCCTGCCTCCTCTCTGCATAGAGTTTTATGAGGTCTTTAGCAATGTCCTTTACCTTGTTCTTTGTCTGGGTCTTCAACTTGTCCCAGGCACCGGTGCCCAATTTGTATATCTTTGGTGCAGCACTCTCCTTGCTCTTGTATCTGGATATTCTGTGGATTCCGTGGATTGATACAAAAATTACATCATTGTCTTTGTATATGAGTTTTATTGCTTCCTGTACTTTTCCGTTCAGATTGGTCTTTACCAGTCCTCCAAAAATTCCCACTCCATGATCTATATGTACCACATAATCTCCAATCTGGAATGCACTCAGCTCATTCAATGTAAGACGTTCACTGCGGGGAACCTCCCTCTTTATCTTCACCCTATGGTAACGGTTGAATATCTGATGGTCTGTATAGAGGCAGTTCTTTGTAACAGTATCTACAAATCCTGTATGGAGCGAGCAGTTGAGCTCTATGAATTTTGGAGCTTTGAGTGCACTCTCCCCACTATTGTGGGCAAAAATATTCCTCAACCTCTCAAACTGCCTTTCATTTTCACTGCTTATGAATATGGTGTATCCTTCACTTATCTTCCTGTTTATATCCTCCAACAGCAACTGAAAATTCTTATTGAAAGAAGGTTGGGGAGAAACTCTGAATTCAATACTTTTTTCTTGCGCACTTAAAGTATTGAAAGATATTAATTTGTGTGACAATATACTTTCCCTTACCTGCCCATATTGCTCACCTTCAAGCACAGTAATGTCATTTACCCATACGGCGCCCAATACTTCTGAAGCAAATTCAAATATATCTGTTCCCGATGATTCTTCAATTACCTGATTGTCGTATATATTAGGAAAAATTTCCACTTCCTGGCACTCTCCATATGACCTTTGGGTATTTGTATCAAATTCCCTTATACTCTCAACTTCATTTCCAAAGAAATCAATTCTGTAAGGCTTGTCTGAAGAAAAAGAGAATACATCTATGATACCTCCCCTGAGTGCAAACTGTCCCGGCTCCCCTACAAAATCCACTTTTTCAAAATTATACTCTACAAGAGCCTCCTTTATGAATTCATGTGTTACCAGCTCCCCTTTCTTTATTTTGAGTATATTTTTTTTCAACACTTTATTGTTGGGAATTGTCTCATAAATGGATGCAGGATATCCAATAAGTATAAGAGGCTTATTTTTATTTTTGCCACTGATACGGTTGCTGAGCGCACTGATTGCCGCACTTCGCTGCACCTTCTGTGAAGAATCCTTCATTGTACTTATCTTGTTTGACACAAGATTTGAAGATGTGGGGAAGAAGAATACAGAATCATCATCAAAGATATTGTACAGGTCATTGGTAAAGAACTGTGCATCCTCCTTGGTGTCCATCACAACTATATACACACCGTTGTTCTTTACAGTTGAAGCAAAAGTGAAGGATTTGGAAGATCCGTATACACCTTTTATATGTATGTTCTTTGACGTGTTGTCTGATATCAATCCAACAAGCTCTTTTTGAGCATCTTGGGATGAATAAGCAGCTAAAAGTTGATTATTTTTCATACGTGATGCAAAAATAATCCATCTTTTTAACAATAGGGGTAAAAAGGTGTTGAAAACCTATAAAAAAGTATGGAAAACCATGTTAATAAGTGTGGAAAAGTAAATTCTTTACATCAGAAGTTTTTGTATAAATAATCAAGTACGGGATAAAACAATCAACTCATGCCATTTTTTCATTATGGTTTTATCTACACCGTTTTCAACATGGAGCAATTGTTGAAAGCTTACTTATAGTTTATCAACATATATTGATAACTTTTAAAATATACTTGATTTACAATAATTTAAATACATTATAATATGTTAACAACATTGTTGATTATCAACATGTATGTGTATAATTCCACTTATTAACATATCAACAACCAATAAATAAACATCATATAATTTCTTTAATAAAAAGATTATATTTGTGTTATGAATAGTTTTGAAAATGGTTTCGACCCCAGAAAGGCCAGTCAGCATTCTGAGGGGGATATTGAAGGGGTTATAAGACCCAAGGAATTTGAGCAGTTTTCCGGACAGGAAAAGATATTGAAGAACCTCAAGGTTTTTGTAAAAGCTGCAAAGCAGAGGGGGGAGTCTTTGGATCATGTCCTTTTCCATGGCCCTCCAGGTTTGGGCAAGACTACCCTTGCAAACATCATAGCTAATGAATTGGGAGTTTCAATGAAGATTACTTCAGGTCCTATTCTCGACAAACCTGGAGACCTTGCAGGTCTTCTTACCAGTCTGGAAGAGGGAGATGTACTTTTCATTGATGAGATTCACCGTCTCTCACCGGTTGTAGAAGAGTACCTCTATTCAGCAATGGAAGATTACAGGATTGATATAATGATTGACAAAGGTCCTGGAGCCCGTTCTGTACAGATTTCACTCAATCCCTTTACTCTGGTTGGAGCAACAACCAGAAGCGGCCTACTTACATCCCCTTTGAGGGCCAGATTTGGCATACAATGCCATTTGGAATACTATGACTCCAATGTGCTGCAGAAAATAGTTCAGAGAAGCTCAAATATATTAGGTATAGATATAGACAGCCAGGCTGCTCTTGAGATTGCCTGCAGGAGCAGGGGAACACCGCGTATAGCCAATTCCCTTTTGAGAAGGGTAAGGGATTTTGCACAAGTGGAGGGTAATGGAAGAATAGATCTTCCTATTACCAAATACGCCCTTGATGCACTCAATATAGACAAGAGAGGATTGGATCTTATGGACAACAAGATTCTCCATACAATAATAGAGAAGTTTAAGGGAGGTCCTGTTGGGGTAAATACAATTGCTACAGCCGTGGGTGAAGATCCTGGTACGCTTGAGGAGGTTTATGAGCCTTTCCTTATTAAGGAAGGATTCATCCAGAGGACCCCAAGAGGAAGGGAAGTTACCGAATTGGCCTACAAACATCTTTGCATAGAGAGAAAGTTACCGGAAAATTCACTATTTTAGCAAAAATTAATATTAAAGACATATACTTATGAAAAAACTGTTTTTATCAATCTTGGCTATAGGATTATTGTTCTGTACAGATATCATTGCTTGTACATCAGCCATTTTTACAGGTAAGGCAACTGCAGATGGAAGACCGCTTATGTGGAAACATAGGGATACTGGTGAGCCAAACAACAGGATCCAGTATTTCAAAGGTGAGAAATATACTTTCTATGCCCTTATCAACTCTCCAGATTTTCTTTTGAATGAGGCCTGGTCGGGCACTAACGAGGTTGGATTTTCAATTATGAACACTGCTTCTTACAACCTCAAGGATGATGATGTACCTTCAAAGATGATGGATAAAGAGGGTGTTGTAATGTTCAAGGCTCTTGCTACCTGCAGGACATTGAAGGATTTTGAGAAAATGCTCGACAAATACAAGAGACCTATGGGTGTAGAGGCCAACTTTGGTGTTATAGATGCTGAGGGTGGTGCTGCATATTATGAAGTAAACAACGATTCATGGACAAAAATTGATGTTAATGATCCAAAGATTGCCCCTCAGGGATACATTGTATATACAAACCATTCAAATACCGGAAGATTGAACGAAGGTATGGGTTATGTAAGATATACCAATGCAGACAAGATTGTAAAGGAGCAGATTGCAAGAAACGGCAAGATTACAGCACAGTGGATCATGCAGGCCCTTTCACGTACTTTCTACCATTCAGTTCTTGGTATTGACCTTAACAAGGACAAGGAGTTGGTAGACAAATGTAACGGATGGTTCATGGATCAGGATTTCATCCCTAGAAAATCTTCTACATGTGCAATTGTAGTTGAGGGTGTGAAACAGGGTGAGCCTGCAGCAAATACAGTAATGTGGACCATCTTGGGTTATCCTCCTATTGGTGTAGCTGTTCCATTGATGGTTGCAAACGGTACTGATGTTCCTGCTTTCATGACAGCTGAGGGTACAGCAAATGCAAAAATGTGTGACTGGAACCTTGAGCACAAGAAAGAGGTGTTCCCTATTACCAGAGGAAACGGCAACAAATATCTCAACTACTACGCTATTGAGAAATATATGACACCTGCTGTAGAGGTTGAGAACAAGGTATTTGAGCAGGCTAATCCGGTAATTGAGAAAATAAGGAAAGGTGAGGCAACTGCTGCAGACTTGAAAGAGGTTTACAAATTTGTGGAGACAATTTTCTAAACTTTAAAAATTTAAGAGGCTATCTCAAAAGTAGCCTTTATAAACGGGAAACCCCCGCTGGAGTCATTCTAGCGGGGGTGTTTGCTTTATATTAAATATTGTTTATTATCTTCTTTTCAGTACAGTCCGTCTATAAGGTTATTGTCTTTGCTTCTGTACTTTTTCATCAGTTCAAGACATTTGTCGGGATTAAAACCCCTAAGTCTTGCATATTCTTTTGAAAGTATCTTGTGCATTCTTGGTGTTGCAGGGAGCCTTTCAAGATTTTTGCATCCTTCATCCATATTTACAGGAGCAAAACGCATTCTGTTGAGGTCTACAAGTTCTATCTTTATCTCCTCCCCCACCTTTTCAAAAAGTATGTTTGCCCTTCCGTAATCCAAATGGCTGATGTTATTATTGTGGAGCGTTGCTGTAACAACTGCAACTTGCCTTAAAACTTCATCCTCCTCTTCAAATTTTCTTTCAAACAGTTCCTTGTATATATGTGAGCAGGAACTCTTCAGGCTTACAAAATAACTTTTTCCAAACAGAAGTCCATTACTCTCTGTCATGTAGGCTACAGGAAATGGGGTACCTACCCCTATTTCAAGAAGTTTGAGGGCGTATTCGTATGATCGCTGGGCCTTTGAAGGGCGGAACAGCCCATATACAAACCTGTTTATTATATTTGGTATACGGTATGACTTTACAATATATTCAATCCCCCGGTGCTCAAACATCCTGAGTTCATTTCTCCCCTTATAGATTACAGTTCCTTCCCCTTTTTCAAAAAGGGAAGGTATTGAAAGTATGAAATCTTCTGCTTTCCTGTAATCTTCATGGATGAATTGGGTTTTTCTGCAAAATATTCCCATAAGGCTATTTTTCAATTCTCAAGTTCTGGAATGAAGTTATCATTGCATCGGACATTCCTGTAAATACAATCCTTACAGCAAGAACTTTATCCTCAGGTCTTATTACAGCAATTCCATTTTTGAATTCCTCTCCTTTTATGTAGTCTGTTCCGTTGTAAGTATACTCTACATAACCCTCTGTACAGTCATAAAGGGTAATGCCGGGGATACCTGTCTCAACAGTGATTCTGCTGCACTCTACCGGCTCCTTGAATGAGTATTTCAACCAGTCACCAGCCTGTGACCTTCTGTTTATCCTGCAATACTTGTTGTATTTGTAAGTTGTAATATTACTCATCGGGAAGCTTTTGTTGCACTCATTTTCCTTATATGAACTCTCAATTGAAACTTCAGGAGTAATGTAATCATAAAGTTCAATATTTGAAGCTCCAACGCTTATACTCTGGTTGCAGTCTTTATAGAAGGTTGCAAATCTGTATCCTTTAGGGTTGTCTGTCTTTATCTCACCTTTATATACCGGCGAATTAACTGTAGGATCAGACTCGTCTGTTGTATATCTTACAACAGCCCCCTCGTATGGTAGGGTAACCTTAAGAGCCCCCTCCTCATAAACAACTTCTGGGAAAGGAAGTCTGAACTTGATACCCATATTGTGGAGCCTGTTGTAGTGTGTAGATGTGATTGCGTTGTAAAAACGCTCATAATCTTTAAGTTCCGCATTTGTCCATGCAGCCTCTGAAATTGCGCAAAGGCGTGGGAAGAACTGATATTCCATAAATCTCTCAGGACGGTTCAAAAGCTCGCACCACAAGTTGCCCTGGATACCCATAACAAGTTTCTCCTCCTCCGGGGTGAAGTCATTCATATTGATTGGATCAATCTTGTAGGCACTGTCGAGAGTAACAATGGCAGCCCATGAGTGACCTCTCTCATATTTGCTCTGTTTCATGTCGAGGTAGCAGTACTGTCCTGGAAGGAATACGGTAGGCTGGCCTGCTTTTACGGCATTTGCAGCCCTTTTCATTGAACCCCAACCGTAAACAACTGTACTTGGCTCAAGGTCACCTCCTTTTATGATCTCATCCCATCCTACAAGAGTTCTGCCGTGCTTGTTTACAATCTTCTCCATTCTGCGTACAAAGTAGTTGAGAAGCTCAATCTCCTCCTTCATTCCCATCTTCTTCATAAATGCCTGGCAATGGGGACAGTTTTTCCAGTTGTCCATATTTACCTCATCACCACCCAAATGGATAAGTTTTGAAGGGAAAATCTCCACAAGTTCTGCAACTATATCCTCAATCATCTCATAATTCTTCTCCTTTCCAATGCACCATACATTGTTTGCCTCACCGTTTACACTCAAAGTCTTGTTCTTGTTGGTACATCCTACGTGAGGATAGGTTTCAACTACAGATTTGCTGTGTCCCGGCATGTCAATCTCAGGGATGATTGTAATGTTTCTCTCTGCTGCATATTTTACAACCTCCTTAATCTCTTCCTGTGTATAGAAACCGCCATATCTTTTGTTGCCTGAACCATAAGAAGGAGGAAGTACCTCATCCGGACCTCTCCATGCACCTTTCTCAGTAAGAAGAGGGTATTTCTTTATCTCCACTCTCCATCCGTTGTCATCAGTGATATGCCAGTGGAAAGTATTGATTTTATGGTAAGAAATCCAGTCAATGAAATCATAAATGGTCTCAAGAGGGAAGAATGTCCTTGAAACATCCAGTCCTGCACCCCTGTAGCCGAACCGTGGATAATCCTCAATCTCGGCACAAGGGATCTTAATCTTCCCGACAGCTTTCTCTTCTGAATAGATTCCCTCCGGCATCATCTGCAACAGTGTCTGCACTCCATAAAATGCACCTGCCTTGGTTGAGGCTGTAATGGTAATTTTGTCGGGAGTAACAGAAAGGGTGTATCCCTCCTCTTTTACAGTTGACTGAGGGTCAATTGTTATCTCAATGTTTTTCTTGCCGTTGCCGTTGGTATGTACTCCGGCACCTTTTGCAAGTTTCTCTTTAAGGTAAGCAATCTCAAATTCAGCATTGCCTTTGATTGCCACATTGTTGTCGAGAGTGAAATACCCATCGGCAACTTCAACCTGCTGTGGTTGGGGTATGATGTTGAGTTGTACCTCATGAGTGCATGCAGCCAGGATTGTAGCGCACAACACAAGGGCTGCAAGTGTAGATTTCTTTATCATTTTCAATGTATTTTAATTATAAATTTCTATGTTAAAGGTGTAAAGATATGAAAAATGTCAATTATAGGGGTGGTTGGCAATAATTATTTGATATTAATTGCTTATTTGATAAAAAGTGACTAAAATTGTAGAAAATTTTATTGGATAATTATACACTTAAAAAACATAAAATGGCCGAAAAATTAATATCACAGATTCCTGAAGGGCCTTTGGCTGAAAAATGGACAAAGCATAAGGCTCAAATCCGCGTTGTAAGCCCGGCTAACAAACGCAAACTGGAAATTATTGTAATTGGTACAGGCTTGGGTGGTGCAGCTGCAGCTGCTTCTCTAGGCGAGCTAGGATACAATGTAAAAGTATTCTGTATCAGCGATTCACCAAGACGTGCACACTCTATTGCCGCTCAGGGTGGTATCAATGCTGCAAAGAACTACACCAATGACAATGACTCTGTTTACCGTCTTTTCTATGATACAATCAAAGGTGGTGACTACAGAGCTCGTGAGGCAAACGTTTACCGTTTGGCAGAGGTAAGTAACAATATCATCGACCAGTGCGTTGCTCAGGGTGTTCCTTTTGCACGTGATTACGGCGGATTGTTGGACAACCGTTCATTTGGTGGTGCTCAGGTAAGCCGTACATTCTACGCAAGAGGCCAAACCGGACAGCAGCTTCTTTTGGGTGCTTACGCAGCACTTAACAGGGCAGTTGCAAAAGGTTCAGTAAAATCATACCCTAGATATGAGATGCTTGATCTTGTAGTTATTGACGGTCAGGCAAAAGGTATTATTGCAAGAAACTTGCAGAATGGCCAGATTGAGAGATTTGGTGCACATGCAGTTGTAATTGCTACAGGTGGTTACGGCAACGTATTCTTCCTTTCAACAAACGCAATGAACAGTAACGGTTCTGCGGCATGGCAGTGCTACAAGAAAGGTGCTTTCTTCGGCAACCCATGTTTCGCACAGATCCACCCTACATGTATCCCTGTTCACGGAACACAGCAGAGTAAGCTTACCCTTATGAGTGAGTCATTGAGAAATGACGGCCGTATCTGGGTTCCTAAGAAAATGGAGGATGTGGAGAAACTTAGAAAGAAACAGATCAAACCTTCACAGATTGCTGAGGAGGATAGAGACTACTACTTGGAGAGAAGATATCCTGCATTCGGTAACCTTGTACCTCGTGATGTTGCTTCACGTGCTGCTAAAGAGCGTTGTGATGCAGGTTATGGTGTAAACGAAACAGGTTTGGCTGTATTCCTTGATTTCAAGACAGCAATTGAGAGACTTGGTAAAGATGTAATCACCCAGCGTTACGGAAACTTGTTCCAGATGTATGAGAAGATTACAGATACAGATCCATACAAAGAGCCAATGATGATCTATCCTGCTATCCACTACACAATGGGTGGTATCTGGGTAGACTACAACTTGCAGACAACTATCCCTGGTTTGTATGCAATTGGTGAGGCTAACTTCAGTGACCACGGTGGAAACCGTTTGGGTGCTTCTGCTTTGATGCAGGGTCTTGCAGACGGATACTTCATCCTTCCTTACACCATTGGAGATTACCTTTCACACAAAATTCAGGAGCCTAAAACCGACATCAACCACCCAGCATTTGAGGAGGCTGAGAAGGCAGTTAAGGAGAAGATCAACAAACTTCTTTCTATTAAAGGTAAGAAATCGGTTGACGAGATCCACAAACAGCTTGGTCTTGTAATGTGGGATTACGTTGGTATGGCCAGAAACGAGGCAGGTCTTAAAAAAGCCCTTGAGCTTATCAAAGACCTTAAGAAAGAGTTCTGGAGCAATGTTTACGTAGCAGGTGAGAACGGTGAGTTCAACCAGGAGCTTGAGAAAGCTTTGCGTTTGGCAGACTTCCTTGAGATGGGTGAGCTTATGGCTTTGGATGCACTTAACAGACATGAGTCTTGCGGTGGTCACTTCCGTGAGGAGATGCAGACCGAGGACGGTGAGACAAAACGTGATGACGAGAACTTCATGTATGTATCTGCATGGGAGTACAAAGGTGAGAACGCCGCTCCTGAGCTACACAAGGAGGCTTTGAACTACGAGTTTGTAAAACCATCAACAAGAAACTATAAAGACTAAGAAAAAGTACAAGATATGGATTTAACACTAAAAGTTTGGCGTCAGAAAAACGCTAAGGAAAAGGGACATTTTGAGACCTATAAGGTTAAAAATATCTCTCCCGACAGTTCATTCCTGGAGATGATGGACATCCTTAACGAGCAGTTGATTAAGGAGAACATTGATCCTGTAGCAGTGAACAAAGGCTGTAAAGCCAGCGGTCCTGTAAGCTTCGACCACGATTGCCGTGAGGGTATCTGCGGTGCCTGCTCACTATACATCAACGGTAGGGCACACGGTCCGGACAATGAGATCACCACTTGCCAGTTGCATATGCGTAAATTCAAAGATGGAGATACCATTACAATTGAGCCTTGGAGAAGTGCAGGTTTCCCAGTTATCAAAGACTTGGTAGTTGACAGAACTGCATTTGATAAGATTCTTCAGGCAGGCGGTTTCGTATCAGTTAACACAGGTGGTGTTCCAGACGGTAATGCCATTCCAATCCCTAAGAAAGACGCAGACGAGAGTATGGACGCTGCTTCTTGCGTAGGTTGCGGTGCTTGTGTAGCAACTTGTAAGAACGGTTCAGCAATGTTGTTCGTTTCTGCAAGAGTAAGTTCTTTGGCATTGCTTCCTCAGGGTAGAATTGAGGGCGCAAGACGTGCTAAAGCAATGGTTGCAAAAATGGATGAGCTAGGCTTTGGAGCATGTACCAACACCCGCGCATGCGAGATGGAGTGCCCTAAGAAAGTATCTGTAGCTCACATTGCAAGATTGAACAGAGAGTTCCTTTGCGCTAAGCTTAAAGACTAATCTCTGACTCTTATAGATGAAGCAGGCATCACTGCCAGTGATGCCTGCTTTTTTTGTGCTTATAAAGTGAGGTGTTGTCATCAATATGTCCGGTTTCATGACAATTCTATTGTTTGAGGGGGTATTGTCACGGATCAGGTGCTTTTTGTGACAATGCTATCTGTTTAAGGGGTAATTGTCATGGATTAGACATTTTCCGTGACAATGATGAGCTTTTGAGTAGTGTTTGTCACGGAAATGCTGTTTCTTGTGACAAAGCAGCTATTTTGTAGGGTCATTGTCATGGATTAGACATTTTCCGTGACAATGATGAGCTTTTGTGGGGCGCTTGTCACGTGAATGCTGTTTTCTATGACAGAAGCAATCTTATGGTGGTCAATTTGGTCAATTGTCACAGAAATCAAGCAATTTGTGACAGTATTTTCTTTTTTTAAAAAGCTTATGTAACTTTTTCTTTTTCTGGCATAAAAATTTACTCAATTGCTGGACATTTATAAAATGTTTGAGTACAATTGCACTGAAAACAATTAGTGTGATATGGATGAGAGCAGGAAATTTTGGCATTTGTGTACACCGGGACAACTGTCGGGAGAAATCTTTAGGGAAAGGAAGGATTTTGTCTATGGAATGAATTTAGTAGCTTTACTTGCAGCTATACATATGGAGTGGGTTGCTATATACACTTTTGAATTGATGCACAACCATTTTCATTTTGTGGTTTCTGGTGAAGAGGGTAGCATAATGGATTTTTTTAATGATCTGTATAAGAGGCTGAAGAGGTATTTGGTCTTTGAAGGAAGATTCTCTGATCTGAAAGACTTCTGCCCTACCTTGGTTCCTATTGACAATATCAGGCATTTGAGAAATGTCATTGTCTATGCAAACAGGAACGGTTATTTGGCATATAAAAATACCACCCCTTTCTCTTATTACTGGGGTGCTAACAGATATTTCTTTTCGTTGGCACATGAATATGAGAACAGGCAAAAGGTGTTTTTACATGATATTACAATAAATGAAAAGAGAAAAATCTTCCGTTCCCACTTCAATGATTTTCCACAGAACTATTACTTTACAGAAGATTATATCTCACCATATTGTTATGTGCATATTTCGGATGCAGAAAGCCTTTTCAAATCGGCTCACGACTACTTTTCTTTAGTCTCAAGATCAGTAGAAACTTTTGCTTCCATTTCTAAAGAACTGGGGGATAAAATAGCTTATACAGATGAGGAGCTTTCATCAGTAATATACACCATTGCAATGGATAAGTATAGGACCAAACCCTTTGAACTGGAAAAGAATGCTAAACTTGATGTTGCCAAGACACTTCATTTTAAATACAATGCACCAAACCAGCAGATAAGAAGAGTCTTAAGGTTAGATATTGAGATTCTTGAAGAATTGTTCCCATCTTCCCGACAGTAATTATCAGAGTGGTGAGATTTGTCACAGTATATGGATATTATGTAACATTAGGATATTAATGTGGGGGTATTGTCATGGATCAGGTTTAATCTGTGACAATCACTCCATAAATAGTTACTATTGTCACAGAAATAGGGAATTTCATGACCTCCACATACGCTCTCTTCCCCTCCACTCCCCTGTTTTCCTGTTTCCTTTTTTCTTCTTCTCCACTATAAAACATACCCCCACTGGATTGCAGTCAGTCCGGCGGGGGTATGGTAATTGTATTAAAAAAAGTCTTTGTTATTTATTTCTGTCCTTAAGCATTTCAAGCACTTTTTCCACTGGAAGGGCTTCTACCACTTTGCCTTTGTAGCCTTTGGTGGTCTCTGCCATGAACATTGAGTTCCAGAGGGCCTCAGCTGTTGCCTCTATGGTTGCGGCAAAGATTGATGACATTTCTCCGTTGTCCAATACGGTTTGAGTATGCATTTTTTTGCCGTCCTTCAAAAGGTTTTCTGGGGCAACCGAAAGTGCAATTACGTAGTCACCGCTGCCGTTTGAGGCAATGCCGCCGGTTTTTGCCAAGCCCATCATGGCTCTTTTGGCTACTCTCTCAAGGTTGCGTGCGTCAATTGGGGCATCTGTGATTACTATCATCATACATGATCCGTCTGCAGTTTTTGTCTGAGGGATTACGTGGTTCTTGAAAGAGTATTCGTTAAGTTTCTGTCCTACCTGAACGCCGTCAATCTCAAGGATTCCGCCGTAGTTTGACTGTACAATCACACCAATTGTATATCCACCAAGAGACTTAGGAAGCTTGCGTGAAGAGGTACCTATACCGCCTTTAAAGTTGAATGCTACAGTTCCGGTACCTGCGCCTACACAACCCTGCTCTACCGGTCCCGGTTTAGCTTTTGCAAGTGCCTCAAGTACAATCTCAGGTGTTACATATCTCTGCTGGATCTTGTTCAATCCGCCGTCGTTGGTCTCCCCTACTACAGCATTTACTGAGCGTACATTCTCATTGCCAGGCTGTTGAAGCGTGTATGTGATAAGGCCGTCTATGCCGGCTGCCACGTTGAGGGTATTTGTAAGTACAATAGGGGTTTCAATGTTTCCAAGTTCCTGAACCTGGGTTACACCTGCAAGTTTTCCAAATCCGTTGCCGGCATAGATTGCTGCCGGAATCTTGTTTCTGAAGATATTTCCCTGGTGAGGGACAATGGCTGTTACACCTGTGCGGATGCTGTCACCCTCAACGCATGTTACCTGTCCTACGGTTACTCCGGGAACGTCAGTTATGGCGTTGTATTTTCCTGTCTCAAATATTCCAATAGGGAATCCGTGCTCCCTAAGAGTTTTTTTCTGGGCTGATGCCTCAGTGCTGCCGGCAGCAAGAGCAATGGCAATTGCTGCAATTGCTAAATTTTTTAGTGTCATCGGGATAAAGATTAATATTTATACAAATATAGTTTATACTTTTGTAGTTTGTAAGTTTTGAGAGAATTAAATTTTATGGAGAGAGCAATTTTTGTAAGTGTAATTACCCCTAATAATACGGAGGAACAGGTTACTGAATATTTGGATGAGCTGGAGTTTCTTGCCGAAACTGCTGGTGCTGAGGGTGTCCGCAGATTTGTGCAGAAAGTTGACCGCCCAAATTCCAAAACCTATGTAGGTAGCGGTAAACTTGAGGAGATAAAGGCCTTTATTGTGGAGAATGAGATTCCTCTGGTTATTTTTGATGATGAGCTTTCTCCTTCGCAACTCAGGAACCTTGAGAGGGAACTTGAGTGCAGAATCTTGGACAGAACCAACCTTATCCTCGACATTTTTGCCCAGAGGGCCAAGACAGCATATGCAAAAACCCAAGTGGAACTGGCACAGTACCAGTATCTTCTTCCACGCCTTACCAGGATGTGGACCCACTTGGAGAGGCAGCGTGGAGGTATTGGTATGAGGGGTCCCGGTGAGACACAGATTGAGACAGACCGCCGTATTATTCTCGACAAAATCAGCCGTCTTAAGGAACAACTTAAGAAGATTGACAAGCAGATGGCCTCCCAGAGGGGAAATAGAGGCAATATGGTGAGGATTTCCCTTGTTGGATATACCAACGTTGGAAAGAGTACTTTGATGAATCTGCTGGCTAAAAGTGAGGTTTTTGCAGAGAATAAACTTTTTGCTACCCTTGATACTACAGTCCGCAAGGTTGTGATAGAGAATGTGCCGTTCCTGTTGAGTGATACTGTAGGATTTATCCGCAAGTTGCCACACCAGCTGGTTGAGTCTTTCAAGAGCACATTGGATGAAGTAAGGGAGGCAGATATACTGATGCATGTGGTGGATATCTCCCACCCCAACTTTGAGGAGCAGATTAAAGTTGTAAAGAATACACTTCAGGAGATTGGTGCGGGCAAAAAACCTACCTTTATGGTTTTCAATAAGATAGATGCCTATAAATATGTTGAGCAGGATGAGTTTGACCTTGGCCCTAAGAAAAGGGAGAATTACTCGCTGGAGGAGCTCAAGAACTCATGGATGTACAAGGAGAATACCCCTGCCATCTTTATCTCGGCAAAGGAGAAACTCCATATAGACAAACTCCGCAACGACCTTTACAAGATGGTTGCGGAGATTCATGCCGGAAGATATCCGTTTGACAATTTCTTGTGGTAATATTGTTATCCGAAGAAGTCCTCTATGGCTTTGAGGACTTCTTCGGGTTTCTCTATAAAGGAGTTGTGGCCTGTTTCAGGAATTGTTACTGCTTTTACGTCTGGAAACTCCCCTATCAGTTTTTCTCTGATCTCCTCAGTGATGAACTTGTCGTCTGTTCCAAAGATGAACATTGCCTTTGCAGCATTTTTCAGAACCTCTTTGGTATCAACCCTCTCCATCATTCCTTTGATGCATGCTACGATGCCTTTAGGATCATGTGTTTCAGTGATTTCAATGGTCTCCTCTATCTTTTCGTCAAACTTCCTCAGATTGGCTTGGGCATACATTTTAGGTATGCTTAATGTTGCAAGATGCCCTAGTTTGGCAGAGAGAACAAGTTCAATTTCCCTCTCCCTGTCGCTCTTTTTCTCCGGAGAATCTGCGTTAGGTGTTGAATTGAGGAGTATTACTCCCTGGAACAGCTCAGGGAACAGTTTTACGCAGTTCTGGGCAACGTAACCACCCATGGAATGCCCTGCAACATATGCTTTCTGCACACCGCTTTTCTGCAGTATATCAGCTGCTACCTTTGCGCAGAATTCCATAGAGTTAACCTCCTTGTCAGACCCGGTAAGACCATGTCCTGGAAGATCTATGGCTATCACCCTGTATTTCTTCTCCAATTCTTCAATAAACTCGTTGAATATGTAGAGAGTTTCAAGGTAGCCGTGCAACAGCATGATTGTTGTATCACCCTTTTTAGTATCGAGAATATGTACGGGAATTCCGTTTGATATTGCAAAATATTCCATAGTAACAGCGTTATATCTATACAAATATATAAATATTTATAACAAAAAAAAAGCTACCGTTTCCGGTAGCTCCTTATTATTTTTGTTTATTATTATCTCAACTGGAATACAACTGGGAAAGTGTATTTTACTCTTACAGGTTTGTTTCTCTGCATACCTGGAGACCATTTTGGTGAGCTTGATACTACACGTACAGCCTCTTTATCCAATGATGAGTCTACACCTCTAAGTACTTTAACGTTTTTAACGCTACCGTCAGTCTCAATTGTAAACTGAAGGGTTACTCTACCCTGTACACCGTTCTCCTTAGCAATCTCTGGATAAACGATTTTTGAGAATACCCATTTGGTAAATGTGTTTGCGTCACCACCCTGGAAAGTAGGTTTCTGCTCTACGATTGCGAAAGGAACCTCCTCCTCCTCTACAACCTCTTCCTCCTGCTCTACAACGTAATCTTTAATCTCTACTCCTAGTGAAGCATCATCCTCAGTTGACAATAGGAAGTTATCCTCAACTTTGATGTCATCGTCCACGATGTCAATGATGTCTGACATTACTGGCTCTTTTGGTACTTCTGGTGGAGGGAGCTGCTCCTCTTGAGTGATTGGAACCTGCTCTTCCTCAACTACAACTGCAGTCTCGTCTCCAAGGCTTGCCAAGTCTGTACCTTCTGTTGTTGACCATTCAAATGCGCCTAGGACCATCAATAGTGCTACTACTAGTCCAATTTCCATGAACAAGAACTTCTTGTTCTCCAAGTTGGCTTTAGGTGATTTCTTTATTTCCATTTTGTTACGTATTTCGTGTATAAAGCGGTTGTAAAATTAGTAAATTATTTACAAAAACACGCATTATTTGTTAATAAATTACCAGTTGGTAGTGTAACTATAAGAAACACAGCGATTTAAATTTGCACTATTTTTTATCTCCGTGTTGATAAAAATAGGGTTTTTATAGCAATTACTACAAAAACCCTACCATAATCCGATTGTTCAGGAACAAATTTTATTATTTCTGAAGAATGTTCATATCATAAAGGATATTGTTGGTCTTTCTTGTAGCCTCTGCGCTCTTGTTGAACAACTCCATCTCCTGTGCGTTAAGTTTGTATTTTACAACTTTCTCGCAACCTTTCTTGCCGATAAGTGCAGGAACTCCAATACAGATATCCTCCTGACCATATTCGCCGTCCAAAGCTACGCAGCAAGGGTATACTTTTTTCTCATCCATAACAATTGCTTTAACAAGAACTGCTGCAGATGCACCTGGAGCATACCATGCAGATGTGCCAAGAAGTTTGGTAAGTGTAGCGCCACCAACCATTGTATCGGCAACAACCTGCTCAGCTGCTTTTTTAGAAAGAAGCTCTGTTACAGGAATACCTCTGTAGTTTGCAAATCTGATAAGAGGGATCATGGTTGTATCACCGTGACCACCAATTACCATACCCTCAATGTCGCTTGCTGGAGCCTTAAGCGCTTTGCTTAGGAAATACTGGAAGCGGCTGCTGTCAAGGATACCACCCATACCGATAACTCTGTTTTTAGGAAGACCTGATTTCTTAAGAGTAAGGTATGTCATAGGGTCCATAGGGTTTGACACGATGATAAGGATTGCTTTTGGAGAGTATTTAAGAACGTTCTCAACAACGCTGCTTACAATACCTGCGTTAACACCGATAAGCTCCTCTCTGGTCATACCTGGTTTTCTTGGAAGACCTGAAGTTACTACTACAACGTCTGAGTTTGCTGTTGCTTTATAGTCATTGGTTACGCCTGTTACTTTTGTGACAAATTTGTAAAGGTTTGTACTCTGCATCATATCCATTGCCTTACCCTCTGAAACACCCTCTTTGATGTCCAGCAGAACAATCTCAGAGCAGAATTTCATGTGCAACATAGCGTTCGCACAAGTAGCACCAACGTTACCGGCGCCAATAACACTTACTTTAGCCATAATAAAAGTATTTTAAAGGTTTTATATTTAATTTCTAAGTTCTAACTTTGTCGCTAAAACATAGCAAAGTTATTAAACTTTGTTCACATTAGCATATTTTATGATTAGATTTTTCAATAAAGATCTCAAATTCGATTTAAAGGATAAACTCCCTTTAAAGAGATGGATGAAAACTGTAGTTGAGCAGCATGGATGCAGGGTAGGGGACATCAATATTATATTGTGTAATGATCCTTCAATACTGGAGATAAACCAGCAGTTCCTTGGTCATGACTATTATACCGATATCATTACCTTTGATTATTCGGAGGAAGAAACTATCAATGGAGAATTATATATAAGTGTTGATACAGTAAGGGAAAATGCAAAAGAGTATGGAGAAGATTTTCTCCGCGAACTGCATCGTGTCATAATTCATGGTATGCTTCACCTTTGTGGCTTGGATGATCATTGTGATGAAGACATAAAAGAGATGAGAGCAGCTGAAGATTCGGCTTTGGATATTTTAAAGAATTTTATCGGGAATAAATAAATGAATAGGGAATTTGATGTTATTGTAGTAGGGGCGGGGCATGCAGGGTGTGAAGCTGCAGCTGCTGCGGCTAAAATGGGCAAGAAGACACTTCTTGTTACCATGGATATGAACAAGATTGCCCAAATGTCTTGTAATCCTGCTATAGGAGGTATTGCTAAAGGCCAGATTGTTAGGGAGATAGATGCGCTTGGCGGATGTTCTGGACTTGTTACTGATGCCAGTACAATACAGTTCAGGATGCTTAACCGATCAAAAGGTCCTGCCATGTGGAGTCCAAGAGCGCAGTGTGACAGGGTCTATTATTCATTCAACTGGAGGTATATTCTGGAAAACACGCAAAATCTTTCTATTTGGCAAGATGTAGTAAATTCGCTAATCATTGAGAGTGAGGAAGTTAGAGGTGTTTCAACGGTTTTGGGTGCAAAATTTGGAGCCTCCAAGGTAGTTATTACTGCAGGAACGTTTCTAAACGGCAAATTATTTATAGGAAAAGAGACCACTGAGGGTGGTAGAGTAGGGGAGTTGTCTTCTTACGGAGTAACGGAGCAGTTGGAGTCTTTGGGGATAGAGAGTGGAAGAATGAAAACCGGTACCCCACCAAGAATTGATGCCCGTTCAATAGATTTCTCAAAATTGGAAAGACAGCCTGGTGATGTTTCGCCTGCAAGGTTTACTTTTCTTAATGTTCCATCTCCAATTCAGAATGGAGTTGAGCAGATGAGTTGCTATATGGTCCATACCAATTCTACTGTTCATGATATTCTTAAGAGCGGCTTTAAAGACTCGCCTCTTTTCTCCGGTAAGATTCATGGTATAGGCCCAAGATACTGTCCAAGCATTGAAGACAAGCTTAAGACATTTGAAGGAAAGGATTCACACCAGCTATTCCTTGAGCCGGAGGGTTGGAATACTTATGAATATTATCTTCAGGGTTTCTCATCATCACTTCCTTTTGCTGTACAGATGGAGGCATTAAGGAATATTAAAGGTATGGAGAGTGTTGAGATTTACAGGCCTGCCTATGCTGTGGAGTATGATTATTTTCCACCAACACAATTGAGACATACTTTGGAGTGTAAAGCTCTCAAAGGACTTTATATGGCTGGGCAGGTAAATGGTACTACCGGATATGAAGAGGCTGCGGCTCAAGGTTTGATGGCAGGCATAAACGCGGCACTCGCTTGTGATGGCCATGATCCATTTATTCTAAAAAGAGACCAGGCTTACATTGGTGTTCTGATAGATGATCTTGTTACCAAAGGGGTGGATGAACCGTACAGAATGTTTACCTCCAGAGCGGAGTATAGAATTTTACTAAGACAAGATAATGCAGACTTGCGTCTTACTAAACTTGGTTATGAGATAGGGCTTGTGTCTGAAGACAGGATGCGTTTGGTTGAAAACAAATATTCTGCTGTGACAGAACTTACAGAATTCTTCGACAATACTTCGGCAGAGCCTCAAATGGTAAACCAATTTTTACAAGATAATAATTCTGCACCACTTTCTCAGAAGAGGAGGATGAGTGAACTGCTTTCTCGTCCGCAGATCTCAATCAAGCCTTTGTTGGAGAATATTAAACAAAAAGATGAGGTCTATACGAGAATAGGACAGGTGTCTGTTGAATCGCCAATCAGTAGAGGCTTCAATAACTCGGGCCGTAATGGTGAGGTTAAGTTTATGGAACTTCCATATCAGACTCCTACGTCAGAGTTCACATCTGGGGCTCTTTCAATTCTTCCCGACGAATTATTGGAGAGTGTTGAGATTGCAGTTAAATATAGAGGCTATATCCAGAGGGAGCAGAGGATTGCCGATAAGATTCTCAAGCTGGAGAATATTTCAATTCCAGCCGATTTTGACTTCTTAAAGGTAACATCCCTGTCTATTGAGAGCAGGCAAAAGTTGATGAAACATAGGCCTACTACCATTGCGCAGGCTTCCAGAATTCCTGGAGTTTCCCCTGCAGATGTATCTGTTTTATTGATTTATTTTGGTAGATAGTAGAATGTTCCACGTGGAACAATTATCGTTTTAAAAATGTTAATAAAAAGGCTCTAACTTGTGAATAACAATAAGTTAGAGCCTTTTATCTTTATTTATTCTTTCTTGTTATTCCATAGGAAAACAGAAGAATGAGTTATTGAATGTTTCTGGTGATATATAGTTCAAAGTTCTGATTGAAATAAATATCCCTTGAGGTGGTGTTTTGCAGTAAGTTGTATTGTGAAAATCCAGTTCGCCAAGTTTTATTAAAGATTCCAGAATTTCTATATTTTCCCATTCAAAGCGTCTGTTGTGCCATTTTTGGATTTCCATTAATGTAGTTTGGGCTATAGTGGCTGTGTTGGTTGCGGTATGTTTTTCCATTGGATTGTTCCCCGTGGAACCATGGGAAAGTGGTAAATCAAATGTGTGTGGGGTGTATTCCAGGTGCTTTGTAAACCCTAAATTGTAATAATATGGGTTTAATTTTGGGGTGGCAGGGCGCTCAAATATAAAGCTGTAGCCAGCCTTTTCCATGCATGAACATACGTATTCTATAGTTTGTGCTGCTATTCTTTTTCCCCAGAATTCCTTTAAGGTTGCAACGCCGAACATATACCAGCCCCTAAGTTTTATCACTTTGATTTCATCAACAAAATACATTGGCATAAGGCTTAGGGCTGATACAATTCTGTTGTTTATCTTGCAAACATAGCTTGTGCATTTGGGCATTATTTCCCCAAACATGATGTTGAGATACCCGTTGTCTATGGTAAATTGCTCTTCCCAAATGGCTCGGATTCCTGCAAAATCTGCTGTTTCTGCTTGTGATATCTGCATAGCTATGTTGCGATTTTGTTATTTGTGGCTGGCTATTATTGCTTTGATGTCCGCCACAAATTCGTCTATATCCTCTTTTGTGGTATTGAAAGAACACATCCATCTCACTTCGTTTGTGTTCTCATCCCATACGTAGAAGTAGTGTTTTTTGTTAAGATCTTCGCTTAGCCAGGTAGGGCAGATGGCAAATACGGCGTTGCTGTCTACGCTTTTTGAAATGGTAATCTCCGGAATCTGTTCAAGAGCCTGTGCGAGATATCTGGCCATTTTGTTGGATTGGCCTGCCAGTTTAAGATACAATCCGTCTTTAAGATACTCTTCAAACTGTGCTGCTATGAACCTGCTTTTTGAGTACAGTTGGGTTGTCTGTTTCCTCAAGTACTGTAGATTTTTGGCTGCCTCCAGATTTTGGATATTCATAGGGATTCCATTGCTGTCGGGAAGAGTATTCTCCGGTCGGTGGAAAATTACCACAGCTTCGCCCATAAGAAGTCCGTTTTTGGTACCTCCAAAGGATAGGGCATCCACTCCGCAATCTTGGGTGAATGCTTTTATTGGAAGGCCAAGAGATTCTGCAGCGTTGGAGATTCTTGAACCGTCTACGTGAAGGTAGCAGCCGTGGCTGTGCATAAGGTCTGCCAGTTCCCTTATCTCCTCAGGGGTGTATGTGGTACCAAGTTCTGTAGGTTGCGAGATTGAAAGGATTTTTGGCTGGGCGTTGTGCTGATGTCCGAATCCTGTAAGTGCCGGAATAACCTCTTTGGGAGAAACCTTGCCATTTGGCGCTTCTAGCGGCACTATGCGAGCTGATGATACCTTTTCTACTGCTCCGCACTCATCTACGTTTATATGGGCTGTAATAGGGGCTAAAACGGAATTGTAGCTCCTTAAGAAACCCTGCAGTGCAACAATGTTTGCACCTGTGCCGTTGAATACAAAGAATGCAGTGCAGTCTCCTCCAAGAAGATCCTCAAGTTGTTTTAAAACCTGTTTGGTATATTGGTCTTCTCCATATGCGGTTTCAAAGTTGTTGTTGGTGCGGATGATTGCATCCATTATTTGCGGGTGTACTCCCGAGTGGTTGTCGCTTCCAAAACTGTGCTTCATAGTGTTGTTTTTTCCTGTTTGTTACAAATTTACAGAGTTTTGTGTATAATTGATAAATTTTATTTAATTTTGGAACCGCACACTTATAAACAGAAACCGCTTCCCGTGTGGCAGTTGCCTATGGAAAGCGGTTTTCGTATACGGTTGTGTTTTTATATTCTAGTAAAGTTTCTTGCTGGCAAGGTTGAGCCTTTTCTTAAGGGAGCTTTTTCCCTTATAGTAGTATAGAGCAAGAATATTTCCTTTTTCTCCATAGAAAGTGTTGAGTTCCAAATCATTAGGAGTTTTAGGGGTTGCCTGGCACATTGCAAGGGCAAGCTCTTTAGTCTGGTTGTTGCGTACAACTATAATTGTGTTGCCAAATACTTTTTCAATCAGTGCAACTGTGTAATTTCCAACCTTTTCCTTGTCTTTACTGTTGTTGAACAGGTCAATTAGAGGGGAATTCTGGGGGATGATGCCAAAGGCTACATCCTTGCTGTTGGCTGGGTTGTTCTTGTACCACCACTGGATAAGGTCCTGGGCCATAAAGCGCTCGGCCTCGTATGGCTTGAGGAAACTGATATTGTTCAACTGGCTGATAAGGTATGCCTGCTGCTCGGTTGCTCCAGCTCCTGCCTGCTCGGCGTCCATTGAGTTTCCGTAAAGGATGCCGTCCTGTGTCTTGCCGCTGTAGAGGATGTTGTACATGGCCTTGTCATCCAAAGAGTAGAGGTTAAGTACAAGTTCGCAATCGTTGTTGGCAATGTTGCTTCTGCGGTCTACATGGCTGCTGCTGTTTGTATAGCCAAAATAAAGGTGTTGTAAACCTTTGATTGTTACAGGTTTAAGGCTTTCTTTAAGGTTGAACTCGTTGAGATTGTAATCATTGGTGTATACATTTTCTGAAATCTCATCCAATATGTTCCAGGTGCCGTTGCTGTTTGAAAGCATTACAAGCCTGAAACTTGTAGCGCCCGGTGCCGGTGCAATAATTGCAGCCACGTACTCGTTGTTACGGTTCTTTATGCCGGTTGCTGCGGCTATTGTTTCCTTCTGTAAGCCAGCTTCAATGGCTGCCTCAAGAGCATGCTCTGCAGAAATGGTGCTTATGTTCAATTCCGCTATGCGGGAGTTGGCTGCGCCGGCGTAGAATGATTTGGGATTATCTGAAAGGAAGGTGATATATGCGGTTGCATCATTCTGGTTCAGGCCAAAGAATGCAATGGAGTCCTTTACTTTCAGCACGGCTGGAGCGTATTGTGAAGAAGGGAATTTCTTAAGGAACTTGTTGGCGTTCTTAAGGTCCCTTTTAGCCATTACGGTATTGTAGAGTTTGGTTTCAGCCTTACTTTGGGCGTTGAGTTGTTCTGAAACGGGAGATACTGCAAACAGCGCAGTAACTGCTGTCAGAAATATGGTTTTTCCTATTTTCATATATTTTTAAGTTAGATGCAGCAAATATACAGCATAAATGGTGCCAAACAAAAAAGAGCCGGTGTAAAGCCGGCCCTTTGTAAGTGATTGTCTATTGATTATTTGCACTCAGCCTCGTATGCAGCTGCGTCAAGCAATGCATCGTACTCGGCTGGGTTGCTCATCTCAACTTTGATCATCCAGCCAGCGCCGTAAGGATCAGAGTTTACAGACTCAGGAGCACCCTCAAGCTCTGCGTTAACCTCAATTACTTTACCTGAAACTGGCATAAGACCGTCAGCTACAGTTTTTACTGCCTCAATTGCACCAAAAACCTCACCTGCTGCA
>JAZRCK010000003.1:0-23266 GCA_045659725.1 Candidatus Egerieisoma sp.
AGATCGGTGATGTGGAGTTTCAGGGAGACGGCACCAAGGCGATCTTCTATTATATCGCCGACGGCCGTGTGGACTTCCGTCAGCTGATCAAGGTGTTTGCTGGGGAGTTCCGCATCAGGATCGAGATGAAGCAGATCGGAGCACGTCAGGAGGCCGGACTCATCGGAGGCCTCGGTGTCTGCGGACGAGAGTTATGCTGCTCGAACTATATCTCGAGCTTCCAGTCCATCACGACTTCTGCAGCTCGCTGCCAGGATCTTTCTCTGAATCCGCAGAAGCTCGCAGGACAGTGCGGAAAGCTCAAGTGCTGCCTCAATTACGAGACCGCCGCTTATATGGATGCGCAGTCGCGTATTCCTAAGGTGCATAATCCTCTGGAGTTTGAGGATGGTCTCGCATATCTCATGAAGACGGATATCCTACGTGAGATCATGTATTTCTCATACGATCCTCAGTCACTGGCGAACCTCTATCCTCTTTATGCGGAGGATGTCTGGGACATCATCAGGATGAACCGCAACGGCGAGAAGCCGGCTTCGCTCAAGGAGGATATGGCTCCGGTTGCTCCGGAATTCGTGACTGCAGTCGGAGACGATGCGATCAACCGTTTCGACGAGGCACGCAAGCGCAAGAAAAAGAAGAAGTCACGCGGCGGCAACGGAGGTCAGAAGAATGCGGCTCCTAAGGCTGAAGGCAAGGAGGCCAAGGAAACCAGGCCTGCAGAACCGAAGGGCGGCGAGCAGAATGGCGGTGAACAGAAGAAGGAACATAAGGGCGGACATCGCGGACATAAGGGCGGACACAGGAACGGCCCGCGTCGCAATGACGGCCAGAAGAACAATTCATAGCCATGGGAAAAGACAAGCTCCGCAAATTCCGTGAGAACGAGACATTCAGATGTCTTATCCAGCCGGCTACTTCCGAGGTCCTGAACTGTGACCACCCTATGAAGGGAAAGTGGAACAGTGATTTCTTCGGTAATGACAATCCTATCGTCCTTGAGCTTGGATGCGGCAAGGGCGACTATACCATAGATCTGGCGGAAAGGAATCCGTCATGCAATTACATCGGTGTCGATATCAAGGGCGCACGTCTGTGGAAGGGCGCAAAGTATGCCGAGGAACACGGACTCGGAAACGTAGGTTTCCTGAGGACACGCATCGAGTTCATCGAGTCGCTGTTCGCTCCGGGTGAGGTGTCTGAGATATGGATCACATTCGCCGATCCGCAGATCGGACGTGAGAAGAAACGTCTTACTGCACCTCTGTTCATGTCCCGTTACCGCAATTTCCTGAAGCCTGGCGGAATCGTCCATCTCAAGACGGACAGCCGCTATCTGCACGAATACTCACGTGCGATGGCAGAGCAGAACGGTCTTCAGATACTTGCAGCCGGTACTGATATCTATGGTGAGGACAGGGAGAGACTGTATTCCAGCGGGCTTGCTTCTGTCTGCGGAAGCGATGCTGTCGATGCATTGTTCGAGGTGCAGACCTTCTATGAATCCCAGTATCTTGCACAGGGATTCGAGATCACCTACCTTTCTTTCCTTGCAGACCATGAAGGGGATTATGTGTCTCCGGAATGGGACGAGGACCGATGGAAGGACGAAGGACACCATTTCGTGATCCCGTCAGGACTTCCGGTTGCCTCCAAATTCTATCCTAGTGTATAACTGTAAAATGTAAATAGTTGCAGCATAATTACTTGCAGAAACCGCGTGCTGCCAAAAGGAAGCACGCGGTTTCTGCAATCTGCTGGTTGTCAGGATATTGCGTTTTGCGTTATGCGATGGTCCAGTGGATGTGGATGCCTTTGCGTTCCATGCCGCGGAACCAGGTCATCTGGCGCTTTGCGAACTGATGGATGGCTGTCGCCAGCTGCGTGCGCATCTCTTCATATGAAAGTTGTCCTATAAGGTAAAGGGTGACGAATTTATACTCCAGACCATAATAGATCAGGTCATCTGCCGGTATGGGCTTGTGGTCAGGGGCGAGGGCCGGATGGGTCCCGTCAATCAGTCCGCGTATCTCTTCTGTCATGCCTTCTTCCAGGCGGGCGTCCAGGCGTCTGTCGATCTTTGCATTGCGTTCTTCGCGTGTGACCAGTGTTCCTATATAATAGGTGTTTTTCGGAAGGAAGGCTGTGCGCTGGACAGGATGCTCCGCTTCGTAGATTGCGATTTCAAGGGCGCGGATCAGACGTTTGCGGGTATCGTAGTCCGTGGTGTTATGGAGCGGTTTGAGGGATGCCAGCTGCGCTACGAGTTCTTCGTCCGACTTTTTTTCGAGTTCTGCGCGAAGATGTGCGTCCGGCGGAACTTCCGGAAGGGAATAACCGCATGTTGCAGCTTCGATATAGAGTCCGCTGCCTCCGCAGAGGATAGGGATTCCGCCTCTGTCCACGATGTCCCTGTATGCCTTTTCGAAGTCCCTCTGGTATTCGAAGATATTGTATTTCGTTCCGGCATCCACTATGTCCATGAGGTGATAGGGGATTTCCTCATATTCATCGAGGTCCTTTCCGGTTCCAATGTCCATTCCGCGATATACCTGACGTGAGTCGGCGGAGATTATCTCTGCACCGGCAGTCCGGCAGGATGGGGCAGCGGAAAGAACCCCTCCCACGACTTCGTCGCGGGCCCCTCCCCCTGCGGCCAGGGGGGTAGCACGGTTCAGGGATTTAACCGGCACTTTAAAATCTCTTGAAGCAGAAATTTCATTATCCCGACAATTTATGATAGACATTTTATTATTGATTGCAGGTTTGGCATTAATCCTTGTAGGAGCCAATTACCTTGTAGACGGCGCCAGCCACGTGGCAAAAAGGCTGGGCATGTCTGATTTCATCATTGGAATGACCATTGTGGGTATAGGAACATCCACCCCGGAGATGGTTGTAAGTTTTGCATCAGCAATTAAGGGCAATGCAGACATTGCAGTAGGAAACGTATTGGGATCGAACATCTTCAATGTTCTCATGATACTTGGAATAACAGCTTTGTTCACCCCTATTGCCCTTACATCAAACAACATCAAGAAAGATATCCCATTCTCGCTCCTTGCAGCATTTGTGTTGTGCGTAATGGGTTGCAGCACCTGGTTGGACGGCACTGCTGTAAATACGATTTCAAGGGTTAACGGCATTATGCTGTTGAGCCTTTTCGGAGTATTCATGGCATATACAATCTTCTCAGGAAGTTCCCAGGCAGCACTGGCTGAGGGTGGCGCTGCGCAGGAAGAGTTGTCGGGAAGCAAAAAACTCCCTTCTGTATGGTTATCAGTTGCGATGATTCTTGGAGGCCTTTGCGGATTGGTGTTTGGTGGCGACATGTTTGTAAACGCAGCATCTGCAATTGCCCGCAGTTTGGGTGTCTCTGATGCCGTGATTGCCGTTACGATTGTTGCCGGAGGTACATCAATGCCGGAGTTGGCATCTTGCCTTGTTGCAGCACTCAAGAAGAATACAGACCAGGCACTTGGAAACGTTATTGGTTCCAATGTCTGCAACATCTTCCTTATCCTGGGAGGCAGTGCAACCATCCACCCTCTTGTAATGAACGGAGTAAAGCCTTTAGATCTGATTACCCTTATGGTATCATCAGTACTTGTGTTCCTGTTTGCCTTCACCTTCAAGAAGAAATCAATTGACAGAATTGAGGGTGCAATACTGGTATGCATCTACATTGCGTTTGTGGTACTTACACTGCGCAGCCTTTAAATAACGTCGTCTTTTTGTACAATTAACTGATTATCAACTTAAAATTTATACAGCTATGAAAATTTTCAGACTATTTCTGGCAGCAGCGGTTTCTGCATTTATGATGCAGGCCTGTTCAACAGCTCCATCAGTGGAACAGAAAACTGATGAGGCCATCAAAGGTGTTATGGAAGAGTTCCAGGCAGTGGGCATTTCCGCTGCTGTGGTAAAGAATGGAGAGATTGTGTACAACAAGGCTTTCGGTTTCAAGAACCTGGAGACACAGGAGCCTCTTGCTATAGATGATTTCATGAGAATTGCTTCAATCTCAAAATCATTTACTGCAACTTCAATCATGCAGCTTGTAGACAAAGGTGTTGTTTCTTTGGACGCTGACGTAAGCGACCTTATAGGATTCAGAATAAGAAACCCTCATCATCCGGAGATTCCCATTACACTTAAAATGGTCCTTTCCCACACTGCAAGCATTAAAGATAAAGAGGATTACTTTACCCTCGACCACCTTAACCCTGCAATCTACGGTGACTGCGTTGAGTCTTTCTATGAGTACAAACCTGGTGAGGGTTACAACTACTCAAATATGGGCTTGAACTTGGCAGGAGCAATTTTGGAAAAACTGTCGGGAGTAAGATTTGATGATTATGTGAGGGAGAATGTGATTTGGAAACTTGGCCTTTACGGCGGCCACAACAATGACTCCCTTGATATGGGCAAATGCGCACTTATCTACAAGAAAGAGAACGGCCAGTGGGTTCCTTCGGAGGGCGCTTACAGAAGCAGGGCTGAGGATATGCCTTCATACGTAATGGGCTACTCTGCACCTATCTTCTCTCCTACCGGCGGCGTAAAGATCTCTGCACAGGACCTTGCAAAATATATGATGATGCACATGAACTACGGGGAGTACAACGGCGTACGCATCATCTCCCAGGAGAGCGCAAAGGCAATGCAGACCCCTGTAAGGGTTAAAGAGGACCCTAATGCAGCGGAGTACGCACTTTGCCTTACAGAGATGGCAGGATACATTGATGAGGAGAAATACAACACTCCAGGCAACTACCCAATGGGACACACCGGCGGTGCTTACGGCCTCAACAGCATCATGATCTGGAGCCCTGCAGACAACTGGGGAATAGTTGCAATGACCAACGGTTACGTATCCGTAGAGGGAAAAAGCTTCCTCAAAACACTTACAAAAGCCATTTACAACGCAAGCATAAAGTAATTCTTCCCGATAAAATCTTGACAAACAAGACAAAATAAAGTACTTTTGCTCCCCCAATCCAAAAGGACAAATTAATCTAACAAAAAATAAAAATGAGCTTTAAATTTTCTGAGGTATTCCAGCCAAAGCTGTTTGAGCTTTTCAAAAAAGGAAACTACAATAAGCAGACATTCACTGCCGACCTTATTGCCGGTGTGATTGTAGGTATCATTGCCCTTCCTTTGGCAATTGCTTTTGGTATAGCGTCTGGAGTATCACCACAACAGGGACTTATCACTGCAGTAGTTGCAGGTTTCCTTGTATCATTCTTCGGAGGTTCACACTTCCTAATTGGAGGTCCTACCGGAGCATTCATTGTAATTGTATACGGCATTGTTGCCCAGTACGGCATCTCAGGCCTTATCATTGCTACTGTACTTGCAGGTGTTCTGCTTGTACTTATGGGTGTCTTCAAACTTGGAAGCATCATCAAGTTCATCCCTTACCCTATTGTAGTGGGATTCACCAGCGGTATTGCCGTGGTAATCTTCTCAACACAGGTAAAGGACTTCCTTGGCTTGCAGATTGAGAACCTTCCAAGCGAATTTATCCCGCAGTGGGGTGCCTATTTCAGCAACATGGCTACATTCAGACTTCACGAGTTCCTTTTGAGCTTGGGCTGTCTTCTTGTAATCATCTTCTGGCCTAAAGTAACCAAAAAGGTTCCAGGATCCCTTATTGCAATTATCCTAGGTACAGCAGCTTCTATCCTATTGGCTAAATTCGCAGGCGTAGAGTTCGCTACCATCGGCAGCAAGTTCCCTGAGCTTGCAAACGGCATTGAGGTTCCAAAGCCACAGGCTCCTCACATCACATGGGAGATTGTAAAGGACATGTTCCAGCCAGCATTCACAATTGCCTTGCTTTGTGCAATTGAGTCATTGCTTGCAGCTATGGTTGCAGACGGTGTAACTGGCAAGAAGCACAACTCAAATACAGAGCTTATCGGCCAGGGTATAGCAAACATCATCACCCCATTCTTTGGCGGTATCCCTGCTACAGGAGCTTTGGCAAGAACAATGGCAAATATCAACAACGGCGGTAAATCACCTGTTGCAGGTCTTGTACACGCAGTTGTACTGTTGCTCATCTTCCTGTTCCTTATGCCATACGCAGTGTACATTCCACTAGGATGCCTTGCAGCAATCCTTGTAATGGTTGCATACAACATGAGTGAGTGGAGAACCTTCAAATACCTTTTGAAAGGCAACAAGACAGATGTATCGGTACTTCTTATCACCTTCTTCCTTACAGTAATCATAGACCTTACTGTAGCAATTGAGGTAGGCCTTGTACTTGCAATCATCCTGTTTGTAAAACGTATCTCAGAAACCTCAACCATCAAAGTCCTTGATACCGACAACGTGGCCGGCACCGAGAACGACGAGATTGCAATGCTTGCAGATACCGAGCACCTTGATGTAGCACCGGAGGTAGAGATCTACGAGATTGACGGACCTTTCTTCTTTGGTCTTGCCAGCAAACTTGATGAGATTGACCACTTGCGTGAGGGCAACATCAAAGTACGTATTATCCGTATGAGAAAAGTTCCTTTCATGGACTCAACAGGACTGAATAACTTGCGCAGCCTATGGAAACGCTCACAGAAAGACGGCGTTCAGCTTATCCTAAGCGGCGTAAACGACAACGTCCAGAAATACCTTACAAAAGTAGGCTTTGTACAGGAACTTGGAAAAGAGTACATCTTCCCTCACATCATCCCTGCAGTTGCAAAGGCAAATGAGTTGAGCAGGAAATAACATTCTTCCCGACAAATAATGACAAGAGAGGGTAATCTAGTGATGGGTTACCCTCTTGTCATTTAAGGGACAAAGGCCCTGGAAGGCCCTGGGGAGAGCTATGCGCAATAAAAGTCTTATTTCTGCTCAGACCCCGGGTAGACTGCATCAAAAATGGCTATTTTCTACACATACTCCCCTTAAAAACACCTCTATGTGCAGTAAAATGGCTTTTTTTACACATAATTAGTGAACTGTGTTCAAAAAATGTGGGATTTATGCGCAATACACAACCTTCGTTCAATCTGAGCCATAATTTTCCAACTCACAAATGCCCCTGATTGCATGGAGAAAGGTATCCTCCAAGGACATTGCAGCCACCATACATTTAAAAATCACCTTAACCATCCCTGTTTAAGATAGATTGTATCATTTTCAATATCAACACTTATAAAACCTCCATCCCAATCCGGGACAAGAGACCCGTCTTCCATTTTTACCATCCTATCACACATTCCATGCGTCCGGTCTACAGTATCTCTGTCGGGAAGAATATAATATCTGTAACAGGAATCAGTCAGACTCCAGTGGGTTGAATCCTCTTTGCAGGCTTTGTCCAATTTCCTGAAGAAATCCTTCTTGAAGCCATCAACAGGGACATATTTGTACTCATTACACCATGCAGCGGCAGGAAATCCCCCTTCATCAAAATGGGCAGAATCAGCCAGAGCAAGCTGCGGGAATACTACACCAGTAAGTTTATGGAAGTCTTCTGCACTCCTATATATAGGAGAAGGAGCCATTTCCCTGGAATAGACCGGTTTGCCTGAATTGGTGCAAAAGCAATCCAGTAAAAAAATAAAAATGATAATCATAACTGCAGCAAACTTTACTATAAGGAATGGGATTCCTATAACAAGGACTATTGCCTTGAATATTTTAGTCAGAACTTTTTTCATATGAACAAAATTCAGAAGTGTTATTTGGTTGGCAGATGATCTGCCGGATCAAGCCAGAACATCAGTCTCCAGTTGAACCATACCGGAGGGTTGCAGGTTCCCTCATTCTGGAAAAGTCTCCATACATACGGGATTGGGGTGATTACACCATAATGGACATGCGCCGGGGTCTTTGCCGCATTTCCGCTTTTGCCAAGTGTTCCAATCTGCTCCTCAGGACGGACAAACTTGCCGGCCTTTGTATCTACTGTATGAAGATGCAGATACATATGAAGCCTCCATTTTGGTCCCAGAACCACTACTCCGTTACCGGCCTTGCCGCCATATTCACCGGCAAAAAGGACTATACCACCGGTTTGTGAAACCACTTTGGTTCCAACTTTACCGAAAATATCCACACCAGTATGCGGATGGCCGGCCTCGCCCCTTGTCCATGGCCAGTGCCAGAAACTCTGATGATTGTAATCTGATGGTCTGCAGCAAGGCATTGCCTTTCTCTCCGGAATAAAGTAGCCTGCAAGCAGCAACAAGAATAGCGCTGCGAATGTGATTTTAAAAAACTTTTTCATAAGCTGTCATTACTGATTTTATATAATAATGCAGCGTATGGAAAAAGATAACCGCTAAAAACCGAAAAATTTCAGAATATTTTCAATCCATGCACCAGGAGTCTGTAAAATCTCTGCAGGATACTCCCAGAAGACCCTGTTTACAGCCTTCAGCACACCGCCCTTTGGAATGGCCAGTATAACCGCTATTACGCAGAAATGCACAAAAGCAATGAACGAGGCTGAACGGGCATACCCGCACCCTTCAATATCGCTCTGAGAAGGCCTTGTCTGCTCTATGAATGTATGCAAATGGAATGCGTAAGTGAACGCAATAAGAAAATCAAACACAATCATATAGTGGCTGTCTCCAACAAAACGGAACGGGAACAGCATAAACGTATAGATTGGTATGCAGTATGGAGAAAGGGTTATAGGAACATACCCTATAGGACCAGCCTTATAACTCACATAGCACTCCTTGTCCTTTACAACAAACTCACTGATCTTTGAAAAGAATGCAATTGCCAGCAACGTATGTGTAAGCTCATGGGTAAACTTTCTGAACCATACGAAATTATGCCTTATCCTGGGCAAAACCAGACTCGGCAGAAAAGCTATATATGCAATGAATCCTGCCATCAACCCTACATAATTGCCGGGATGCCTCCAAGCCCAACCTATCCTCACATACATATCTATGAAGTTCCTTGAAAGCGATGTTACCATCACGCACAAGAAAAGCACAGCCAGCAACGAAAAGATGGCAGTTGAAACAGCATATAAAATGTTTTCCCTGCGGTTTCCCATTAATTGTCCTCCTTATCATCAATATCAAGAGCAGCAAGCCTGTACCCCTCCTCCATCCTTATCCTTTCACTCTCCAACAACTCCCTCAACGCAGCTCGCTCTACAGCAGCCTTAACGGTATCTTCATCAAAATCACCGTCCTCAAAAAGCCTTTCCTTCACATCCTTGATCTTTTTCATGCACTTGTTCTTTTTATTTGCAACATTGTCTGCATTCTTATACCCGAACATAGGAGCCAGCCTCTCCATAGGTATGCGGTCCCAATAGAACTTTTTCAGCAGTAGACGGCAATCTTCCGGTATAGACTCAAGGACCCTGTCCAGGAACTCATTCTGGGTCCTCTGCTTTTCGTCGGGAAGAAGATCTATATCCTCCACCATATCTTTCACATAAGAAATATCCTCTTTAATGACTGTCCCTTTCTTTTTACGCCAAAAAGCCAATGTTGTGTTTTCAGCTATTTTGAGGATATATGTATACAGCGTAGCATTTTCCCTCACCTCATATTTGCCTCTCTTAACGTTCACCATCAATGCCTCGCAAGTATCCACAAATACATCATTCCATTCTTCAGCAGAAAAAGCGGAAGGAAATTTTTTCCTCAATGAGCCCAACAAGGCACCTCTCATATTGGCATAGATATATCTCCATGCCCTTTCATCGTTATCAAGTATTCCCTGTACAATCTGCTGGTCTGTCATAATGCAAAAAATTAACACCTAAAGTTACCTCTTTTGCACAAATAAACAAAACAGCCCACCTGAACGATATTATGTATAAATGTCTTATCTTTGAATCATGAACTACACCGGACTATTAGTAGGCCTTTCCACATTTCTGATCATAGGCCTCTTCCACCCGCTAGTAATTAAGGCGGAATACTACCTTGGCGTAAAAAGCTGGTGGCTGTTTGCCATTGGCGGAATTGTATTTGCCATTCTTTCACTGTTGGCCGTAAACATGATCTGGTCAACCATACTTGGCGTAACTGCATTCTCATCCTTCTGGAGTATCCTTGAGGTGTTTGAACAACGCAAAAGGGTTCAGAAAGGCTGGTTTCCAAAAGGTCCCGGACACGAGAAATAAAATATGGTAAAATTCATGCTCATAGCCTCGCTCGTTGCAGGCCTGCTCCTTGCGCTGGTCCCTAATCTCTTATGGATCATAGGGAAGATAATTGGCATTTTTGCCAAATACAGGCTCCCCTATACCCCATTCGGATACACCGCACTGGCTCTTGCACTGCTCTTCTGGGGTCTGATGGCATACGGCTACAATATCGGGCGCTGGAGATTGGATGTTAATCATCTGGAGTATACACATCCAGAAATTCCTGAAGCATTCATAGGTTTCAAGATTGTACACATCTCAGACCTGCACCTTTCAACTTTTGACGGTCATCCCGATAAACTGCAGCGCATCATAAACACTGTAAATGCACAGAATCCAGACCTTATCTGCTTCACTGGCGATATGGTTACCATAGGCACCAAAGAGGCTGAACCATACACAGATATGCTTAAATCTCTGCAAGCAGGTTACGGAGTTGCATCAGTAATGGGCAACCACGATTTCCTCATCTACGGCAACCGTTTTGGAGGAGATTCCACAGCCCATGCCACAGCAGTTGAAGAGTTCGCCTCCTACCAGAGAGATACCCTTGGATGGCATCTGTTGCGTAACTCTTTCTTCCCGATAGCTAAAGACTCCTCAAAAATCACAATCCTTGGAGTGGACAACAAGAGCTGCACAAACCAGGGCTTCAGAAGCACCAACACTGGAAACTTAACTGCCGCAATGGCAGGGACAGATGGATTCCGAATACTCCTCTCCCATGACCCTACCCATTGGGCAGCAGAGGTAGTACCTCAAACCGACATTCCGCTTACCCTTTCAGGCCACACCCACGCAGCCCAGATAAAGATCTTTGGATATACCCCAGCCTCATGGGCCTTTGAACACACCCACGGCCTGTATGAACAGGACGGGCAGTCACTTTACATCAACATAGGTCTTGGATGTACTGCACCATTCAGATTAGGCGCATCACCGGAGATAACTGTCATAACACTCCGTTGACACTCAAACTACAAAGCCTTATACAAATCCACAGGGGCCACAACCTCCTGATCCATAGATATACCTCTCTTGTCCATCAGCTTTTTCACTTTAGGAATTCTGGCACAAATAAAATCTGAAACCTTACGGGGCTTGCAAAGCTCTATGTCCTGCTCCTTATACACCAGCCATACCAACTCTGAACAGTACATCTTGCCATTATCAAACTTGAACTGCAAATCATACGGAATTCCCAAATATTTGGCATACTGAACAGGCTTGCCCAGTTTTTCAGACGGACGTTTTATACACCAATTATCATTCTTGGCAAATCCGATAAATTTGTTCACAGGTGTAAGCCTCACTATCTTTGAAGCCTCCAAAACCTTCAATCCTTTAGGAGTATCAACAATGACTCCGCAATGCGTCCATTTTGACATTGTCCCCAACTTGATATAAGGAGCCTGCGATGACTGGCTCTCAATAAACACAATATCCCCCTCCCTCAAATCCTCAACAGATTGCACATCACCATTAACAGCCAGCAGAATACCACCTGCCAGCAACACTAAAAGAATAACAAGATACTTTTTCATAACTCTGATTTATTAATTCGTTTTCTTAATAATGTCAGAGTTATGAATAGATAACCGTTTTTTTGAATAATTTTTGAAAATTAGTTCTACTCCACCCAGAAATTCCCCAATCCATCCCTGCAGATGGTATCCCCCTCGTTCACTGTAAGGAACCCGTCGGGAACAATAAGGGAAAGCATTGAGAATCCCATGCAGATGTACGGGGCAAGTATTTTGTCGCCGCAGAATTCCTGAACTTGTGGGTAATTCAGGCCAGTGTAGAGGATTTTGTCCTCGGCCGGCAAATGGGTGCACTGCAAATGGTGCATTTTATGACCAAAGAAGAGCTTTTCCCCTACTGGCTGGAACCCACATCCGGAATATAGAGAAGATGCCTCAGAGTTCTCAAAATCCACTATCAGGCCCACTTTGCCGCATCCAAGTACAAGTCCTTTGCCAACCATTGCCATCAGAAGGCGTTTTCCAATGCCTCTGCCTCTAAACTGTGGCAATACTGATATTGAATCAATATAGAACTCACCTGCCTGGGTTTCATCATCAGCAACAGATACAGAAGGGTTGAACTCCTTAATGACAGAAAGGGTTGCTGCACGCAAAGACTCCAACAAAGCTCCGTCATACCCTACAACTGCACCTGATGCCACTCCATCCACCTCTGCCACCAAAGCATTCCTGTAGCTGTACTGTGTATCCTCAGCTGATGCTGCAGCCTCAAGCGCTTTCAAATAATCAGCACCGCAATACTTTACCACAGTCTCATCACCTATTGCCATAGCAACAGCCTGTGCTATAATTGTCGCATCAGAAACAATAGCCGGTCTTACCTTAATTTCAGCCATCTTATACAAGGAACAAGAATCCAAGAATCACAATAATTGCCACCACAAACAAATCAATCAGACAGTAGCCCATAATATCCTTTGCATTAAGTTTTGCAATTGCAAGAGCAGGAAGAGCCCAGAATGGCTGAATAAGGTTGGTCCAGGCATCACCGTATGCAATGGCCATACCTGTAACAGACGGATCCACACCCAACTGAACGCCGGCAGGAAGCATGATTGGAGCCTGTACAGCCCACTGGCCTCCGCCACTAGGTACAAACACATTCACAATACCTGCACTCAAGAAACTGAGCATAGGGAAAGTCTTCTCATTTGAAATTGCCACACACGCTTCACTTATCTGTCCGGCAAGGGAAACGCCCTCAGCAGAAGCTGATGTCATGATGCCCATAATACCGGCATAGAATGGGAACTGCAACAGAATGCCGGCAGAAGACGAGGCAGCCTTGTTCACCGCCTTCACATATTTGATTGGAGTCTTGTGCAGCACAATACCAAGGAACATGAACAGCATAATCACATTGTTCAAATCCAGAGTACCACCTTTCAGCACAATTTTGATGAACAGATACCCCAATCCCAACAATGCTGTTATTCCCGACAGCAACATGCTGTTGTTCAACTTCTCCGATGGGGTAAGCTTCCACTCAATCCGGCACTCCTTTTCTCCTATGGCTCCACAAAGTTCCCTCTCCTGCAGATCCTCCTCCTCACCAAGCAATGCCGGATCAACGGTGAATGTCTTGTCGGGAGCAGGATGCATAATGGTGTTTACTACAGTAAGGGCAACTATTATTGCAAAAGCAATTATAAGGTTATATGTTGCAAAAATTGTCTGCGAAATGGGGATTGCGGATGTGATTGTACCCCTTGAAACTTCAACCAGAGATGCGCCTTCTGTAGCCATAGCCAATGGAATTGATGCCGAAAGTCCAGAATGCCAAACCACAAATCCGCTATATGCAGATGCAATCAAAAGCCTGTAATCCACACCTTTAACTGCACGTGCAATCTCCTTTGCAAATATGGCTCCAACAATCAGTCCAAATCCCCAGTTTATCCAACAAGCTATTGAAGAAACAAGTGTTACAGTGGTAATTGCCGCAGCTGGAGTCTTTGGAAATGACGCCATCTTGCGCAAGCCTTTCTTTACCAGCGGCGCATCTGCAAGAGCCGAACCGCAAACCAGCACCAATGCCATCTGCATTGAGAATGCCAACAGGCTCCAAACCCCTCCGCCCCAGTTCTCAACCACCTCAAGCGGTGTCTGCCCGGTAGACAACATGGCTGCAACAGCAGCAACAATGGTAAGAATAATTGCAAACACAAACGGATCGGGAAGATATTTCCTTATCATCTTCACCGACAAATCTATAAGTTTTCCTAACATGACCTCTGAATTTTTACGGGTGCAAAATTACAAAAAAACATCCTCGTTTCAGCCTACGTCGGAGGATGAAATGCCCTTTACACGCCAAAACATCCTCATTTCAGCCGCTTTTCCGGGAGAAAATGCTCCTCCTATTAGCAAATGTCCCGGAGAACGCCCCCAAACCAGGACGGACACCCTCTTCCACGCAAAGATATCCTCATTCTGGTGCCAAAACCGGGACAAACAGCCTCCCCGGAAAGAAAATGTCCCGGAGAACGCCACATTATCGGGAGGGAACTCGCCAACACGTGGGAATTAAAAAGGGTAACCCTTTGTCAAAAGAGTCACCCTAATATCCTGTATTGCTAAAAAATTACTGTGCCTGCTCAGCAGCAGCTTTCTTTGCAGCAGCCTCTTTGCATGCGTCACACTGTTTCTCTGCAGGCTGGTTACACTCACCATTCTCGTGGTTGCATTTGTGCTCTCCCTCATGGTTGTGGTTGCACTCGTGTTTTGTAGAGTCTGCAGCATGGTTGCACTCGTGTTTTGTAGAATCACATGCATGATTGCACTGATGGCCCTCTCCGTGATTGTGTTTGCATACGTGCTCTGTAGCAGCTTTAGTCTCACAGCACTCTGCCTCTTTGTTTGAATTTGAATTGCCACATGCAGCAAATGCAAATGCTACAGCAGCCATAAGCAAAAGTTTCTTCATAATTGTTATGTTTTTATTGGTAAATAATTCAGTTGGATACCTACAAAACTACGAAAAAAAAGGGAGCAACCAAACGGTCGCTCCCCAAAATATCTAAATACAATTATATATCAGATTATTTTTTGATCTCTTTTGCCAATCTGTCGGTAAGCATAGGAACAATCTTGTTAACATCACCAACGATACCAAGATCTGCAACCTGGAAAATAGGAGCAAATTTATCTTTGTTGATAGCGATGATAAGCTCAGACTCCTCCATACCTGCCAAGTGCTGGATAGCACCTGAGATACCGCAAGCCAAGTATAGGTCTGGACGTACAGTCTTACCGGTCTGACCAACCTGTCTGTCATGATCCATGATACCTGCATCAACCATTGCACGTGAAGATGAAACCTCACCACCAATAACCTCAGCAAGAGCTGCAAGTTTCTCAAAGTTCTCTTTGTTACCAACACCTCTACCACCTGATACAAGTACTTTAGCCTCAGTAATGTCAACAAGACCTTTCTCAGCTTTAACAGTCTCAAGTAGTTTTACAGCAAATTTAGATGCGTCGAAAGTAGCAGTGAAAGGAATGATGTTACCAGTTCTTGAAGCATCTTTCTCTTTTTTCTGCATAACGCCTGGACGTACAGTAGCCATCTGAACACCATCCTTAGCAGCAACGATAGTAGCCATTAGGTTACCACCGAATGCAGGACGGGTCATCATAAGTTTTCTAGCCTCCAATTTAGGATCTGAACCGTCTGAAATCTCAAGTTTAGTACAGTCTGCAGTAAGACCTTTCTCCAATCTTGCAGAAAGTCTTGGAGCCAAGTCTCTACCGATTGTAGTAGCACCGAACAATACGATATCAGGGTTCATTGCAGTGATAACCTGGAATACAGCCTGAGTATACTGCTCAGTAACATAATCTTTAAGCTCAGGAGCGTCAACTACGATAACATCATCAGCACCGTAAGCGATCAACTCGTTAGCCTGATCAGCAATGTTGTGGCCAGCGAAAATAGCAACTACTTTATCGCCCAAAACATCAGCCAAATCTCTTGCTTTGCCTATAAGCTCTAGAGCAACAGGTTGGATAACACCCTCTCTCTGCTCTACGAATACATATACATTCTTATTGTTATTCATTTCTTCTTAAGTTTTGGCGATTAAATGATAAATTTCTCTTTAAGTTTGCTTACGATCAAGCCAACTGCCTGCTCAGCATCAACCTCGTGAACCTCACCAGCAGCTTTAACACCTTTGGTGAATGATTTGTAAACTCTTGTACCTGAGCCTTTCAAACCTAGCATCTCAAGAGGTAGGTTTACTTTATCTACACCCCAAACTGCAACTGGTTTGTCAAATGCATCAACGATACCAGCAACATTCATATAACGTGCTTTGAAACCGCTTGCAAGAGCAGTAAGAAGAACTGGACCAGCTACCTCTAGCATCTGGTACCCCTCCTCAGTCTCTTTCTTAACTACGAATTTGCCGTCTTTGTACTCAAGACCTGCAACGTAAGAAATCTGTGGAAGGCCAAGGTGCTCAGCAATCTGAGGACCTACCTGAGCTGTATCACCGTCAATTGCCTGTCTACCTGCAATGATCAAATCATACTCAAGGTTTTTAAGAGCTGCAGCAATAGTGTGAGATGTTGCCAAAGTATCAGCACCACCAAACTCTCTACCTGTTAGCAAAATAGCCTCGTCAGCACCCATAGCATAAGCCTCTCTTAGGATAGCATCTGCCTGAGGAGGACCCATTGTAATAACTGTTACATGAGCGCCATACTGATCTTTCAACTGAAGAGCCATCTCCAAGCCACCTTTATCATCTGGGTTCATAATGCTTGGAACGCCATCACGGATAAGTGTACCTGTTACAGGGTTAATTTTAATAACTGTAGTATCCGGTACCTGTTTAATACAAACTACTATTTTCATACTGTGTGATTCTATTTAAATAATTTAGCTGCAATTACCATTCTCTGAACCTCTGAAGTTCCCTCGTAGATCTCGGTGATCTTAGCATCACGCATCATTCTCTCTACTGGATACTCTCTGGTGTAACCATAACCACCGTGGAACTGAACTGCCTTAGTAGTTACCTCCATTGCAGTCTCAGCTGCAAATAGTTTACCCATAGCTGCATCAGCTGAGAAAGGCATACCCATATCCTGTTTCCAAGCAGCCTGTCTAACCAATAGACGAGCAGCCTGTACTTTAGTCTCAAGATCAGCCATCTGGAACTGAGTGTTCTGGAATGCAGAGATTGATCTGCCGAACTGTTTTCTCTCTTTAGTATATTTAACAGTCTCGTCCATAGCGCCCTGAGCGATACCTAGAGCCTGAGAAGCGATACCGATACGGCCACCGTCCAAAGTCTTCATTGCAACTTTGAAACCCTCGCCCATTTTACCTAGCATGTTAGCTTTAGGAACACGGCAGTTCTCAAAAATAAGCTCGCAAGTAGCAGAACCTCTGATACCTAGTTTGTGCTCTTTTTTACCAATTGAGAAACCAGGAGTACCAGCCTCAACGATGAAAGTGGTAATACCTTTGTTTCCTAGAGACTTGTCAGTCATAGTAGCAACTACATATACGTGAGCAGGACCAGCATTGGTAATGAAGATCTTGCTACCGTTGATGATATAGTCGTCACCATCCTCTACAGCAGTTGTCTGCTGACCAGCAGCATCAGTACCTGCGTTAGGCTCAGTTAGACCGAAAGCACCAATCCACTCGCCGCTAGCAAGTTTTGGAAGGTATTTCTGTTTCTGCTCCTCAGTACCGAACTCCCAGATTGGAGACATACACAAAGAAGTGTGTGCAGAAAGGATTACACCGGTAGTAGCACATACTCTCGATAGCTCCTCTACAGCGATAGAATACATAATGTGGTCACCACCAGCACCACCATAATTTTTAGGAATGTAGATACCAAATAGACCTAGTTTAGCCATTTTCTCAACGGTCTCCATAGGGAATCTCTCAGTATCATCCACCTCTGCAGCAAGAGGTTTAACCTCTTTCTCAGCAAACTCTCTAATCATTTGCTGGAACAATTGCTGTGTTTTAGTAAGTCCGAAATTCATACTTTAGTTATTTAATTTAAGTTAACCTGTTTTAAGTTTTCTGAAATGATAAGTTTTGCCTCTGTAGCCTCCTGAACCTGCTCAACAGTGAACTCAGGATTGATCTCTGTAAGAACGATGCCCTCTGGAGTAATCTCCATAACACCCATCTCAGTGATGATCATATTTACCTGACCGGCAGCTGTTAGAGGAAGACGGCATTTCTTAAGGATCTTATGGTTGCCTTTAGCAGTGTGCTCCATTGTAAGGATAACTTTCTTTGCACCTACCAAAAGGTCCATAGCGCCACCCATTCCTGGAGTCTTTTTGCCTGGAATCATCCAGTTTGCCAAATCACCTTTCTCATCTACCTCAAGTGCACCAAGGAAAGTAACATTAACGTGACCGCCTCTGATAACACCAAAACTGGTAGCTGAATCAAATGAAGCAGCACCTGGCTGGTAAGTGATGAATCCACCACCTGCATTTACCCAGTGCGGATCCTCTGTACCCTCTGCAGGTGTAGGTCCCATACCAAGCAAACCGTTCTCAGACTGCAATGTAACACTAACGCCCTCTGGAAGGTAGTTAGGGATAATGGTAGGAAGACCAATACCCAAGTTCACTACATCACCGTCCTTGATCTCTAGAGCTGCCCTTTTGGCAATAAATTCTCTAATTTGATTCTTGTCCATAATGTATATAGTTAGTTTTATTTGTTTCTCTTAACAAACTCCTGAGCTACAAATGATGCTACATCATCTGCATAAGTGTTTGCACCGAAACCGGCATCGTAACCAAGCTCTTTAGCAAGCTCGTGGCTGATTCTAGGACCACCGCAAACAACAATCATCTTGTCTCTCAAGCCCTCTGCCTCCATAAGCTCAATAAGCTCGGTAAGGTTCTGGATATGAACATCCTTCTGGGTAACAGTCTGTGAAACCAAAAGAGCGTCAGCTTTAAGCTCAATAGCTTTAGCCAAGAACTCCTCGTTAGGAACCTGGCTACCCAAGTTGTAAGCCTCTACCATGTCATATCTCTCCAAGCCATAGTGACCTGCATAACCTTTCATGTTCATGATAGCGTCAATACCTACAGTGTGTGCATCAGTACCTGTTGAAGCACCAACAAGAACAAGTTTTCTGCCAATATTCTCCTTGATGTACTCGTCACACTCATGCATATCCATAGTGTTGCTCTCTACTTTTGGAACGTAGATGTTTGAATAGTCAACAGTATGTGTAAGGTTACCGTAGCAGTTGAAGAATGTAAAGCCCTCTGTAAGCTCTTTTGCAAATGCTACAAGCGGATTCTCAAAACCCATCTTTTTCATAAGAAGCTTTGCAGCCTCCTCAGCCTCAGCTCCGTTAGGAACTGGCAAAGTAAAGCTCACCTGAACTTTACCGTCGTTCATTGTATCACCGTAAGGCTTAACTTTTGACAAGTCTAGTGTCTGGTCAAAATCTTTAGCCGACATTGAATATAGTCCACCTGCCATAATTATTTTCTCCCTTTCATTAAGTTAATAAATGGATTCATGTAGTTGGCACCCTTCTCAACAACGCCGTCAAGACCTTTACCGCCAACTCTGCTTCTCTTAACGTCACCAAAGATACCTTTCTCCAATGCGTTGAACAATCCCTCTGAAGTCATCTGCTCCAAAAGCGCAATTGCATTGTCAAGAACCTCTTTAGCTCTGTTTCTGATGATACCGCCCTCTTTGAACTCCATCTCGTCACCAATGCTCTTCATATTGTTGAAGATGTATTTTGCATTCTCGATAGACAAGAAACGGTCACTCATGAATGGAGTGTGGATAGCCTCTGTAGGCATACCAAGAAGCTGAAGACCCTGGTTTGTCCAGATACCGATCATGTTGAACAAAGCATCCTGAAGGTGGCCTCTGAAGATGTTACCTGTCATGAATTTTGTAGGAGGCATGTATTTAAGCGGTGCTTTAGGGAAGATTTCTCTTGCCATCTGAGCCTGTGCAAGCTCGTACAAGAAACCGTTCTCCAACATTGGATCCATCTCAAATGCGTGGCCAAGACCCATCTGCTCCTCTGGAAGACCTGCAAGTAGAGCAAGCTGCTCGTTGATAAGGTCTGAAGCAAGAACTGTGTGGGCAGCCTCTACTGCATCTGCAGTTGTAAGGTAGTTGTCCTCACCTGTGTTGATGATAACACCTGCGAATCCGTTGATAACTCTACTCATGAACTGGTCAATTAGAGTTCTCTGCATGTTGATATCGCGGAAAAGGATACCGTATAGAGCGTCGTTCAACATAACGTCAAGACCCTCAAATGCACCCATGATGGCAATCTCAGGCATACACAAACCAGAACAGTAGTTACATACTCTGATGTATCTGCCAAGCTCCTCGCCAACTTTGTCCATAGCCTCACGCATGATCTTGAAGTTAGCCTGGGTAGCATAAGTACCGCCGAATCCCTCAGTTGTAACACCGTAAGGAACGTAGTCCAACAAGCTCTGGCCGGTAGTTCTGATAACTGCAATGATATCAGCACCCTGTCTTGCAGCAGCCTCAGCCTGAACAACATCCTCGTAAATGTTACCTGTAGCCACAATTACATACAAGTAAGGTTTTGGACCCTCACCAATTGTGTTAAGATAGTTCTCTCTGCGCTCTCTTCTGGCTCTGATCTTGGCAATGCTGCCATCAATAACCGGCTGAAGAACTGCCTCAATGGCTGCCTTGTCAGCAACCTCTATTTTTGTAAGATCCAAAGCGCCTGTTGCAACTTTTTCAGCAACCTCCTGAGGAGTAAGACCGGTGTTAACCATAGCATTAGCTATATAGAAAAGAACACCCTCTCCTAGTACGCCTTTAGCTTTAAGATCATCAACAACTACGTTTGGAAGCGGAACCTGATTCTCATCAACTCCGTCAATTCCCATAAGTCTACACAATGTACGCTCAACAGCTACAGTTGTCTTAGACTCAACAAAAGCCTGAACCTCATTGGCAATTTCTTTAGCCAACGACTTTGCGTGCTCAACCTTTTTAAAATCCAATCCTAATTTACTCTGCATATAATTGTATGTTAGTTATTTAAGTTCTTTTTTGTAAGTTCAATCCACTGGGGGTCTATACCAAGGCTCTCGGCAATTGCCACAGCCTCATGCGGCACATCCCCGCAATGTGTAACCTCAAGGGTATAATCCATCTCCCCATTTCTCAATCCTCTTACCCTGTATCTCTTCACTTTATCATTCAAAATATTGTAATGGGTTGTAAGTACAAAACCTCCTTTGGCAGTACCTATAACCTCAAGCAATCCCTCTACTAAAGCAGTACCCTCTACAGGGTTTGTAGTTCTGGCTGGCTCATCAACAAGTGCAAGAATGCATTTTCCATCCCTCATCTTTTTCACAACTTCATTTATTGCCAGAATCTCACCGGCAAAAGAAGAAACTCCCTTAACAATGCTCTGCTCATCTCCAATACACAGAATCACCTCTTCCACCAGATTTACGCAACAGTCATGCGCAGCCACTCCAAAACCGTACTGAGCCAAAAGCTGGTTCAAAGCCAAACACTTCAAAACCACACTCTTGCCACCCATATTTGCGCCAATAATGGTAACCGGCTCCCTTTCAAAACATATGTCCACCGGCATATACTCCCTACCCTGCGCAGCAAGCATCTCCTTAACAGCCGGATTGAACATTCCATTATAAAAAGTCTCCCCATCTTCTACAATCACAGGGAAACACAACCCCATTTTCTTCATCTGGGCCGCCTTTGCAATAAGAATGTCCAGAACAGACAAATTCCTCAAAGCCAGACTCAAATCATCAGCAAACTCTTTCAATTCTCCCGACAATTTCTCCCTGATCTCCAACTCAAGATCGGCATTCCTCTGCAAAAGCGCAGCAAGTTCCATCCTTTTATCGTCGGGAAGCTCCTCTCCATTTCCCTGAAGGTCCCTCATCTGCTTTCTCACCATTCTCAACTCATCTGAATATGAGTCATATACATAGAATGATGGAATATTGGATTTGTCGGGATCCAAAATTTCCACAACTTTCTCCAGATGAGGCAATCCTACAGCAATTATCTTCTGCTCCTGCAAAAGTTGAAGAACCTCTCCGGAAACAATTGCCAGATACTTTACTTCAAAGAGCTCAATATCATCAAGAACCGCACCGGAAGCCAGCCTGTCTAATGTTGTCTGTATATCCTTGATGCACATAAGCTTATGCGCAATCTTGGCACAATCCTTGTCATATATTTCATTCAGTCTGCGATAATGGAAATCAAGTTCACGCTTGGTTGTCATCATAGTGCTCTGCAGAAGCATCTTCCTTCCGCAAGGCGACATGATATCCAACGTATCATACATGTACCTTAACCCACAATCTATATCCAGTGCAGACTTAAATGTCATACTTATTCTTAACTATATCATAAACCGGAAGCCCAAGGGCATCCTGTAATTTTTCACACAAAATATCGCTATCCAAAACATAACCGTTTGGAGCAGTAGGGTTTACACAAACAGCAACCAATTTGCTCTTTTGCAAAACCTTAATTTTTCCCCCTCTTGCACAGAAGATTCTGTAGGCCTGTTCGCTTACAAAAATCTTTGTGAAATCCTTCACCACCAGTGTAACCTCCTTAATGTTCTTTGAATCTGCAATAAGATTCAGAAATTTGTCAGTAAGGGCTCCCACTGTAAAGATTATCTTCATACCCTTAGTAATATCCTCCTTTAAGGAACTGATAGCCAAAGCTGAAGTAATCTTGAAATCAATGATGTTACCATCAAAGTCAACTCCCCACACACCACTCTCAATGTCGCAAAGTGCATCTCTGCTCTCATCCACAAGCTTCTCCAGACCAATCATCTCCACCACAAACTTGGTCTTCTGCACCAAAGTATTGATATTGGATGAAAAAGCAGCACCTGTAGAAAGCACCATAGCCTTGCTTATGGCCGGTGAAGCCGAACTCAGCCTTGAAATTGCACCGTCTATAATTGTAAGGTCAATTCCAAACTTCACCATCCCTGCAACCCACCTTCTTAATGATACTCCCGACGAAGGTCCTGATATCAAAGCTTTTCCTCCCACAGATACCTTTGCTGTAAGAATTCTTCCCAAAGAACTTCTTTCATTTGTAATCTCAACCAATTCACTTACAAGTCTTCTCTCCTTGTAATGCGCCTCTGCAGTTGAGAAATACATCCCCTCCCTAAGGAAAATCTCAGGTTTCTTTGTTGATGTAACCTGGTCCTTATTTTCTCCATCTATACCTATAGAGGTTACCGCTACCCGCTTTTCATGTAGCGGTAACCTGTACAGGATATAATTCAAACACTCTGTCTTGCCAACATTCTTCTCCAAGCCTACAATAGACAAGGAGTCGTACTTGAGAATCTCTTCAATGAACGGCATAGACAGAAGTTTTGATACTATTTCTTAGATCTCTCTTTTCTGCTTAGTACAGAAGGCTCAATTGCCATTCCTTTACCCTCAAGCAATGAAGAAACACCCTCGATAGATTTGTTCTGAGCTGCTTTGCAGTACTCGCAGTTGCACTCGTTCTTATAGT
>JAZRCK010000004.1:0-44924 GCA_045659725.1 Candidatus Egerieisoma sp.
CTCCTCGTGAATATCGCCAAAATAGCACTGCGTCTGTTTCGCTAAGAACTGCAATATCGCTATACGAGCAGGATGCCCCATCGCCTTTGCAAAGCGTGCAACTTGCTCTTGCTTAATGCTATATTCTTTATTTGCCATAATATAATATTGTTTGCTGTTCGCAAAAGTACGAATAATATTAAAAATAACAAAGAAATCCACAATTATATTTTCAACTTAGATTCTTTTTGTACCTTTGTAGCATCAAGAGTTCGTACATTGGAGCATATCAATGAAGAACTCAGAAATACGAACAGTTGCTATCTCGTTACCCAATTTCCAAGCAATCCGAACAACCGATTTATTCTAAGCGAGTTATCTTTTCTTGCAAAAGTTAATAAATAAAAAAAGTTGGGCACACAACGTATGCCCAACCGCTATTTACCATTAAAAAAATTATTCGTCTGAATCGTCGTCTCCACCGAACGAGTTAGATCCGTCATCAGGGAATGTTGAACCCTCTCCTGCACCCTCATCATCTACATCAACATCACCGAACAAGCCGTTCTCCACATCCTCATAATCATCTATCTTAACCTCTATCTTAACAAGATATATAGCATCAGGAATCTCTACAGACACTGCATAGAAGAATGATCCGTCGGGCTTGTCTACCTTGAACAAATCTCCCATATAATCTGCGTATCCTTTTGGATATTTCTCTTTGAACGCGGCCGCCAACTCAGGCGACATGTTTGCATAACTTACAACTGCTCTCTTCTTCTGTGGTTTTGAAGTTTTGGCGCACATATCAGTTTCTCTTATTAGTTGAATTATGATTTTCGTTTATTGATGCAAGTATAGTGAGATTTTTCTTATAAAAAAATGTTTTTTACTATTTCTTGAAAAAATAAGATTTCTGCATCCGTTTCTTGTCCATATTTTTCTCAACAAATATAGGCTTGAACCCCTTTGGATCCATCTGGGCGTAGTATGCTGCCGATGATTTGGTCATTGGCGTAGGGGTAAAATCCTGCACCTGGTCTGTGTATACCCCCTTCAATGCAGGGTGCTGCGACAGTTTCTCCATATCCTTCTGTTCACATCCCGGATGAGATGATATGAAGTATGGAACAAGCTGGAATCTCAGGCCGTTGTTCTTGTTTACCCTGTCAAACTCCCTTTTCAGGCGCTCAAACAAAGTGAACGAAGGTTTGTTCATCAGAGCCAGCACCTTGTCTTCCGTATGCTCCGGAGCCACCTTAAGCCTTCCGCTGGTATGCTTGGTTACAAGTTCTTCAAAATAAGGCTTTGAAGAGCTGTCGAGAAACCCTTTTGCATCAAGGAAGAGATCGTATCTAATACCGCTGCCAATGTATGCATGCTTGATTCCCTTAATCTCAGAAACACTTTTGTACAGTTTGAGCAATCTCCTGTGCGAATTGTTCAGATTGGGACACATCTTTGGATAAAGGCAGCTCTTTCTGAAACACTTCTCACAAACGCTTCTATCGTTGCCCGCCATTCCGTACATGTTTGCGGTTGGCGCTCCCAAATCGGAGATGTTCCCCGCAAAGCCGGGAAGTTCCTTGAGCCTCTCAATTTCAGCCAGAATAGACTCTTCACTCCTGCTCTGAATGTGCTTACCCTGGTGTGCGGCAATTGTACAGAAGCTGCACCCTCCAAAACATCCCCTGTGGGTATTTATGGAGAATTTGATCATCTCGTATGCAGGAATGTGTTTCCCTTTGTATTTGGGATGCGGCAATTTTGTGTACGGCAAGTCGTAGATAGAATCCAGTTCCTCAGTGGTTGGGAGCGGATAAGGTGAGTTAACAACCACATATCTCTTTCCAATCTGCTCCACCAGCTGCTTGCCAACCATCCTGTTGGCCTCAAGCTCTATGGCATTGAAGTTCTCAACAAATGCCTTTTTGTCTTTAAGGCATTTCTCGTATGGATGAAGGAATATCCTGTCGGGATTATCTGCAGGCTTCTCCTCACTGATCCATGCTACCTGCTGCAGCTTGTTCTTGTCTTCCCATGCCCCCTCTTCAATGTGTCTTGCCACATCAATGATGGCCCTCTCTCCCATTCCGTAAATGAGGTAATCTGCCTTGCTCTCCACAAGCACAGAGGGAAGAAGCTTGTCCTGCCAGTAATCATAGTGGGTAAAGCGCCTTAGAGAGGCCTCAATTCCACCTATAACTACAGGGGTATCGGGATAAAGTTGCTTAAGGATGTTGGAATAAACCTTTACTGCATAATCTGGCCTCATGTTTGGGGCCCCGTTTGGGGTATATGCATCATTGCTGCGGAGCCTCTTGGCCGCAGTGTAATGGTTTACCATTGAGTCCATTGCCCCGGAATTTACACCAAAGAAAAGCCTGGGAGCCCCAAGCTTTTTAAAGTCGCGCAAATCGTCACGCCAGTTTGGCTGGGGAACAACAGCCACCCTGTAGCCGTTGCTCTCCAGTACCCTGGCTATAACTGCAGTTCCAAATGAAGGGTGGTCTATGTAGGCATCTCCTGTAAAGATGATTACATCTACATAATCCCATCCCAGGGCATCAATTTCCTTTTTTGTGGTAGGTATGAATCTCCCTTTTTCCATTATAATTACATTCTCTCAGGCAATTTGATACCCAAGATATCCATTGCGTTTACAAGTACTTTTGCAATTACCTCAATAAGGGCAAGTCTCTGGTCTCTCAAAGCACCGTTCTCCTCATTAAGGATAGTTGTATCGTGGTAATACTGGCTGAACTCCTTAGCCAAATCGTATGCATAGTTGGCAATTACCGCTGGAGAGTGTGCATCACCTGCCTCTTTCACCCTCTGAGGGTAAATGTTTAGCATCTTTATAATCTCAACCTCCTTAGGAAGCAAAGTAGCCTCAGAAACAATTGCAGGGGCAAATCCGCGCTCAGAAGCCTTTCTTAGGATAGACCTAATACGTGCGTGGGTGTACTGGATGAAAGGACCGGTATTGCCGTTGAAATCGATTGACTCTTTAGGATCAAACAACATGGTCTTTCTAGGGTCAACCTTAAGGATGAAATATTTCAACGCACCCTGACCAATCATCTCAAACAGTTCCTCGCGCTCAGCCTCAGGCATGTCATCAAGGCGGCCAAGTGCCAATGAAGTCTCCTTGGCTGTAGCATACATATCCTGTACAAGATCATCTGCATCCACAACTGTTCCCTCCCTCGATTTCATCTTACCCTCAGGAAGCTCAACCATTCCGTAAGACAAGTGGTAAATATAATCGCTCCAGTCAAAGCCCAGTTTCTTGAGGATAAGCTTCAATACCTGGAAGTGGTAGTTCTGCTCGTTACCTACAACGTAGATATGCTCATCAAGTGTGTACTCTGCAAATCTCTGGTGGGCAGTACCCAAATCCTGTGTCATGTATACAGAGGTACCGTCGCCACGGAGAAGGAGTTTCTTGTCAAGACCGTCGGGAGTAAGGTCACACCATACAGAACCATCCTCGTGTGTCTCAAAAATACCTTTTGCAAGACCCTCCTGAACCAATGCCTTACCCAAAAGGTAAGTCTGTGACTCATAATAGGTTTTGTGGAATGAAATACCAAGGCGGTTGTAGGTTTTGTCAAATCCCTCATAAACCCAGCCGTTCATCTTCTTCCATAGCTCAACAACCTCAGGATCACCCTGCTCCCATTTTACAAGCATAGCCTGAGCCTCCTTAAGGATTGGAGCCTGTTTCTCTGCCTCCTCTGCAGGAACACCCTGCCCAATAAGCTCCTTTGTCTGTTTTTTCAACTCATTGCTGAATGCAACATAATATTTTCCAACAAGGTGGTCACCTTTTATTCCCGACGACTGTGGAGTCTCACCGTTGCCCATCTTCAACCACGCAAGCATGGATTTACAGATGTGGATACCACGGTCGTTCACAAGGTTCACCCTTATCACATTGTGGCCATTGGCCTCAAGAAGCCTTGAAACCGACCATCCCAAAAGGTTGTTTCTTATGTGGCCCAAGTGAAGCGGCTTGTTGGTATTTGGAGAAGAGAACTCAATCATCACGCTCTTTCCTGTAGCCGGAAGCTGTCCGAAATTCTCCGCAGCAGAAATCTCCACAAAAATATTTTTCCAGTACTCCTGGGAAAGCTTGATGTTAAGGAACCCCTTAACAACATTAAAGTTCTCAATAAACTTGTCATTGGCCTTGATGTACTCTCCAATCTCTGTAGCGGTTGCCTCAGGAGCCTTTTTGCTCATCCTCAGCAACGGGAACACTACAAGGGTTACATCACCCTCAAAATCGGGATTGGTAGACTCTACCTTAATCATCTTGTCATCAGCCTCAACACCATAAAGTGCCTTAACTGCCTCTTTGGCTATATTGCCTATAAAAATCTCTGGAATCATCTTTATTGGATCTCAATTAGTTTTTAGAAAAATACTCCTTCATTGCAGCCTTAACCTTAGGTGAAAGCTTGAGCAATGTAAACATTGTAGGGAACGCCATAAGGGCATAAGCCAAGTCAATAAGACCAACTGCAGCCTTCAGAGGAATCATTGCAGCTACAACAAGCATTGCAAGGAAGAAGATATTGTAATATTTTGCATACTTGGCACCAAACAGGAAGCCAGTACATTTCTGTCCGTAATAAGAATAAGAGAACATTGTTGAGAATGCAAAGAAGAACAGCATAGCCAACAACAGATATTTGCCCAAGCCAGGAATTGAAGCGTCAAAAGCCTGCAAAGCAACGCTCAAACCTGCCATAGAACCGCTCAAGCCGTCACCAAGAGGAAGCACATCCCTCTGGATAAGGATGGCAATTGCAGTAAGGGTACAAACAAGACCAGAATCAATGGAAGGGCCAATCATTGCAACCAAGCCCTCTTTAACCGGCTCATTGTTCTTTGAAGCACCGTGCATCATTGAAGCTGTACCAACACCTGCCTCATTCACCAAAGCAGCACGTCTGATACCAATAAGTGCAATTGAAACAAGAGCACCAATACCTCCACCAACACCGGCCTTAACGGTAAGGGCATCCTTGAAGATTGCACCAAATACACCCGGAACCTCATTCAGGTTGGTAAGAATGATGTACATAACCAAAAGGAAGTACATGATAACCATTGCAGGAACCACCTTGGTAGCAACCTTTGAAATCCTCTGGATACCTCCAAGAACCACACAAGCCACAATCACTGTAATTATAACACCAATGATGAATCTGAGGGTAAGTGTATTCTGCTCAGGGGTAAAGAAAATGGTAGTGATGGCCTCTGTAAACTGGTTACTCTGCATAATACAAAGGGTACCAATAAGGCCGGAAATTGCAAAAAACACCGCAAGAGGTTTCCATTTAGGTCCTAATCCCGACAAAATCATGTACATAGGACCACCTTGAACCTCACCTGCATCATCCTTGCCCTTGTACATAACAGAAAGGGTACCCTCAAAGAACTTGGTAGCCATACCAAGAATGGAGCTCACCCACATCCAGAAGATTGCACCGGGACCACCAATGGAAAGAGCAATAGCCACACCGGCAATATTACCCATACCAACAGTAGCAGCAATGGCACTTGCAAGAGCCTCAAACGAGCTGATCTGACCCTCAGCCTTGCTGTTGTCATCAGACTTCAAAGCCTTAATGGCCTTGCCATAATACCTCAACGGAACAAAACCCGAATACAACAAAAAGTACAAACCACCTCCAACAAGAAGGATAAAAAGCGGATAACCGCAAACAAAATCACTCACAGCAGTAATCCACTGCCCCAGTGAAGCAAAAAAGTCGCCCATATGTATTTAAATTTTAGAATTTTCAATAAGCGACCAAAGGTACAAAAAAAATGGCTCTTTCCAGTTTATACAGCTAATTATTTATCATTCCACCCAGGGATAATTATATCTTCTTTCATCCACGCAGGAGCATAATAATCACCATATACGTGATACCAATAGTCTTTTGCCATTAATTCTCCCCTGCTTTCCGCAGCAAAAATGCCTATGCCATTTTTGATATTGGAATAAATCTCATCCTTTTCCCATATCTGGGTAAGATCAGACAAATTCAAACTTAAACTCTTTGCTATCACATCTTTTATGTATAACTCATAATCCCTATTGATACATTGAACCAACAAATACGACAGTGGATGAATTGAATAATAGCTTCCCGACTCACCTCTATCACCTACGTGATAAGGCTTTATTCCATAAAAATTAATGGTACAGCGTGCTCCATAATCGAAATTGGCATAAATTGAATAACAAAACCTTCGCTCTTCTGTTTTGTACCCCTTACTGAATCTTATCGAATCCGATGAAGAAACCGAAACTATATCCCTGATAATTTGATATCTACCTTCATAATACATATCTTCAAACATCCAGAAATCCTTCCTGAGCGATTGCTCAACTTCCTCATCATTTATAATACCATCAAACCACATGTTAACACCCTTAGCCGGTGTATAACTTCCATCTTCAGGCACATAATCCATCAGCGACACCAAATACACTCTCTGATGATTATACTTGGAAGATTTCATTTCCCCTACTGCTTCAGATTTATACATTATTTTTTTTGAAGATGACGGTTTTACATAGTTCATGATCATTGGAAATTCAGTGATTGCCGTTATTAACTCATAATTGGGAACACGCACTGACAGTCTATACTCAACCAACTGACACGGTTCAAACTCCCCTTGCCAAACACCATCTTTAACTTTATAAAAATCATATCTCTCAACCACTGCGCCCTTACTGAGCTTTTCAATGTAAACTTCTGCCTGCTCTACAGGGGGACAATAGTTTTCTGAAACATAAGAAGAATAATTCAACTGCACTGTCTGAACAGTACTGTCCTCCAATATACAATGGACTAATACGGCCCTCTCACGCGGGTCCAAATCAACTTTATCAGTACACGCAGATAAAAGGAGCACTAATATCAATGACAATAAGATATATCTACTCACAACAAACATCTTTGAAAATATATGATGCATAACAGATTAGTTTTTATTATGAATATTATAAAATACACGCAATACGTTTTTTGTTTCATAGAATTGCTGATACACATCGGTTTCCACAACCCATAATGGAGGATATATATACTCAGTACCTGGCACAAGTCCAGCCTCATCCTCTCTCTCAAATGTACGTATTCTTGCCAAATAGAAATTTTCCCAACATTGTTCATTCCCCCAATTCATACCAATATACACATCTTCCTGTTGTGAAATTGCAATATCCATAGACTCTTGTCCATCTGCCCAGGTATCTAAAGCTCCACCCTATAGCTTATACTTGGCATTATAGGGAAGACATATACCTTCTTCCAAGTACTGTCATCGGAATCATAGTAAAGGCTGAAGATATTATGACGGTTAGTAATATTGTAGATTCCCAATTTTAAGTTGTGGGTGACTCTATCCCTCTTCCATTTGGCATATACCCCTATATCTGCCCTAATATAATCCTCCAGGCGGAAATTATTGAAACTACTATAATATTTAAATTCCACCTCATATCCTGGGATTATACCTGGATAGGTGCCGGACTGAACAGTCTCCATATTTCCACTCTGATAACTCATTTGCAAAGTTGCTCCATACTTTTTAGTATCTGATGAAAAGATAATATAATCAGCAGCTGCATTTAATATATGAGGCCTGTCAAACTTAGCCCTAAAAACTCTTCCGTCATTCATCTCAGGAAAGAAACGTGTTGATTTGGAAAACGTATAAGCAATCTTGCAATTCAATCTTTCTCCACTCTTCCGATAAAGGAACTCTACTCCTTTGCTCTCCCCTTCCCCTATTTGTACAAACTCCTTCCAAGCAGCCAAAGACTGCCCAAAAAAGTCACTTGCCTTTTCAAAATAAATCAAATTATCAAGTTTCTTATAATACGCTCCTACAGAGAACCTATGTTCATTGGAAGCCTTAAATAACAATCCTCCATAATACTGTCTTCCTTTCTCCGGTTGCATATCCTTTGAAGACGGTACTATCATATCCAAAGACCAGCCAAGGGGAATCCCCTCCAAAGTATGGTAATACTGCACTAACTGGTCGAAAGTAACCTCTACGCCCATCCAATCTGTAATCCTTGCACTTCCATTGAAACTCACCTCCGGATCAAACACTTTAAATTCATCAAATTTACCCTTTTTACCAATAAAATAATTTCCCCTCAAGGCCAACTGTAGCATTAATCTGCCTTGTTTCATATAACCCAACTCGGTATAGAAATTTCCAAGCAGGTTCTCACTACTGAAATCCAACAGGGTATAATCTGAATCATTATACTCTTTGGAGGAGCCTGGATTAAACATGCTCTTTGTCCCCCTTATGCCAAACTTCATATTCCACCTGTCTGACATCACACAATTGAACACTGTATTTATAGATACCTCCTTTATACTGGATGATATTGTTAATCTATTATAGGCGTCAAACAAAATTCTCTCCTGCATCTGACAACTCTCGTAATTATTGTAGGAAACATTTGTTTTCACATCCAACTTGGGAGAAACTATAAATTTCCATTCAAGATTGCCTAACATATTATACCAGTTCATATTATCATAAGAACTTTCTTCAATCTTGCCATATCCAAAATTATCCTTACTATAAAAAACAGAGGCATTTATAATGTGATTCTTGTTGGGCTTATATGAAATCTTGCCATAAGCATCATACACCTTAGCATCAAGATTGGTAAAAAATTCCATCTTTTCATCCAGCCATTTCCTTCCCATCTCGTACTCAAAAGATAGCGGTGAAATTCTTGCGGCAATCTCTACAGCCAAAACATCCTTAACAACAGGAGTTGCTGCATATCCGCCCAACATAAAATTGCTGGCACCCAAACTGGCCTCAGCCTTTTGAAAATTTGGATTCTTTGTTGAAATGTCTATATGCGAAGCCAACATATTATAACTCTCAGCACCAAATCCTCCTACCTTAAAATCTGCACTACCAACAATGTCATTAGAGAAAGCAGAAGTAATACCAAGCAAATGTCCATAACCATATAACCTTACGCCATCTATAGTTATCACGTTATTACCTAAATTGCCACCTCGTACATAAAAGGACGAAGAACCTTCTACACCTGCCGAAATGCCAGGCATTGTTTGAATATACTTTATAACGTCACCCTCTCCAAGAGCTGTTACCATATGTTGCATCTTAGGCATATCCACATTGACCACTCCTGCAGCCCTAACAAAAGAGGTATCTGCAATTACCGTTATATGATGCAAAGTATCACTCCTCTCCTTAATATTCTGTGAATATAATCCATTTACACAAATAGAATATATTACTATAAATAACATTAAATTTCTTCGACTCATAAAATCTGTTTATTATTTATCATTCCACTCAGGGATAATTACATCTTCTTTCATCCACGCAGGAGCATAATAATCATCATATATTTCACACTTGATTCTTAGCCCTAGTCAAGAGGCAACCAAAGATACACAAAAATACGGATAATCATTATTTTAGATAAGCAAATAAAATGAGGCTGACCAAAAATATGAGCAATGATTGCCTACGCCCCTGAAGGATATTTTCCAACCTTGCCTGCTCCTGTACGGTTGTGTATCTGTAAAGTTTGAATTAACAAAAAAATAAATATAACACCTTGAGCAATAAAAGAGGCACAAATATCAGATATGCTCAGTTGGCATTCACTGAACAAGGTATTGCGATGTTGAGCTGCGTCCTTAAATCAAGTACTGCAATACAAATTGAACAATCATGCAAAGAAAGCACAAATGGTGTAAGTGACCTTTCTGATGATATTCAGTTTGTCTATTCAACCTTCTTCCCAATTACCTTCTCCGCATAGTGGTACACAAAAAATTGGGTTTTCCCTAAAATAACCGCCTCACGCACAAATTCTCCAATCCGGAGAGCCGGACGGGCACATTTTTCCCGCAAAAGTGCCCATTAGGACGTCGTCACAATGGGCACTTTACCCCATTCACTGGTGGCACGGCACGTTTTGCACTAAAAATGTGCCCATCCTCAAGCCTTCCGGCACATATTGGTATGATTTTGTGCCCAAACGGGTGTCACAATCTCCTCTTGGGCACATTCATATACCTTTTCGTGACCATAAAGAAACTGTCGGGAACAATTTCATGTAATTTTGTTCCCGACAGTCTAATCTGGTCCCCTATCCACACAAGCAAAATTTATTTCCTCCTTGAGGCCTGTTCGCTATCCATATTTGAGATTACAGGTAGTACAAAAAACAAACTTCTCATATATATCATTTTCTTTACACAAATGAAGTACAAATACAAAGAGAATATTCATAAATTCTCATTTTATAATTCTCATTTTATGAGAACCATTTTATGGGAAAATTGTTATCTTTGTAACGTAATTGAAATATATGCCTTATGATCAATCCTTTTGTTACCAACGGTTATGCCGGTCCTGAATATTTCTGTGACAGGGTTCAGGAAACAGCAATTCTACGAGACCTTCTGTTGAATGAAAACAACGTGGCCCTAATTTCACCACGCCGTTTGGGAAAGACAGGACTAATTTGGCATGTATTCAACAACGAAGATATCAGAAACAGCCACTACTGTTTTGTTGTAGACATATATGCTACAAAGAACTTGAGCGACTTTGTAAACATGCTTGGCAAAGCTGTAATTGACGAGTTGAGGCCCAAAGGCAAAAAGGCATGGGAGAAGTTTATAAATATAGTTTCTTCTCTACGTTCGAAGATCTCCTTTGATGTGCATGGTGTCCCTTCTTGGAATATGGGACTGGGTACTATAAACAACAATCCTGCTGTTACTCTTGATGAGATATTCTCATATCTCAATCAGGCAGACAAGCCATGCCTGGTTGCTATTGATGAATTCCAGCAGATTACAAAATATGAAGATGACACCATAGAGGCTACTATAAGGACATATGTCCAGCGCTGTACCAATGCCCACTTTATATTTTCAGGTTCACAGCGTCATATTATGAATGGTATGTTCACCTCACCGTCACGTCCTTTTTATCAGGCTGTTACAATAATGAACCTTCAGCCTCTTGATTTGGAGGTATACACAGATTTTTGTGTGGGGAAATTTGAGGAGGCAGACAAGCGCTTGGACCGTAATGTGGTAGCATTGCTTTACAACCGTTTTGATGCAGTAACAAGCTATATGCACCGCATTCTCAATGTCCTGTATTCAAAAACGGAGAAAGGACAGGAATGCAAGCCTGAAATGGTTGATGAAGCAATAGACTTCATCTTACGCCTCTCATCTGACACCTATGAATCACTTTATTACCAGATGCCGGAGAAACAGCGCATGCTTTTCCTTGCCATTGCCCGCGAAGGCAAGGCTTCTTCCATCACCGGAGGCGCATTCATAAACAAGCACAAGCTCAATTCTGCAAGCAGCGTAAACTCCGCATTGAAAGGGTTGCTTGAAAAGGATTTTATAACTGTAAACAAGAATATCTACAGCGTATATGACCAGTTCTTCCCTCTTTGGCTAAAATTCAAGGGGATTATATAATCTCTAGACAGCTCCTGATTTTTTCAACTGATTGCGTAAAAAAGAAATAGCGTGGTGACCGCTACTTCTTTTTTACGCCTGCCGGCTCCACATTCCTCTCAATTATCTTCTCCGCATAGTGATACTGTCGGGAAGAAGACCTGCCTTCCACCTCAATGCGGTATTGTGAATCTGAATCGGAGGTATAGAAACTGATTGTGGCCTCACCGTTCTCATCAAGCTTCACCGCAGGGTTCCAGTACAGGGTGATGCGGTTGTCTTTGGCCTTGGATCTCTTGCTCTCCGGTGTATCGTATTTTGGAGAGTAGAATCTGGCTGGTTTCTGCCAGCCTAGAGGATATGAGCTAAATACATTATATGGCACCAGATCAGTTCTAACTTGAGGCTTAGTTCTTACCATCAAAACAGGATAAGGGCTTACTTCACCCATGCTAAAAGCATCCTGAAATGGTGCCGCAGATAATCCAGAAACATATATAATCGATTCTATTTGTGATAAAGGTAAAGATAATACATCACTGACAGCTTCTTCCGAAGGAATTAAACTTCTGTTCAAATATACAAGAACTAGTCCTAATCTTCCCGGAGGAACAAATGTTTTTCCTTTCATATATCCAGGAGTCAGTTTAGGCCCTATTAATGAGCCTAATTGCAATGTTTGATTCCTAGGAACAGCAATAGGATTACCACTACTTGAATAACCATTATATTCTCTTACCCCAGAGTAAGCTGCAACGACATATGCTCCAACTGTATAATTTCTGGCATATGATTTCATATCAATAGTATCTCTGTACCAATCTCTTCTTATAGGATAATTTGAAATAGGGCAAGGTGAGTTTTTGGGAGTTATAAGCTGAGAGGTAATAACTACAGGATTAAGCTCAAATGCCATTGCATGCTCACCGTCATCTTTACTGTAATAAATTGATTCAACGGCTGTACTGAATTTTGGTGTATACTTGACTTTCTCTGTTTTTACCGGATACTCATACATTGGGGCATACCAGTCATTCTGCAATACCGGAGTATGATTCTGACTCTTGCCATTTTTGCCCACTGCACTTACAATAAACCTTGTATTTTCTGGAAAATCGACATCCTTTAGTACAAAGTAACCGGAATCAATTTGCCCCATTGCCATGAAATTTATAGACTGTGCTATAAATGAAACCGTAGCTTTCTTTGTAAGGCCAATAGGATTTACCACCTTACCGAAAAGTGTCTGCTTGTACTCGCGGCCAAAGTAAGGAGTTTCACTCTTGCCTTGCAGTATCTTCTCTGTATCATAATATCTCCAGCCGTGAGTCTGCATAAGCATATCCGCCCTCTGCATTCTTGCAGCCAATGAGATTGTATCAGTGAAGTACCACTCAATGTTCTCAATATAACCTTTTAACTCACTCTTGAGAAGCATGTAGGATGGCAGAGTTGTCTTCTCGCTGTTATCAGCTACACCTATGTCTGTGACAGAAACGGAGAAGTTGGATGAGCTGCCAAGCATCTCTTTTGGAAGCTTTATCTTCACATTCATCTGCTCCCTCTTGCCGTATTGTTCTTGTTGTGTTTCAATGGCCAACGCTTCTTTTTGGGATGAGAGAACCACAAACGGCCTTTCAGCATATACATTGCCTCTTGCATCCACTACTGAAATGGAATGTATTCCTGGAGTCAATTGCTGAAGCCCTAAAACAATTTTCTCGTCTGCCTTTGAAAGCGGTTTGCTGTAATAGATTTCTGAACCGTTATGAAGATAGATATGCAATGAGTTGGATAGTAAAGTTTCTGAAGTGCTGATCATGAAAACTGCCTTGTCTTCATTAGCATATTCCCGTGCACTTACATTCATTGAACCGTTGATGGTAACACCGCTGGCCAATGCTTGTGGAAACTTCACCTTCTTTCCTTCATATCCCAATGTATCCTTTACTGTTGCAGTAAGCTTTCCTTGCGGCAAAGATGCTATAACAGTCTTTCCAAACCCAAGTGAATCTGTATTGTAGCTGGCAACAACATTATTGTCTGAATCCACAATCTCACCAAAAACAGCTGCACCTCCTCCACCTTGTCCAATAGCTTTTATATATACTATAGCCTTTTCTCCTGATACATAGTTCCCGCTCTCCGGAAGGAACTGAACATCATAACGCTCTTTATCCTCTTTGCCGGACTCTGCCTTCTCCTTGTCATCTGGAGAAAGTTCTCCTATTCTCAAATAATCCTTCTTATTTTTTACCTTTTTCTCGGCCATAGCTGTTACCAGCTTATCCTTCATTGGATTGGCAAGCTCAAGCTCCTTGTAGAACATGTATTCAGCTGGTCTGTTGAGCATCCAGTAAGTATATGCCCTTATAATAGACCGTCCTGTTGAACTCATCTCTGGAACCACTATGTACCCCTGAAAATTATTTCCAGATCTTTTTATTTTCTTCCTTACAACAATATCATTCTTACACTCTGCATAATTTGACAAACTCTTCTCATCTCTATATAACAAGTTACTAATCAACTCTACATAAATATAGTTTGACTCATCAAACTCACTCGCATAAGAGGCATTCTCCACATAACCGCTGAACCAGATGGTATCAGTTGCAAAGTAGACATCCTTATCTGTGTGGAGGTATACCTTTTCCGGAGAAAGGAGTTTTGAGTAATTATGGAAAAGTTCCTTCTGTTTGTCGGATTCAGTCTGTGCGCTTGCAACTGTAATTGACAATGCGGCGCATATTAGCAAAGCCTGTTTTCTATACATATTTAGAGCTTTTAAGTTAATCTTTTAAGCAAAGATACTTGATAAACGTTTTACATGTACATTTTTAAGGAAATTTAACTAGTTATCTATCTGCTAGTTACAAACCTCCGCACAGCAACAGATCAGGCAATGTTTAACATTTAATCCAACTGGGCACGTTGCCCCAACGAAATGCCATAGAACAAAAAAAAGGGCAGCCAACCGGCCGCCCTCCCAATTCCTGCTTTAAGCAGATTATTTCAAACCTCTGTTTTTCAATAGCGGGTCAATTCCCGGCTGTTTGCCTCTGAAATTGATGTATAGGTCCATTGCGTCTTTCTCGCCTGCTACCTCAAGGATCTCAGTGCGGTATTTGTTTGCAACCTCCTGGTTGAAGATGTCGCCTGTCTCACAGAATGCATCGTAAGCGTCTGCGTCAAGAACCTCTGCCCAGATGTAGCTGTAGTAGCCTGCAGTGTATCCGCCAGAGAATGTGTGGCTGAAATATGTGCTTCTGTAGCGTGACGGAATCTGTGAAAGGATACCTCTGTCACCAAGTACTTTTGCCTCAAATTTCTCAACGTCAAGGTCTGCCGGGATCTCTTTCAATACGTGGAAGTCCATATCAAGATATGAAGCTGCCAAGTACTCAACTGTAGCAAAGCCCTGGCCGTATTTGCCGGCTTTCTCCATTTTCTCTACCAACTCCTGAGGGATAACCTCACCTGTCTGGTAGTGTTTTGCGTATACTTTAAGAACCTCAGGCTCAAATGCCCAGTGCTCGTTAAGCTGTGAAGGAAGCTCCACAAAGTCTCTTGGGTAACCGCCCATTCCCTGATATTTTACATCTTTTAGCAAGCTTGCCAAACCGTGGCCGAACTCATGGAAATATGTAGCAACCTCATCAGTTGTAAGAAGGGCAGGCTTGTCACCTACAGGTCTTGTAAAGTTACCGCAGATGGTTACTAGAGGAAGGACTCTCTCACCGTTTTTGTATGACTGGCCTCTGAAACCGCCGCACCATGCACCGGCTCTCTTCTGGCCAGGTCGTGCGAACATATCAAAGAATACGATACCGGTTACTGTACCGTCGTTGTCGTATACCTCAAATGCCTCAGCCTCCTCGTGTGGAAGTGGAACGCCTTCCAATTTCTTGAATGTAAGGCCGAACAGTTTGTTTGCAACGTGGAATACACCCTCCCTTACATTGTCAATCTGGAAATATGGAGCCATCTCCTCCTCGCTGAGGTTAAATTTCTCCTTCATTGCTTTCTGAGCGTAGTATCTCCAGTCCCAAGCCTCAAGGGTGATGTTTGAGCCCTCTTTTGCAATGATTTTCTGCATATCTTTAGCCTCAGCTTTGGCAGCTTTCAATGCAGGCGCCCAAATCTGGTCCAAAAGCTCGTAAACAGCCTCAGGAGTTTTAGCCATTCTGTCCTCAAGGATATAAGCGGCAGCAGTCTCAGCACCCATAATCTGGGCTCTCTTGAGTCTCAACTCAACAAGTTTCTTTATTACCTCCTTGTTATCGTTCTCATTGTTGTTGTTACATCTGTTAAGGTAAGCTGTAAGGATCTGTTTTCTGAGCTCCCTGTTCTCTGCGTTTGCCAAGAAAGGCATTACGCTTGGGTTGTCAAGGCCAAAGAACCATTTGCCCTCCTGGCCAGCTTTCTTGGCTCTTGCAGCAGCCTCAGCAATCTGGTCTGCAGTAAGGCCAGCCAAATCGGCCTCGTTCTCTACAACTAGAGTGTAGGCAGCAGTCTCAAGCAAAGCGTTCTGTGAGAACTGAAGCTGCAATGCAGAGATCTCTGCGCTGATCTGCTTCAACTCCTCCTTTTTCTCTGCAGGAAGGTTTGCGCCACCTCTCTCAAAGCCTTTGTAGATCTCCTCTACAGCTCTAAGCTGCTGAGGGTTCAAGCCCATTTCGTTTCTTTTCTCGTATACAGCCTTGATTCTCTGGAAAAGTTTCTCGTTAAGGCTGATAGAGCTGTAGTGTGCACTCTGAAGCGGTGAAAGCTCCTTTGCAATAGCCTGCAGCTCAGGTGACGATTTTACGCCATTTGCACTGCTGAACACAGCCGATACATTTGAAAGCAGCTCGCCTGTATTTGCGTATGCCTCAATTGTATTCTCAAATGTAGGCTCCTCAGTGTTGTTTACAATAGCATCAATCTCTGCAATTTCTGCTGCCATTGCAGCCTTGAATGCAGGAAGATAATGCTCAGGTTGTACCTGCTCAAACGGTGGAATTCCGTAAGGGGTATTCCACTCCACAAGTAGCGGATTCTCAGCAGCCTGGTTGGCACACGACGAAGCCAATACCCCTGCCGAAAGTAGAGATAGCAATACTTTTTTCATATTAAATTAGTGTTAAGTTATGGATTTCCCGCACAAAGCGCCTAGCCCAAGTAGCTCTTTAGCAACTTGCTTCTTGCACTGTGTCTTAGTCTTCTGATGGCTTTCTCCTTAATCTGTCTCACACGCTCTCTGGTAAGACCGAAATACTCGCCAATCTCCTCCAAGGTCATCTCCTGAGCACCAATTCCAAAGAAATATTTTACAATATCCCTCTCCCTCTCTGTAAGGGTAGAAAGCGCCCTCTCAATCTCCTTGTTCAAAGACTCATTTACAAGACCTCTGTCTGCATTTGGAGAATCTGAGTTCACCAACACATCCAAAAGGCTGTTGTCCTCACCGTCTACAAACGGAGCATCCACAGATACGTGTCTTCCCGAAACTCTCAGTGTATCTGCAATTTTCTCCCTTGGGATCTCAAGGATATCAGCAAGTTCCTCAGGTGAAGGCATACGCTCGTTCTCCTGCTCAAATTTAGAAAGGGCCTTGTTGATCTTGTTAAGTGATCCAACCTGGTTCAAAGGCAAACGTACAATTCTCGACTGCTCAGCCAAAGCCTGCAGAATGGACTGTCTGATCCACCAAACAGCATAAGAGATGAATTTGAAACCTCTGGTCTCGTCAAACTTCTCAGCAGCTTTGATAAGTCCAAGGTTACCCTCGTTGCTAAGGTCAGGCAAGCTCAAGCCCTGGTTCTGGTACTGTTTTGCAACAGAAACCACAAACCTCAAGTTTGCTCTGGTAAGTTTCTCCAAAGCCTCCTGGTCTCCTTTTTTGATTCTTTGGGCTAGTTCTACCTCTTCCTCAACTGTAATCAGTTCCTCTCTACCAATTTCCTGTAGATATTTATCCAGAGAAGCACTCTCTCTGTTTGTGATTGATTTGGTTATCTTTAACTGTCTCATGTGGATATTTTAACGCGCAAAAGTAAGCATTTTATTTCAATTAAACACCAACTCCATAATAATAAACATCACCATTGCGGTAAACCCCCTCAACTAGGAATCCCCTTTTTGTCTTCCCGATAACCTCAAGTGCCTCTTTTACAGAACTTACAGGCATCTGGTTTATATGGGTTATAATAAGGCCCTTCTGCACACCGGCCTCCTTGAATTTTCCTTTTTCAAGCTCTTTTACCTCAACTCCTCCCCTCAACCTCAACTTCTTGAGCAACGCAGCATCAGGCTCACCCAATGTTGCACCATAAATTACAGGATTATCCTCACTTGCCTGGGCAATATCCTGCTGGGCAGAACCCAATACAGCCTCAAGTTCAATCTCCTTTCCGTCTCTGAACACAAGAAGCTTGACTACATCTTCAGGCTTGTAGGCATTTACTGCAGCCTGTACATCAGACGGGCTCTTCACCTTCTTGCCATTGATTGCAACAAGAATATCCCCCTCATACACGCCAGCCTTATCCGCCGCACTGCCACGGCCCACCTCAGCAACATAAACTCCGCTGAAGTTCCCTTTCATCCCTGCCAAAGAGGCAAGTTCCTGGGTAAGTTCCTGCATTGAGATTCCAAGAAGGGCCCTGCGGACTGTACCAAACTCTTTAATGTCATCCACAACCTTCTTTACAATTGCAACCGGAACTGCAAAAGAATAACCTGTATAAGAACCGGTATTTGAAGCAATTGCAGTATTGATTCCCACAAGTTCCCCCCTGGTGTTCACAAGAGCTCCGCCGCTGTTTCCGGGGTTAACTGCAGCATCTGTCTGGATAAACGATTCAATCTTGAATTCGCCTTTCATGTCGGGAAGAGAACGCCCTTTTGCACTTACAATACCTGCTGTAATTGTACTTCTCAAATTGAACGGGCTGCCAATTGCAAGCACCCACTCTCCCAACCTCAACGAGTCTGAGTCTCCAAAAGGGATTACTGGAAGCCCTTCAGCCTCAATCTTCAAAAGTGCCACATCGGTAACAGGGTCTGTACCCACCAATGTTGCAGGGTATGTCTTGTTGTCGTTCAGGGTAACCTCAATGGTCTCACCTCCGGCTATCACGTGGTTGTTGGTTGCAATGTAACCGTCGGGAGTAATGATAACTCCAGAACCTGTTCCCACACTCTCCCTTGGCATTGGCTGGCTATAGCCAAAAAAGTGCTCAAGGATTGATGCCTCCCTCTGCTTGTGCCTTTTTACCACCTTCACAAAAACTACGGCATCCACACTGTTCTCAGCCGCATATGTAAAATCCGGAAAATTCTGTTGCTCAAGGGTTATGGCCCTCACTGAAGGTTTGTCGGGAGTCTCATAAAAGAAACTTCCCTTCTCACATGAAGTGTATTTCATTACCGCTACAGATGCCACTGTACTCAACACTACAGACAACAGCAAAATTGTCAAAGTCCTTTTCATATCCTGTCAAATTATTTTCAATTCTTAATTATTACTGCACAAATGTCACAATCTTACACAAATCTTCAAATTATATGCCAAAACGCACACCGCACAATTCTTAATTTTTGCTATATTTGTAATCTTAAAATTTAAGCAGAAGATTATGAAGTTTATTGTATCAAGTACAGATTTATTGCAGGGGCTGTTGCAGGTCCAGAAGGTTATTGCATCCAAGAGTTCACTTCCTGTTTTGGACAATTTTCTCCTTACTTTGGAAGATAATTCACTTACCATTACAGGTTCAGACGGAGACAATACCCTAAAGACAGTTATGGCCATCAATGAGGTTATGGAGGGAGGAGAAATTACTGTACCCGCCAAACTTCTTACAGATTCACTCAAGGAGCTTCCTACCCAGCCAATTGAGTTTGTTTCTTATCCCGACAGAGGCATTGTAAACATCAACTGGGCAAGCGGAAGCGCGCAGATCCCGTTCTCAGGAGCAGAGGACTACCCTACCCTCAGACCTCTTGAAAACCCTACCGTTATAAGGATGAAAGGTTCAGTTCTTGCTGAGGGTATCAACAGTACCCTATATGCTACAGGCGACGAGGAGCTCAGACCTGTCCTTAACGGAATCTACTTTGACATTGACACCGAGTCTACCACCCTTGTGGCTTCAAATGCCAACAAACTGGTATACTACAGAAGGCATGATATAAAATCAGAGGCACCTGTTGCCTTCATCCTGCCAAAGAAACCTGCAAACATCCTTAAGGCAAACCTTGCCAAAGCTATGGATGAGGAGGTTGAGATTACATTTGACAGCAGCAAGAACGCATATTTCAAATTCAACTCGTTCCTTGTATTCTGCAAGCTTATTGATGGAACATATCCTGCCTACAAGAGCGTGATTCCTAAAAACAACACAAATGTTATTACCGTAAGCCGTACAGAACTGCTTAACGCAACAAAACGCGTTTCTGTATGTTCCAACCAGGCTACCGGCCAGATTGTGTTCAAATTGAGCATGAACCAGATTACAATCACAGCTCAGGACCTTGATTTCTCAATGAGTGCAACCGAGACCCTTGGATGCGATTATCAGGGAGACCCAATGGAGATTGGTTTCAAGTCTTCTTTCCTTATTGAGATTCTTGGCAACCTTGGCTACGACCAAATCTGCATCATGCTTGCAGACCCTCATAGGGCTGCCCTTATCCAGCCTGCAGTGCAGACAGAGCCTGAGGAGGAGATTTGCGCATTGCTTATGCCTATGAGAATTAACTAGTACTGCCATGCAACTGAATCTTAAGAACCCAATAGTATTTTTCGACATTGAGAGCACAGGTCTCAATGTTGCCACAGACCGTATTGTGGAGATATGTGCCGTAAAAGTGATGCCCAACGGGGAGAAGGAGGTAAAGACCAGAAGGTTGAACCCTACAATTCCAATCTCGGCAGAGGCGCAGGCTGTACACGGCATATCAAATGAAGATGTAAAGGACTGCCCTACATTCAAGGAGATTGCAAAGAGCCTTGCAAAGTGGATGGAGGGATGCGATTTTGCAGGATACAACTCAATAAAGTTTGACATTCCCCTTTTGGCGGAGGAGTTCCTCAGAGTTGGAATTGACTTTGATTTCCGCAAAAGGAACCTTGTGGATGTACAGAACATCTTCCACAAGATGGAACAGAGAACCCTTTCTGCAGCATACAAGTTCTACTGCCAGAAAGACCTTGAGAATGCCCACTCGGCAGAGGCAGATACATTGGCTACCTACGAGATCCTTCTTGGCCAGCTTGACAGATATGCAGATACACTTGAGAACGATGTAAAGAAACTTGCAGAGTTCTCAACCAAGACCAAGCTTGTAGATTACGCAGGACGCATTGTACTCAACGAGAAGGAGGTTCCGGTAATCAACTTTGGAAAGCACAAGGGAAAACCTGTAGAAGAGGTGTTCAGGACTGAGCCAAGCTACTACTCATGGATGATGAACGGAGACTTCACCCTCGACACCAAGAAAGTAATTACAGAGATAAAGCTCAATATGAGATAAACTTTATCCTTGCAAATGCGTTAATACAGTGAATATAATAACAATACCATACAGCAGCGGGAGCTTTTACGTGAGGCCGGACACATCTCTCAACAGGGATAGCAACGACTATTTCTGTCCGGAAGAAGTAACAGAACTCGCTGCTGCTGTATTCATTTATGCCAAGGCCATAAAGGCCGGCAAATGCGTTTCTGCAAAGTTTGCAGGAAGATACTACAACAGCATTGGAAAAGGTGTGCAGCTGGTTGCAAACAATCTTATTGGAGATGATCCATGCAAGTGGTGGATGGCCCATTCATTGGACAACACCACTTTCATCACCTCTGCAGAACAGCCTGCAGAAGAGGTTCCGGCTGAGCACATAGAGAAGATAAATGCCGCCTTTGAGCAGGCATCAAAATATGTCTCTTTCCGTACAGGAGACTATATTGCAGTAGAAATTGAGCCCCGCAAGATTATTGCAAAGGGGACACCATCCTTTAAAGAAGGGGAAAAGGAGATAAACATTATCTGGTAAGGGACGCTGCAGCGCTCTGCGCTGCCAGTGCTCCTGTAGAAAAGGCTATCTGAAGGTTATATCCGCCAGTATCCCCATCCAAATCAAGCACCTCACCGGCAAAATACAATCCTGGCACCAGTTTGGATTCCATTGTCTTCTGCGACACCTCCTGGAGGCTTACTCCTCCGGCAGTAACAACACACCTCTCATATCCCACATAATCATTTATCGGGAATACCCAACATTTGAGTTTCTGTGCCAGATTGGTCATAGAAAGGCCATTATTGCCTTCTACAAAGAGTTTTACAAGTTTTGCAGGAAGAAGTTTTGGAAGAATCCCTTTCAACTTGTCTCCCTTTATTTCAGCAGCCTCACGTTCAATACGTTTTGTGAGCTGTTCAAATGATACGGCAGGCTTCATATCCAGCCTAAGCTCAACTTTCTGACCATTGATGATACTGTGCACCCCCTTGCGGCTAACCTTGAATCCTATAGGGCCTTCTATGCCTCCGTTGGTAAAGTCAAGGTCTCCAAACTCCTCCTGCACAACATCGCCGTTTACAGCCAGCTGCACAGAAACATTCTTGAGGGAAATGCCATAAAACTCCTCTTTATAATTCTTTGGCTTGAGTGCTGTAAGCGAAGGGAACAGAGGAGTTATCTTATGCCCCAAACCTTTTGCAAATGCATATCCGTCTCCCGACGATCCTGTAGTCTGATATGAAAGTCCACCAGTGGCAATGATTACCTTTTTTGCTAAACATTCAAAACCGTCTGAACATGTTATGCTGAATACACCGTCAGCACCTTTTTCAAGAGAAGATACCTCTGCATTCTTCCTCAACTGCACTCCTCCCTGCAAGATATGCTTCTCAAGTGTTGAAACAACATCCAGAGCCTTCATGCTCTGGGGGAATACCCTGTCACCACGCTCCACAACCAGCGGAAGGCCCATCCTTTCAAAGTTCTCCATCACTGCAGTGTTGCTGCTGGCATAGAAGGCATTCTTGAGGAACACATTCTTCGGATGAATATGGGTTGCAAACTCATTCCAGGGCTTTGTATTTGTAAGATTACAGCGCCCTTTTCCTGTAATCCCTATTTTAAGGCCGCATCTGTGCATCTTCTCAAGAAGAATTGCCTCAATACTGCCTTTCTCTTTTTTATATGAAGAAAGGGCAGCAGCCGCATACAAGCCGGCTGCTCCCCCTCCTATAATTGCTATATCGTAAACTTTACCCAATTTAGTAAACTTTAACCTCCTCAGTACCGTTAAGGATTGCAAGACCGTTACCTGCCAAAGCACCCATCTCATCCTCTCCAGGATAAATTGAAACTGGAGCAATGAACTGTACTTTGCGTTTTACAATCTCCATAAGATCCTTATTGTAAGCAATACCGCCAGTAATGATGATGGCATCAACTTTGCCCTCAACAACTGTAGACATGGCACCAATCTCTTTAGCAAGCTGGTAAGCAAATGCCTCGTTGATAAGGATAGCCTCAGGATCACCTGCATTCACACGGTTCTCAACATCCATGAAAGAGTTGGTTCCCAAGTATGAAACGATACCACCCTCGCCAGAAATCATCTTTCTGATCTGTTTTTCGGTATATTTGCCGCTGAAGCAAGCGTCTACAATTGCAGCAGCAGGTAGTCCGCCCGATCTCTCTGGAGAGAAAGGACCCTCACCTCTTAGAGCATCGTTAACATCAATTACTCTTCCTTTAGAGTGGATACCTACAGATACTCCACCGCCAAGGTGTGCAACAATGATGTTCAAATCTTTATAGTCCTTACCGTTGTTCTTTGCATAAAGTTTTGCAATGGCTTTCTGGTTAAGGGCGTGGAAGATGGATACTCTAGGGAATGCAGCGTGGCCAGAAATTCTTGCCACTGGCTCAAGCTCGTCTACAACTACAGGGTCTGCGATAAGAGCTTTGATGCCGCCAACCTCTGATGCAAGCTCGTTTGCTATGATTGCACCCAAGTTACTTGCATGCTCACCGTTCTTGCCGGTTCTGATATCCTCAATCATAGCAGCGTTAACCTCATAACATCCGCTAGGGATTGGTTTTACCAAACCACCGCGACCAACGATGATAGCAAGAGAATTCACATCAATGTTGTTCTCCTTAAGAGCAGCCTTGATAGTCTCTTTTCTGAAGTCCAGCTGGTCAATCACATTCTTGTAAGGAGCCAGCTCCTCGTTAGAGTGGCGCAAGGTTTTTGTGAATACCTCAGTTGTATCCTCGTATACCGAAATCTTTGTAGATGTAGATCCCGGATTGATAGCCAAAATCAGTTTACCCATAATTAATTATTTTGCAGTTAGAGCTGCCAAAGCAATTGAGTTAAGTTTGGTCTCAGTGCTGTCTGCACGGCTTGAAAGAACGCATGGAGCTTTTGCACCTGCAACCATAGCTGCCATTTTAACGCCTGGGCAGAAGTGGCCTGCAAATTTGTAGAATACGTTTGCAGCCTCAATGCTAGGGAATACACAGCAGTCTGCATCACCTGCAACCTCGCTCTTAAGTTTCTTGATCTCAGCAGCCTCTTTGCACAATGCAACGTCCAAAGCCAAAGGACCGTCAACTACACAACCTGCAATCTGGCCTCTGTCAGACATTTTTGCAAGCATAGCAGCCTCAACACAAGCAGGCATACCAGGAAGCATCTGCTCTGTAGCTGTAATCATTGCAACTTTTGGTTTCTCTACACCTAGAGCTCTTGCAGTGTTTGCCACATAACCGATCATAGCCTGTTTCTGTTTCAAATCCGGTGCAGGGATAACTGCGATATCTGAAATTACAAGCAGTTTGTGATAACCTGGGTTCTGAACAACACAAACGTGGCTCAACACAGCTTTTGGAGGAAGAAGACCTTTCTCTTTGTTAAGGATACCTCTCATATATTTGTCGGTTGAACAAAGACCTTTCATAAGGATGTCAGCCTCACCGGCATTTACCATATCAACTGCCTGTGAAATTGATTTAAGCTCGTTGTTGTTGTTTACAACTGTAAGTTTTGCAATATCGTAGTTGTTCTCGGCACATACTTTCTGGATCATTGCCTCATCACCTACAAGGATACCCTCAACGATACCTGCCTCAACAGCCATATATACTGCACTGATAGTATGGTCATCCACACCCCAAGCAGCTACAAGTCTTTTTTTTGGTTTTGAGCGCAACTGCTCAAACATCTGATCAAAATTTGTAATCATAATCTGTAAATGTTTATGTAATTATTTTGTTGTTAGTCTCATTGTATCCTGAGCTATTACAAGCTCCTCATTTGTTGTAACTGTAGTTACAATAACTTTTGAACCAGGTTTGGTAATGATTCTGTCCTCACCCCTTACATTGTTTGCCTCAGAGTCAAAGTCAATGCCAAGGAATGAACATCCTGTACAAACATCCTCCCTTACGCTGATGTCGTTCTCGCCAATACCGCCGGTAAATACGATCATGTCAACACCGTTCATTGCAGCAGCATATGCACCGATGAATTTCTTCACGCGATATCTGAACATCTCCATAGCAAGCTGTGCCCTGTGGTTGCCCTCTTTTGCAGCAGCCTCAATATCACGTGCATCTGAAGAAACGCCTGAAACGCCAAGGAAACCGCTCTTCTTGTTAAGGACATCGTTCACACCCTTAACATCAAGATCATATTTGCTCTGAAGGAATGTTACGATACCTGCATCAACATCACCGCAACGTGTACCCATTACAACACCCTCAACAGGGGTGAATCCCATAGAGGTATCTACTGATTTACCATTGCATACTGCAGTTACAGAACCGCCGTTACCCAAGTGGCAAGTGATGATTTTTGAGTTGTTGAAATCCAAACCTGCCAATTTTGCTGATTTCTCTGCAACAAACTTGTGGCTGGTACCGTGGAAACCGTATCTTCTCACTTTATCCCTTACATAGTACTCATAAGGAATTGCATACATGTATGCATGCTCAGGCATTGTCTGGTGGAATGATGTGTCAAACACAGCAACCTGTGGGATCTCAGGCATAAGTGAACGTACTGCCATGATACCCAAAAGGTTTGCAGGGTTGTGAAGAGGAGCAAGCTCGCAGCATTTCTGGATGCCCTCAATAACCTCGCTGTGGATAACTGCACTTGAACTGAAAAGGTCACCACCGTGAGCCACTCTATGACCTACAGCGTTGATCTCGCCCAATGATTTCAAAACACCCTGCTCAGCATCTACCAAAAGGTCAAGAACACTCTTGATACCCTCAGTATGGTCTGGAATAGGTTTGCTGATTACATGTTTGTCCTTATCAGCAGGTCTGTGGGTAATCTCACCCATCTCAAGGCCGATTCTCTCAACTAGACCTTTAGCCAATACGGCATACTCAGCCTCATTCTTCATATCAAGTACCTGATACTTCAATGAAGAACTTCCACAATTCAATACAAGAATTATCATAAGTTTTTTAATATTTAGTTATTTGTATAGACTTATTCTGAATGGAAACAAATATAACAATTTTACCCCAAACCGCCAATTTATTTGACCATATCCTTCAACTTGGGAACAAAATCTCTCCACTGCTGTGGCACAATATCCTTGAGATACTGCGGCAGCATATCAATTATCTGGGGCAAAGGTCTCCAGTTCTTGGGAACAATTACCTGTACAGCCTTGTGCAGCACAGAAAGGGAAAGTTCATTTCCCATCATCACACTCTCCCCGTCAAACTGCACGAGTCCCTCCTTCTCCCTAATTATGAGAAGCTCCTTACATCTGTAGGTATCAACGAATTGTGAATATTTCAAAGTTTTGAGGAACAGTTCTGCCGTAAGGAACGGCATAGTAGCGCGTGGTGCCTCTTTCCAAACCACTACATCCATCATGCCGTCCGAAATATTGGCATCAGGGGCAATGAACGCATTGTTGCCCCACTGTGAGCTGTTGGCAAAAGTTATGAGGAATGCCTTGGTCTCAAACCTGCTTCCATTCATGGCAATCACATACCTTTCAGGCCTGTACTTCACATACTCCTTGGTACAGAACTCCACATATGTCATAAGTCCCCTTGATCCGGAACTGTTGAACTTCTCCCCCACCACAGCATCAAAACCTATTCCGGCTGTACAGAAAAACACCTTGCCGTTTATCTTTCCGGCATCAATGAACTGCGGTCTGCCGTTAAAAATGGCATCCACCGCCCTCTGGTAATTGAGAGGAATGTTCAGATGACGCGCAAGCCCGTTTCCAGACCCCACAGGAATGATACCCAACTGGGCATTGCTTCCTATCAACCCTTCAGCAACTTCATTTACAGTACCGTCTCCACCTATTGCAACAATAATGTCATATTCTTTCTCCACAAATCCCCTGGCTGCCACACATGCATCACCCACACACTTGGTACTGTAGAACTCTATCTGATAATCAGGATAAAAGGCAGCCTCCTTCTGGATATAATCCAGAATCACCTTCTTTCTCCCTGTTCCCGATATGGGATTCAATATGAACGCCACCTTCTTCATACTTGCAAATATACGCCAAATTTGCTATTTTTAGGAAAATTTTCAGGCGGAATGAGGAGGGGGACAACATCATATGCAGCATTTTTTCTTACCGGCATACTATCTGCTGTCTGCACCCCATTTCCTCCGTTTCCACTCCTTATAGCCACCTCCATCCTCATCTGCATATCATATTATACACGCAAGAGGGTGCATTTGTTCCTAATTGCCACCCATTTGGCAATATTCCTCACAGGAGCGGCATCAGGCTCAATGGCCATCCATAACCGCTCTCTCCCGCCCGGTCCAATAGAGGAAATGCTGACCCTACACACAGAAGCTTTCCAGGAAAATTCTGCAGATTATTTGCGCACCCTTATTCCCGACAGCAACCTGCACGCCACCCTCTGTGCCCTCACCATAGGGAGCAGACAATATATGACAAGTGAAATTAAGCACTCCTTTTCTGCCGCAGGGGCAATGCATGTGCTGGCCCTGTCGGGATTACATATAGGAATCGCCTTTGCAATAATCTACAGGATTCTCGGCTTGCTGGTATTCATCCCTTACGGGAAGATTATAAGAAATGGTGCGGCACTGGCATTCATCGGGGGATATATGCTGCTGTCGGGATGCTCCCCCTCTGTGGTGAGGGCCGCTACAATGATTTTTATCTACAAGATTGCCAAAGGATGCTTCCGACAGGTGGGGAAGACAGACGCAATTGCCCTGGCCGCACTCATAAGCTGTACAATTTCACCCCTGCAAATTACCTCCATAGGGTTCCAGCTCTCATACAGTGCGGTACTGGGTATCATATTCCTCTTCCCTGTATGCACAGACGCATATGCACAGGCAACCGACGGCAGAAGATGGGCAAGAGGGTTGGCAGGCAAGGCTTTATCATGGCTGTGGAGCACAATATCACTCTCCGTTTGCTGCCAGATTGCCACACTGCCCCTCTCCCTGTACCATTTTGGGAGCAGCGCACCGTACTTTCTCATTACCAATCTCATTGCAGTACCAACCGCCACTGCCATCCTGTATTCATTTACTGCGGCCATGCTGCTGCAACCGGTGCCGGTGATTGGAGAAGCTGCCCTGTATATACTTAAAATGCTGCTGTCCTTTCTGAACAGCAGCACTTCATTCATTGCCGGATAGGCTTTATTTTACAATCTCCATCTCCTCAATCAGGTGGTTTGCACCGGCAAGTCTGTCAATGACAAACAGTGCAAATCTTATATCAAGCGAGATATTGCGGCAAACCTCAGGGTCAAATACCACGTCACTCATAGTGCCTTCCCATACACGGTCGAAGTTTACACCAATAAGGTTTCCTTCCGCATCAAGCACAGGGCTTCCTGAGTTTCCTCCTGTTGTGTGGTTGGTAGCAATGAATGCTACAGGTATTGAACCGTTCACCTCCCACTGGCCATAATCCTTGGCTGCATGAAGATCCCTGAGTTTCTGAGGAATGTTATAGTCATAAATCTCAGGATTGTCTTTCTGGATGATACCGTCAAGACTTGAAACAGGAGTATAGTAAACAGCATCCGAAGGTGAATAACCTTTAACATGGCCGTAAGCAACTCTCAAAGTTGAGTTTGCATCTGGATAGAACACCTTGGTGCCTCTGGTTGCCTTGTTGTACTCCATCATGCCTCTCATATATGTACGGTAAAGAAGAGTGATCTCCTTGTTTACTGAGTCAAGCACTGGAGCATAGTTCTCCCTGAAGTACTTGTTGGTCTCCTTATAGATTTCAGCTGCCATCTCAAGGTTTGGCTGCTCAGTGAACAGAACATCTGCCCATTTCTCAATTGAGCCGTACTCAGCAAGCTTCTCCTTAAAGTAAGGAGCTTTGTATTTGTCTGCAATATTCTTGTTGTATGCATTGTAAAGGGCTATGAAAGAAGCCTTGTCAATTGGCATATGATAATCTTTCCAGAACTTCTCTGCACCTCTCTGGCCTCGGCCCGCAAAAGAGACAATCTCCACTGCATTCAAAGCCTCGCTCTGGTAATCCTGAACAAGCGAAAGCTCCTCAATTGCGCTGTAAAGCTCATGGAATTTTGCAACAAGGCCCTCATACTCAGGCTTGCCTTTAGACCACTCTGTAAACTTGGCCTCAAACTCCTCCTTGTTTTCAACAGCACGCATCTTTATGATACCTTTAGCCTCACCCTGCCATTTCTTCCATGCATTTGAGACAGAAGCATTCTTTGATGCATATTTGATTCTCACAGCCTTGTCTTTAGACATCTCTTCCCTCTGGATGTCAAGACGCAATGTTCTCAACGCAATCTTATGCGGATTTGAAACCTGTGCAGTATATCTCGCAGCATCTGAAATAAGATACTCGTTGGTTCTGCCAGGGAAACCATACACCATTGTAAAGTCACCCTCTCCAATACCTTTTGCATTTATCTTGAAGAATCTCTTTGGAGTGTAAGGGACATTATCCTTAGAGTACTCTGCAGGCTCATTATCTTTGCCGGCATATACTCTGAAAAGGCTGAAATCACCTGTATGTCTTGGCCACATCCAGTTGTCGGTATCGCCGCCAAACTTGCCGATTGATGAAGGTGGGGCACCTACAAGCCTTACATCCGAATATACTTTAAATACATACAAGTAATACACGTTACCGTAGTAAAGGGCCTTTACCTGCACTTTTAGGTAAGGGACATCACCCTTAGCCTTCTTCTCAATGGCTTTGATATTCTTGTCAACCAAGGCAATGCGCTGCTCCTCTGTCATTGTAGGCTTGTAACCCTTAAGCACCTGCTCAGTAACATCCTCCATATACTCAAGGAATGATACGGTAAGGCCAGGGTTAGGAAGTTCCTGGTCTCTTGTCATAGCCCAGAAGCCATCAGTAAGGTAATCATGCTCAACAGAGCTGTGTGACTGTATCTGGCTATAGCCGCAATGGTGGTTAGTAATGAGCAGACCCTCAGATGAGATGATCTCACCGGTACATCCGCCACCAAAATGAACAACCGCATCCTTCAGCGATGAGTTGTTTATACTGTAGATATCCTCAGCGGTAAGCTTGAATCCCTTTGCCTGCATATCCTTGATATTCTTGTATATCTCGGAAGGGAGCCACATACCCTCGTCTGCCCTCAGAACAGAAACGCCTGCACACAATGCAAGGAGGAACAATGCAAATCTTTTCATTTTAAATAAGGTTAAGTTTATAGTTCAGGTTTATTTAATCTTTTTTACAGGATCACAGGTAAGGCCCACACCCAGTTTCTTGAAAATCTTGTGGTCAACTTCACTGAGCATCACAGTTGAATGCACCTGGCATCCTCTCAAGGAAGGGAGCTGCTCCAACGCCTTGCGGCAGTTCTCATCCTGGTTGCTGAGCATGGAGATTGCCACAAGCACCTCATCTGTGTGCAGACGCGGGTTGTTTCCGTGAAGGAACTCCAACTTGGTCCTCTGGATAGGCTCAATCATCTCTTCAGGAATGAGTTTCACCTCATTAGGTATACCTGCCAAATACTTGGTAGCGTTGAGGATAAGTGCGGCACTAGGCCCCAACAAAGCACTTGTACGGGCAGTAATTATTGTTCCATCCTGGAGTTCTATTGCAGATGACGGAACACCCCCTTCCTTGTCTTTCCTCTCCTTGGCCGCAACAGTACACTTACGGTAGTCTGTAGTAATCTTGGCCTGTTTGAGAAGAAGACCTATCTTGTTCACCTCATTCTCGTTGTCACCTTTCTCTGCAAGGTTGCAAAGCGCGTAATAATACCTGCGGATAATCTCATGACGTGCAGCATCACAGCACACATCCTCATCATTCATGCAGGAACCGATAAGGTTAACGCCCATATCTGTAGGCGACTTGTATGGACTCTCGCCGTATATTCCTTCAAACAGGGCATTCAGTACTGGAAAAATTTCAATATCCCTATTGTAGTTCACTACAATATCACCATACGCTTCCAAATGGAACGGATCAATCATATTCACATCATCAAGGTCTGCCGTTGCAGCCTCGTAAGCCATGTTTACAGGGTGTTTCAACGGAAGGTTCCACACCGGGAAAGTCTCAAACTTGGCATATCCGGCCTTCACACCCCTCTTGTGTTCATGATAAAGCTGGCTCAAGCAAACAGCCATCTTTCCGCTGCCGGGGCCTGGCGCAGTAACCACAACCAAAGGTCGGGTTGTCTCCACATAGTCATTCTTGCCAAAACCCTCATCAGAATCAATAAGGGCAACATTGTGAGGATACCCCTCAATGGTGTAATGATAATAAACCTTAATGTTCATTCTCCTGAGGCGTTTGCGGTAAGCCACCACACTGGCCTGACCGTTGAAGTGGGTAATTACCACACCACCCACATAAAGGCCAACTTTTTCAAACTCCTTGCGCAAGCGCAGCACATCCTCATCATATGTAATGCCAAGGTCTCCCCTGGTCTTGTTCCTCTCAATGTCAAGGGCGCTGATAACCATCACCACCTCGGCATACTCCTTCAGCTGCACTAGCATCTGCAGTTTGCTGTCGGGAAGAAAACCCGGCAACACCCTGCTGGCATGGTGGTCATCAAAAAGTTTGCCTCCAAACTCAAGGTATAACTTGTCTCCAAACTGATCAATACGTTGTCTGATATGTTCGGACTGTATCCTAAGATACTTGTCGTTGTCAAATCCTAATTTTTCCATACGGGACACAAAGTTAAATTTTTTGCATCACCTTAACAACAAAGTTCATTCAAAAAAAAATGACTTTTGACGCAACTAATTGCTATATTTGAGGTTAAATAGAGTAAAATTATGAACAACCTTTCAAAATATATAATCATTTGCGCAATAACAGCCGGCATACTGTTCCTGGCGTGGTATTTCAGCAATATACTAACCTGCATCCTCATATCTGCAGTGCTGGCCCTTATTGGCAATCCGATGATGAATTTCCTTTCTGCCTTAAAGATTGGCAAGTTCAGGCTGCCGTCATCCATTGCCGCCCTCATCACCCTCACAACCATAGGTGCAGTCCTTACCGGACTCATCTGCTTCATCTTCCCACTTGTGGGCAAGATCGTGAGCGATATGAGCACCATCAACCTTGAGGAGATAAACAACAAACTGGCCGTGCCGCTTCACAGCATAAACCTCTATATGCACGAGTTCTTCCCAACCATGGACAAGGACTTTGCAATTGAGGACATGATTATGGAGAAAATCAAATCCATTTTCAGTTTCTCTCTGTTCACCGATGCATTCAGTTCAATAACCTCATTCCTGGCACACACATTCATCTCAATATTCACCATCATATTTGTCACCTTCTTCTTCCTAAAGGACAACAACACCTTCACCAATATGGTGCTCATCTTTATTCCCGACAAATATGAACAGAATGCCCGCCGTGCCATCTCCAGCGTGAACAGCCTGCTTATCAGGTATTTCACCGGAATAAGCATGGAAACACTCTGCATCACCGTCCTCAACACTCTTGGTCTGCACTTCATTTGCGGAGTCTCATTCCAGATGTCGGTGGTGCTGGCTTTCCTGTCGGGAATACTGAATGTGATACCATACATCGGCCCACTTACTGCAGGAGCATTCGGCACCATAATGGGTATCATCTCCTTCTACAGCGCCGGAGCAGACCCGGCACTTGGCGCCCTCACCATCAAACTGATAGCCACCTTTGCCCTAACCCACCTGGTAGATGTTTTCATTTTCCAGCCATACATCTACTCCAACAGCGTAAAGGCCCATCCACTTGAGATCTTCCTTGTAATCCTCATAGCCGGCAATGTTGCAGGCATAGTAGGCATGCTCATAGCAATCCCAGCCTACACCGTACTGAGGGTATTTGCCAAGGAATTCTTCTCAAACTTCAAGGTTGTACAAAAGCTTACAGACAGGATGTAGGTTTTGGGGATACCGCGGGGCATCTCGGGGCGTCTCAGGGTACTGCTGGCTGATTGTGGAGGTTGTGGAGGGTTTGCATAGGCTTGTGGGGCCTAAATGAGGATTTCATCCCGGTTTCAGCCCCTTTTCCCAGGACGAAATTACTCTGCTGCTCAACATGTCCAGGTTTCTGCCCCATTTCCAGGACAAAGTCACTCCGCCTGCTCAAAACATCTCGGTTCCGGCGACAAAATCAGGAGAAAATTGCATGCTTTTATGATATTATAACCTCCCAAAATCACCTCATCATTTAAATATCATTTGCGGGGCAGCCGTTGCCAATACCTCTACACAATCATCCTCACAATGGACAATAAAATGTCTTATTTGTCGCATATTCTCCTCATTATCATAGAAAAGATGTCCTCCGGAGCCCAGCAGCCACGCCACAAAAGACGAATCACCTTCAACCTCCACAACATATGGAATCTGACCTATCCTCCACGAAGTATCACTATCATATGTATCAAAATACTCTACCAAGTACAAAAATGGCGCTGTCCGACATGAAATTACACTGTGCCGGTCAAACAGCACAACAAGCTCTTTGAGTACTGTTCCATTTTCGCAGTGTTCAAACTTGATTTCCAGGCTGCGGTTAATGCAATCAAAATGGCAACTCACCATTTCAAAAAAATCATCCAAATACAACAATGGCACCAATGTACCAGTCTTTTTATCTTTCAAATCACTTGCATCCATACGCCTTAATTAAGTTTCAGAAGGCATCAGCCCTCTCAATTCAACAAATAACTGTCTATGCAAGTTAATAAAACTTATCATCTTTCCCAACCTGTCATTACATTATTAATACACAATCATAAAGGAACAGACAAGGTTGGGGATATATAAAATGAAAAGAGAGTGACCTTGTGGGTCACCCTCTCTCTTGTACTTATAGTTTCCTACAATTATTTGTAAGCTACAGTTGACATGTGTTTGATTAGATCAAGAACTTTGTTAGAGTAACCGATCTCGTTGTCATACCATGAAACAATCTTAACGAAAGTATCAGTTAGAGCGATACCTGCAGTAGCATCAAAGATTGAAGTACGTTTGTCACCTAGGAAGTCTGAAGAAACAACTGCATCCTCAGTGTAACCTAGAATACCTTTCAAGTAAGTCTCAGAAGCCTCTTTCATAGCTGCACAAATCTCAGCGTAAGTAGCAGGTTTCTCAAGGTTTACAGTAAGGTCAACAACTGAAACGTCAAGGGTAGGTACGCGCATTGACATACCGGTAAGTTTGCCGTTAAGGGCAGGGATAACTTTACCTACAGCTTTAGCAGCACCAGTTGAAGAAGGGATGATGTTGCCACAAGCAGCTCTACCGCCTCTCCAGTCTTTTACTGAAGGACCGTCAACAGTTTTCTGGGTAGCAGTTGCAGAGTGAACTGTAGTCATCAAACCGTCTTTAAGACCGAATTTATCGTTAAGAACTTTTGCTACTGGAGCAAGACAGTTGGTAGTACATGAAGCGTTTGAAACGATTGACTGACCAACATACTGATCCAAGTTAACACCGCAAACGAACATAGGAGTATCATCTTTTGAAGGAGCTGACATAACAACTCTCTTAGCACCAGCCTGAAGGTGAAGCTCAGCTTTCTCTTTAGTTAGGAATAGACCAGTTGACTCAACTACGTACTCAGCACCAATCTCGTCCCATTTAAGGTCAGCAGGGTTTTTCTCAGCAGTTACGCGGATCTCGTTGCCGTTAACAACCAATTTACCGTCTTTAACCTCTACAGTACCGTTGAATTTGCCGTGCATTGTGTCGTACTTAAGCATGTAAGCCATGTACTCAACATCAATAAGGTCGTTGATACCTACTACTAGGATATCGTCTCTCTCCTGAGCAGCTCTGAAAACCAAGCGGCCGATACGGCCAAAACCGTTAATACCAATTTTAATCATTTCTACTATATTTATAAATTAGACATTTCCTTATATAACAAGGTTTTTACAAAAACGGTGCAAAGATATAAAAATGGGAGAAAAAATAACTATCTTTACAAGGATTTTTCCACATTTTTTACCTTATGAAACAACAGCCAACAGAAATATTGGTAACCAATGATGACGGATACACTTCCAAGGGGATAAACTTCCTTGCAAACCTGCTTGAAGAATACGGCAATGTTACCGTTGTTGCCCCGGAAGTTGTACAGTCGGGTATGTCTGCAGCACTCTCAATGGGCAAGACACTAAGGCTTGAGAAAAAATCACAAACCGTTGGCAATCACGGCAACAGCATAACTGTATACTCCCTTACCGGCACACCGGTAGACTGTATAAAGATGGCCATGAACAAATTCTTCAAGGCCGGAGGCAGCGAGACAGTGGAGCAGGACCCTACAGACAGGGGATACAAGCCTCACATCATATTTTCAGGCATCAACCACGGCTCAAACGCATCCATTGCATCACTCTATTCGGGCACACTTGGAGCTGCGGCTGAGGGGGCAATCTACGGTGTAAAATCCGTAGGACTCTCAATCAACACCCACCATCCCGATCCTGATTTCACACAAATAGAACCCCATCTTAGAAAAATCATTGCCAACGCAATGGATCATGAACTTCCACAGGGGGTATACCTGAATGTGAACTTTCCGGCAATCCCCGCAGGGGAGATAAAGGGTATAAAGATTGCAAAACAGGGCAATGGTATGTGGCACAAGGAATTTGAGCAGAGAAAAGACCCTTATGGACGCAACTATTACTGGATGACAGGCAACTTTAAGGACCTTGAGCAGAATCCCGGAAACAACGGTGACCACAACCTTATGGACCAGGGGTACATTACAATAGTGCCGCACAAGATTGACACCACCTGCTACGCCACAATGGAGCAACTGGAAAACGGATGGGAGCTGTAAAACATTAAAGAACAAAAAGATGAAATACTACATAATAGCAGGAGAAGCATCGGGAGATTTGCACGGTTCAAATCTCATTAAGGGAATACACCAGACAGACCCCCAGGCACAAATACGCTGCTGGGGCGGAGATCTGATGAAAGAGGCAGGAGCAGATCTTGTAAAACACTATAAAGAAGGAGCCATCATGGGCTTTGTGGAGGTGCTCACCAATCTGGGCAAGCTCTCAAAAAACCTTAACAGCTGCAAGCAGGATATCATTGATTACAATCCCGACGTAGTTGTCCTTATAGACTATCCGGGGTTCAATTTCCGCATTGCGGAATTTGCCAAGAAACAGGGATTCAGGGTATTCTACTACATAGCACCAAAAGTTTGGGCATGGAAGGAAAAAAGGGTCCACCGCCTCAAGAAGTTTGTAGACCGCCTGTTCATCATCTTCCCGTTTGAGATAGAGTACTTTAAAAAATGGGGCATTGACGCCATCTACAACGGCAATCCTCTTCTCGACAGTGTAGACAACCACCCGAGCGCAACGGAAAGCAAAGAGGAATTCTGCAAAAGGGCAAACATTAATCCCGACAAAACCAAAGTGGCACTCCTTGCAGGCAGCCGTCGCGGAGAGATAAAATACCTCCTTCCACGAATGATTGAGGTGGCAAAAAGATATCCTTCATACCAGTTCCTGCTGGCTTGTGCACCATCAATGGACATTGAATTCTACAAAGGGATTATCGGGAATAAATGCAGCAACATAAAACTGCTTGTGGGAGAGACATACTCAATTTTGAGACATTCCGATGCAGCCATCATCAACTCCGGTACAGCAAGCCTTGAGGCAGCACTCATTGGTGTTCCTCAGGTGGTGTGCTACGGAGGCAACGAAATATCCTACCAGATTGCCAGGATGGTTGTGAAACTCAAATACATAAGCCTTGCCAACCTCATTATGGACAAAGGGCTGTTCAAGGAACTTATCCAGCACAGCTGTACCCCTGACCTAATCAGCCAGGAGCTTGACCAGCTGCTCAACAACCAGGATTACAGGGCCAAAATGATGCAGGACTACGCAGATGTGCGCACAGTACTTGGCGGCGCAGGAGCCTCTGCAAAAGTGGCAAAGGCCATGACAGACGAACTTAAGAAAATGACAAACAAATAATATACATCATGATAGTACACGCATACAAATACCAGGGTGCTGGTAATGATTTTGTAATTTTTGACAATAGAAACGGAGAATACGACTGTCTTACCCCCCAGCAGATCAAACTTTTGTGCGACCGCCGCTTTGGTGTTGGAGCAGACGGAATGATGCTTTTGGGAAAGAGCAATCAGTACGATTTTTCAATGAGATATTTCAATGCAGACGGTTATGAGGGAAGCATGTGCGGAAACGGCGGACGCTGCCTTGTAGCTTTTGCAGCACACAGGGGAATCAAAAAATTTGAATTCAATGCCATTGACGGATATCACGTGGCAGAGGTTCTTGAGTATACCCCGCACAGATGCATTGTAAAACTTAAAATGGTGGATCTTGAGGCTGGTGACAAATACTCTGAGAACGCTTATTTCCTTAATACAGGTTCACCGCACTATGTGGAGTTTGTAGAGGATACTGCCACCTACCCTGTAGACGAGAAAGGAAAATACTGGAGATACCACCCCGATTTCGTTGGAGGAACCAACGTGAACTTTGTGCAGATTAAAGATAACTGCATAAATGTAAGAACTTATGAGAGAGGTGTTGAGGCTGAGACTTTTGCCTGCGGTACAGGTGTTACAGCATCATCCATTTCAACCTACATGTACTCTCCAGAGAAGGGTCATGCAGAGAAAAAAGAGGTTGCAGAGGGTGTTGAGTACGCAAAATACGATATCCACGCTCTTGGAGATGACCTTTCTGTATGCTTCAACTACAACAAAGGCAGCAAGACCTTCACAGATGTATATCTTACAGGTCCTGCCACCTTTGTATTTGAATGTGATATTGAAATAGACTAATTACTTGCTGTAATTGCGGGCACCAAAAATTGTTGTTCCAATACGGACCATTGTACTCCCCATCTCTACAGCAATCCTGTAATCTCCACTCATACCCATAGAGAGTTCATTAAAATTGGGGTGGGTGGAGATATATTTTTCCCTAACCTGGTCAAAAGTCTCCTTCAGGGCTGCAAATTCACCCCTTATCTGCTGCTCATCTTCAACAAACGAGGCCATACCCATAAGGCCACAGATCTCCACACCTTCCAACCGCTCCTGCTGAAGTTTCTCCATAAGCTCCATAAGTTCCTCTTTTGAGAATCCCTGCTTGGTCTCCTCCTGGGCAACAAAAAGCTCAAGAAGGCACTTCACCTTAAGGTTGTTCTTCACTGCATACTTGTTTATCTCCACAAGAAGACGCTCAGAATCCACTGAATGGATTAAAGCGGCATACGGCAGAACCATCTTGAGTTTGTTGGTCTGCAGATGCCCTATAAAATGCCATTGTATATCCTGTGGAAGCTCCTGCACTTTCTGCAACAACTCTTGCGGACGGCTCTCTCCAAATACTCTCTGCCCTGCCTGATATGCCTCCATAATGGCTTCAGACGGGTTGAATTTTGAAACTGCCACCAACTTTACAGTTGATGGCAGCTCTTTATTCAGTCTTTCAATTTCACTTGAAATGCTCATGATTATCTCTTGTTGTTTCTCATTTGCTGCTGCTGTCTCTGCAACTCCTGCTGCTGTTTGTACATCTCATCCAATCTCTGCTGGAATTTTGATTTTTTAGGAGCTTTTGCATTCGCAGCCTTAGCCTGCAGCTGTGCATAAAGTTTCTTCTCGTCTACAAAGTACTTTCTGATTACCCAAGTCTGTGCAATTGTAAACAGGTTTGACAACATGTAGTAGTAGCTCAAACCGCTTGAGAAGTTGTTACACAACACCAAAAGGAAGATTGGCATAAAGTACAACTGCATGGTTCTCATACCTGCCATCTCGTTGCCGCTTGGCATCTGGTCCATGTTCATCTTTGAGTAGAAGTACATTGAAACCGCCATAAGGATAGCAAACAAACTCACATGGTCTCCATACAATGGAATATGGAAAGGTAGCTCAAAGATTGCATCATATGTACTCAAGTCATCTGCCCATAGGAAGCCCTGTTGTCTCAACTCAAATGAAGCAGGGAAGAAACGGAACATTGCAAACAGGATTGGGAACTGGAGCAACATTGGAAGGCAGCCTCCGAACATGCTCACACCTGTTTTCTTGTACAATGCCATAATCTCCTGCTGTTTCTTCATTGCATCCTCCTGCTTAGGATATTTCTCATTGATCTTGTCAATCTCAGGTTTCAACACCCTCATCTTTGCAGAAGAGACATATGATTTGAGTGTAAGAGGTGAAATCAACAGTTTGATTGCAATGGTCATTAGAAGGATAATGATACCGAAGTTTGAGATGAATCGGCTCAAATAATCAAAGAAGTTGATGATAATTACCCTGTTGATCCATCCTATAAGCCATCCGCCTAGAGGTACAATCTTCTCAAAACCATAATCATAGCTCTTAAGGGTCTTATAGTGGTTAGGACCATAGTAGAAACTGAAAGGATACTCAACCACCGGTGCTGCCGCATAGTCCAATGTCATCTCGGCCTTACAGTCCATAAGTCTCAAATCCTCATCTGAAACATCGTAGAACTTGTATGAAAGCTTGCCGCTCTCAAAGTCATTCTTTGCAAGCATGATTGCAGAGAAGAACTGCTGCTGGAAAGCAAACCACTCAACTTTTGTAGAGATATCCTCTTTGGAATCTGCTTTTCTCAAGCCCAAATCCTCCACATTCTCATCGCCAGGGAACTTGTATGCGATTGTAGAGTAGTTCTTTTCATTCTCATAACCTCTCTCAAGTCTTGGGATATCAAGGTTCCAGTCTACAGCAACACCAGATTTTCTTGAGATGTAGCGGTCCATTCCCACCATTCTGAGGTTGAAGTCAACCATATATTCGTCGGGATTAAGGACATACTCATGCTCAATGTAGGCATTCTCTCCAAAAGGAAGTCTGAATGTAAGTGATGAGTCTGACTGGGCAACTTTGGTGAAGTTGAAGTCTGCTGTTGAAATCTGCTGGTCGGTGTAGAAGTCAATTGCAAACTGGCTGGCACCTTTTCTCATAAGGTAAAGGTCAAGACTGTCGTGGGTATAGTAATCTTTTACAAGAACCTGTGAAGCCTGTGCACCTTTTGATGTGAAGGTTACCTTAATCTTGTTGTTCTCCAATGTAAAGAACTCCTCCTGAGCCTTGCTTGCCTGCTCCAACAATGAATCCTTGTAAACTGGGGCAGCATAAGCCTGGGCCATCTGTGCCCTTGCCACGCTGTCATTCAAAGCCATAATTACCGAATCCACCTTAGGGGCATTCTTCAAGGCCTCTGCCTGAGCAATTGAATCTGCTACAAATCTCGCTCTCTCCTGTTCGTTGAATTGCTTGGTGTTGTACCAGCTGAATCCAAAAAGGATCAGACCAATCAGTACAAAACCAATAACCGTGTTTTTATTCATATTGTCTGTTTTTTTGATTATTCAAAGTATGTGTCAATAATTTTTATCTTCTCTTCTATCTTCAGCAGTTCATCCTTGGCTGCCACTATCTTCCTTGCAACATCTGTCATCATGGAATCTGCATTCTTGGATTTTGCAAAGAAGCCCATATTGTTCTCCAATGTGGCAATATCCTGCTCAATCTTCCTGTACCGGAGCACAAGTTTTTCCCTCTCAAACTTCAATCCTCTTGCCCCTTTGCCTGTTTTCTTCACCTCGGTTACCATCCTGCGGAACTTTTTGAGCTGCTTCTCGCTTTCCACAGACCTGATATCGGCAAAACGGGCATCCATAACCTCGTTGTACTCTTTCTGTATTCTCTCTTTCTCCTTGAAAGGGACGAATCCTATCTCATTCCACCTGTTCTGGAAATCCCTCATTGCCCTTATGTCCTCCTCCCTCACATTCTTCATCCTGTATTCCTTAATCTGGGCAATTATCTGGAGTTTCTGCTGCAGGTTCTCCTCATATTTCTGGTCCTCCTCATCAAGGGCCCTTGCCTTGTTCTCAAAGAAACGGTCACATGCAGCCCTGAACCTTCTCCAAACCTCATCAGACTGTTTCCTCTCTACAGGACCTATCTGCTTCCACTGTTTCTGAAGCCCAATAATCACATCAGTAGCACCCTTCCAGTCCTGGCTGTCCATAAGGGATTCCGCTTTTTCGCACAACTCAAGTTTCAGGGCAAAATTCTCCTGCATCCCGTTCTTGAAACTTGTGTAGTAGTCCCTCTTGTTGGCATAGAACCTGTCACATGCTGCCCTGAACCTGTCATAAATCTTCTGGTTGTCCTTCTTTGAAGCAAAACCCAAATTTTTCCACTCCGCCTGCAACTGGTCCATTCTTTTGGAAAGGTCATTCCATTCATTGGAACTGTCGGGAACAGTATCAGCAATTTCCTCCGCCCTCTCACACAATGCTGTCTTTGCCTCCAGATTCCTCTTCTGTGTCTCCTTCAGCTGCTCATAATACTGCTGGTGCCTCTTGTTTATTGCAGAAGTTGCAGCCTTGAACCTCTCCCACATCTGCTCCCTGTACTCCTTGGCCACCGGCCCTGTCTCCTTCCACTGCTCATGGAGTTTCTGAAGTTCCTTGAATGCATCAACGACATTCTCCTGCTGCGCCAGTTCTTCCGCCTTGATGCACAGGGCCTCCTTGGCCTCCATGTTCTTTCTGAAGTCCATATCCCTGAACTCCTTGTTTATCTTTATATAGTCGTAGAATTTCTCTACATAATATTGGTAACTCTCCAACAAATCCTTCACTTTAGCCTGCGGTACAACACCTATGGATTTCCATCGCGCCTGCAATTCCTTTACAGCCTGAAAAGTTCCGGACACATCCTCCGCCTTCTCAAGCAACTGCTTCAACTCCTCTACAATCAGAACTTTAGCAGCATAGTTAATCTCTTTCGTTTCAATATCCGGCACCTGTCCTTCATCAACGGGAGCCGCAGAAATTTTCTCTTTGTCCATAATGCGCAGACTATAAAATTACAATCTTGCAAATATAGTAAAAATTGACAATAGGCTAACTATTTTATATCTTTGCACGAGCTTTGATTTACAGACAGAAACATCCGTTATATGAGAATAGACATACTTACAGTTGTTCCGGAACTATTGGAAAGTCCCCTTAACCATTCCATTGTACAAAGGGCAAAGAATAAAGGTCTTGTAGAGATCCACATCCACGACATAAGAGACTACGGCAAAGGAAACTACCGTCAGGTAGATGACTACAGCTACGGTGGGGATGCCGGCATGATCCTCATGATTGAACCAATCTACACCCTCATCAACAAACTTAAGGAAGAGAGAGACTATGATGAGATCATATATATGTCTCCCGACGGCAATGTACTTGACCAGCCTATAGCCAACAGACTTTCCTGCATGGAGAACATCATGATTCTGTGCGGCCACTACAAGGGTATTGACCACAGAATCCGTGAACACGTGATTACCATGGAGATATCAATTGGAGACTACGTATTGAGCGGCGGAGAGCTTGCAGCTGCAGTAGTTTGCGACGCTGTAATCAGACTTATCCCTGGAGCAATCTCTGACGAGACCTCTGCCTTAAGCGACTGCTTCCAGGACAATCTCCTCTCGGCACCGGTATATACCCGTCCTGCAAACTTCAATGGCTGGGAGGTTCCAAAAGTATTGCTGTCGGGAAACCCGAAACTGATTGCCCAATGGCAAGAAGAGCAGTCCCTTGAGAGAACTGCCCGTCTTAGACCTGATCTTTTAAAAAAATAGGTTATTTGAAATAAGAGGATGCTACCAGCACTCCAGATCATTCTGGATATCAGGCATACTCTCCTTCCTGAAGACAGGGTCCTTGATACCCTGTCTTTTTTGTGTCATATAGTCCTTGTACAGGCGTACTGCATATTTGCTCAAAAGAACAATGGCAACAAGGTTACATGCAGTCATCAGTGCCATGCACAAATCTGCAAGGCTCCACGCAAGATCCAATGATGCAAGTGCTCCAAACATCACCATACCGCACACCAATAGACGGAAAACAACCATAACTGTCTTATTATTGGTAAGATACCTCACATTGGCCTCTCCATAATAATAATTGCCAATAATGCTGCTGAAAGCAAAGAACATGATTGCAACTGCCACAAATACATTTCCCACATTACCTATCTGACTGGTGAGTGCTGCCTGTGTAAGCTGTATGCCATTAGCATCAGTTGTAAAGGCCACACCACTGAAAAGGATAATGAATGCAGTACAGGTACAAATTACAAGGGTATCTGTAAACACTCCAAGGGTTTGGATAAGACCTTGTTTTACAGGGTGACTTACATCTGCAGTAGCCGCCACATTAGGTGCAGAACCCTCTCCTGCCTCGTTGCTGAAGAGGCCTCTCTTTATGCCATTCATAAGCGCTGCACCAATCATACCTCCAAAAGCCTGGTTCCATCCAAATGCGCTTGAAACAATAAGTTCAAGAACCTGAGGAATTTGCGTAAAATTTACTGCTACAATATACAACGCCAGCAAGATATAGCCTACTGCCATAACAGGAACAATCAAAGAACTCACTTTTGCAATGCGCTGTATTCCGCCAAAAATGATTATGAACGTAAATGCTGTAAGTACAATACCAACAATCAGCGGATCAAAATTGAAAGCTTGTTCAAACGCCGCACAAATGGTGTTGCTCTGAACGGAATTGAAAGAGAAAGGAAAAGTAAAGATAAGCAGAACAGCAAACAATGCTCCCATCCAGGGTTTCTTAAGTCCAATTCTCATATAGTAGGCTGGACCTCCTATAAAGGAATCCTTGCCTTTTACTTTAAAAAGCTGGGCCAATGTAGACTCAACAAACGCAGACGACGCGCCAAGCAGGGCAATCACCCACATCCAGAACACCGCACCGGGACCACCTACAGCAATTGCTGTTGCTACACCGGCAAGATTTCCGGTACCAACCCTGCTGGCCAATGAAACCATGAAAGCCTCAAAAGAGGAGATCTGCTTCTTCCCGTCCTGGTTATTGTTTGAAGTGGAATCGCCCAAAAGCCTCACCATCTCCCCCAGCATCCTGAACTGAAGGAATTTTGTCTTGAATGTGAAATAAAGTGCACAGCCAATAAGCATTACGATCAGAACATATGACCATAACACATCATTAATTGACGCTATAAAAGTATTCAAACTCTCCATATTTATAGTTTTATAAACTACAAATATAAGAAAATGGTCTGAATATCACTACAGATGGTCTCACTAAAGGAGTGAGTTACGGCAATGGGGAGGGTGTCACTACAGGAGAGCAATCAACACAACAACTGCAATCATTATAAAGATTGCAACAATTCTTGTGTACTCTGCAAGAGAGGTTACTTTGGGCTTTTGTGCTCTATGATATGGTTTTATTGACATGACATGAACATTTTAAAACAGAACAATATTGCAGACAAAAAGTTCAACACTATGGGTTGCAAATATCTTGTTTTTGGTGGCAAAATCAGGAGAAAGTTCAGCTCAAAAAGGAAAATGTCCCGGAAAGCACCACAATTCCAGGAGAAAATGATCTGCGGGCAGCAAAACATCCTGATTTCAGCGGCAAAATCAGGAGAAAGTTCAGCTCAAAAAGAAAAATGTCCCAGAAAGCACCACAATTCCAGGAGAAAACACTCTGTGTGCAGCAAAACATCCTTATTTGGGCTGTAGAATCGGGAGAAAAGGCACCTTAGGAATGTAATACCCACAATTTGAGTGTGATTTATCACAAATTGAAGTGCTTTAGTGACAATCCCACCTCCCAAACAGAAACCGTGCCGTCTGTAGCAAAAAAAAAGAGGATAACCATTTCTGATTATCCTCTGAAGGTTGGCGGCTACCTACTCTCCCACTTGGTATAGCAGTACCATCGGCGCTAACGGGCTTAACTTCTCTGTTCGGGATGGGAAGAGGTGGATCCCCGTCGCTAT
>JAZRCK010000005.1:0-23123 GCA_045659725.1 Candidatus Egerieisoma sp.
TCATCTTTAGTGTGTCAAGATTTGCTCTCTCTGCGTCAATGCGCTCTTGCAAATCTTTTGCAGACAATTCACGTATTTCAGCTATTTTCATCTTCTTGTTCTCCATTAAATATTATTCAACATAATCTCTACGAACTACAAATTTTGTAGTAACAGGAAGTTTCTGAGCACCAAGGCGTAGAGCCTCTTTAGCAACCTCCATTGGAACACCCTCGATCTCGATTAGCATTCTACCTGGAGTAACTGGAGCAACGAAACCCTCTGGAGCACCTTTACCTTTACCCATACGCACCTCAGCAGGTTTTTTGGTAAATGGTTTGTCAGGGAAAATACGGATCCAAATTTTACCCTCACGTTTCATATAACGAACTACGGCCTGACGTGCAGCCTCAATCTGTTGTCCGGTCATCCAGCAGCTCTCCAAGGTTTTGATACCGAATGATCCAAAAGCCAACTGATTACCTCTCTGGGCGATGCCCTTCATACGGCCTTTCTGCTGTCTTCTAAATTTGGTTTTCTTAGGTTGTAACATAACTCTTAATATAAATTATTGATTCTCAGCAACTTGGCTGTAACGGAGCCGAATTACCGGGTTGCAAAGATACACATTTATTTTAATATGCAAATCTTTTTTTAAAAAATTCACAACTTTTGGTCAAAAAATTCCAACACCCAACATCTGCATTCTCACGCAGTTACAAGAATCAAAAAAAATTCCGCACCCCCAATTTGGTCTGAATTGGAAAGTGCGGAATCCTCTGTACAAATATTGTCTTCCCGACAATTTATTTCTTCTCTTTTGCCATCTCCTGTGCAACCTTGATGGTCTGCTCCCAAACCCTCATGAAGTTGCCACCCCAGAACATCTCAAGCTCCTTCTCGGTATAACCCCTTCTGAGGAGCTCCACAGTAAGGTCCTTCATCTTTGAACAGTCCTGAAAATCCACCATACCGCCGCCACCGTCGAAATCTGTACCCAAACCTATATGCTCAGGGCCTACGAGATTCTTGATGTGGTCTATATGGTCTGCAAGATGAACTATTTTTGTCTCACTTTTAGGAACATTGGTAAGGCACCATCTGCCTGTAGCAATCTGAATCACTCCACCTGTAGCTGCAATATCCTTGATCTCCTGGTCTGTAAGGTTTCTAGGATGATCCTTTATAGCCCTTACAGAAGAGTGGGATGCAAATATTGGAGCCTTGCTCAGTTTGATGATGTCATAAAGGGTAGATGTGCTTGCATGAGACACATCTATAAGCATTCCCAATTCATTCATCCTCTTTACCACCTGCTCACCAAATGCGGAAAGTCCGCCGTGCCCATTTGGATTCTCGTATCTTGAGGCATCACAGATATCATTTGTATAGTTGTGACACAATGTGATATATCTGCAGCCTGCATTGTAGAACGAATCCACTTTTGCCAGATCCTGTCCAACTCCATAGCCGTTCTCAAGGGCAAAAACCACAATACTCTTCTTTCCCTCCTTTTTCAGCTTGCGCAAATCCTTTGGAGAATATGCAATTGCAGCCTCATCGCTGTGTTTTGCCACATACTCCTTAAACAGACGGATCTCCTCCATTGCATATCTGTAAACAGAATCCCTTGAAGAATCCCTCAACGGTCCCTGATCAAGGAAGATGGCAAAGAAAGCGGCATCCAGCCCACCTTTCTTCATCAATGGAAAACTCACCTGTCCCTTTGACACGCTCCAATCCTCACTGTCGGGATGATTCAGATACATGGCAGTATCATTGTGGGTGTCTATTGTAAGATACTTCCTGTGTATCTTTTCAGCCTTCTTCATCAAGGCTTCATCTGAATTCTGCGCCCAGGCTCCCACAAAAAGGAGCTGCGCAGCCAAAATCAACGCTATCTTTTTCATTTTTAAATTGTTATTTCTTTTTTATCCACCAGCCCATCTTTATGGCAAGCAATATAAGCAATCCCGACAAAACCAGGCATCCCAATGAAAGCCACAATCCCATTCCGTTCATGAACATGATTGGCACAAATGTGATGAGCAGAATCTCAATAGGTGCAATTGGAAGATATGCAAGGGCGTAATCGTCCATAGCCTTGCTGGAAAGTTTAGGATCCACTATTCTTATAAGGGCAATTCCCATTGCCATGGTACCTGTCCACCAGCCCCAGGCAAAAATGGTTCTCTCAAACCAGTAGGTTTTTGAAAGTCTCCTTCCAAAGTAGAATGTAATTGCGTATACCATAACCGCTCCTGCTACTATGAGCACTATAAGCGGTACCGCATATTTTACCACCACTCCCAGTTTGATGGATGCCACACCAAAAGCAACAAGAAGATCTGTAGCCATACTGCCTATGCGCTGGGTTGTCTGGGGACATATATAATCAGTTACGTTTGTAGCATCAAATATTTTCTTGAAAATCAAACCCACAATAAATGCGCAACTGAATACCGGCAATTCAAGCTGAGGTTGCCACTGTTTAACCCCCACACTCATTGAATAACCCAAAAATGCCACCAGAAGAACAAGCGCAAGATGGAAAGTAAGCGGTTCAATTGAGATTGAAGATGTAGTTGCGCTACCCATCGAATCCCTCTTCTCCTGAGGTACAAGTCCGCTGCGGAGTTCCTGAGGAAGATCTGCAAAGTCAGATATAAAAGCTGTCTGCTTGTTCTTAGCAGCCCATTTTATGAATATCAGACCTCCAATGATTGCGCAAATCACACCCACCGTTGCCGTTGTCATACCAAGAGAAGCGGCCTCATCCCAGCCAAGTCCGTTGAAAGCCTCGCCAATCGCCGCTGCAGTACCGTGTCCGCCATAGAAACCGGTTGAAAGCATCACACCAAAGGCATCATTAAGTTCCGGCCATATGAGTTTCATCACAAACAATCCGAAAAGGCCGGCCAAAGCCCACTGGAGCAACATTCCCAACTGTGCATACACCCACATTGGACCAACTCTGCCTGCAACCTCCTTAACTGTAAATTTAGGGGAAGACAAAGGCAGGGCACCAAATACCAGCGCAATAAGCACCGCCGCATAGGTTCCCATGCTTCCCGACAGCGGAAGCCAACCCAATCCGTTAGGTCCAAAAGCCAGGCCAAGCACTCCCGCAATAAGGCTAGGCGGAATGAACAGTTTCTGGATAAGTTTCACCTTTACCCTGATGATTTTTCCTGCCAAAAGCAAGGCCGATATTATTCCAAGGTCTGAAAGCAGTACCCATGGAGTGAATACATCTGTATTGAACATATTTTATCAGTTTAAGTTTCTACAATGCTTGTAAAGTTAGTATTTTTGCGACACATATGGCCAAATATTTTCCAAAATATCTCTTTTTCCTCCTTTTTGCCGTCTCTTGCAGCCAGTTTCTTCAGGGGCAGGACAAAAAGAAGCTATACTTGGGTTACACCATTGAGCATGGTGATACCGTATATATGGAAAATATCAAGCCTCTGTATGTCTTCAACCGGCCGGCAAGCTGGCAGCAGAGCAGGGAATGGCGCAAATACTACCGCACTGTATACAACTTTGCAAAGACATATCCGTATGCCCTCAAGGCTTGCGAAATAATGAAGGATGCAGACAGCACAATAGCCAACTCCAATTTCACCAGGAGAGAAAAGGAGAAATACATAAAGGCATACGAAAGGAGGCTTTTCAAGGAATTTGAAAAACCTCTGAGAAAACTCTCTATAAACCAAGGTAGAATGCTTCTCAAATTAATAGACCGCGAAGCCGGAATGTCTTCCTACCAGGCCATAAGAAACTACAAGGGTGGCGCCGCTGCAGGATTCTGGCAAGGAGTTGCAAAACTCTTTGGGTCAGACCTTAAAAAGAAGTATGACAAAGACGGTGAAGACAGAATGATAGAAGACCTTGTACAAATGTACCACGAAGGGAGCTTCTGGTACCTGTACTATTCCATGTTCAGGGAGTGAAGCACATTACCGTCAAACATCAGGTAATCGCTTCCGTTAACCCACTCTCCAAGAAGATACATCTGCCCCCCCTCGCGCAGATTCATGTGTGTCCTATAGTGGAAATGGCCAAAGATAAAATAGTCAATACACCCACCATGCTCCTTCTGGAACTCATTGGCAAACTTCACAATCCTCTCATCCTCCCCTCTCCATTGCCATGGATTGTCCTCATGGGCAAGCCTGTTGTGCCTGCTCCATTTATGGGCCATCCAGAATGCCCAACGGGGATGTATTGCGCTGAACATCCTCTGCAGAAACCTGTTCTTGAAGCCCCAGTTGAGAAGTTTGTAGCCAAAATCCCCCTTACCCAGTCCATCTCCGTGTCCCAGACAGAATTTTTTGCCCTCAATCTCCACAACATATGGTTGGGCAAGCATCTTCAGCCCCAACTCATGTTCAAAATAGTCATATGTCCAGATATCGTGGTTCCCATTGAAAAAATACACATCTACACCTCTGTCAACCAACGAGGCAAGAGCCCCAAGAGTGCGGGTATAGCCTCGGGGAACCACATTCCGGTACTCATACCAGAAATCAAAGATATCCCCCAAAAGATATAAAGCCTTTGCATTTTGCGGCAAACCGGCAAGGAATGAGGCAAACTTCCTCTCCCTGGCTACAGGATCCTTATAATCCAGGCCAAGATGCACATCAGACACAAAAAAATAAAGGCTCTTCTCCATTGCGTAACCTACCGTTAAATCAGACCGCTAACAATGCAAGCCACACCCACAATCACACAATAAAGTGCAAAGACCCAGAGTTTGGCTTTATTTACAATATTGATCATCAGCTTGCAGGCGAACAAGCCCGAAAGGAATGCCGCAACAAAGCCAAGGGCAAGAGAAAGGGCAGGAATTCCCGACTCCGCACCACTCAACTCACCTCCAACAAGTTCCAAGAATGCCTCTCCCAAAATTGGAACAAGCACCATAAGGAACGAGAACTGTGCCACATCTTCTCTCTTTACACCCAAAAGCAGTCCGGTAGAAATTGTAGAACCGGAACGTGAAAGGCCCGGCAATACGGCACAAGCCTGGGCAATACCAATTACAATTGCATCTTTCCATCCTACCGGATGACCTGTACCGTTCTGTTTCTTTGAAAGATATTCACTCAATGTCAAAAGCACCGCTGTAATCAGAAGCATACATCCCACAACCATAAGACCACTGCCAAATACCGCCTCAACCTGCTCTTTAAAGAACACTCCCACAATGAAGATTGGGATCATTGAAACCGCTATTTTAAAGATATACTCCTTCTGCGGATTCATCTGCAGATTGAAAAAACCCTTCAGGAGGTCCCATATCTGCTTGCGGAACGCCACAATAGTACTGCACACTGTTGCCGCATGCACCATCACCTCAAAACTCAAGTTACTTGACTCTATTCCAAAAAGTTCCTTTGCAATTGTAAGATGACCGCTGCTGCTCACAGGAAGAAACTCCGTAAGGCCTTGTACCAATCCAAGGACTATTGCTTCAAACCAATTCATATTTTACTGCTTTTTTGATTTCCCAATATGCATTATAGCCCATATCTCCACCACCATCCCTATCAGGATTACAACCGGAGCCAGGGTAATTCTCCTGAAACTGAACATCTCATGGTTGAACACATCGGGATTGTCACTGCCACCGCCGCTCATAAGTACATAACCCAGAACCATAATTGCAAAGCCAGCAATTATATAAAGGATATTTTTCTTAGGCAATGCAAAGCCCCCTTCTTCATCATTTTCTTTCATACCTATAAATTTTTAATAATACAAATCATTGCTTGTGAATGAAATCATTCTTCCCACTACAAAAAACGTGCATATCCAGCAGATGAACGCCCCCAACAGCACTACCCCCACAAGTACAGCCCCCACAAGCTCCATCTGAAAGATTGAGAACATCTGCGCAAAACTGTCCCTGAGCATATAAAGGATTCCTATCAGGGCCAATGCAGCCAGTAATCCCGATAACATACCCTGGAAAAACGCCTTTACCAGGAACGGTCCCCTTATGAAACTCTTCTTTGCCCCCACAAGTTTCATGGTATATATTGAGAACCTCCTTGAATACACATTAAGCCTCACCGTATTGTTTATCAATACAAAAGAGATAAACATAAGGAGGGATACCAGCACCATGAACGCCATTGCAATCTTCTCCAGATTCCTGTTGAGAATCTCCATAAGGGACCTTTCATAGGCAACCTCCTCAACAGCACTATCCTTTTCCAGCTGGATGGAGAACAGCCTGAGACTGTCGGGATTAAAATATTCTCCTTTGAGATTTATCTCTATTGAGGCGGGGATGGGGTTATGTTCAAAAGCCTGCAGGAAGTCCTCACCCAACATCTTCTTCATCTCCTCAGTACCCTGCTCCCTGGAGATGAATGCGGTCCTTTTTACAGCCGGATGGACATCAAGTGTATGCTGCAACTTCTTGGCCTGGATATCCTGCACATTTTCCTTGAGGATTGCAGTAATCTTCACATTCTCCCTGAAGTAATTCTGCACGGCCCTTGCATTCACGGCCAGCATACCGAACATCCCAACAAGCAGAAGCACAAGTGCTATGCTTATGATTGATGAAAGGTACGAATGCACCAACCTCCTGTATATTATATTTTTCTCTTTCCTGCCCATACGAATTAACCTCCAAAGATAAACACAAAATGTTTATTTAAAAATGTTTGATTATTTTTTATTATCTTTGCGCCTTAAAATTCCATTTTTATGAAGGAGACTAAAAAAATACTGTTCGTTAACTCAGAGATGACTCCGTATCTTCCTGAAAGCACAATTTCCAACATCGGCCGCTACTTGCCGCAGGGAATTCAGGAAAGCGGTAGGGAAATCCGTTCATTCATGCCAAGATACGGCAATATCAATGAAAGGAGAAACCAGTTGCACGAGGTCATTAGGCTCTCGGGTATGAACCTGGTAGTAAATGACATAGACAGGCCGCTAATCATTAAAGTAGCCTCTATCTCTTCTGCCAGAATGCAGGTATACTTCATTGACAATGAGGATTATTTCCACAGAAAATTTGTCTTCTCCGGAGAGGACGGCAAATTTTTTGAGGACAATGACGAGCGCGCAATTTTCTTTGCCAGGGGTGTTCTTGAAACAGTGAAGAAGCTCAGATGGAAACCTGATGTAATCCACTGCCAGGGCTGGATTTCACATGTCCTTCCCCTATATCTCAAAAAAGCCTATAAAGATGACCCTATCTTTACAGACTGCAAAGTTGTGCTTTCCCTGTATGACGAGATTGCACAGGAGAACTTTGCAGAGGACATGAAAGCAAAAATGGTCATCCCGGGCATAAAGGGCAAGGATGTAGATATTCTCAAGTCTGCAAATGGCATAAATCTTGCAAAACTCGCAATCCAGAATTCAGACGGCATTATCATTGGCAGTCCAAAATTGTGCGATGAGGTTACAGAAGCCATAACCGCTTCAAAATTGCCGGTGCTTCCATATGTGGACCAGTCTGATTCTGCATATATTAAAGAGTATAACCAGTTTTACGACAAAATTTTAGGAGACGATGCAGTTTAGACATACAATTGTCCTTGCTTTGGCAGCTATTTTTATGGCTGTATCATGCATAACAGTAGACAAGACAATGGGAGAAGATATGGTTCCGGGCAATCAGAGCTTGCCTGTAAGCATGGCCGAGATAGACCTGCCTGTACAATTGAAATCTTCTCAACCGCTACAGACAGTTTCATCTTCTGAAGGTACGTTCGGTGCCATCAGGACAAAAGAGTTCGGACTTGTAGAGTTCGCTACAGTTGCAGACATATATCCTGCCGATACAGGTTGGGATTTGGGTAATGATGCCATAGTAAAGGGTATATACCTGCTGGCAAATGTTTCAGCAACATACTCCACACACGACCAACAAGATGGAATCCCACAGCAGGTATTTGTACACAAAACCTTCAAGAACATAGATTCAGCTGCAATATTCAACAATTCATTTACAGCCGAAGACTACGACCCTGTTCCGCTCAATATTGGAGAAGTGGTATATTTTGGCACAGATTCCCTGAAGGTTCACCTCAACCTTGATTATGCAAAAGAGTTCCTCAAAGCCACCAAGGCAGAAAGGGACACTGCAAAACTTTTTGCAAAAAGGTTCAAAGGACTGCTCATAAAGACAAATGCTCCCGAAGAAGGGGTATACGGCGGAAGGGAAAACATGTTCAATTTCGGGTTGGGCGCACTTTACATGACTGTAAACTTCCAGCCTACCTGGGAAGAAGGTCTCAGCAGAAAGGATACAATTCTTACCTTGAATTGGGGAAGGGATTATTGCCTTAACCTGTCATCTTACGAAAGCAACAGCATGCAAACTGAAGAGCCGCAGGAAGAGCTTCTCTTTGAAGGTGCAGCAGGCCTGAAACCATACATCGACAAGGACGAATTGAAAAAGGCCATTGATTCATGGAAAGCCAAAGAGGGGCTGCAAGGTAAAGAGCTCATTATTGCAAAAGGGGCATTGGTATTCCCATTTGAGATTCCCGACAATCTCGATATGAGTACATATCCCAACACCCTATACCCTTGCACAAGGGATTATGACACAACATACAAGGCAAACCTTTTCTATACCGGGATTGACATAAATTCGTCGGGATTGAATATTGGCACAATAAACAGGTCATTGTGTGAATACAGGATGGATATACCTTCAATTATCCAGGATTTTGTAAACAAAGATGCTTCAGAACTGGATGAGTTGAAACATAACATCTGGATAATGCCAACAAAATCTCAGGTAGACTCATACTATGGTGCAGAAACCTATAGCATTGAGAGCACTACATATTACACGGGTAAGCTTAACGGCAACAAGACCAAATCAAGCAAAGGAGGTCCTAAACTGCAGCTTGTATATTCAGTGCTGCAATAGCAAGACATCACTATAAAAAAGAGGTGGGCACATTCCGGTCGCCCACCTCTTTTTTCTGCCATTTATCTGTTCAGCGCATCAACTTTGCCATCCACTACCCTCAATACACTCACCACCAGTTCCTGTTGCCTGAAAGCGGAAGTATCTGTTTCCAATCTTATAATATTGTACTCCACCATAAAGGTATCGCTCTTGTTTACCCTCTCCACCGACAATATCTCATATTCAAGCGCTGAGCACTGTTGCTGAACCATCTCCTTCACCTGCTGAGGCAAGTTCCTGAAATCTTCTATTGTACGGCTGAACTCCGGCCTGAAACCGTCGGAACACAACTGTGTTGCCACTTCAAAATCATTTTTCAGAAACGCATCCAGAAATTTCCCGGCACATCCCTGAGCCCTGTCTGCCTTACCGGCACACCCTGCAAGAAGACACATTGCCAAAATTGAAAACACTCTCTTCATATTCTCTAATCTAATTTTACTACCGTAATTCCGGAGCCTCCAAACTGGATGTCCTCATCCTTACAGCTCACCACCCCCGGAACTGTACGGAGATATTTTCTTATCTCCTCCTTTAATATGCCGTTTCCCTTACCGTGCAGGATCTTCACCTCCCCTATGCCTACCATAAGGGCATCATCTATGAAACGGCTTACAATCTCCAGCGCCTCCATCAGCCTCTCTCCCCTTATATCTATATTGGGCTTAAAGTTCAACTTCCGTTCAGAAAGACTCTCTGAATGAGAGCTCATTACCTTTGGAAGGCTCTTTACCGCATTGCTGAACTCCTTGTTTGAAATATGCTCCACATTGGTTTTCTGCACCTTGCTTATAATGCTTCCTACTGCAACATTTACCCAATTGCCTCCTACCTGCATCACCTCTCCAATAAGATCTCCCCCCTTTATCTTAACCTTGTCTCCTACCTTAAGCTCCCTTGGCGCCTGTACCTGAGCTACCACTTCCTGAGCCGCCTCTGCTGCCCCTCCCTTGCGGGCCTCACGCTGCTGTCTCTCCTCCTTTTTCTTCTTGCGCTCAAGAAGTTTGTTCATCTTGGCCTCAATCTTACGGTCGCTTTCAGAAAGATTCTCCTGCTCAAGGGTACTGTTGAACTCTTCCAGTTCCCTACGGGCAGCCTTTGTACGCTCCTTCTCGGCCTGAGCTTCCTTTATTTCCTTGATTGTTGCCTCAACTTTCTTGTTGGCCTGCTCAATTATAGCCTGGGCCTCTCTCTTGGCCTCTGCAAGAAGCTGCTTCTTCACGGCCTGTATATCTGTAAGCTCCTTTTCGTATTTCTCGGCAATATTCTCAAGGGTCTTGTCTGTATTCCTGATTCTTGCCAGTTTTTCATCCAGCGCCCTGCGGTTACGGGATATCTTCCTCAGCTGCTTCTCCATATCAACATATCCGCTACCGGCATTCTCCTCGGCAACCCTTATAATGTGATCGGGCAGACCTATCTTGCGGGCCAGTTCAAATGCAAAAGAGTTGCCTGGCAAACCTACCTCCAATTTATATAACGGCTGAATGTTGGCCACATCAAAGAGCATTGCACCATTGATGGCCCCGTTCACCTTCTCTGCATAGAACTTGAGGTTGGTATAGTGGGTGGTAATTACACCGAACACCCCTTTCAATTCTATATTCTCCAGTATTGCCAATGCAATGGCCCCGCCTGCTGTAGGCTCAGTACCTGTACCGAACTCATCTATAAGCACCAGCGAACTGTCAGTAGCTTTCTGGAGCACCTCCTTCATGTTGGTAAGGTGAGAACTGTATGTACTGAGGTCATTCTCAATAGACTGCTCATCTCCAATATCAATGAATATATCATCAAATATCCTGAACTCGCTCACCTCACTTGCCGGAACCAGCAAACCCCACTGGAACATATATTGCAGCATCCCCACGGTTTTCAGGCATACCGATTTTCCACCCGCATTGGGACCGGAAATCACCAGGATATGCTTGTCGGGAGTAAGAGTAAGGGTAAGTGGTACAATCTGTTTCTTCTCCTTCTTGAGGGTTGCCTCAAGGATGGGATGCCTACCTTTTACAATCTTTAGAGTTTCATCTTCCGAGATGATTGGCTTGCCCGCCTCCATCTGCATTGCCACCTGCGCCTTGGCCCTTATGAAATCTATCTCCCCTATGAATCTTGCTCCGTCTATAAGTTCGGGAAGATAAGGACGCAAGAAATCGGAGAACTCCCTTAGGATGCGGAGAATCTCCCTTTGCTGTGCAAACATGAGTTCTCTCACCTGGTTGTTCAGCTCTACTACCTCCATAGGCTCAATGAATACCGTCTTGCCGGTTGCAGATTCATCATAAACAAATCCGGGCAGTTTACGCTTGTTTGAGGCGCTTACAGGGATAAGCAGACGTCCGTCCCTCACAGAAACACTGGCTTCCTCATCTGCCAGCCCCTCCTCCTGCGCTTTGCGGAGAATTGCCTGTATCTTCCTGGAAATTGAGCCCTCCTTTTCCCTCAATGCTTTTCGTATATTGAAGAGTTCAACACTGGCATTATCCCTCACCTCGCCAAATCTGTCTACAATGGATTCTATCCTGCGCGAGATCTCGGGAAAGAACGTTATGGGCTCCGCCATGGCCTTGAGATTGGGATAAGCCCCCTCCTTGCAGTTGCGAAAAAAATTTATTACACCCTTGAGATTCTCCACAAAGGTGTAAAGGCGGTTCATGTTCTCAAGGGTAATGGAAGAGTACTCCACCTCAAGGGGCTTGAGGAACTCTATACTGTCTATGAAGCCGCTTTGGGGAAAACTGCTCTCAAACATGCAGATAACCCGCATCTCATCTGTAAGGGAGAGTCTTTTTTCAATGGTTCGGGGATTGTGCGACACTTTTTCGCTGCACACCCTCTCCTTGGCGTAATTGGTTGAACAACGCCCTGCAAGCTGCTCCTTTATCTTTTCAAAACCCAGTTTCTGCTCTATCTTTACCCAGTTCTCCATTTGCATTTATTTTTCCTTGCAAAGATAATATTATATATTTGCAAACTCTAAATTTACTTTATGACCCTACCCCTTGGGATTACATTATATGTACTGTTCATAGTACTGGCCTACCTTATGGGCTCCATTTCCAGTTCAATCATACTGGGAAAGCATTTCTATGGAATAGACGTAAGGGAGTACGGCAGCAAGAATCCGGGAGCCAACAACACACAAAGGGTGCTTGGATGGAAAATAGGGCTGCTTGTACTGATATTTGATATCCTCAAGGGAGTTGCCGCCACTTCTCTGGTATTTTTCCTTCCTTTTCCAAAAGAGACAAACGGATTTGTCGGGACCCAGATAGTCTTTGGCTTTGCAGCCATTATGGGACATGTATTTCCTGTATTCCACAATTTCAAGGGGGGCAAAGGAGTTGCCACAATGTGCGGGGTGCTGCTGGCCATACATCCTTTTGCAGTACTTATATGTGCCACAATCTTCTGCATCATGCTGCTAATTACCAGATATGTATCCGTAAGCGTGATTACAGCGGTAACATGCTTCCCGTTCCTGGTAAACACACTTTTTGCCCTATGGCTTGATCCTCAGGAAACTTTGGTGATAAAAATATTCAGCATAGTTGCAGGATGCACCATCTGGCTATGCCATATAAGCAACCTCAAAAGGCTTTACCACGGAAAGGAGGAGAAGTTTATAATAAAGAAACCCCTAAAGGAAAAATCCTGTCCTCTTCCCGACAGGAAATCCCCTAAAGAAAACTAGTTCTTGTAAGAATTCTCTATGGCAAGCCTGAGCTCTGTAATTGAGCCCATTGTCTTTATCTTGCCGTCCTTTACAAAAGATATGTTTCCTGTCTCCTCAGAAACAACAATTACGCTGGCATCCGTCTCTTCAGACAAGCCTGTGGCAGCCCTGTGTCTCATGCCGTAGTGGGCCGGAATATTTGGATTCTCAGTAATTGGCAATGTACATCTGGCCGCAACAATCCTGTCATTGGCTATTACCATTGCCCCATCGTGCAAAGGGGAATTCTTGAAGAAGAGGTTTTCAATCAGCCTTCTGTTTATCCTTGCATCAATGATATCGCCGGTCTCAATCACAAACTCCATGGAAGAAGTATGTGCAAGCACTATAAGGGCTCCCGTTTTTGTTTCACTCATCTTCCTGCAGGCCTGGGTAATTTCATCCAACGCACGCAATTCCATACCTCCGCCCTTGTTCCCGAACATCTTGCTGAACATCTTTATCTTCTCATTGTTGAGGATATAGTTGTTTCCCAGGCTAAGAAGAAACTTCCTTATCTCCTGCTGGAAAAGTACTATGATTGCTATGACACCCACACCGAGCACCTGCCCCATAATCTCTGAGAGGAGACTCATATTGAGAGCCTTCACCACGGCCCATACTATATATAATATAATGATTCCCAAGAATATGCTGATTGCAGCGGTTCCCCTTATGAGTTTGTATACATAGTACACAAGAAGACCTACAAGAAGGATGTCAACGACATCCATAATATGGATATTTATAATGTCAAACATATCAATCAAATACAATGGATTCCAAAGTTAAAAAATAATAGTATCATTTATATAAAAAACTTATATTTGTAAAAACTAAACTTTATACATTATGAAATTAAGAGCATTCTTTACACTATTGGCAACAGCCTTAGTCTTTGCAAGCTGTGAAAGGGAAGCCTATTCTCCAGAGCCACCAGATACCGCTACCTCCACCATCATGGGAGTAGGCCAGGTAGTAAAAGGCAACATAATTGTAAAATTTTCTGAGGTTCCCCAGACAAAATCCGTAGAGGCATCGTTACCTCAGCTGGATGGGCTAAGAATGGAGAGACTCTTCCCGGAAAATGAAAAATATGCAGAAAGGCACAAGGCCCATGGCCTTGACAGATGGTACAGAATCTCTTTCAACCCTGAGATTTCCGTATCTGAAGCATTCAAAGCAATAAAAGGTGTTGAGCACGTGGAGACTGTTGAGTTTGTACCAGTGATCAAACAGGCTGCAGCCCCTTTCAATGATCCGTACCTTTCATACCAATGGCACTACCACAATACCGGCCAAAAGACAGGATATGTGAGCGGTATGGACATCAACCTTTTCAAGGCTTGGGAGATTGAGACCGGCAAGGAAGAGGTGATTGTATCTATTGTTGACCAGGGTGTGGAATACAGCAATGCAGACCTTGCAGACAACATGTGGATAAACAAAGCAGAGAAAAATGGAACCACAGGCATTGATGACGACAACAACGGATTCATTGATGACATATATGGCTACAACTTCTGTGCTGTAGGAAACTCCAACGCAATGTATGGAACAATCCAACCTGGCGACCACGGAACACACGTGGCCGGAACAATTGCGGCTGTAAACGGAAACGGCATTTTCGGTTGTGGAATTGCAGGTGGTGACGGCACAAATAAAGGTGTACGCATCATGACCTGCCAAACCATGAACAACAACAAGGATGGTGCATATATTGGTATGGCATTCACCTATGCTGCTGACAATGGTGCTGTAATCTCACAGAACAGCTGGTCATTGGATGGCCAGACAACAGCACCTGCTTTTCTTGTTGAGGCAATTGATTACTTCATCAAATATGCCGGAATGGATAAAAGCGGAAGAAACCAGGTTGGTCCTATGGCAGGAGGTGTTGTAATATTTGCTGCCGGCAATGAAAACAAAGACTTTAGTGTTCCGGGAATGATTGACCAGGTAATTGCAGTTGCATCTACAGGTCCTACCGGCAAAAAAGCAACATATTCCAACTATGGCAAATGGGTTGACATAGCTGCACCTGGCGGAGAAAACGGAGCTTATCCTACAGGAGACGTATACAGTACTGTATCCGGCAACGCGTTCGGACAGATGAGCGGTACATCAATGGCATGCCCTCACGTTTCAGGCGTTGCAGCCCTTGTAGTATCGAGATACGGCGGCGAGGGATTCACCAACACCAAACTGAAGGAGATTCTGCTCGGATCTGCAGACTACAACAAATTGTATGACATAAATCCAGATTACAAGGCAAGACAAGTTTCAGCACTCATCTCTACTCCCGACAGACTTGGCGCGGGTGCGCTTGACGCTTACATGGCTGTAATCTTCCTTGGAGATGTGGAGGATGACGATGATGACAATGAGCCTACCGATGTTATTCCAGATCCTGTAACAAAAGTTGAGGCAACTGCCACACCAAATTCCATTACTGTTACATGGGAGGCAACAGAAACTGCAGGCAAACCTACGTTCGAATATAATCTATACATTAGCGAGAAGGACATGTCCGGCATGGATCTGAATCCTAATGATTACATTGAAGGAGTATCATTCGACAAAGTACACGGTGACGGTAAAAAAGCAGGAGAGAAGATTTCTTACACTTTCAACAATACGAAACATTCCACAACATACTACCTTGCTGTACAGTCGGAAAGTGCAACGTTAAAATATTCCGAGGTTTCCCCTCAGATAAGCATAACTACCCCGGCCAATCTTCCACCAGCAATTTCTCCGGATGAAAATATTGCTGTTACACTGAAGGCAACACAGAAACAGAGTTTTGAATTCAACATTTCAGACCCTGAGAATGACAATCTTACAGTATGGCTCGAAGGCGAATCCGATGTGGCAAAATTAAACAGGAACGGCAACACTGCCACCATTACAATTGATGCCCTCAAGGGCGCAGCAGGCACCTATACTGCAACCCTTTATGTAAGGGACGCAGTATACAACACTGCAAGTGTAGAGATTGCGTACACCATCCTGCCAAACAATGCTCCTGTAAGCATGAAGGGTTTCAGCAACCTTGTTCTTGACAAAGGACAGAGTGCAACATTCAACCTTGAGGAGTACTTCTCAGATGCAGACGGCGACAAGTTGAGTTATGTTTTTGAGTCATCCGAAAGCTCGGCCGTAACATGTGCTGTACAGGGCAATACCCTAACAGTAAGCGCCTTGTCATATGGTTCATCAGACATAATAGTACTGGCTAAAGACGGCAGGAACGCAACATCTGGAACTGCCACCATGAAAGTCCTTGCAAGGAACACCAAAGAGGCAGCAGATGTATACCCAACCAGCGTACAGAGCACATTGAACATCAGAACTGCTACCGACGGCAACGCTGATATTCTCATCACAGGTGCATCCGGCGCAGCAGTGTATACAAAAACATCCGTTGCAACAGGACCTTTCAATCCTCATACCATCAATGCTTCGGAATGGGGTGCGGGTGTATACTCTGTTGAGATTACCGTCAACGGTAAAAAATGCAAGAAAACTGTTGTTAAACTGTAAACAATAAGAAGATGAAAAAATTGTCAATATTTGCAGCACTGCTGTTTGCTGCAACCCAGATATCAGCCCAAAGCGTTCCGTTTCTGAACGTAAATTCAGATCCGCACGCAGCAGCGATGGGAGGAAATACCCTCACAATTGGAGAGAATGCATTTACTGCAACCAACAATGCCTCTGCAATGGCATTCTCACAAAACAGATTCCGTGTTGGAGGATCATACAACTCATGGCAGCCGGATTATATGGACAACAGCATCATAGGATTTGCAGGCTTTGCAACAATTGGTGAGAAATGGGCTGTTGGTATTGGAGGCAAGATGTTCGGCTACCAGTCATACGAGGTAACTGATGCCAACGGCGCACCAAAAGGTGACTTCACTCCAAAAGAGAGTGCAATTGAAGGTGCCGTTGCATACAGGATTTCAGAAAAACTGGCTGTTGGTGCAAACATAAGAAGCATCAGCTCAAAACTTACTAAGGATGCCTCTGCATCAACTATAGGTGCAGACATCTCACTAACTTACAAGGCAGAGAACTTCACTTTGGCAGCAGCCGCAACCAACCTTGGCGGCAGCATAGACTACGGAATGAAAACCAAATATGACCTTCCGTCAATGGTTAAATTTGGAGGCGCATATATGTTCAACATTGCAGATGAGCAGAGTTTGAACGTAAATCTTGAGGGTGACATCCTTATGAGTGATTCTGCATTCATGGGAAGTGCCGCAGTTGAATACTCATTGAAAAACACCTTTAACTTAAGGGCCGGTTACCATATGGGCAACGAAGAGGCTATTCCTTCATATGCCAGCGTTGGTTTTGGCGTAAACTTCAAGGCATTCAACATAGATGCTGCATACCTTATGGGCGGCGGTGAGCACTCTGTCCTCAACGGTTCATTCGGCATTGCATTTGGATTGAAATTCTAGAATTTTCCCTATAAAGAAGAGGCAGACCCAAATGGATCTGCCTCTTTTTATATCTGTCGGGAAGAAAAACTCTATCTTACAGACCAAATACCTCTTTAACTTTCTCTACTGAATCAAGTTTCTCCCATCCGAAGAATTGGACCTCTTTCTTAACCCACTGGCCGTTCTGTTTTACCTCAACCTCCTTGGTGTAAGGTTTTCTTCCAAAGTGGCCGTAAGCGGCGGTCTCCTCAAAGATTGGGTTGGTAAGCTGGAACTTCTCAATGATCTTTGCAGGACGAAGGTCAAACATCTCTCCTATTTTGCGTGCAATCTCACCATCGGTTACACCGTTAAGGTTACAGGTGCCACGGGTATTTACAAAGATACTTACAGGCTGCGCAACACCAATAGCGTAAGCAAGCTGTACAAGAATCTCTTTGGCAACACCTGCTGCAACAAGGTTCTTTGCAATGTAACGTGCTGCATAAGCTGCTGAACGGTCTACCTTGCTTGAATCCTTTCCTGAGAATGCTCCACCACCGTGAGCGCCTCTACCACCATAGGTATCAACAATGATCTTACGACCGGTAAGACCTGTATCACCGTGAGGACCTCCAATCACAAACTTTCCGGTAGGGTTTACATGAAGGATAAAGTCATCCTTGAACAAAGCTGCAGTCTCTGCAGGAAGTTTCTCAAGCATTCTTGGAAGAAGGATGTTCTTGATATCACTCTTGATGCGCTGCTGCATGGCTGCATCCTCATCAAACTCGTCATGCTGGGTTGAAAGCACAATGGTGTGGATTCTTACAGGCTCATCATTGTCGTTGTACTCAATTGTAAACTGCGATTTTGCATCAGGTCTCAAGTACGGCATTAGAGTTGTATTCTTTCTGATATCTGCCAACTCTGTAAGAGCAAGATGAGAAAGGTAAATTGCCAATGGCATATACTCCTCAGTATCGGTACAAGCATAACCGAACATCATACCCTGGTCACCAGCGCCCTGCTCGTCCTTCTCCTCTACCACAACACCACGGTTGATATCTGGAGACTGCTCATGAAGTGCAGAAAGGATACCGCAAGAATTGCCGTCGAACATATACTCTGCCTTGGTATAGCCAATCTTGTTGATCACACGGCGAGCCACCTGCTGGATATCTACGTAAGCATCCTCGCTTCTCACCTCACCGCCAACAACAACAAGACCTGTGCTCACAAAAGTCTCGCAAGCAACTTTACTGTCGGCGTCCTGACGAAGGAACTCGTCAAGGATTGCATCTGAAATCTGGTCTGCAACTTTATCGGGATGACCCTCTGAAACAGACTCTGAAGTAAACAAATAAGACATAATTCTAAAAACTAAATTAAATTAATACTCCCGATAACTCCCTGTACCACAAGAAGTATACCGATTAACAAAATTTAGTGCAAGATTTTGACTTTGTGCTGAAATGATTGGAATCGTTTTAGCATTTTTTAATGTGGTTGCAAGCAGTCAAATCCTTCCACTATCGCCCTAAGCGGCTGCAAAGGTAATATAAATTGTTAATATCCAATGCATATTACACAAATTTTGGTTAGATTTGTACAAAATGCAGGTCTATGGATATGAAGTGGTGGAGATTGCTGTTTGACCTTTGCTTCCCAAAGTGTTGCGCGGTTTGTGGTGTTCAGCTGAATTATCACGAGGAGCATCTTTGCCTTGAATGCTACGCCGACCTCCCCCTCACCCACTTCTGGAGCGTTGAGGACAACCCCGCCCAAAAGATCTTCTGGGGCCGCTGCCCTGTGGAGCGCGTCTACTCCCTTTTCTACTACACCAACAACTACCGCAAACCGGTTCACATGCTCAAATACGATGGCAATGAGGCTGTAGGGATGTACCTCTCCAGGATGCTTGGAGAAAAGATTGCCTCATCTGCCCATGTGCCGTTTTTTGATTACATAATCCCCATCCCCCTCCACTGGCGCAAAAAACTGAAAAGGGGATTCAACCAGTCTGAAATAATTGCCCGCGGTATAGCTGCCGGGCTTAAATCCGCCGGTTCATGTGCCCCTCCGGTATTGGGCAATCTGCTCCAGAGGGCCCAATTTACCAACACCCAAACCGCCAAAGACCGCCTGGAGAGGTGGCACAATGTGGCCTCTGCATTCCGCCTCAACACCCGGAGTAATGTCATTCCTCCTCCCGACAGCCACCTGCTGCTTGTGGATGATGTTCTTACCACCGGTGCAACACTGGAAGCCTGCGCGGCAATTCTGGTGGAAGAATTGGGGTGTAGGGTGAGTATTGCTACGCTGGCGTATGTGGAGTGAAATAGATGCTTCTTCTTAATAGTTTAAGTATATTTGATGGCATATATATTGCATTATGACATCACTTTGTATATCTTTGTAAAAAAGAATAAAATTATGGGACAGATAGCAACAACCATCAGAATGGATGCGAAATTGAAGGCAGAGTTTGATAAACTGTGCGAAGAATTTGGCATGAGTGCCAATACAGCATTCAATATATATGTTAAGACAGTTATACGTCAGAGAAGGATTCCTTTCACAATAGAGGCCGACCCTATTGACGACGTGATGGAGAGAGGAAGAAAAGCATTCTATGAAATGCGCAGAATTGCTGCAGAAAATGGAACTGCGGGCATGAGCCTTGAGGAGATTAATGAGGAGATAAGATTGGCCAGAAGGGGAGAGTAATATGAAAATTTATGCAGTTATAGACACCAATGTGATTGTATCAGCGCTTTTGTCGCGCCACCATAATTCAGCTACTGTCAAGGTCCTTGATTACCTATATGACAGGGTTATTGTACCTGTCTACAACAACGAAATAATTGAAGAATATGAAGCCGTATTAAGAAGGCCCAAGTTCAATTTTTCGGAAGAAACCGTCCATGCTGTCATTGAGGCAATCAGGGAAGGTGGTATAGACTCAAGGAGAATTGGCAGCAATGAACAGCTTCCCGATCCAAAGGATGTTGTTTTCTATGAGGTTGCTCTTGCAAATGAAGATTCATTCCTTGTTACGGGTAACACAAAACATTTCCCAAAAAAACCATTTGTGGTTACGCCTGCAGAGATGCTTCAGATTATTCAAGAGATGAATTCGTCTAAGCACGGCTTGCTTTCAGAGCCTTCTGCCCGCTATGGCAAGAAGTAGGGCGCTACTTAATTTGTCTATCAACTTTAATAATATTCAATGAGGTTTAATGATTATGGCACCAATCCAAAAAATAGTCATAAGCATCCTTTTCCCCCTTTGTGGAACTGGTTTTGCAAAAACCGCTTGACACCCCTCTACTCCTATAATCCTTGATTCTTTCTTCAACCTGGGTGTACTTGCCGGCATGCAGATCCATAGTCAATGTATATATGGGACATATCCGGCCATATTCCCCGCCATCTTCCGGACTGAAATTATCGGGATTGGGATGTTTTGCAAGAAAAGTCTGTATATCTTTATCTATTCTCTGAAACACGTCGTTAAGGGTACTCTCAATCTCCTCCGGTGAATAGTCAAGAGCATGATTCCTGTCAAGAACACTATATTCTGCAATCAACGGAGCGCTAACTGCGAAAGCCCCCAACCCACGCAGACTTTTTGGTTCGTTTTTATTGCTTGGCATATCAAAAACATCCCACCATAAGTCATCAATAAAGAGAGGTTTGATACTAAGACTTATTTCGCTCAGAACATAACCGACTATGTCAATATCCAGACAAATAAAGTATCCGGATTCAATTTTCCATCCAATATAACTGCTCAGCCTCCAGCCATACTGCCGGGCTACACTCTTCAAAATTGTCTTTTCTTTCTTTTCAAGTTCCCTATATAACGGAAGTTCCAACCTTTTCATAACTCAATGGTGCATTATTTTCAAAGATAGCAATAATTAACATATGCAGATAGGGCTGTTTATTTGATTTATATACTTATATCACTCTAATGTTATGTTCTTACCACCGGTGCTACCCTGGAGGCCTGTGCAACTATTCTGGTGGAGCAGCTGGGGTGCAGGGTTAGTATTGCTACGCTGGCGTATGTAGAGTAAAAATTTAGTATATTTGCGTGCCGTAAAATTATTTTAAATGGAGAACTCTGCCAAAATAGAACAGAAACTGGGATTTGAGAAGATAAGGGAGCAGCTCAAGCTCCGTTGTTCCACCAACTATGCCAAGGGGAGAGTGGAGGCGGAGAAGGTTTCCCATAATCCCAAAACAATAGAGAAGAGGTTGCAGCTCACTGATGAGATGCGCCTTATCTGTATGTTTGAAAGCAGTTTTCCACAGAACGGCTTCATAGACAGTATAGATTTCCTCAAACCTCTTGAAGTTGAGTATTCTTCCATTTCCCTGGAGAATATGAACAAGCTTTATACTTTTGTGGAGAATCTTAAAGGTGTGCTCAACTTCTTTAAGGGAAGCAAGGAGGGATCATATACATCATTGAAGGAGATGGCTTCTCCAATTATGTTCTTCCCGGAGGTCTCAAGACGCATAGAATCTATAGTGGACCGCTTTGGCGAGGTAAGGGACAATGCCACTCCGGAACTTTTCAATATAAGGAAATCTTTAAGGGAAAAAGAGAACTCAATTTCCCGAAAAATACAGCAGATTCTCAGAAAAGCGCAGGAAGAGGGGCTTGCAGAAGAGGATGCAAGCATATCTGCCAGGGACGGGCGTCTGCTTATACCGGTAAGTGCTTCAAACAAGCGCAAGCTTCCGGGTTTTGTATATGATGAGTCCGCTACCGGAAAAACCGTATTCATAGAGCCCATTGAGGTTGTTGAACTTAACAATCAGGTAAAGGAGCTGATGTTTGCCCAGCAGAGGGAGATACTCCGTATCCTTAGAGAGTTCTCTGATTTTCTGCGCCCTTATTTGCCAGATCTCATACAGGGAGCAAGATTCATTGGAGAGATAGACTTTATCCGTGCAAAGGCACTTGTTGCAATGCAGATGGAGGCCGGTAAGCCAATCATTTCTACGGACGAGACTTTAAAAATAGTAAAGGGAAGGCATCCAATCCTTGAGGCAGCCCTCAAGAAGGAGAAGAAACCCATTGTCCCCCTTACCCTTACCCTTACTCCCGACAAGCATATCCTTGTAATTTCAGGTCCAAATGCGGGAGGAAAATCGGTATGCCTTAAAACTGTCGGGATGCTGCAATATATGTTCCAGTGGGGTCTGCTGGTTCCTGCAAGTGAAGTGAGTGAGTTCAGGATCTTTGATGATATATTCATTGATATTGGTGATGAGCAGTCGCTTGAAAATCACTTGAGTACTTACAGCTCCCACCTTACCAATATGAAGGAGCTGCTGCAGAAGGCAACTGACAATTCACTTGTGCTTATAGATGAGTTCGGTACAGGTACAGAGCCAACAGCCGGTGGAGCAATTGCCCTTGCAATTCTGGAGAACATAGAGTTGAAAGGGGTGTTCGGTATCATTACAACGCACTATACAAACCTCAAGTTCTATGCAGAAAAGGTAAATGGTGCCATTAACGGTGCAATGTTGTTTGATGTTGCAAAAATTCAGCCCCTGTATAAACTGGAGGTAGGTTTGCCAGGCAATTCATTTGCATTTGAGCTGGCAAGAAAGATAGGCTTGCCGGAGCACATCATAAGGGTGGCTGAGGCAAATGCCGGTACTGGTTATGTAGATATGGAGAAGCAGTTGAGGAAGATTTCCCGCAACCGCAGGGCTTTGGATGAAAAGCTGGCCCGCATAAAGAATACAGACCGTACACTGGAAAACATAACTGAAAAATATGAGAAAGAATTGGCTGATATACAGGCTGTAAAGAAACAGATGCTGGCAGAAGCCAAGAGGGAGGCGCAGGAGATTATAGACCAGGCAAACAAGAAGGTTGAGGCAACAATCAAGGCCATAAAGGAGGCTCAGGCTGAAAAGGAGCGGACCAAGGCGGCCAGAAAGGAACTGGAAGATTTCAATAAGGCAATTTCAACAGAAAATCTATCGGAGAATGACA
>JAZRCK010000006.1:0-21771 GCA_045659725.1 Candidatus Egerieisoma sp.
GCCAGTGTTTGACACAAATCCAAATTGAATCAATTGCTTAATTTTTAAAATTTAGAAGTTTATGGCTCACAAGAAAGGTGTCGGTAGTTCAAAGAACGGCCGTGAATCACATAGCAAACGACTAGGTCTTAAAATTTTCGGTGGAGAGAATTGCAAGGCAGGCAACATTATCGTTCGCCAGAGAGGTACAGTACACAACCCAGGTTTGAACGTTGGAATGGGTAAAGACCACACTCTATACGCTCTAATTGACGGAGTAGTAGTTTTCAAAAAGAAAGCAGAGGGTAAGTCTTATGTTTCGGTAATGCCTTATCAGAACTAAGGATTGCCCTAACAGACGCAATAGAAAGGCATTCCTTGTCCAAAGGAATGCCTTTTCTAATTAAAAGAACATAAAATACACGCGATATGTTAACTCTAAAACTATTGAGAGAGCAGCCGGATTTTGTAATTGAGAGATTGGCTGTAAAAAATTTTGATGCATCACAGATTGTAAAGGATATTCTTGAGGCGGATGCGAGCAGACGTGCAACCCAGACAAAACTTGATGCAACACTTGCAGAGCAGAACCAGAAAGCTAAGGAGATTGGTATGCTTATGAAGCAGGGCAACAAGGAGGAGGCTGAGAATGCGAAGAAGGTTGTTGCAGAGCTTAAGGAGCAGTCTAAAGAGCTTGAGGCACAGTTGGAGGAGCACAGCAAGGCAATGAACGATCTTCTTGTTTTGCTTCCAAATATCCCTTCTTCAATGGTACCTGAGGGCAAGACCGCAGAGGACAACGTTGTTGTAAGAGAGGGTGGAGTGAAAACTGCACTTCCTGAGAATGCAAAACCTCACTGGGAGCTTGCAAAATCTTTGGATATCATTGATTTTGATTTGGGTGTAAAACTTACAGGTGCAGGTTTCCCTGTATACAAGGATAAAGGTGCCAAGATTCAGAGAGCACTTATCTCTTTCTTCCTCGACAGAAACACCAAGGCAGGCTATATGGAGGTTCAGCCACCGCTTGTAGTGAATGAGGCTTCTGCATATGCAACTGGCCAGCTTCCTGATAAAGAGGGCCAGATGTACCATGTTGGTTTGGATAATTTCTATATGATCCCTACTGCAGAGGTTCCTGTAACCAACATCTACAGGGACTGCATTGTGAACAAGGCTGATTTCCCTATCAAGATGACAGCTTATACCCAGTGTTTCCGCCGCGAGGCAGGTTCTTACGGTAAGGATGTAAGGGGCTTGAACCGTCTTCACCAGTTTGATAAAGTGGAGATTGTACAGCTTTCTCTTCCTGAGAACTCTTACGAGGCACTTGACGGTATGGTAAAACATGTGGAGAGCATTATTCAGGAGCTTGAGTTGCCATACAGAATCTTGAGACTTTGCGGTGGTGACATGAGCTTCACATCTGCACTTACCTACGATTTTGAGGTTTATTCAGAGGCACAACAGCGCTGGCTTGAGGTAAGCTCGGTTTCAAACTTTGAGTCTTTCCAGGCTAACCGCATGAAGCTAAGATACAAGGATGATGAGGGCAAGACACAGCTTGCACACACTTTGAACGGAAGTTCATTGGCTCTTCCAAGAATCCTTGCAGCTTTGATTGAGAACCATCAGGACGAGAACGGCAGAATCCATATTCCTGCAGCATTGAGGGAGTACACCGGCTTTGAGTGGATAGACTAGTCCAATGGCCAGGAAGAATACAGACAAGATAATACTAGGAATAGACCCCGGAACCCGTATTTTGGGTTTTGGGGTTATCCACGTATTGGACTCCAAGGTTGAGTATGTGGATATGGGTGTTGTAAACCTGAAGAAGGTGACAGACCATTTTGTAACCTTAAAGGCTATCCATGAGGAGGTTGCAAAAATTATAGAGAAATATAATCCCGACGAATTGGCAATTGAGGCACCTTTCTATGGCAAGAATGCGCAGGTGATGCTCAAGTTGGGCAGGGCACAAGGTGCGGCAATAGCCGCAGCGCTGCAGAGGGATATCCCAATTTTTGAATATGCTCCAAGAAGCGTGAAACTGGCTGTTACCGGAAAAGGCGCGGCATCAAAGGAGCAGGTGGCCCTTATGGCCCAGAGGCTTCTTGGGATAGACTTTCCGCAGGAGTACCTCGATGCTACTGATGCTCTGGCAATTGCCATTTGTCACCATTACCACATCAGCAGCCCCCTTGTGGCGGCGCAGAGTGGGGGTAAGAAACTGTCGGGAAGAGGAAAAGGGAGTTGGGCACAGTTTGTGGAGTCCAATCCTGGGAGAATTAAGTAAAATATTTTATAGAACGATTTAACTTTTAGGGATAATAGCAGTCAAATAGTCGTTTGAAAAAAATTGAAGGATGCTAAAGAAATTTTTGATTTTTACAGTTGCACTTGTTGGCCTGTGTGTATGGGGTAATGAGGCGTTTGCTGAGGAGACTGATCCTCAGGTTGGTACACAGGCAAAAGGTACATATTTCAGGGCGGTTGTGCTGGATTCGCTTACCAGGGAGCCAATTGAGTTTGCTACACTGCACGCAAAATACATTGGAGACAAGACTCCAAGAAAATATGCCCTTACAGATGAGAAGGGTGTGGTTGTGCTGCAGGGATTGCCTGTTGGCAGAGCTACCATCACTTTTGAGTATATGGGCTATAAAGGAAAGCATTTTACATTTGACATAAAGAAAGGTGCCAACGAGTATGGCGAACTTCTTGTGTCTGAGGATAACCAGATGCTTGATGCCGTGATGGTTACAGGCAGGGCAAACCAGATGGTGATTAAGAAGGATACAATTGAGTACAATGCATCATCATTCAAGATCTCAGATACCGACATGCTTGAGGAGCTCATTAAGAAACTTCCTGGCGTAGAGGTGGATTCGGAGGGTAACATCACTGCAAACGGCAAGACCATCACCAAGATTATGATTGACGGAAAGGAGTTCTTCCTTGATGATCCCAACCTTGCTACCAAGAACATCCCTGCAAAGATTGTTGACAAACTGAGGGTTGTGGAGAGAAAATCCGAGCAGGCGCAGTTTACCGGCATTGATGACGGTGATGAGGAGACTGTGCTGGATTTGGGAATCAAGGCAGGTATGATGAAGGGATGGTTCGGTAATGTTGGCGGAGGTGCAGGTAACCCGCTTGTAGGTGGCGGCGACATGAAGTACGAGGGTGCTGCAATGATTGGACGCTTTACAGACAAGAGCCAGATAAGCATCATTGCCAACGGCAACAACACCAATAACCGCGGTTTCTCCGATGTGGCCGGCAATATGATGGGCCAGATGCGCGGTGGCGGCGGTGGCGGCTGGATGGGCCGTGGTATCACCACTTCGTGGATGGGTGGTATCAACGCCAACAAGAACTTCAAGAAGGAGGATTCAGACATTCAGGGTAACCTCATGTACAGCGGCCGTGACCGCCTTATTGAGGAGACAAAGGACAGGATGACAATGCTTGCTCCCGACAGGACCCTGTACAACCACGAGAGCGGATATGACAAGACCTATTCAGACGGTGTGAGGTTTGGAGGAGAGTTTGACTACAAGCTTACAGAGAAGTCTTCATTCATGATCAGACCAAGCTTCAATATTGGAAGGGGTGATTTTGAGTCGTTCAATGAGTTCAATACCAGAACCAATCTTGATTCAACCAACAAGGGTATGAGCAGGAACTATGGCGACAACAACAACCACAATATTGGAACAAGACTGTTGTGGAGACAGAAGTTTGACCGTCCGGGAAGAACAATGTCATTGAGCATCAACCTCAATTTCTCAAACAACGAATCTGACGGTTTTAACTATTCAAAGACAGACTTCTTCAAGAACAACCTTGTGGATTCTACAGCAATTGTAGACCAGCATTTCTTGAGCAAGAGCTCTACCAATACATATGCTGCAAGATTGTCTTACATTGAGCCTTTGGGAAAGAACTACTTTGTTGAGGCTGCGTACAGATTCACCAACAAGGTTACCGAGTCTGAGAAGAATACATATAGCAGGGATGCAAGCGGAAATTACTCTATATGGGATGAGGAGTATTCTACCAACTACGAGAATACATTCTTTACCCAGCAGGCAGAGTTGAACTTCATGAAGCAGGAGGAGAAGTACAATATCTCAATTGGAGCTTCTGTACAGCCTGCCAGAACCGAGAGTGTTGGAAGAGGACAGGATACATCTTATACAGTAACCAACTTTACCCCAATTGCCAGAATCGACTACCGTTTCTCAGACAGCAAACAGTTGAGGGTAAGGTACCGCGGAAGGACCAACCAGCCTTCAATCAACCAGTTGATGCCTGTTACGGATAACTCAGACCCTTTGTACAGAGTAGAGGGTAACAAGAACCTTAAACCTGAGTTCACCCACTCTTTGAGCACAAACTACCAGGTAAATGACAGGGTCAAGTTCAGTTGGTTCAATGTGGGATTGGATTTGTCTTATACCAAGGATGACATTGTATCAAAGAAATACTATACAGATGAGGGTGTGCAGATTTCAACATATGAGAATACCGGCAAGGCTGTGTACTCGGTAAACGGTAGAATCATGTACAATGCACCTATAGGCAAGTCAAACTTTACAATCAATACCTTTACCAGGGCAGGTTACAACAACGGTATCTCGTATGTGAGGGAGAAGCAGAATTTTGTTGAGAATGAGACAAAGAACCTGAACATTTTCCAGATGTTGAGACTTACCTACAGGAATGACTGGGCAGAGATTATTGCCGGCGGAAGGGTAAATTACCGTAATGCCAAATACTCTGTAGGTTCTATGGAGGATGTTGAGAGGTGGACAAATGCCATTACAGGTTCAATCAACCTTACAATTCCTGGCGGTGTGAACCTGAAATCTGATATCGACCACACTTTCTACAAAGGTTTTGATGAGGGTTATGACGAGCCTGTTACAGTATGGAATGCAGAAATTTCCAAAACATTGTTCAAGAATGCGGCAACCCTCAAGTTCAAGATTTATGACATTCTTAAACAGAGCAAGAATACCTCGGTTACAACAAACGAGAACTACATACAGAATGTTACCAACAATACCCTTGGCCAGTACTTTATGGTTACCCTTACCTGGAGATTCGGTAACTTTGGAGATATGGGCAAAGGTGGAATGAGAGGCGGAATGAGAGGCGGCCCGGGTATGGGCAGAGGTCCTATGATGGGAGGCCCAGGCAGAAGATAGGAGACATTCCGGTCAAATTTATGGGGGAGACTTTAGAAGGTCTCCCTTTTTTTGTATTTTTGCGCAATAATGCCCATTAGGGCCAAATTTTCAGGTATGCAGGAAAAAGCTAAAAAGAGTAAAGGCAAGGTGCAGGGTAAGTGGTACTGGAACTGGTTTACAAAGCACCTTTGTATGGCAGTTGCTGCTGTTGCTGTAGTTGTATTTGCATTGTTCTCAATGCTTGATGTGATTACAAGACACAACAAGGAACTTGAGGTCCCTTCATTTGCGGGATTGAGTGTGGAAGATGCGCAGGCACTTGCACAGCAGAACCATATGAGGCTGGAGGTTACAGACTCTGTACACATTATAAAGATGGCTCCAGGTGTGGTGTACAAGCAGAACCCTCAGGTTGGAAGCAAGGTGAAGAAGAACAGGAGAATTCTCCTTACCATAAATGCCAATACTCCCAAAATGGTAAAGATGCCTTCATTGGTGGGACATTCCCTGCGTCAGGCACAGTCTGAACTGGCATCACAGCAGCTGAGGGTAGGCAAGCTCATATATGAGAGGGACATTGCAACAAACAATGTGCTTGCGCAGCTTTATAATGGCCAGCCTATTGAACCTGGTGTTGAACTTGAGTGCGAGAGCGTGATTGATATAAAGCTTGGGCTCAATGAAGCTGACAGTGTGGCTATAGTGCCTGATTTGTCGGGAAAACCATATTCAATCATAAAGGATTACCTTATAGACAATTCGCTCAATCTGGGTAAAGTTTATTTCGATAATACTGTAGTTACATTGCAGGACTCCCTTGCAGCGTTTGCCTACAAGCAGGAGGTTGAGCTTCCTGAAGACAAGACCTCACCTGTTTACGGCTCTGAGGTAACAGTATACTTTACATTAGACAAATCGTTGATTCCTATAAAAGAAGAAGATGACTCAGAGGACCAGGAGAGATAATATATTTGACAATTTCTCAAACATAGATGATTACATTGCAGAGAGGGATCTGCAGAACCCCGATGTGGAGGATGACGGGGAGATGGACGGCGAGGGGGAAATTGACTCCATGTTTGAGCACTACAGGTTTCCTGTAGACAAGGGGCAGAAGATGCTAAGGGTAGACAAGTATCTTACCCAGCATATGGAGAAGACCTCGCGCCACAGGATACAGCTTGCCATAGATGCAGGTTATGTGAGGGTGAATGACAAGATTGTTAAGGCTAACTACAAAGTGAAGCCTAACGATCTCATTACCATTGTAATGCCGTACCAGAGGAGAGGGCTTGAGATTAAACCTGAGAACATTCCTTTGGATATTGCATACGAAGATGATGATTTGCTGGTAGTGAACAAGCCTGCCGGTCTTGTGGTGCATCCGGGCCACGGCCATTTCAGCGGTACGCTCATCAATGCCCTTGCATTCCATCTTGGGGTGAGCCAGGGCCCTGATGCAACCGATGAGAGGATGGGTATCCTGGTGCACAGGATTGACAAGAATACGTCGGGATTGCTGGTTGTGGCAAAGAATGACCAGGCACAGATGGGGCTGGCAAAACAGTTCTTCGACCACACCATTGAGCGAAAATACATTGCCATTGTATGGGGAAATGTGAAGGAGGATGAGGGAACCATCAATGCCAATATTGGGAGGGATCCTAATGACAGGCTCAAGTTCAGGGCTTTTCCTCCCGACAGTGAAATAGGTAAGCATGCAGTAACCCACTACAAGGTGCTTGAGCGTTTTGGATATGTAACCCTTATTGAGTGCAAGCTGGAGACAGGAAGGACCCACCAGATTAGGGTGCATATGAATTCCATTGGACATCCGCTGTTCAATGACGACCGCTATGGCGGCGACAGGATCCTTAACGGAACAATCTACAGCAAATACAAACAGTTTATAGACAATTGTTTCAAACTGCTTCCGCGCCATGCGCTGCATGCACAGACACTTGGATTTGAACACCCGGTAACAGGAAAGCACGTGTTCCTTGAGAATCAGATTCCAAGTGACATGATGGCGCTTATTGAGAAATGGCGTAATTACGCTATGAGCAAAGTACTTGAGGAGGACGAGTAATGGTAAAGAATTTTTTTGAGAATATAACCCCGCAGCAGCAAGAGCAGTTTGCAATGCTCACACCGCTGTATGAAGAGTGGAACAGCAAGATTAATGTTGTAAGCCGCAAGGATATAGACAAACTTCAGCTTCACCATGTGCTCCATTCGCTGGCAATTGCCAAGTTTGCACAGATGGGAGAGTTGTTCAAGCCCGGTACAAAGATTATGGATGTGGGTACAGGCGGAGGTTTTCCGGGCATTCCGTTGGCCATAATGTTCCCGGAGGTGGAGTTTTTGCTGGTTGATTCTATCGGGAAGAAGATTAAGGTTGTTACTGAGGTGGCAAATGCTTTGGGACTCAAGAATGTAAGGGCTGTGAAGGCAAGGGCTGAGGAGATAAATGAGCAGTTTGATTTCATTGTTTCCAGAGCGGTTACAGATTTGGGCAATTTCCTTCCTTGGGTGAAAGGGAAATATGGAAAAGGAATCATTTACCTTAAGGGAGGTGACCTGGGTGAAGGCGGTTTGTTGTATAAGGAACTGGAGAATGCTGCCGCAAAGTGTAGGATAAACAAGAAGACCATGACTTATTGTCCTATAGAGATGTGGTTTGGGGACGAGTTCTTTAAGGAGAAGTATGTCATTTATATTCCAAGATAAAAAAAGTTTGGTATTTAGAAATTAAAAACGTACTTTTGCACTCCCATTTGAAAAATTATAAAATTGTCATAATATGAAACGCACATTCCAACCATCACAGCGCAAACGCCGTAACAAACACGGATTCCGTGAGCGTATGTCAACTCCTAACGGCCGCAGAGTATTGGCTGCACGACGTCGTAGAGGCAGAAAAAAATTGACTGTATCTTCTGAGGACAGATTCTAGTCTGTACAAGGGATAAAGTGATAAAAAAACCACCTGGGAGGGTGGTTTTTTTGTTTTCAGAGGCTCGCAGTTAGGATTTTTTGTTTAATTTTACACTAAAATTCAAGATAGGGAAACTTTAGTTTAACTTAAATAAATATCTGATGAAAAAACTAATTCTATCAGTGCTGATGGCATTCTGTACTACAATGTTGTTGGCACAAACGGTGACAGTGAAAGGTACTGTTATCGGATCGGAAGACGGATTGCCTATCATTGGAGCGTACGTTTTGGAGCAGGGAACCCAGAACGGTACATCCACTGATGTTGACGGTAATTTCGTTATCACTGTACCTAAGTTGGCTACTTTGGTAGTTTCATCTGTAGGTTTCCATGACAGGGTTGTTCCTGTTCAGGGAAGACAGATCATTAATGTTTCGTTGGCTCCTGAGACCATCAATCTTGACGAGGTTATGGTTGTGGCTTACGGTACTGTTAAAAAAGGATCTTATTCAGGTTCTGCAACAGTGGTTAAACAGGATGCAATGAAAGATGCTCCTGTAGTGAGCTTTGAGTCTGTATTGGCAGGTAAGGCTCCTGGTGTACAGGTTGCTTCATTCTCAGGCCAGCCTGGTGCTCAGGCAGACATCTCTATCCGTGGTTTCGGTTCATTCAATGCAGGTAATGCACCTTTGTATGTAATTGACGGTGTTCCTGCAACCAGTGGTGACTGGGCTTCTGGAAACATGTCTACCAGTGCGATGTCTTATTTGAACCCAAGTGACATTGAGAGCATTACAGTATTGAAAGATGCTGCTGCAGCTTCATTGTACGGTTCAAGAGCTTCAAACGGTGTTATCCTTATTACCACCAAAAAAGGTAAATCAGGCAAATTGACATCTACATTCAAGGCAAGTGCAGGTTTCTCATACTTTGCTTATGACAACTATCCTTTGGCTTCAGATGCACAGATGGAGGAACTTCACAGACAGGCTTGGTACAACTATGGTGAGAGAAACCCAAGCAAATGGAAATCTTACGGTTCATTGGATAACTATACTGCAGAGATGGTAGAGAAATATTATCCTGCACGTGATTATGACAAATATATCTACAGAGACTGGGAGGATGTATTGTTCCGTACAGGTATCTCACAGAACTATGAGTACAGCGTTTCAGGCGGTGGAGAGAAAGGCAAGATTTATGCTTCAGTTGCTTATACAGACCAGCAGGGTGTTGTATCAATTGACAACCTTCAGAGATTCTCAACTACCATCAACGGTGAGACCAACTTGAACAAATTCATTAAGATTGGTGGTAACTTGCAGTATTCAAGACAGTTCCAGGAGGGTCACCAGGAGGGTGCTTCTACAAAGGATAACCCATTCTTCATCTGGAAAGTTGTTTTGAACCCAAGATGGCCTTATGCTTATAAAGAGGACGGTTCACTTTATCTTGAGAGATGGAACTCTTCATACTCTACAATCAACCCTGTTGCTTCTTACAATGCACAGATCAATGATGCAAAACAGAACCGTTTGATCATCAAAGGTTTTGTAGAGGCCAAGTTTACAGATTACCTTACTGCAAAAACTACTTTGAGCACAGACTGGCTATATGTTCATGACAGATTCGGTTGGCTATACGGTCACCCTAACTACACTGCATACAGTGACCAGGGTGGTTACATGTCTGACAGACACAGGAATGTAAACAGAACTGTAAGCTCTACAACTTTGAACTTTGACAAGACTTGGGGTGATCACCACGTTGCCGCTTTGGCAGGTTGGGAGGCTGAGGAAGAGAAATACCATATGACAAGAATCGGTAAGATTGATTTCTCTTACGCAGGTGCTACTGAGTCTATCTTTGGTACAAACTACGAGGACGGTTATGCATACTCAAGAGAGGAGGGGCTTCTTTCTGCATTGGGTAGCTTGAGCTATGACTACAAGGCAAAATATTATTTGACAGGTACTTTCAGACGTGACGGTTCATCAAGACTTGCTCCTGAGACACGTTGGGGTAACTTCTGGTCGGTTTCAGGTTCATGGAGATTCTCAAATGAGGACTTCCTTGACTACGAGTGGTTGAACGACGGTAAGTTGAGAGGATCATACGGTACCAGCGGTACTCTTCCTTCAGACTACTTCGGATACATGTCAGTTTATGATTTTGAGCAGTACGGTTCTGCAGGTGCCAGCTATCCTGGTAATCTTGCAAACACTGATTTGACTTGGGAGAAAAACAAGAACTGGAACGTGGCTGTAGATGCTACAATCTTTGACAAATACAACTTCACTATTGAGTATTTTGAGAAGAAAACCACAGACTTGTTGCTTGATGCAAAAGTTCCTTCAACAACAGGTTTCTCAACAACCCTTACTAACATCGGTTCAATGAGCAACAAAGGTTGGGAGATTGCAGTAAATGTTGATATCATTAAAGATAAGGACATTGACCTTTCAGTAGGTGCTAACTGGTCTACAATCAAGAACAAGGTTCTTGCACTTTCTGAGGAAGGTGAGCAGCAGGTCAACAACAGACAGATCTGGAAAGCTGGTTACTGCTTCTACCAGTACTATACAAGAGATTATCTTGGAGTAAACAGGGAGACCGGTATGCCTATGTATGCAAGAGGTACTTTCCATGAGGGTGGAAAACCTGCAAGTGAGGATGTAACCCTTAAGAACGGTACTAAGATTGCCAAAGGAGAGACTGTTCCTTATGATACTTACAACTACACCCCTACAACAAGAAGCAAGGCCAACTCAATGATCCTTGACGGCAAAACTGCATTGCCTAAGGGTTATGGTGGATTCAATGTTGATTTCAGATACAAGAACTTGTCATTCATCATGGCATGGTCATACAAGTATGGCAACTACATGTGGGATAACGCAACTGACGACCTTTGCGTTGACGGTTACTACTGGTCTCACAGAAATATGCTTGCATCAGAGGTTGATACTTGGAGCCCTGAGAACCCTGACGGTTCAATTCCAATCCGTATTGCCGACAATACTGAGGGTGGTTACTATGACTCTTCAAGAGCAATCCATAAAGGTGATTTCTTGAGATTGAAGAACCTTACAGTTTCTTATACATTGCCTAAGACTTTCACTCAGAAATATAGCATCAGCAATGCAAGGGTATATGTGGCAGGTGCAAACTTGTTGACATTCTCTGGCCTACATGTTGATCCTGAGCTTCCATCTGACGGTTACTACAACTTTGGTATGCCGGCAATGAGAACTGTAACTCTAGGACTTGAGGTAAGCTTCTAATTAGAACCAACTATAATTTAATTTGAGATGAAAAGATTTATATATAATACAGCAGTTGCGTTAGGTGTGTTGTTGGGAGCCTCTTCTTGTGACGGTTTTCTTGACAGGATTCCTACAGACTCAGTAGTGTCTGAGAGCGCGATGGCAACCTTGGCAGATGCTGAAGTTGTTGCAAACGGTCTATATACAGACCTTAAGTACTATACTATGTATGGTAGCTATATACCATATATGGGTGATATGAGAGGAGACAACCTGTATCCTACTAATGCCAGCGGTACAGGCAGAACAATCTACACTTTGGAGTATGAGCCTGTACAGAGCACATACTTTGGAATGTGGCAGAACTACTATACTACAATCATGAGGGCAAATACCCTTATTGCAAACATTGAGACCATTCCTGTAATGAGCTCAGCTGACCAGGCAAAGAAAGATGATATTCTAGGTCAGGCTTTGGCTATCAGGGCTCTTTGCCACTGGGATATTGCAAGATTGTACGGCTATCCATACATGAAGGACAATGGTGCTTCTCTTGGTGCTGTAGTTCTTACTGAGGTTGTTGCCCCTTCTGAGTCAAAACTTCCTAGAAACACTGTAGCAGAGACTTATGCTCAGGTTGAGAAGGATTTGACATTGGCATTGACCAAACTTTCAAAATCAAAGAATGACGGACACTTTAACTACTGGGCAGCAAGAATGCTTCAAGCTAAGGTTGCCCTTTATAAAGGTGACTGGCAGACTGCTTTCACTGCAGCTTCTGAGGTAGTTGAGTCTTCTCCTTACAGAATGGTTCCTAACAGCGAGTACTTGGCATACTGGGGCAAACAGTGTGATGACGAGTCTGTTCTTGAGTTCCTTGTAACCAATACCGGTGACATTGACTCTGACGGCGGTTTCTACACCATGTACCACAACATGTGGTTTGAGGACAAGGCTGCAGGTGCAGACATTATCCCTAGCAAGGCTTGGAAAGACCTTTTTGCAGATACTCCTAACGATGTACGTGCACAGATGATCGCTTATGACGATCCTGAGACCGGCGCAATCAAATCTGGTGAGTACTGGTTGAAGAAATTCATCGGTAACAAGGACCTTGGCTATACATTCCGCAGAAACAACCCAAGAATCTTCAGAATCACTGATGCTTACCTTATGGCAGCAGAGGCAGCTCTTGAGCTTGCAGGCAAACAGGATGTTGCAAACGAGTACTTGAACGCTGTTGTAAAACGTGCAGATCCTACTGCAGCAGACGTAGTTGCAACTTTGGACCGCATTCAGATTGAGCGTCAGAAAGAGTTTATTGGCGAGGGCCACAGATTCTTTGATGTTCTTAGAAGAGGCGGCAAGATTGTAAAGGATGCATCTTTGGATGACAGGGACTTTGCAGGTAATACAAGACAGGAGATTGACTGGAATGACTACAGAGTGGTTCTTCCTATCTCACACAACGAGATTATGCTTTATCCTGAATTGGAGCAGAACCCTGGTTATTAATATCCGATAATATACAGATTGGGGAGGCGGCCTTTGGCCGTCTCCTTTTTTTTGTATATTTGTGAGGAAGAAAATTAAACTCAAAAGATATGGTAAAGAGATTTTTTATTGCAATGGTTGCCATAGCGGCAGTTTTGGTTTCATGTAATCCCGACAGCAAAAAAGGGGCAACAGCAGTAGGTGGCGGAGCCGGCAATGCGGAGTTTTCCCAGACAAAGGCGCAGCCTGAGGCCGACAGCCTTGGGAATATTGTAAAGGTTGGGGATATGGCTCCGGATTTTACATGTACCCTTACAGATGGCAAACAGGTTACACTTACAGCCCTTAAAGGGAAGGTTGTGATGCTCCAGTTTACCGCAAGCTGGTGCGGCGTGTGCAGAAAAGAGATGCCTTTCATTGAGAAGGATATCTGGCTAAGGCACAAGGATAACCCTAACTTTGTACTTATGGGTATTGACAGGGACGAGCCCCTTGAGACAGTATTGAAATTTGCTGAGACTACAGGTGTCACTTACCCGTTGGCATTGGATCCGGGTGCAGACATTTTTGCAAAATATGCACTCAGGGAGGCTGGAATTACAAGAAATGTTCTGATAGATAAAGAGGGCAAGATTGTAATGCTTACTCGCCTGTATAAGGAGGATGAGTTTGCACAGCTTGTTGCCAAGATTGACAGCATGCTGCAGTAATCAGAGATTGTTCTCCCTTTTGAGGATCTCCTTGGCCCTCTTAAGGCGTGTCTTTACGGTATTTAGCTCAAGATTAAGTTCTTGGGCTATTTCGTTATATTCATACTCCTTAATGAAGCGGAGGATGGCCGGCTCACGGTATTTTTCATCCAGGGCGTTTATCATTGCAATGAGTGAACGGTACTCCTGGGAGCTGATGAGTTTGTCCTCAGGAGAGTTGCGGATTCCGCTCCCAATGTTGGCAAGGGAGTGGGAGCTGTCGGGAGTAAGGTTGGAACCTATTGAAATCTTCCTCTTGCGGGAGTAGTCTATGGCAATGTTGCGGGCTATGTTGAAGAGCCAGGTGGAGAACTTGTATTGGGGGTTAAAGGAAGGGAGTGCCTGGAAGGCTTTCTGGAAAGCCTCCTGCACAATGTCCTGCGGCTCCTCGGCCAGTTCAATGATCCCTTCGGAGTTTTTCAGTTGCCCCAGGAACTCGTTTACATAGTGGCGGAGCGGCTCCCTGTGGCGCTGCACAAGGAGGGTGTAGGCAGTCTGGTTCCCTGCAAGGGCATCCTGCACAAGCTGCTGGTCTGTTGTCTCCGTTCTATGCTCTATATCCATAAATTCCAGTGTGTTCCGTTAGTGGGCCTCAAGCCAGTTCTTCCCTTCTCCGCATTCTGCAACCAGCGGAATGCTCAGTTTTATCACATTTTCCATTTCCTGTGTTACGATTGCGGCAATCTGCTGCTCCTCTCCTGGAACTGTGTCAAAAACAAGCTCGTCGTGCACCTGCAGTATCATCCTGCTCTTCAGTCCTTCCAACGCAAGACGACGGAAAATGTTTATCATTGCCACCTTAATTATGTCAGCGGCGCTTCCCTGAAGTGGGGCATTTATAGCATTGCGTTCGCTGAAGCTGCGGACAACGGCGTTGCGGGAATTGATATCTGGAAGAAACCTCTTGCGGCCGTAAATTGTCTCCACATAACCTTTCTCTTTGGCTGTGGATATCATGTTGTTCATATACTCCTTAACCTTTGGATATGATGCAAAATACTCCTCAATAAGGTTTTTGGAGTCTGTGCGGGTCATTCCAAGCCTTTGTGAAAGGCCGAATGCCGAGATGCCGTAAATGATGCCGAAATTGGCAGTCTTTGCCCTGCTCCGTTGCTCTTTGGTAACTTCATCTTCAGCCACTTTGAACACTTTGGCCGCTGTAGCGGTATGGATGTCCATGTTGCGGTTGAAAGCATCAATAAGGTGCGGGTCGCCGCTCATGTGGGCCATCAGACGGAGTTCAATCTGCGAGTAGTCTGCAGAGATTATTGCTCCCTGGGCTGCAGAAGGGACAAATGCCCTGCGTATCTCCCTGCCCCTTTGGGTGCGGATAGGGATATTCTGCAGATTGGGGTTGGTTGAACTCAATCTGCCGGTAGCGGTAAGCGACTGGTTGAATGTGGTATGTATTTTCCCGGTTTGGGGGTTTATAAGCTGTGGAAGGGCGTCGGTGTATGTGGAGATAAGTTTCTTTATCCCCCTGTATTCCAAAATCTTGCCCACTATAGGATGCAGTTCCAGCATCTCATTCAGGGTCTCCTCATCTGTAGGGTAACTCCCTTTGGCACTTTTTTTCACTTTAGGGTTGAGCTGCAGTTTCTCATACAGCAACACCCCCACCTGTTTGGGCGAGGAGAGGTTTATTCCAGGTTCTCCCGACAGTTCCACAGCCTGTGCCTCAATCTGGGCAAGTTCGGCAGAAAGGGCCTTGCTGTACTCCTTCAGATGGGCAGTGTCTATTTTTACGCCGGTATGTTCCATATTGGCAAGTACCTCTACAAGAGGGGCCTCAATCTCCCTATACAGTTTGTCCTGGCCGGCCTGTTGCAGCTCCTCTTCCATTTTCCCCTTGAGAAGGAGCATAAGGGCACACCTTATACCGGCGTTGGCGCTTTCTCCTGGAGTGATACCGCTCTGCTGCGGCTCTTCAATCATGGAGAAAAGGTCGGGTTCTGCAGGGGTGGAGAACAGGTCTTCCTGGAACAGTTCTCCGGAGTTTTCCTCCTGTGTGCCGGTTTCCGCCAGCTGGTTGATATCTATTCCCAGGTAACTTTTTACAAGCGTATCCTCCTTGTGGCTCCTCTCTGGGTTGATGATATAGTGCATCAGTTCAATGTCGTATATATCTCCCTTAAGGTTTATGCCACTGTCCCACAGTTTTTTGTAAAGTTCCTTGAACCCGTATCCGCATTTGCCAACAAGCGGGTTCTGGAGAATCTCTGCTGCGCTCTTCTCATTCCCCTGTATAATTATAGTGTAGCCTGCACTGCATCCAAGTACGGTTGCCTTACCCGGTATATTTACAATTCCAATCTCCTTTTCACTTGCCGCAAGTGCTGCAAACTCAGCGGCAGGCATTTCCTTTGGTGATGGAATTGCTGTTGCCGTTGCAGCCTCTGATTCTGATGGCGCATCCTCTGCTGTGGCAGCCGGCACGCTTCCTTCCTTTACAAACCCTGCAGGGAGAAGTTTCCTCAATGAATTGAACTCGTATCTGTTGAAAATGCGCTCAATTGATGCGGAATCTGTACCCTTGAGGGTAATCTCCTCCACACCAAGAGGTAACTGGATATCTCTCTTTATGGTTACAAGGAAACGGCTCATCTGAATCTGCTCCAATGAACTTTTTACAGCCTCCTGCTGCTTGGCAGGGAGTTCGTCTGCATGGGCAATTATATTCTCAAGAGAGCCATATTTCCCAATAAGTTTCTTTGCTCCAACCTCTCCAATGCCACGGATTCCGGGAACATTGTCTGAAGAGTCTCCCCAGATTGTGAGGATGTCAATTACTTTTTCAGGTTCACATATTCCATAATGTTCACAAACCTCCTTCTTTCCTATGATTTCCACTTCATTTCCCCCTTTCCCTGGTTTGTACTGGAAGATATTTGGGGTGATGAGCTGGCCGTAGTCTTTGTCGGGAGTAACCATAAATATTTGGGTGTCATCCTTTTCCCATTGGGTGGCCATTGATCCTATTACATCGTCGGCCTCAAAGCCGGGAATCATCACTACCGGTATGTTGAAGGCTGCCAGTATCTCCTGAAGCGGCTCTAGGGCTGCCTTAACCAGTTCGGGGGCGGCACTGCGGTTTGCCTTGTATTCGGGGTATGCCTCATGTCGGAAGGTCTTTGCAGGGGGGTCAAACGCCACTGCAAGGTGGGTTGGCTGCTCTTTGGCTATGAGTTCAAGGAGCATCTTTGTGAATCCGAACAGGATGGAGGTGTCCTCACCCTTGGAGTTTACCATAGGGCGGCGCATGAATGCGTAGTACATCCTGAATATCTGGGAGTGTCCGTCTACAAGAAATATCTTTTGCATGGTTGGTTGGTCCGGTTAAATGTTGTCTGAAGCGTACCACTCGGCAAACGAGCCGGCGGTCTCGTACAATTTTATGCTGAACAGTTCAACTCCCTGCGGCAGTTTGCCCGAAAGAACCTGTGCAAACCAGCAGATGAGGTTCTCTGTTGAGGGCTGGAAATCCACCATTATAACATTTGGGTATGCCTGGGCCAGTTCCTGTGAAAGGGGAGAGGTGGCGTGCATTATGAGGGCGTGGTCCAATACATCTACAATGTTTTCATTTACAATTGCTTTCAGTTGTTTGAAATCCACAACCATCCCCTCTTTGGGCGAGTTGGTGCCGTTGAGGTTCTCACCTTTTACAGTTACATACATAAGGTATGAGTGACCATGGATGTTGCGGCATTTGCCGTCGTATCCCGGAAGGGCATGCGCCCCCTCAAACCTGAACTCTTTTGTTATTCTCAGTACAGCCATAAAATTTCAGTTGAACTACAAATTTACACATAATTTACATCTTAAACAAAGAGGAGGGTACGGTTGTTGACAAGGTGGATGCGGGCCTTAAGTTTGCCTTAATTTTATTAAGCAAAGTGTTGCCGTATTTGTAATTTTGTTATATTTGTAATACAAAACACTAATGGATTTTAAACCTACCAATATGAAAGTTGATTTTAATGAGTTCCTTTCAAGCAGTGCAAAATGCATGAAGCCCTCAGCTATCAGAGCGTTGTTGAGCGTTGTAAATCAGCCTGGTGTAATTTCGTTTGCAGGTGGATTCCCCAACCCTGAAACTTTTCCTATAGAAGACCTCAAGACCATTATGATGGAGGTTCTTGAAGAGGAAGGTGCCAAAGCCCTCCAGTATGGCGGAACAGACGGAAACTGGGCCTTGAGGGAGGAACTTGCAAAAAGATATGTAAACGAAGGCCTTGATATTGACAAGGACAACATAATCATCACCACAGCATCGCAGCAGGCCATTGACCTTACTGCAAAAGTGCTGCTTGATCCGGGTGATATAGTAATATGCGGCTTGCCTTCCTATCTTGGTGCACTGCAGGCATTCTCTACCTATCAGGCAAAACTTGTGGGTGCCGAGAAGGATGAGGAGCTTGAGGCAGTGGTAAGGGCAATGTGCCTTGCCGGCAAGAAGCCAAAATTCATCTATGCAATACCTGATTTCCAGAACCCTACAGGAATTACAATGACCCTTGAGCAGAGGCAGTATCTTGTAAGGATTGCAAGGAAATATGATATACTTATCCTTGAGGACAGCCCATACAAGGAGATCCGTTTTGAGGGTGAGCATCTTCCATACCTTTACTCAATGGCCCCAGAGCGTACAATAATGCTTGGAACATTCTCCAAGACTTTTGCACCGGGCTTCCGCCTTGGCTGGATTGTTGCCCCTAAGGAGTTTATCCACCAGATCAATCTTGCAAAACAGTCGGCAGACCTCTGTTCTCCAACTTTCGACCAGTTTGTGGCTGCCCGCTACCTTAAGAAAGGACTGTTTGAGAAGAACCTTGTGGGTACAGTTGAGATGTACAGGAAGAAGAGGGACCTTATGCTCAAATCGCTTGAGGAGTATATGCCGGAGGGTGTTTCATGGACCAGACCCGATGGTGGCCTGTTCCTTCTTGTAAAGCTTCCGGAGTGGTATGATGCAAGAGACCTGTTTGAGGTTGCACTGCAGAAAAATGTTGCCTTTGTAATTGGAGAGGCATTCTTCTGCGACGGCAGCGGCAAGAATACCTTCAGAGTGAACTATTCATTTATGGATGATGAAAGCATCATTGAAGGTGTAAGAAGGCTTGCCTCGGCAATTGAGGATTTTATGAGAAAATAACAGGAGATATTCCCGATATGTAATAAGGGGGTCACATCATTTGTGGCCCCTTTTTCGTTTTCCGGGATATTTTGTCTTTCCCTTCTGTTGCTATGGTTTGTCCTGGAATTGTGGGGTTTTTCGGGACATTTTTCTTTCGGGGTGAGTTTTCTCCCGGTTTTGTGGCGCTTTTCAGGACATTCTCCTTTCGCGTGGCGTTTTGTCCCGGTTTTACCGCCCAAACAAGGATGTTTTGTTGCTTCCAGAAGATTTTCTCCCGGAATTGTGGGGTTTTTCGGGATATTTTTTTCTGGCGCGGCGGTTTGTCCCGGTTTTGTGGCGCTTTTCAGGACATTCTCCTTTCGCGTGGCGTTTTGTCCCGGTTTTACCGCCCAAACAAGGATGTTTTGTTGCTGCCGGAAGATTTTCTCCTGGAATTGTGGGGTTTTCCGGGACATTTCCTTTCCGGCGCGGCGGTTTGTCCCGGTTTCGTGGCGTTTTCTGGGACATTTTCCTTCTGTTGCGATGGTTTGTCCTGGAATTGTGGGGTTTTTCGGGATATTTCCCTTTTGCGGTGTGCTGTCGGGATTAATAAATATTATTTTGCTTTCTGTATGTGGTTTTATTATTTTTGCACCGCAAAATTTGACTAAATAACAAAGAAAAAAGAGATAATTATGAGAAAGAAAATTGTTGCAGGCAACTGGAAAATGAACACCACTGTTGCTGAGGGCGTTCAGTTGGCAAAAGATGTTTTGGCAAAAGTTTCAGAGGTTCCTGCTGAGGTTAAATTGGTAGTTGCTCCACCTTTTGTGCACATCACTTCTGTAGGTGCAGTTCTTGAGGGTTCAGTAATTGGCCTTTCTGCACAGAACTGTGCTGATGAGGTTAAAGGTGCATACACTGGTGAGGTTTCTGCAAAGATGGTTGCTTCAACTGGTGCGCAATATGTTATCCTTGGCCACTCTGAGAGAAGGGAGTACTACGGTGAGACCAATGAGAAACTTGTAAAGAAAATCAACCTTGCCCTTGCTGAGGGTCTTGCTCCAATCTATTGTGTTGGCGAGAAACTTGAGGAGAGAGATGCTGACAAACACTTTGAGGTTGTTGGCTCACAGGTAAAAGAGGTATTGTTCGGCCTTTCAGCAGAGCAGATGAAGAATGTTGTTATTGCTTACGAGCCAGTTTGGGCTATCGGTACAGGCAAGACTGCTACCAGCGAGCAGGCTCAGGAGATCCACGCTTTCATCCGTGCAACTTTGGCTGAGCAGTTTGGTGCTTTGGCTGAGGAGATCACTATCCTTTACGGCGGAAGCTGTAAACCTTCAAATGCTAAAGAGCTTTTCGCTCAGAAAGACATTGACGGTGGTCTTATTGGCGGTGCTGCTTTGGTTGCTGATGACTTTGTAGCAATTGCAAAAAGCTTCTAATCATTTAAAACAGATTAAAGAATGAATTACATAGAGGTTGCAATAGAGATTACTCCATATACAGAGGAGAATGCAGAAATTGTAATGGCTATGTTGGATGATATCCCTTTTGAGAGCTTCTCTACGGAGGAGCCTCTCCTAAAGGGTTATATTGGTCAGGATAATTTCAACCAGCAGAACCTTAAGACAGTTTTGAGCTATTTCAATGGAGGTGCTTCCGGATTTGAAGTGTCGTATACTACGTCATTTATTCAGGAGGAGAACTGGAACCAGACCTGGGAGTCTGATTTTGAGCCTATCTTCATTGACGGGCTGGTTACAGTGAAGGCACCGTTCCACAAGAACCTTCCACTTACCAAATACAATATCCGTATTGAGCCAAAGATGGCCTTTGGTACAGGACACCACCAGACAACCACAATGATGGTTAAGGGTTTGCTTGATTTGAACGGCGAGGGAGAAATGAGTGCGGAGCTTTGTGGTGCAAACGGTCCTTTGGGGGGCTGGAGAAGTGTACGCGGCAAACAGGTGCTTGATATGGGTACCGGTACAGGTGTACTTGCAATCCTTGCTGCCAAAATGAGGGCAAAAAGGGCTGTACATGCAATAGATGTGGATATTGTTGCTGTAAACTCTGCCAAGGAGAATGCCTGGAAGAACAGACTGGCTGAGGCTGTGCACACATTGTACGGCGACGGCTCGCTTATTCAGGCAAACAAATATGACCTTATCCTTGCCAATATAAACAGGAATATCCTCATGCAGGATATGGATACCTACTACAGAGGTATGCGCAAAGGGGGAGTGCTTGTTTTGAGCGGGTTCTATACAGAAGATATCCCGGTTCTGGAGTCTTGCGCCAGTGAAAAGGGATTCAAGCTTGTTGCAACCAGGGATATTGACAACTGGGCAAGCATGATTTTGTACAAAGAATAAATTTTTTCAACTTTTTTAACAAAAAGTTTGGATTTGTAAAAATAATATCTACCTTTGCAATCCCAAACGCAATGCGGGTGTGGCGTAATTGGTAGCCGCGCTAGACTTAGGATCTAGTGCCGAGAGGCGTGGGGGTTCGAGTCCCTTCGCCCGCACAAAAAGCTCAACTGGTTTCAGTTGGGTTTTTTTGTTTTTATATGCAAAATAAATACTCCCGACAGTCAAAAGGTGTAATTATAAATTCTAATTTACTTACCGTAAATAAACTACTGATTTGTCAACCTTAAATATCTACTTAATTATCAATCTATTACTTGTAAATTTTATAATTGTAATATAATTTTATAACATACAATTTGCATACAAAATCGGAGATTTTGAGAAAATAGTAATGCTAAAATACCACCTCAAAAATTTTCATCGTGGTAGGCGATTATCTCTATTTTCTTTCGCTTCCGACATCGCAAAGGTACAAAAATAATGCTGACGAAAAGAGAAGTTGCAATGATTTCTTTTTTCGCCAGCATATTTTATGCTGTCAATGCACAAACAAGTTTAGTCCGTTTTGAGTATATAGCAAAGTGGATAAACTAAACCTCATAGCCACATAGTCATCTGATTCCACTACATTGGAGCAGAACTCC
>JAZRCK010000007.1:0-17808 GCA_045659725.1 Candidatus Egerieisoma sp.
CCAACGGTGCCAGGTCCTCCCCAACGGTGCCCGATCCTCCCCCAATGGTGCCCGGTCCTCCCCAACGGTGCCCAGCTACATTCAAGCCGCGCATCGCACACAAAAACAAGTCCAGCAACCTCATCTTTATGTTACAGTTCTATCTTTCAAGTAACCATTTACCATAAAAAAACTACTCCCGATAGTTGCGCAACTAAAAAATATAGTTATATTTGTAGAAAATTTAGTTGATATGAAAAAGCTGACAAAAAAGGAAGAGGTAATAATGAACCATTTTTGGGAGCAGGGCCCTTTGTTTGTAAGGGAACTCAGGGAACTTTACCCCGATCCCAAACCCCATTTTTCAACATTGTCCACCCAGGTAAGGATGCTGGAGGAGGAGGGGTTTGTAGATCATAAGGCATATGGCCCAACTTATCAGTATTTTGCCAGGGTTACTCATGAAGAGTACAAGCAGCGTTCCTTGATGGGAATTATAGACAAGTATTTCAACAATTCTTACATGAGTGCAGTATCTGCATTGGTTAAGGAGGAGAAAATTACCTTGGCCCAATTGAAGGAACTCATAGAACTTATAGAGAAAGGGGAACAGAAATGACGGATTTTCTTTTATATGTATGCAAGGCTGCGGTTGTGCTGCTGGTATTCTACCTGTTTTACCGGGCACTGCTGAAGAAGGAGACTTTCCACCGGCTCAACAGGATTGTGCTTGTTGGTACTGCAGTGTTTTCCTTTATATTGCCGCTGTGCATTATAACGGTTCATCTGCCTGCGGAAAGTACAGTTGCAGTTGGCGCAGTGGAGACTTTTGCCGGAACATTGGCAGATGAATTTCCGGCATCCGGTGATATTTCACCGTGGTGGCACATGGCATTGGTTGTAGTGTACCTGGTGGGAGTATTCTATGTGCTTGCAAGGGTAGTGGTGTCAGTGGTTATGATTCTTAAAATTGTCGGGAAGGGGAAAATTGTTATGGAGGAGGATGGATGTAAAGTTGTTGTTCCCGACAGCGGTAAAGGACCATTCAGCTGGATGAGGTATATTGTAATGTCTGAGGAGGATTTTATGGAGAACCCTGATGCAATCCTTGCCCATGAGAAGGCCCACATCCGTTATGGACACTCGGTGGAGTTGCTGCTGGTGGATGTGATGGCTGCGTTCCAGTGGTTCAATCCGGCTATTTGGATGTTGCGTTCAGACCTGCAGGATCTGCATGAGTTTGAGGCAGATGATGCAGTGCTCCGTTCAGGTGCAAATATTAGGGAGTATCAATATTTACTTATAAAAAAAGCCGTTGGCAAGAGCGGCTACTCAGTTGCCAACAGCTTGAATCACAGTATCCTTAAAAAACGTATTACTATGATGACAAAATCAAAATCACCTCTTTCAAGAGGCTTGCGGCTGGTGTATATCCTTCCGCTTGTTTGCCTGTGCATTGGTTTGCAGGCACGTACGGTTTATCAACCGGCACACAAAATTAATGAAAATTCTGCAGAGTTGGTTGCTCCGCAAAATTCTCCCCTGTATATTCTCCGTTATGCGTGGGGAGAGGAGAAACAGATTTCAAAAGAAGAATTTGACAAGATTGCCCCTCAGCGCATCAGTTCAATTACAGTGTTGAAGAATGATAAGGCAAAGGAGAAGTATGGCGATAAGGCTGCGAACGGCGCTATCGTCATCACTTTGAAGGTGCAGCAAGAGATGGATCCTATTACTGTTGTTTCATACAGCGATGAGGTTGTGAATAAAGAAAGCTTCTATATGGTTGAGCCTGATGTTATGCCTTCTTTCCAGGGGAAAGGTATGGAAGGGTTCTCGCAGTGGCTGTTTTCACAGATTTACAGGCCAAAAGGATGCAAGCATACCGGCACAATGAAAGTGTCATTTGTTGTAGATAAAGATGGTTCTGTAAAGAATGTTACAGTACTTGACAGTGTGTGTGAATCTTTGGACAATATGGTGGTTTCTATTATTGAGAAATCGCCTAAATGGGAACCGGCTACATCGGGAGGCAAACCTGTAGAGCAATGCTTGAGGATTCCTATTGTGTTCCAGATGAGATAATACAATCAATGTAAATATTGATGCCTGAAAGCCGGGTCAGACTGTTTCTGATCCGGCTTTGTGATTTTATTTGTTTTGCTGTGCCGTCAGATATTCTTCTACCTCCTTTGCAGAAGGGTTGATCTTTACAACAATTCCATCAGCATTTATGAGAAGGGTTCTGCCGGCTGCGTTGGGTATGCCGTATTGCGCCCACAGACTGTGGTGTTCTTCCATAGCAACCAAATTGGGCCAGGGGTAGGTATCTGTCTGAATGGCATTCTTCCAGCTGCCGGTTTCTTTGTATTCCCTGGCAATACCTACAACGGTAAAGCCATTGTTGTGGTATTTTTTATACAGCGGGATGAGTGATTTGGCATTTGCCCTGCATGAACTGCACCATGAAGCCCAAAGTTCAAGAACTGCCACTTTCCCTTTAATAAGTTCTGAGAGGGTTTGGCTGTTGCCGGATCTGTCGGGAAGAGTAAAGTCTATGAAATGTCTCCCCTCTATCATTGCAGTAGCATTTGCTGTCTCTGAAATGAGATTGTGCATCCTGTCATTTGGGAAGAGATTCTTGTATTTCTCTTCGTAGATGTTCAACCATTTTGATATGTCTGTGGAATTGGACAGTGATATGCGGATATTGTCCATTATCATGTAAAGAGAAGTCTTGTCGGGCTGGAATTGTTGCAGATGACGGTAGTCTGAGTCCTGCTTTTCTGTGCGGTAAGCAACCCACTCCCTATGCCATGCCATTCCGGCTGGCGTTCTGTGATCTCCGCTCATTTTCAGTTTGTTCGCTTCGTTTCTCAAGCTATCTTTCACTTCCTGTGACAGTTTCTTGTCTCTCTGGGCATCCCACATTTTCTCCCATGTATGGTTGTACATCAGTTTATTATTGTGCAGGCTGTCCTGTGATGCCATAAGTCTGGTGTACCAATCCATGTAGATTTTGTCTCTAAGGCTTTTGTAGCTGTAGTAAGTGTTGTTGTTGCCTTTAGGATTTTCAACAATGATCCTTTTATCATCAGCAAATGTCTCCATTCCAAATTTCACACCATCCTTGTGGAAGAAGAAATGTGCTATTTTGTAGGAAGACCACTCTCCAGGGAAGTCGGGAATGCAGATTTCATATACTTGGTTTGTATCAAGGACCACATCTGCCTCAAAACAGCCGTCCTTTACATCAATTTCCTGATAGTTGTCATCAAAACGAAAATCTGTCCATGCCAGATGTATTCTTATATTCTTGGCGTCGAATCCTTTTCCGCTTATTTTGCAGATAACTTCATGTTCAGAAAGAGCCGGCTTGCCGTTACATGCAACAAGCAAGATTATTGCAGCCAGGTATGAGAGGTGTTTCATGTGGTTTGGACTGGGGCTAGTTGTTCAATACTGGTGAAAAAATACAGATCCATTCAAGCAGCTCGTCATCATCGTTGTTAAGGATCCCGTGATAGGTGAACTGATACTTTGTGGAGCCGTCTTCAAGTTGGCGGTATTTTATCTTGTCAAGGGCTATTTCCCCCTTTTTGTAGCGTTCATAAAGTTCTGGGTTGGTGCTCATGACTTTTTCTACCATCTCTTTATTGTCCAGGCTCATGATTGCCCATTTGGGTGTAGCGCATGATGCCAGAAAAGTTATACTGACAATAACATATAAAATGATCTTTTTCATAATTATGAAATTTTAATAAATTAATAAAAAAGCGTGGAAGGTTTAATCTATTCTTCAGAGGCCCTGAGAAAGCCTGTGTACTATAGATGAACTCCGTCCACGCAAAGCGCAGACGTTTACTGAGTCCATCGGCAGTACTGGTGAAATTTCTCAGGTTTCTGAAGTAACCGATAACTTGCAAACGCTAATATGTATATGTGAAGCTATATATTTTCAACTCTTGATAACAAATATAAATATAAAAATGCCAAGTTGCTCAAATTTGATTACCAAACTGATATATATTGTTTCCAATCAGTATCCTGACAGTCCAACATGGTTTGCGGATCCAAGTGCTATTAACCATAAGTATGTCAAAGATATAGTACAGAATTATACAAATGAATTACTTAAGCATAATCCTATAAAAAAAGCTGAACATTAATATTTCTAAGTTGTTGTGATGTTGATATAATTTACCATATTTGCACCACTAAAGTGCTCTTTATGACTTAGTCTCATACTCAGCACTATAAATGGAAAAACAGAAGCCGGCATCTTATCTGCCGGCTTCTGTTCTTTGTGGCCTCTAAATTCGGGGTATTCATCTCATTATTCATTACCGAAAATCTATCAATAGAATTTGAGTATTTTTGCATAATAGCTGTAGTTTTTTGAAGGGTTTGTTGTTTAACGTAGAAAACAAATCCACACAACCTGATTTATGGAAAACAACGAGAGAGAATTTGCGCGAATTGTAAGGGAGAACAAGAGGAGGATCTATACGGTCTGCTATATGTTCTCAAAGGATTCGGAGCAGGTGAATGATTTGTTCCAGGATATACTTATAAACATATGGAACGGCCTCAAGTCTTTTGAGGGGGACAAGCATCTGAGCACCTGGATATGGAAGGTGAGCCTGAATACCTGTATCAATTATTCAAAGAAAAAGAAGAAAGAGGTGCCTACTCTGCCTCTGGATGTAAGCTTTAATCTGTATGAGGATACCGATGATGATTCCATGCAGATCAAGCAGCTATACAACAGAATCAACAAGCTGGGATTCATTGACAGGAGTATCATTCTAATGTGGCTGGAGAATATGAGCTACGAAGAGATTGGAGCAATCTTGGGAATCACAGCAAACAATGTTTCCGTAAAGCTGGTAAGGATAAGGGAGAAGCTTAAACAAATGTAGAACTTCAAAAACAGAGCAAGATGAACAATAAAGATAATTTTGAAATATCTCAGGAACTGGAGCAGATGAGGAAGCAGTTCAATATCCTTTCAAGGAAATTGGATGAGCAGAATATTGTTACAGATGGCATTCTCCGCTCCTGTGCCAGAGAAAAAATGGAGAAATATAACCGTCATGCCATTTGGGTCCCAATGGTTGCATGGATAGTGTTGGGAGGCTGGCTGATCTCCAAGCAGGCAACGGACTACGGAATGGCCCAATGGTCAGTGGTATTCTCTATTGTTGCGTGCATAATAGAGGTAGGACTATATGCATACAAGAAGTTCCAGCAGTCCAGAACTCTGGATTTTAATGGTGATATAAAGGAGTTTTATGCACAAGTAAAGTCACTTAAAGGTTCACTTTTGAAAACTACCCTTCTTTCTGTTGTTGTAGGTTATGTGTGGATAGGAGCCTTTTTATGGGAATTCTTCCGTGTACACCCAATAAACTCCGCTAAAGGCATTTTCCTTCTGGTTGGCTATGTTGTAATTATGAGTTTTATCCACTTGCGTGCAGAAAAGAAAGCACTTGGTATTTTGGATGAGATAGCTGAAGAAATTGAAAAATAAATTGAGTGAGATGAAACGTATATTGTCAATTATAGCTTTTGTTCTTCTGGTTGTCCCATCTGTTAATGCCCAGCTTTTATGGAAAATATCGGGAAGAGGCATAGAGAAACCTTCATATATTTTAGGCACTCATCATGCAATTCCGTTTACTTACTGTGATTCCATTCCCGGTCTTATGAAGGCTTTTGAGGAGGTGGATTATGTGATTGGGGAGTTTGATATGGTTAAAATGGGTGAGATGACTCCCGCACAGATGCAGAATATGCAGAAAATGATGATGATGCCTGCAGATACAACGCTGTTGTCATTATTCAGCAAGGAAGAAAAAGAACTGTTGGATGCATACCTTAAGGAGACAATTGGTGCTCAGTTGGAGATGTTTTCATCAATGAAGCCTATGACCATAATGGTTACTGTGCAGAATAAGATACTTATGGATATTATTCCCGACATTGCATCAATGACGGGCATGGACAAATATATGCAGACATTGGCTGTGAGCCAGGGGAAGAAAGTTGCTGGCCTTGAGACAATGGAGTACCAGATGAGTCTTCTTTACGGAAGTTCACTTGAAGAGCAGGCTGATGCCTTATTGGAAATGGCTCAAAACAGTAACAGTAAAGAGTTGATGATTGAACTTACAGCTGCGTACAAGTCACAGGATCTTGATGCATTGTGGAGTGTTTTCAAAGCTCAGATGACACGTTATGAGTATGACGCTCTTGTATCTGAGAGAAACAAGAACTGGAAAAAGCAGATTGTGGAACTTCTTCCTGTACAATCCTCATTGTTTGTTGTTGGATCTGGGCATCTTCCTGGAGAAAAGGGTATGATAAAGCTTCTGAAAAAGGCGGGGTATAAGGTTAAGCCTGTGAAGAAATAATATTTACCTTTGCAAAAAATCAGAATCAATGGATACAGCACTTCTACAAGAGAAAAATGACCCTATGGGCAAGGCAATAGCAGACTACTTTGCAACCGGCAAGGCGGGCAAGTTGAGAGTATTTTCATCGCAGTTTGATGAGGATGAGATTCCGGTGAAGCATCTGTTCCGTACATTCAAGGATATGGCTGAGCTGGAGCAGACAGCCCTCAAGATGGCTCACGGGAAGATTCTGGATTGTGGTGCCGGCAGCGGGTGCCATGCGCTGGAACTGCAGCAGATGGGCAAGGAGGTGGATGCCATTGACATTTCTCCCCTTTCAGTGGAAGTGATGCTCAAGAGGGGAGTGGTGAGTGCTGCCCAGGCAGATCTTTTCAATATGGCAGCGGTGCAGGAGTATGATACTGTACTGATGCTGATGAACGGTTCGGGAATCATCGGGAAACTGGAGAATATGGAGAAGTTCTTCATGAAGATGAAGCAGATTCTCAGACCTGGCGGTGTTGTGTATATGGATTCCAGCGATCTAAAATACCTGTTTGAGGATGAGGACGGCAGTTATATGATCAATCTGGCCGGCGATTATTACGGGGAGGTGGATTTCAGGATGCAGTACAAGCAGGTGAAAGGTAATACCTTCGACTGGCTTTACATTGATTTTCAGACACTCTCCCTTTATGCCTCAAAGTGCGGGTTCAAGGCCGAGCTGATTGAGGAAGGGAAGCATTATGATTACCTTGCGGCATTGAGGATGCTTTAAAACATCTCCTTTGCACTCTCTACCTTATTTTGGGTATCGGCAGGCAGGGCAGGGAAGAAATCTATGCCGGTGATGGCCTCAACTTCGTCTATTGGTACAAGGTAACTTTCAAGTGGCCTGTTTACAGGTGGCTTGGTGCTGATTTTGGATTTGCGCAGTGGTGAGTTGTGGAAGATGAACCCTGCACCACGGTATTCGCCGTTGATGCGGGCAAGGACAACCTTGTAGAATTTGTCGGGAATAACAACCTCATTGGCACCTATTGTACCATGCACATTGCCCAGTATTATTGGGCCGCAGGCTATGTACAGGCGGCCGTGCTTTTCTGCCCATTTGCGGCATTTATCTTCAAGTTCCTTCCAGTCGCCGCCGTTGAGTTGGGGGTTCTGGGGGCAGATGTTGGTGAAGTAGCAACTCTCGCCCATGGCCTCGGCATTCCATTTCATGTCTGCAGCAGGGGCCATGTGGCCGCGGTCCCAGCCGGAGTTGCGGTAGTCTTCCCTGTTGGCTTGAGGGCCTTTGGCAGCAGGGTCTGGCCTGAACTTGTCCTTGCGTGGCAGGTCTCCTGCAACCTCAGTGGCAGTAAGTTCGTATGCCACCCAGTTTGGAAGGCGTGTATTGTTGTTGTATGAAACTGTAAATCCTTTGTATGAGAGTATCTGGCTTTGGATCTTCTTTTCCAGCACGGGAATCTCCAGCTGGGCAACGGTCTCAGACTTCTTTTGTGTTTTGTGCTCCTTTTGGTGAGATGGCTGCACAGGGGGGACTGTTTGGGCAGGAGCTTTAGCAGGAGTTTGAACTGGCGTTTGTGCAGGAGTTTCAGTCTGCTTAGGATCTTCTTCTGTAAAACTGATCTCAGCTATCTCTACAACATAAAACAGCACTGCCGCAATGGTGAGCAGCAATGCCCATATCCCTTGTGATTTTCCTTTTGTACCCTTTTTGTTTGATTTTTTTGCCATCCCTTATTTCCAATTTTCTGCAAAAATAAGAAATACCCTAAATTAGTTATTCCCTGTGGAGAGGTTAATCCATATATTTGCACCGTAAATTAGAATATTTGTGCACTCATGGCATCCGATAATATAAATGTACTGGCTTCACTTGTCCCTGGAGAGGTGGGAATCATAACCAAAGTTAAGGGTTATGGGGCGTTCCGAAAGAGGATAACCGAGATGGGTTTTGTCCCTGGAACCGCTGTTAAAGTAATTAAGAAAGCACCGTTGGGAGACCCAATGGAGCTTGAGCTTATGGGATACCGTATCTCACTGAGGAAAAATGAGGCCAACCTCATTGAGATTGTATCCAAGGAGGAGTACAGGAATATGGAGCATCCGTTCCATGGGGGTACTATCCCTTCCAACGAGGCGCTGATGGAGCGTGTGCACAAGGAGATGAATACCATAAATGTGGCATTGGTGGGAAATCCCAACTGTGGAAAGACAACCCTCTTCAATACTGCAGCTAACAAGAATGAGAAGACCGGCAATTACAGCGGAGTTACGGTAGACCTCAAGACGGCGCAGTTCTTCCACAACGGATACACCATCAATATCACAGACCTTCCGGGTACCTACTCCCTGAGCGAATATACCCCGGAGGAGCTGTATGTGCGCAGACACCTGTTGGATAATCTTCCCGACGTGGTGGTGAATGTGATTGATGCCTCCAACCTGGAGCGCAACCTTTATCTCACCACCCAGCTGATTGACATGAACATTAAGGTTGTGGCTGCCTTGAACATGTATGATGAGTTGGAGCTGAAGGGAGACAAATTTGATTACACCCTTTTGGGCAAGATGATAGGTATCCCGTTTGTACCGGTAGTGGCCACCAGGGGGCAGGGTATGCAGGAGCTGCTGGAGCGCATCATTGCCATCTTTACCGATGCCGAGCAGGATTACCGCCATTTCCATATAAATTACGGTACCACCATCAACAACTCTTTGAGGGAGGTGAAGCAGCTCATCAAGGCAAATGATGAGGTGAAGAGTAAAATTCACCCGCAGTATGCTGCCATAAAGCTGCTTGAGGGGGACAAGGTGTTTACGGAACGTATTGCGGCAATTGAAGGTACGGAGAATATCATTGCCTGTGCGGCAAAACAGATAAAGAAGATTGAGAAGGAGTACGAGGATGTTTCTGCATCAATTATTACTGATGCAAAATATGCCTTTATACACGGTGCTCTGGAGGAAACATACACTCACGCGGAGGGCAATCAGCAGGGAAGAAAATACAGGCTTGACAAGATCCTTACCCACAAGTGGTTCGGGTTGCCGCTGTTCTTCCTGTTCATGTTCCTCACTTTCCAGCTTACGTTTACAATAGGGCAATATCCAACTGAGTGGATTGATGCCGGTGTAGCCTGGTTGAGTGAAACTGTCGGGAAGATGCTTGGAGAGGGGGTGTTGAGGGATATGGTGGTTGACGGAGCCATTGCGGGTGTGGGAAGTGTGATAGTGTTCTTCCCCCAGATTATGATTCTGTTCCTGTTCCTTTCGTTTATGGAAGATACCGGCTATATGGCCAGGGTGGCCTTTCTTATGGATAAGGTGATGCACAAGATTGGGCTGCACGGCAAATCTGTAATTCCCATAATTATGGGATTCGGATGCAATGTGCCGGCAATCATGGCTACCAGAACGCTGGAGAACCGCAAGGACAGGCTCATTACCATTATGATGATCCCGTTCATGTCTTGCAGTACAAAGTATCCTATATATATGCTGTTTGTAACGGCACTTTTCAGTGCATACCAGGGTGCTATCCTGTTCTCGGTCTATTTTATAGGTATGCTTATGGCGGTGTTTACTGCATTTGTGCTCAGGAAGTCGTTCGGGAGCAAGGATGACGTACCGTTTGTGATGGAACTTCCTCCGTACCGTATGCCAACCGTGAGGAATGCCCTAAACCATATGTGGGGGAGGAGCCAGCAGTATCTGAGGAAGATGGGAACAACAATCCTGGTTGGTTCAATATTTATTTGGGCTCTTGGGTATTTCCCTCATAAGACAGAGTTCTCTAAAGATTATCAGGCACTTGCAGCACAGGTGGAGGTGAGTGACATGCCTGTTGCACAAAAAACTTCCGCTTTGCTTGAACTGGAGGCACAGAAAAAATATGAGCAGATTGAGCAGTCTTACATTGCCCAGATAGGTCAGTTTGTGGAGCCGGTATTTGCTCCATTGGATTACGATTGGAAGATTGGAGTGAGCCTTTTTACCGGAATTGCAGCAAAAGAACTTATTCTCAGTTCAATGGGTGTCCTTTACCAGTCTCCCGACGATTCTGAGGTAACCCTGCAGAACAAATTGGTTGAGCAGACTTATGAGAGCGGTGACAAGATAGGTGAGAGGATATTTACACCGGCAGTGGGTTACTCCATTATGCTGTTTATCCTCATCTATATTCCGTGTATAGCGGCCATAGCGGCAATAATGAAGGAGGCCGGATGGCGATGGGCTCTGTTCATGACTCTTTACAGTTGTGCGATGGCCTGGATTGCAGCGTTTGTGGTTAAACTTATAGGGGCTCTTCTGTAGAGCCTTTATTTTTACACTTTTAAAATAGTAAAAGCGGATAATATCTCCCGGGAGAACAACTTTAGGAATAAAGTTGTATATTTGCGGATTATTTTCCTAAACTTATATTGGAGAGTGTTCTCCCTATAACAAAAACTAGAATGAAAGAACAGTTAGAAGCTCTTAATAGCTTGTCAATCAACTTTGGAGAAGGCGGATTGGCCATTGTTAACATTATCCTTGCATTTGTAATGTTTGGTGTTGCACTTGGAATCAGGTGGCAGACATTCAAGGATGTATGGAAAAATCCCAAATCAGTTATAGTAGGTATCCTGCTTCAGTGGGTAGGACTTCCTGCAGTTACCTTTGCAGTGGCACTTGCACTTTCACCGCTTATTACCCCAATGGTTGCGCTTGGAATGATCCTTGTGGCATCCTGTCCGGGAGGAAATATCTCAAACTTCATGTCTTCCCTATCTAAAGGAAACATTGAACTTTCAGTATCGCTTACCGCAATCACTACAGCTTTTGCGCCACTGGTTACACCGTTCAATTTCTTCTTCTGGGGTTCAATGTACAGCCAGATCATTGCAATGAAAAGCAATATCCCTACATTGGTAATTCCGTTCTTCCCTATGCTTGAGCAGATTCTGCTCCTTTTGGGTGTTCCAATCGTATTGGGTATGTTGTGTGCAAAGTATTGCCCTGGCATTACCAAAAAGATTTCAAAACCAACACAATATCTTTCAATTCTGTTGTTCCTTGCAATGGTGGTGGTTTCGTTCTCACAGAACTGGAAACTGTTCATTGAGCACCTTCACTTCATCTGCATTATTGTTCTGATCCATAACGGGGCAGCATTGGCAACAGGATATTTTGGCGGAATGCTTACAAAACTCCCTATTAAGGACAGAAGGGCACTTACCGTAGAGGTGGGTATCCAGAACTCCGGATTGGGACTTGTGTTGCTGTTCAATCCATCCATCTTCCCTCCTGAGATATGGCATGGCCATTATGGCGGAATGCTTATCCTTACAGCATGGTGGGGAATATGGCATATCATATCGGGATTGACAGTATCGTACCTGTTCCGCAGGACACCACTTAATGCTTAATTATGGCTAAAAGAAAAAAAGAGAAGAAAATACAGGATTATAACAGGGCCTATGCATTCCTGCGTCATTATGTAGATGCGGTGCTCAAGCTCTCATACAAGAGAATCAGATATATAGGAACAGAAAATATTCCTGCCGACGGGGCGGTGATCTATGCACCTAACCATGCCAATGCCCTTATGGATGCACTTATCATCCTGGCTATGGATCAGAAGCCCAAGGTTTTTGTTGCCCGTGCAGACATTTTCAGGAACCCTTTTCTGGCAAAGGCGTTCAAATTCCTCAAGATTATGCCAATCATGCGTATGCGTGACGGTATAAATGAGGTAAAGAAAAACAATGAAACCATTGAAAAGTCTGTAGATGTACTCAAGGACAAGATACCTTTCTGTATTTTCCCTGAGGGCCAACATCTTGCAAAGCACTCTGCCCAGCCGCTTTCAAAAGGTATTTTCAGGATTGCATTCCAGGCAGTGGAACTGATGGGGGATACCCCGTTGTACATTGTTCCGGTAGGTTTGCAGTACGGCAACTTTTTCCGTTTCCGCTCAACTGTAAGGGTTGAGGTTGGCAAACCTATAAATGTAGGTGAGTTCATGAAGGCTCATGCAGAACTTACCCCTCAAGAGCAGATGAATGTCCTTAAGGATGATCTGTCGGGAAGAATAAAATCACTCATTACCTTTATTCCCGACGATGAAAACTACAATGCCACCTATGAGGTGTGTGCTGCAGGAATGAAACCGCAGCGTATGGAGATGGTGAAGGCTGCAAAAGTGAGAGGATTGAACCGCAAGTTTGCCCATTTCCAGGCCAACAAGGCGCTGCTTGAGAAGATTGGGGCCATGAAGGAAAACCAGCCCGAAAAGTTCAGTAAACTGATGGAACTTGGAAACAAGGCATATGCAGAACGTACTTCCAAGGAGATAAGCCTCTCTTCAATTACAAACAGGTTCGGGTTCAAACAGAGGAGATTGGGATTCCTTTTCTCTCTGTTGCTTCTTCCGTACAGCATTCCGGCATCATTGCTTGTGCTCCCTATAAACCTTGCATGTGCAAAGATCTTCACTTTGCTTAAGGACTATGCATTCCGTAACTCGGTAAGATTCATTTTCAATCTTATTGTGTGGCCTTTGCTTATGATCATTTATGCAGCTATAGCATTCTCGCTTGCACCATGGGAGTATGCCCTTGCAGGTGTATTGCTCTTCTTGCCGGCACCTATTGTTGCCCATGAGATGTGGAGGATGTTCAGACTTGAGAAATCTGATATAAGGCTTATGCGTAACAAGAAGTTACGTGGTATCTATGACCAGATAAGACAGATGCTGCAGGATTAATATTGAAAACAACTAAAACCTGATATGATGAAAAAGACTGTTTTTGTAATGTTGCTTTCTCTAATGTGTGCATTCACGGCAATGGCGCAGGAGGCAACCCAGAAAAAGGAGATTGTAAAGAAGGGCTACAGCTTTGGTCCGCTCCCTGCAGTTGCATTTGATGCCGACAAAGGATTCCAGCTTGGTGCACTCCTTAACATCTACGATTTTGGAGACGGTACAGTATACCCAAACACCCGCCAGCAGTGGTATTTTGAGGCGTCGTTCTTTACAAAAGGCTCACAGCTTTTTGTAGTGTCATACGACAGCAAGTTCCTTATCCCGGGAATCCGTTTCTCAACAGCCCTTGCCGTTACCAACGACAATGCAATGGACTTCTACGGATTCAACGGATACCAGTCGTATTTTGATTATGAGAAAGTGGATGCCGGCAAGGACGGCGATTCATATATCTACACCCCATACTACCGCACAAAACGCCTTGCAGCGCTGTTCAAGGCAGATTTCATAGGTAACCTTTGGGATAACAAACTCTTCTGGGAGGCCGGTTACCACTTGAGCCACTTCAAGCAGGATGCAATTGACCGCGAGAAGATAAACAAAGGCAAGGATGATTCCGAGAAGTTTCCCGATGACCAGACAACCTTGTTTGAACAGTACCGCAAATGGGGTATTATTCCCGATGATGTAGCCGATGGAGGCACAAACAGCACAATCCGTTTGGGTTTGCTATATGACACAAGAGACAAGGAAGCTGCCCCTTCAACAGGAATCTGGGCTGAGGCACACGTAACCCTTGCCCCTAAATTCTTGGGAACCACCAACCCTTACAGCAAATACTCGGCAACTTTCCGCCATTACATTCCAGTGGTGAAAGATGATATCCTTACCTTGGCATACAGATTGAACTACCAGGGTACATTCGGCAAAGATGCACCTTACTATGTGCTTCCGTACATTACCACTATGGGACAGTCATATGACCGCGACGGTATGGGAGGTTTCCGTACAATCCGCGGTATTATGCGTAACCGTGTACAGGGCTTGGATATGGCATCTTACAACGCAGAGGCAAGATGGCGTTTTGCAAGATTTACAATGGGTAACCAGAATATTGCCCTTGGCCTTAACTGCTTCAGCGACGGTACAATGGTAACCAAGGATTATGACATGTCGTTTGGCCGCACAGCATCTGACTTTGCTTCTGATGCAGATTACAGATACGCCATGACCGAGTACAACGAGTACATGAAGAAAGGCCTTTCATCAGACAAGCTTCACGTAACTGTAGGTGCAGGTTTCAGATTCATCATGAACCAGAACTTCATTGTTTGTCTTGAGTACGGCAAGCCTGTAGGCAAATACAGCAAGCAGGACGGCAACGGTGCATTCTACATCAATACCGGATATTTGTTCTAGGATTTATTGGGGAAATACTTTCCCTGGTAAAGGGTACAATTTAAAGGAGAGCAACTCAAAAATGAATGGGTTGCTCTCTTTTTAATTTATATCTACCCAATCTCCCGTCTTGCCTGTTCCTGAATGGTTGTGTAATCTTTAATGGTATAACATTCTGTGTATCAGTAATGTAGGTTGGTTATGGTATTTTATTATAATTTAGTTGCCTGATGTATGTTCTTTTAAATCGTAGATTATCAGTTGCTTATATGTTTGAATAATAAACTTCAAGTAAGGACAATATTAAAGATTTGTAAGGGTTGATGATTCTCAATTAAGCATTTGTTCAGAGGTTTTGAATTAAATTTGAAGAAATTAAATAGCAATATGTTCAAATATCTCTCCATAATACTACTATCATTGGCTTTCCTATGCACAAACTGCAGCCGGCCAGACAAACAATTGGAATCAATACTCAATCATGCTGAAAATTGTCTTGAGCATTTTCCCGATAGTTCCTTGGCAATCCTAAACCAGCTGAAGTCAGATGAAATATCATCTGCATCCCAAAAGGCCAGGTATGCCCTGCTCAAATCCATAGCACTTGATAAAAACTACATAGATGTAACTGATGACAGCCTTACATCAATTGCTGTAGTTTACTATTCAAAGCATGGAACTGCCGAGGAGTGTCTCAAGTCATACTTGTACAATGGCAGAGTCTTTATAAACTCAAAAAAATATGATGAGGCTATGGACAATTATTTACGTGCAGAAGAATGTGTGAAAAAGAGCAGAGATTATATTATTGCAGGCAGGTTGTACAGTGCCAAGTCTGTATTATATAATACAATATTTCAGTTTCGCACAGCTATAGAGCAGGCCAATATGGCATCTGACTATTTCTTGAAAGGAGGGGATACAACTAGGTTTTTGAATAATTTGAATAACATAGCTGTAATAATGAATAATAGTAGTCTGTATGATTTGGCAGATGAATATCTCCAGAAAATTGAACAGTATTGGCATAAATTGACACCTTCTCAGAAGGCTGTATACTATTCTGTTAAATTAGCTCGATTGCCTCAAACTGATACTGTTGCTATTATGGCAGTGGTTGATAAGATTATTGGTTTAGAAAAGAGTAAGGCCAGAATTAATTGGCTGGCATTAGCTGATGCATATTATAAGATTGGTGATTATAATTCTTCATTGGAATATATAGAAAAACATAAACCTACTGGTAGCATTACTGATGCAACTTACTATGCACTTTTATCTGAAATTAACAGTAAAATTGGAGATTATGAAAAAGCTTATAAACTTTTGGTTAAAAGTGACAAATTGATTCAAAGCAGATATTATAGGTCGACTCAAACAGATGTGAAGTTTTTGGAAGAGAGATATTCTTCTCAATTGAAGGCAATAAGGCATAAATATTTGATCTTGATACTTGGTCTAGGAGTTTTGGCTGTGATTTTAGTGTTATCCCTTTTGTATAAACATCATTTGGAAGAATCCAATTTAAGAAAGAAGGAACTCGAGCACTTAAGACTTGAAAAGGAAAATTATGAGATGAAATGTGTTGATACATTAAGGGAATATGAAAAGCTGAAAAAAATAATTGAAATTAATAAGGGCAAGGATAAGATGGATCCTAACATGCTGCAGTTGGTAAAGAAGCGTCTGGCTATACTAGATAAGGTTATTGCTGCAAATATTTCTTCTGCATTTTCAAAAGAGGCCTTGAAAGAACTTGATGAGTTAATGTCTAATAGAGGACTTTTTTTAGATTCTACCAGACAATCATTCACATTGTCTCATCCAAAATTCATTGAATATCTGCTTGAAAGAAACCTTTCAGAAAGAGAAATAGCTTGCTGCTGCTTATATTGTATAGGCTTGAATGGTAGTGAGATATCCAATTATCTTGAGATGAAGTCATTCTATAACATAAGTGCTGTTATCAGAAAGAAGCTTTGTATAGATAGAAGTATGAATATAGATACCTACCTGCGTAAGATATTTCACCAGTTATATTAGATAAGTTTACATTAGTGTCCTGAGAAAAAATCTCCAATATTGTTTAACAATTTAAATTTTAACAAGTTACAAAGTGAAAATTATTTTTCGATTAGAACTCGTAAGTTGGCGGAACGGCATTAGAGCCAGTTCTTGCAGACCATGAATAAAGGCAAAACAATCTTCGCGCAACTTATGTCTCTTTTCACCGAGTATGAATTCAGCAAGTGCGTCAAACGATATATCGGTGACAGACATGCTATAAAGTTCAATTGCCGAGATCAATTTCTGGTAATGAGCTTTGCACAGTTCACTAATCGCAGTGGTTTGAGAGATATTGAGACTACTCTTGATCTTTGTTCGCAGGACTTGTATAGGTCTGGCCTTAAGATTATGTCTAAATCTACACTGGCTGAAGCGAACGAGAAAAAGGATTGGCGTATCTATCAGGACTTTGGCTATATCCTGATACAGAAGGCCAAGAAGCTGTACGAAGGAGAAAAGCTTAGGATTGACCTTGATGAAATGGTTTGCGCTTTTGACAGCAGCACCATTGAGTTGTGTTTGACACTGTGTCCATGGGCAACTCTCCAACATGGCAAGGGAGGCTTTAAGATGCACACCCTGATGGACTTGAAAGGTTCCATTCCTATATTTATCCGCCTTACAGAGGCCTCTATTCATGATTCCAAGGTTATGGATGAAATACCCGTCGTGGCAAATGCCTACTATCTTATGGATAAAGGTTATGTGAAGTTTGATTCGCTCTATAAGCACTTTCATCAAAATCACGCATGGTTTGTCACCAGAGCCAAGGATAATATGGTGTACGATACTGTTGAGTCTAGAGAAGTTGATACTCAAACGGGACTTGTCTCCGATGAGACTTTAAACTAACCGGATACTATACTTCTCAAAAGTATCCAGATAACCTTAGGCTCATTGTATATGAGGACTTTAGAGATGGAAAAGTCTATCGGTTCCTCACTAACAACTTCTCGATTGACTCAATCACTGTTGCAGAACCTTATCGAGAAAGATTGGCAGATTGAGATCTTCTTCAAGTGGATTAAGCAGCATTTGCATATCAAGACCTTTTACGGTACAACCCGCAATGCTGTCTACACGCAGATATGGATAGCCATTTGTGACTACCTGCTGCTTATCATCGCTAAGAAGCAATATGGATTGAAGCCTAGTCTTCATGCAATCTCAAACTCTATCGGACAGATCCTCTTCAAGAGAGGTGACATC
>JAZRCK010000008.1:0-78363 GCA_045659725.1 Candidatus Egerieisoma sp.
AACATATTGGCATGCTCCTTATATTTTGTCATAACCAGTGGGGTTCTGCCCATCTTAATACATTCAATTGTATCTGAGACAATAAGACTATTGCGCAGTTCACTATGCATAACAAGACGGTATGCTTCTGATATATGCTTCTCACAGACTGAATCAATATCCATAAGATTCGTAAAACGGGGATATATGAAGTGCCCTATACCTTGTTTCAGGGCACGTTCTTTTGCAGTGTAGCTGTGACGGACTGGGCCTAATTGCATAAATATCTTCTTATCCTGTTTGTCTGCACGCTTGACCGTTGCTGTCATTCCATACAGATATTTTGCAGTAACTGCCCTCAAGACATTTTCGTGAGTAGCTGCTGCGGAATGATGGCACTCATCAACTATTATCATTCCGTAATTACGTACAAGCTGATTTATATTATCTTCTTTTCCCAAAGAAGTAATCATTGCTATATCTATAATTCCTGTTGTTGAATCTTTCTGGGAAGAGAATGTACCTATCAATGATGATCGTTTCTTAATCCGTCCTTTTGGCGTTGTATAGGTTGGCAATTCCTCATTTATAGTAAGAAGGCGGCTTAAATCTGTTATCCAGTTGTTAAGAATTTCCACATTGTGTACCAACACCAATGTGTTTACCTTTCTTTGCGATATCAGATATGAGCCCAATACAGTTTTTCCAAAAGAAGTTGTAGCTGATAAAATACCTGAATCAAAAGAGAGCATCTTTGAAGCCGCTATACTTTGTTCAGGATATAGACTTCCATTAAATGAAACATCAATACTGCGTCCCTTAAATCTTTTATCGCACAATTCATAAGGAATTCGTGACATCTCCAGCTGAGCCTTAAAATTATCTAAACAGCCTCTGGGAATTACTATATAATCGTTAATATCATAGCCGCAATAAATGATGCGTGGTGTTTCTTTAGTAGATACGCCCAAACGCAAATTATCCCAGAACTTGGGATTTGAATATGCAGCTATTCTGCGGATAGCATTCTGGAGACGCGGCCTCAAATTGTGTTTTTCAACATAAATGCCATCAGACAAGATTACCTTCATCTTCCCAACAGCATCCTCTAACTTGAATTGCCCAGATTGGGAAGAATAACTGGTACCAAATAGTGGAATATTTTGAGTATCATCCTCATTCCAGTTATTGCGGAATATTTCCATGGCATCATTGCCAGGACACCACAGATTTATGAAATCATCTATCTCTTTTTCTGAAAGTTTCTTTGTATTCAACAGACGTTTCCACTGATCTTTGTATGGTTCCCAATTATCATCTACAAATGCACTGTTTCCTCTTTTGAGAGCTTGTCCTTGCAGAGGTAACGCTATCAGATTTCCTAATTTACCATCTGGCAGATATTCTTGCATAGGCATCATTCTGTCATAATAGGAAAAACCTTTTACACTTACAGATTCTGCTCCTTTTGCCAATAACGCTTCACCAAACTTGCGGACTTTCTGTGCTTGAATAGCCTCCTGAAAAAAGATCCATACATGAGCCCCATTCCCTGAGCGGGAACGTTCCACCAATGCATCAATTCCTAAAGAATAGCACATTTTGCGTATTACGTCCACTTCCTGCTCCCAATCTTTACATACAGCATTATCTTCATCGTGATTATCAAAATCAAACACAAGAAACCAGCATGTGCCATCTGGGAATAGAGGATACAAACCTATAACATCACTGCAATCTTCTCTACGTCCTCTTAAATGAGCAAGAATAGCAGGTATCTTTAGAATAGTATAATCCTTTGCAGGACATTCCTGACATTTGATCTTATCTCCCTTGGCTTTAGGACATACACTTTTCCAAAAATTATTACACTGTGTATAATAGCCTTTCTTGGGAGAACGCTTTACATACACATTCTTCCTACCCCTAAAATAAGAGTAAAACTGAATTGCGTGTTCAGCTGTCAATTCTGGAAAGATAATATCACCAACTTCAGTTCTTGATTTTCTCAAATGAGCATCATAATCATAAACAATACCGTTATCATCAAGCAATCGCCTGAGATAACGGTTTTCTGATTCAAGTTGTGATATATATTTATCCTTACTGTCCATCCTGTTTAATTACCACCCATTTACCGAGTTTACGTCCACCTTCACGACGTATGATACCCTTATCTGTTAAATCTTTTAACAATCGCTGGATATGTCTAGATGTTAGCCCTAGTTTTTGTGACAGTTCAGATGCAGTAATATTGGAGTTTAGATTCATAATCTCCAGAATATCAAGTTGTTCTTTTGTGACATCTTTTACGACATCTTTTACGACATCTTTTACGACATCTCCACCATTTATTGCATACTGCAAGTTCGGCAGTGTGATGAAGAATGATGAGTATTCAGACTTAAATACTGGTTTAGCACCAATGTTCACGCCTTCGTAAAATCGATAGTCCTCTAAGATTTTCTTGAATCCACTTCCTCTTCTGTCCATAAACTGGAGACGATTGAAGATGTCTGCAATAACAGGATTTCTACGGCGTGAAGGGACATTCATTACATCAAGATTTTGAACTAATGTTCCATCCATCATTCCTCCAGGAGAATAAATTTCAAGACGGTCATCAAACATATCTATATGAACTTCACTACCATATTCAAGATAATCTCTATGGATAAGGGCATTGACACAACTTTCTAGAACCGCTCTTTCAGGATATTCTGGCATTTCCTGCCTGCCATCAGGGAGTTTCATCCAAGCTTTTTTTGAATTGCGCGCAACGAATGCAGTAGCTTCCTGTAAAAGAGTAATCAGACTGCCTGTATATTCTGCATCATCTACTGCATCAATCAAACCGGGAGCCTTAGTAAGACCATTCCATCTGGTGCAGAAAACGCGTGATTGACGTACAGGGCTTTCATCCGCGATAAGTGCTCCTGCATTTGTCAATTCCCCATTTTCATTGATTATACCCCACGATTCATAATCTGTATCAAGAAACTCTTTATGAGTGCGTTGTTTGCATACAGAGCGGAGTTTTGTAAAAGCCATATCCTTATACTCATATGGCGAAGGCAGACTGTCATAAGGCGTACCGGCCCCTTTAAGGACAAGACGGCGCAAAGCAGTTCTATCTGCAATTACAGTTTCATTACCAATACGTACAAATGCCTGTCTGTTACCATCCCCTATGTAATAATATGGAGTCTCTTTTCCAGGATATACAGTAAGGACTATAAATGGTTTACCGTCTTCAGACTTCTCAAAGGCCAGATTAACTTCAGGTATAGGATCCATTTTGGTTTTAATCATCTCGCTCAAATCATCCGCATCCTTTTTAAAATCCTCCAATCCAACCACCTCATCAGAGTCATTAACACCAAACAGAAGTTTCCCACCAAAGCCATTAGCAAAAGCAGACACACTTTTTAACCAGCTCTTTGGTTTCTTCCTCTCCAACATCTCCTTTTTATCATACTCTGTTGTCTCACCTATAAGTCCTTTCATATCCATAGCCTTCAATGTTTGATCTTACAAATTTAGATAATTTTCATTACTTCATTCCAATATTCCCAATATCTTAAATAACAATATCAGGATACACAAGCCTCCCACCCACATCAATCCTTTCTGCCACCACTTGAGTATGTTTACTTCCTTTTCTATGATGGTTTCTGTGATTTGGGTTTGGGTGGTTTGTTTGTAGCGTTCTTTATAGGTGAGATAAATCCCCATTGAATCTACAGTTGTAGTTATGGTGATTGGGGTTGGTTTGTGCGGCTGAGGATCTTTGGCAATGGTTATTGTCTGTTGTGTACGTACAGAGTGTTTTAGTGTATTGATTTCCTCCAGGCGGGCACGGCCGGTGGAGTCACAGCGGATGAGGGCTTGAAGGATGGCGGTGTCGGGTTGGGTTTGGATGATGGTGTCGCGGATGATTTCGGTGATGGTTTCTGTAGTTTGGGTATTTTGGGTGGTGTGTGGGTATATTTTGCGGGAACAGCCCTATGGGATTAGGGCTGTTATGGTTAGGATGACGGCAAGTGGTATGTGTTTCATTGTGGTGGGGTTATTTGGTGAGTTTTTCTTTTAGTTGGCGGATTTCATCTTTCAACTGTGCGTTTTCTGTGCATAGGCGGTCTATTGAGGCTTTGAGTTCTTCGTTTTCTTTCCGCACATTTACAATTTCTTTGTTTACTGATGTGAGGTCGGCAAGGAGCTTTTTGTTTTCAGCTGACAGGAGGTTGATGGAGGCCTGGAGGTCTTGGAGGAAGTTGTTGTTTCGTTTTCTTGAGCCGGCTATCCATCCTGCAAGGGCTGTAATGAGCGGGATGAGGTAGGTTCCTATGAATTGGAGGGTGGTGTTTGTTTCCATTGTATGGGCATTTTATTGGGTTTAGAAGTAGAGTTTCATTTCAGCCATTCTGCGGCGTTGGAGTCCAGCCAATGGTTTACCTTTTGAGTGTATCCATTTGAGGAATTCATCTGTGATGGATGAGTCATACGGGTTAACTTTTATTTTGGAGAGCAAAGCGCTGCGATGAAAATTACCGGCCCCTACATTAAAGATGAATGAGATTAGGGCATCATACATATTTTGGGTCAGGGCCAAATTGTATCTGTTCAAAGTGCGTTCACATTGTGCGACATCCTCATGCAACAGAAGATTTGCCTGCAGCTGGGTAATGACAGCATCAGGAGCCACATTGGATGTATGACCATATCCAACTGTCCATATTCCCGACGGGCATCGGTAAGCAGTCAAACGGAGCCCTTCAAACTCCCTGATGAGATTATATGCTTGTGGTGAGGCTATCATTGATAAAAAGTTTTAAAGTTGGCATTTACTTAAAAAGCCCCGCCAGCCTTTGTGGGCGGACAGGGCTTTATAGACACTGGAGTCTGCTCCTAGATATCTGATGCAAGGGTTGCTTGTACCAGCATTTCACCGGACTTCTCTCCTGAAGAAGCATTCACATAGAAGTATTTCATAAATACTTTAGGAGCAGCTGTAGTAGGAACTCCATTCTTGGAATCAAAATCAGCTTTAAGGTCAAACTCCTCTGATACAGCCTCTCTAGGCTCTCCAATCTGTACAGCTTTGCTGTATGCATTGGTAACGCCATTGCTCTGCGGAGCAGATGCCATAATTACCAGTTTAAGATCCTTGATATTCTCAGGCTCTGAGTCCAGAGTAAAAGTGAAAGTGGTTGGAGTCAACACCACTGTAGCACTCGAAGGGGCCTCCACACCTTCCAATACTGGCGGTTCTGAAAGCGCTGTTCCGCCACATTTCACAATCCAGAAATTCAATCTTGAATAAAGGTTTGCACCAGTAATTTTTGAGGATGTACCCAAGATGCTCTTTCCTTTCTGTGAAAGCGCCAAGGCATTCCAGGCAAGGATCTGTGCATTGGTAAGAGATTTCCAGCTCTGTGAAAGCTGTTTGAAGATGCTCTTTACTGCTCCCTGAGCAGATGATTTGAATCCACCGCCATAACCGCGGTTTCTGATGTACTTGCGACCGCGCACTTTTGCTGCGGTAACGCCTTTTGCGGAGCCTGACATCTCCTCAAAAGCAATGGAAGGAATGTACTTCATAATATAAAATGTTATTGATGGGTTATTGTTTATTTCTTACTGCAAACACATAAACGAACGGATCTGAACCGGTGTCACGTTGTTTTGTACTTGTCTGTGGGATATTGAGTATTCCATTTGAGATAGTTCCCTCAGCCACATATACTCCAGGGCAACTGGTCTGCTGGCCACCTCCAAGCAGGAAGATATCCATTGAAATATCTGTTGGAAATCCTTCAAGTTCTGCAACTATTGGTTCTCCCCAACCTTGGTAAATATCCATGTAATAGAAGCAGAAAAACGCCCAGTTCTCATTTACATAACAGCCTCTGGTGGTACGCATATTTGTAGTCTGGTAATTGAACTCCACCTCAGTAAGATCTGCACTGACCAAATCTCCACGGACTCCTCTTTTAGCATACAAAGTAGCCAGCAGAATTGTATACTGTGGCATATGGCTATACTCTTCAAGCTTCTCAATGCATAGCGTATGAGAATCCTTAATCCAGGTCTTCACAATGGTTCCAACCGGAACAAGCTCCTCATAATCCTTCCCAGGATACAACAGCTCCTCTGTTTTGATATAGCAGCTGGTAACCGAACTCTGATTCAGGGTAAGCTCCGGCAAATACAGCTCAAGTACCTGAGCCTTTGCAAACTCTTCAGTAGTTGTATCTATATTGAATTTGGCATTAAGGACAATCAGATCTGCAGACTGGAAGTCATTGATCTGAATTGCTCCAGCACCAAAATTATTTCCTGTAGTAGTAATCATAGCTGTAACCTTTATCTGTAAAATCCTGTACAATCAATTGTTGAATCCTTCACATACGAACCGGCCCTATGTGCAATAATGAATACCGTTACACCCCTATCAACCTGAGTCCAAGCCTGAAATACCTGCGGAATATATCCTCTATCCAAGCTGGAGCGGGCCAGCAGATACATGGTGTTGATTTTAGGCAGCTGAGATGCATCCTGCAAATCAAATCTTGACGAAGCCGCCTGATTGTCTCCAAAAATCTCCACATTCACATTGGCCACCGGAATATTTGGAGAAAGCTCCATATCCAAATTGGCAATAGAAGAATAAGTATTGCCCACCATCTCTGTAGTAACCCTTACACGAGGGACATATATCATCCTATTTACCACAGACTCTTCCCGACAGATAGAGCTTACAAGAGTCTCCTCTCCAGTAAAGCCTGTTTCCGTATCCAACCAGTAGAACGAACAGTAATATTTCTTCCCTTCCGCAGGAGAATATCCAATCACCGATGTATAGAACTTTGTAAGATCTGCCTCACCCCACTCAGGAGAAACACTAGGATTAATGATCACTGTATGCCCCCATCCCGAGGAGGTACCGGGACTCTGCGAAGGAGACATCTTGAACACCATAACCATATTTGAAGAGGGCTTTTCCAATCCCGTAAAGATGATAGCTGTTGGAGTAATCCAAATATCTTCAAACTCTACAGATGGAATATCAGGTATATAAGCAGGAACCTCAAGCAAAAGCGGCATACCAGCAATCTTCCTATTGGAATTAAGACGGACAAAAGCATTATGCGGAGTAAGCTCCGCATATTTTCCAAACACAGAAGCACCTTTGAGTCTCTTGGCCAATGCAGTCCATCCGGCCATTTGGGACTCAGACAAGCTCCTAAATTTTCTAGAGATAGCAGCAAACGAGCATCTGCGGACAGCTTGTGCAACAGTAGTAATCCTACTATGCAGAGATTTTGCAGAGATAATCTGTCTTCCTTTGCTAACTCTTGCGGTGACAGATCCTGCAGACCCTTTAAACTCACTAAATGCTATTGATGGTAATGCTTTCATTTGCGTATGCTTTATTCACACACAAATATAATTTACGTAATAAGGGTATTTACCAAAGTGGTTTTCAATGCTTTAGTATGCTTTGGATTGCCGAAAGAGAATGATAATTGGAGCGATATCCGGTCTTCGTATCCAAGAGAAGATACCTGATATGAATCTGGAAAGCTGTGTGTGCATGAAGCGGATTGGGAACAATAAAATCTATTGAAGAAACCTCACCTGAAGGGACAGATGCAGAAAGGAAATTGCGCATCTTCCCTGGATTTCTGCCAGTTCCAGGTTCCTCAATCTGTATCTTCCCCAACACCCGATATCGGGAAGAATCAACTGCTCCACACAACGTGAGTCTGAAAGAGAGTTGCAGATCAAAAAGATTTGCCGCAGAAGCCCCCAGAAAATCAAAACTGAAAATAGGAAAAGGAACAAAACGCTTTGGTGTAGGGACGTGCTCATTCCCCAGCTGTGCAAACCCGTGATAAGCTGAAACAAAAAGATTATACCCGCTGATGCTGTTCCCGTCGCCAAATGGTGGCCGGTGGGCTGCCACTCCCTTAGCCAACCTGCGCCATTGCAATTGAATATTGTGGGGTAACCTCTGCCATGCCCGTATAGCCCTTTGATGCAGTCCCTGTTGCTCCAGCTGATCAGCAGTACCGGCAAAAGTAGAATAACCCTTACTCCTGAAATAGCATATACCGTTCCTATGGTAATAGGTAACATTGCCAACAGAAGACCAGCAGTCAGAGAATTGTGTATTTGGATAAAAGCGGGGCATTTACAAGTCTTAATCACATTAACAGATGAACAGATGCTCAAAGATAACGCACACATTTACAAGATTATGAGCAGTAGGCGGCGTTAGCCGCCCACTGCTTTGGGTTGCTGTTTTTTTATTGGCACAGCATCGGTGCGGGGTACAAAGCAGATCCAGGCACTGCAGCCCAATCGGGATTGTTTCTCTCCGCTTGGATATTTGAAAGTGGAGGTCGGGACCGCGGAGCGGTGTCGGCATCCGCACAAATATCGAGCAGGCAAGCCCCTCAGGGGCGCGGCAGCAAGGGGAGTTTGTGACTGAAAGGAACAATCTCCCCGCTCTTGGGGCGCCGGTTTGTGAGCTGCTGCAAACAGCAGCTGCTGACAAAACGGAAAGAAGCCCCAAGTAAACACCACTGGCGTAGCCAGTACCAAGCCGTAGGTACACTTTTTCTTTGCAGACACTTGTGGCTGCAAGGTAAAAGGGTACACGCAGGCCCGCAGCTGTGCTGCTAAGGATGGCAAGGAAAAATACTTTTGGCCTTCTCACAAGCAAACTCTGCCAAAAGTATGGAGCTTCCCGACGGGCCTGGAGGCCGTAGGCCCCTGAGGGAAGCGACCTCTTGCCATCCGCCTCGTCTCTGCGTTAAAAAGTGATGAAGCTCCTCTACCCACTGAAGCGCTATTTATACATAATCTTGGTTGTGTAATGGCGGCAGAGCTTGCTCTTGCCAGAATTACACAACTACCAGGAAGATTATGTTAATATAGCGGAATACAAAGTGAGGCGGTTCTCTTTCCCACTGAAACCAGCAGAGACGTTTATGTGCGCAAAGCGCACTGGACACATGGTGGAGTCTTAAACTGATTTAACGGAGTAAAAATGCGGAGTAGAACGGAGGACTTTTGCCCCATTCATAGGGCAAAAGTATGCAGTGGCCGCATTTTTATGGAGGAGAACAGGTTAAGTCTCCACGCCATCTATTGTGTGTATGCTGGGTGGCATTCCTACGAAATACTGAGAATTTGTGGCGTCAAAAGAACATACTGAAGTTGTAGGCCACTCCGCACCGAAGGTGCTATAAAAAAGAAGAGGTGTGTTTACAACCTGCTTGCAGATTGAAAACACATTTCTGATTCCTCTCTGCCCATTAAGGGCAAGTCTTCTGACGGCTCTGCCGGCTGAAGTCTTGACCGGGCGTTTATAAAACTCTCAACAGTGGTGAGACAATTTCACCCACCAATTCTGCTACAGAGCACAGCAGGCAAGTATGTTGTTTTGCGGGAGTGGTGCGAGTGATAATGGAGAGACCAGCTCTGCGGTCTTCTCCAGAATGAGTACCACGGGAGCAACAACATTCTTGCCCTCCACCAAATTATATAACAGGTTGCTGAGTGTTGTTGTGCAGAGAACGCAGTACCTATGGTGCGGAGTGACCGGAACAACATAAACTGAGCAACGCCTATTTTAATCTTGCATTTGTGCCACATTCATTCTACACAAAAGAATTTGAAGCTAATTAGCAGAGTGACAAAATCAATACACTATTTGTGACAAATAGTCATAACATATAAGTTCTATAGCATAGAAAAGATATTCAACATGCCACTATTGCAGTATGTATATTATTGGAATATAATTTGTTAGTTATATAAGATATGAGTAAAACTACTATACCACCTAAAGTTCAATGCGAAGTCTGGGGAAGAGCTGCCGGACGATGCGAGTTTAACGGATGCAACAAGCCACTATATGTTCATGATATAACGAGTGACAAATGCAATATTGCTGAGCTTGCTCATATTATTGGAGATTCAGTTAACGGACCACGAGGGGATAAGGAACGTTCAAAACTTCTCGCTAGAGACGCCAATAACATCATGCTCATGTGTCACGATTGTCATAAGTATATAGATAAAGAAGGTTTGGAAAATTTTCCTGCTGAAGTTCTATTTGCCATGAAAAGGAGACATGAGGAAAGAATTGAACGATTAACATCAATGAAAGAAGATATGCAAGCAAATGTTGTAACATATGGTTCTATTATTGGAAGTCAATTCCCTGATTTTTCGTATTCTCAAATACAGGAAGCACTCCAGCCTAATTATTATCCTGCTCAAGAAAGGTGTATTGACTTGGGAGGTAACTGGCCTACAGCGAAGGAGTGGGATGAGTATTGGAAACGAGAAGTTGAAAATATTGCATACAATTGTAGGAACAAGATACTTGACTATATAGAAAAATGGGAGCACAAGCGTATTGCTCTATTTGCCTTTGGTCCAATGCCTTTACTGATTAAGTTAGGCACGATATTGAACAATAAGCACGAAGTTGAAGTTTACCAAAAACAACGTTCCGGTGGGTGGAAGTGGTTACAAGATGAGATACATACAGACTATATCATCAACAGACCGAAAGAAATACAATCTGAGCATGTGTTGGTTTTGTCATTGAGCTTCCCTATTGCCGAAAGGATTAAAAAAAATCATCCTGATGCAAGCATATGGGAGATGACTATTGATAAACCGAACCCTGATTTTTTAAGAACAAGGCAACAACTATATGATTTCAGCCGACAGGTAGAATTACTCTTGGATGAAATCAGCAAAGCAAGCAATGGTAAACCTTTACACTTGTTCATGTCAGTACCAGTGGCGTGTGCAGTAGAGTTTGGTCGGGCATGGATGCAAAAAGCTAACAGTCCATTGTGCATTTATGATTTTGACAAAAGAAACGGAGAAGAAGACAGATTAGCAATCACAATTGAGAATAAATGATAAATACTTTAACAGTTGAGAAAAGAATGGAACTAAACGATTTGTTCCAACGAATTGCAGAAGAATTGGATATTACCAAAACGCAGTATGATAATTTGGCAACAAGTTACAACGCGGTGGGTAAGTATTTGGAAGAGGATAACACTTTCAATGCGTATCGCCCTGTTATAACGCCTCAGGGATCTCTACGATTGGGAACAATTATACAGCCCATAACTGAGGATGGAGATATTGATGTGGATTTGGTCTTCCGGTTGAATGGCAAATCTCCCATATGGACCCAAAAGGACATCAAACAGTTGGTTAGAAAAAGATTGGAAGGACACGGCACATATCGTGAGATGTTAGATAAAGAGGAAGGTCGCAGATGTTGGACACTTCTGTATCGTCAAGACTCAGACAATGCCAAAGAACGCTACCATATGGACATTCTTCCAAGTGTCACAGATTTAGAGTTCAACCAAAGGTATGAAAACATCAGAAGCAGGGAATATTCACAACAGACTGTTGACCAGATTGCCATCAGAATCACGGACAACGAAGATCCTGACTATGGACGAAGTACAGATATAGCAGAGTGGCTTAAAAGCAATCCAGACGGATATGCCATATGGTTTGCACATAAATGCAAGTCAACGACAGAAAAAAGAGAAAACCTTTTTGAAGCTGTTATGCCTATTGGCAAGTACGTAAAAGAGAAAACAATTCTGCAAAGGATAGTACAGATACTTAAACGCCATCGCGACATAATGTTCAAGGATGATGAGGACAAACCTATATCCATCATTATTACGACTCTAGCAGCAACTGCATATCGTGGAGAGAGCTCGCTTCTTGAAGGTTTAGTAAATGTAATCAACTCTATGGAGAGCTGTATTACAAAAGACCATGATGGAAATTATTGCGTAGGTAACCCTGTGAATCCAGAAGAGAATTTTGCAGACAAGTGGCCATCTCATCCCAAAAGAAAAGAAAATTTTTTCAAATGGTTAAGACAGGTAAAAACTGATATGAATAACATCATCAATGCCACTGGTCCCAATATAAGAAAAAATGTCGGTTATGCTTTTGGAGACGATTTCTCCAGAAAGATGTTTACCCGTATAACGGAACAGCATAAGCAATCTGCTATCAATGGAGGAATTAAAGTTGGAACGACTGGTGTACTTGGAAGTGCAGGTAAGACATTAAATGCAAAAAACACGTTTTTTGGTGAGAAGTAGACGTTTCACATCTATACAACAGGCTTCTGCTTTGAAAAGCCGATACAACTTCAAGAATTCCATATGGAGCATCAAGCCCAATGGATTCACTTGTTTTTTTGATGTGACGCCAACACATCTGAGTGACACATACAGATTGAAGATTGAGTATAATGAGCCATTTATACCACAAGTATATGTTGTTTCTCCAAAGCCGTTGGCTTTAGCACAAGGTGCAGAAAGATTACCACACACATACGACACTAAAAGACAACGTTTATGTCTTTTCAGACCAGGTTTCGGTGAATGGAACAGCAGTATGCTCATAGCTGACACAATTATTCATTGGGCAATCGAATGGCTTTATTATTATGAAGACTGGGTATATTCAGGCAAATGGTCAGGCGGAGGTCATGGAAACTGGGATGCTGAGTACATAGCCGATACTCATATACGTACTGAATAAAGACTACTTGCATAAATATGGGTAATATCGAATTTTGATTATCTTTACCTTATGGCAGACAGATTGAATCCACAACAGCGCAGAAAGTGTATGCAGAGCATAAGAAGTAAGGACACTAAGCCGGAGCTTCTTGTGCGGATGTTTCTGTTTTCACATGGGTTCAGGTACAGGCTTAATGTGAAGAAACTGCCGGGGTCACCTGATATTGTCCTAAAGAAATACCGGACGGTGATTTTCATCAACGGGTGCTTCTGGCACGGACATGAGGAGTGCAAATATTTTGTCTTACCTAAGACAAACACGGCCTTCTGGCAAGAGAAAATCAGCCGCAACCAGGAAAGGGATCTGAAACGCAGGATTGAATTGCGGGATATGGGGTGGCACACCATAACACTTTGGGAATGCCAGCTGAAACCTAAAGCAATAAATCAGACTTTGCAGGGATTGGAAACAGCTTTACACAAAATTTTCCTGTTAAATCTGCGATAGTCCTATGTATTAAGACCTTCCTGCTACGATCTGGCTGACAGATTTAAAAAGAGCCTCTTCTGTTTTGTGCATCTGCTCCGCAAATTCTTTATATGAAGCCAATGACTGGGGTATGTTTACACCAAGTACATAAACCTGGCCTCCATATCCGTCAAGTTCACCCACTCTGTAGGCAAACAAGCTTGTTTCCGATAGAACAAATTCAATATCAGGGTAATATTCCCCTGTATTAGGATTTACCGCCAACAATTCTGTAGGGCATATAAAGATTCCTGCATTTGAAGAAGTTATATGAAGATATGAAATCATCTGGTTGAGATCATCCCTGTCAATATCTTCCTTCAAGCCAGATGAGTCCGAACTCAAATCTACCATCCTTTTGTATTTTGCATCCGCAACGATATTGTCCTTCAAGAAATCAGGATATCTTGCATAGCGTTTTTTGTCACGGAACGGATAAAGCTTTCCTTTTCCGGTCCTGTTTTCAGGATGGATAAAACCAGCTTTTGAAAGAGTCAGATTCAGGTATTCTTCCCATAACCAGGCCCCATCAAACAAGATTCCATAAATCCTCTCAGACGATTGTCCATAACTGAGTTTTTCCCTACGGAGGATTTGCAGGCACAACTTCTGAAGTGGTCCATACTCAGAATAATATGGATGAATCTTTGGTTTCAGGTTGGCCAAAAGGAGTTTCTGCAAATCACCTTTACGGTAAGAAGGTGTTGCATTTATAATCTGCTTTATGTTTGCTTGAGTCTCTCTGTTGGAATACAGGATTTCCCAAGACGTTTTATCTGTCTTGAGAAACTCTATTGTATGACGGATTAGTTGAGTTATGGAATTGTCATAAATGTACTCCCTTGTTGTATATGCTACTTTCCCATTTTTAAACGGATAGTTTGCTTTGATATGGGCATCGAAATCAATTGCACCACGCACTCTGCTGTCGTTGTGTTCACATCTTACATACTCCCGATAAACTCCTTGACAAAGAGCTTTCTGCAAAAAGTAAGGGAACATCAAAGGTGTAATATTCAAAGCTTCATCTACCCCGCGTCCATGACGCAGATTGAAAATGTTGATGGCAAACACTTTCTCCAGCATATACTCCATAAACCAGTCCTGCTCGTCATTATGGGTAAATCTTGAACGGATAGTAAGTTCTGTATCGCCACATCCGACAAAGCCCATTATATTGCCTGTTGTAAATTTATCTCCCACAACGGAAATAATGGACTGGTCCTCTATCTTATCGTCGTAACGGTCCCCACGCTTGGGAAACAACCACAAATCACTGCCATTATCAGATAATTTATCCAAACGGCAGTCTGCAATACGCAACAAATCCCGTCTCATTTCTGGAGGGGTTATTGTATATCCTGAGTAATTGTTATCCCTGACTACAAGTTTCATTCAACAGCACATTATTCTGTTTCCACTGCCTGAACAGGGACTGTACAAGCACTTTTATAAATTGAAGCAATTTCTTCCACTTTCTTGTCAGCATCAGGATCTCCTCTGAAGTACTCGGCAATTATCCCCCTCAAGTGATTTTCCCAAAGCTTCTGATAATTAGAGCCATCCAATTTGCGGAAATAAGCTCCTCCTATATGATAAGCCTGCAAAAGTCCGTTATCTGTAAGCGCATTATTCAAGGCTTTCATAACTCCCTGAACTTCTGTAGAAAGTCCCATATTAACAGCACTTTCTTCTGCCGTTACCTCTTTCCATGCAAACCTGCGGCGAATGGCAAAATCCATAGCTTCAACACCACGGTCAACATCATTCATCGTGCCTATTATATATACGTTTTCAGGAATATAGAAACCTTCCTTAAAGACGTCATCATCTTCTACCATATTATTATACTGCGTAACAACACGACCTGCCTCACCTCTGTAATCCGGTTCTATTGAGTAAAAAAGTTCTCCAAAGATTTTTGAGAGTTCGCCTCGATTAATTTCGTCAATAATAAACACATATGGCAAGACCTCTTCTTTCTGGGGAGCATCATTGTTGCTTGTCTGATGTCTTCCGTTTACCCTAGCAAGAAGATTGTTTAAAGTCCACAAGTACTCAGTATAATCCAATGTATTTGTCTTTCCTGAGGTAAGACTTGATATCAAAGACCACATGTCATCCCTTGACACATCTGAAACATCAAATTTCCCTTTTGAAACATAATAATCAAAAAGCAATTTCATGTTTCTCATTGATTCTGTCTTACTGTTCTTTTTAGATGGACCATATACAATCTGTCCCTTGTTGTTTACCCCTAAATCGGAAGGGTCTGCTTTAAGTCTAGCATATTCAGTGACAACACCACCATTTATATCATCAACCAATTCATTATAAACTGTTTGAAACAAGCTATTATCTGTAGCCATCAATGAACTATGCTCACCTAATGCCCTTTTACAAAAATCTTTGAATGCACCATCAGTCCTGACAAAGCATCCTTTATCATCAGGGCGTAACCCCTCCACAAAATCTGTATAATCATATGATGGATGGAATTGGACAAAACCAACCTGCTTCATCTGTTCAAGGTTCAGTTTATCCCAACTACAATCCCCAATAATTGATGCCGCAATATTCTTAGCCAGATATGTCTTGCCCGTTCCCGGTGCACCTGTCAAAATGAGATTGCTTTTCTCTATTAGTAATTGTACATATTCATTATCTCTCCCTTTAATGGTTTGATTTAATCTTTGCTCTATCGAAATATCTGCATTTTGACTTTGAAAAAGTTTTATGAATTTATCAAAAAGCCGATTGGGAATATAAAACAAATCATAATCATAATTCGTCTTTTTGAATAACGCAAAGTAATCTACTGAATTAATGGCTTTTGTAAGATTTAGCTTATGGATAAAAAAGTATTTCAATTGAGACATCCCTTGTTCTCCATTAGCGTATGCTTTTCTATCTGCTCTCCCTGTAACCTCTGCTAACTTCAATTCAATTTTTTCTCCATCCAATGCTAAATGGGCATCTGAAAGAGAAACAAATGTCAACTGCATAGTTACCGTCTCAACAGTACTATCAATTTCAAAGAAATCTTCATTCCATGATTTTCCGAATTCAATCTGTTTTCCTGTGTCATCAACAAGATCGTTCGTCCTGAACTGCTGAAGTTTCAACTTGCTGCGTGTCATAATTATTCAATATTACCCCATTGTTCTGCTAATGCCTCAGCAAAACCTTGGAACGTTTTACTTCTAAGTTTGCGTCTTTCTTCTGTAGAAATCTTTGTATTAAAAGAATCTGAATACCATTTAGGTAAAGACCTGCCACTTGAAAGGACTACTCTTTCTCCTTCACTAACCATTTTTGTAGGAGTCAGTAGCGGCAAATTATGGAGCCATAAGCATGTTTTTTTAGAAGCCTCATCACCAAACCAAAATGGTTGAACAATTTGATCCGGTTTTCTGTATTCAGTATTCATACATCCAACGGGATTTTCTATTGCCCACCTCTTAACATTAGTTTTTGTGAATTCCAGGAAAAACTTAATCGCCTCCTCTTTTTCTTTTCTTCGGCCTAAGTGATTCGGATGCTCTCTTCTTTCGGACACTGGCAAGTGAGCATCTTCTGGATGATATAACCATCGAGCACCACTGACAGACAGATAAGTGCAAGGAGGATGAGCAATCATTAAATCCCACTCCTCACCCTCAGGCAAATAGTACTCCTTCCCACTCTGTAATTTTCCTCCCAAATTGGGTATAACCTGCAATACATCCTGGCAAAAATGCCATTCCGGATGTCCACCGCTACATTCCAATATATCGCAACTGTATGCATTATGACCTCTTGCTCTAAAAGCCTTACATACAGCCTGGCTTTCTTCACACGCTATTAGTACATTCATTATTTTATACTCTTATCTAAAACTTTATATAAACCTGTTGCTATAGAAAATGCCATTCTAACAGGTACCGCATTCCCTATCATTTTATAGCAATAAGGCCTACTGCCACAAAATTTAAAGTCTAATGGAAAAGTTTGCAAACTAGCTGCTTCTCTGACTGTTATACTTCTTTCCTGACTAGCATCCGGATGGATAAACATATATCCATCTTTGCTCAAATGTGCTACAATCGTATGAGAAGGTTTATTCCATTCCAAACTCTTATATTTTTGAAAAAGTGTCCGATGACCTGTCACCTCATAATAATATTCTACCATGTCCTTGTGACTAATTGTATTCATTCTATTTGACACCCATTCTCTAAATACTTTTCTATCTCTTTGGCTATGATTCCTAGCCTCATGAGAGGTTATATTTTGATCTGTGTTTAAAGTATGAGATCTAGAATTCCTGCCATCTATTATTGGACTTGCTAAAGGATATAATGGTGGCAGAGCGCTTATTGCATCACTGACTGTTAACTTTTTTGTGCTTTTCTCTGATGTTATCGAGTCATACAAATCATCTAGCTGTAATCCGGCCCCCTTTTTAACACCCAAGATTATTACTCTTGGCCTTACCTGAGGCACATTGAAATCTACAGCATCATAAACCGCAGTTGCAAGGTCTGAAGGAGTGCGGATTTCATATCCTATATTTGAAAATGCATTAAATATACGTTCTTTCACTGCAACTCCCCCTGGTTTTGCACTGAGTAATCCCTTCACATTTTCAAATACAAAAATATCAGGCTTAAATTCATCAACTACTTTGCAAAAACTCTCGAACAAATAATTCCTATAATCGTCATTCATTGAGTTTTTGTCTGTCGCTCTACCATGTATGGAATATGCCTGACACGGAGGACCTCCAATAATCAAATTTACGTGCTTACTCCCAATAAGTGATTTTAAACCACCTATTTGAACCGAACTATCATTCAAATCTCCATACTTCAACTTAGATTCATCAGACCATTGTCCATTAATAAGCTCTTCTGTTTTTTGAATATCAAATAATACAACCTCTCTCTTTGCTTTATCTGTTGAATATCCCCACTTGTCGACCAAACGGTTTCTCAAAGTCTCAACCATTGGCTTTTCCCATTCAACATGTGCCAATGATTCAAAACGCTGCGTCTGTAAAAATCCCTCACTCAGTCCTCCGCAACCCGCAAACAAATCTATGAATGTATATTTTCTATTCTTTTCTGTCATCTTATATTTTTGTCTTAACGCAAGAGCAAGACTTAACACCTGCATGAACTTACAAAGTTAACTAAATTTAATTATGAACTACCCTTGCATATTATAAATTCATTTGTAAAAATTATAAACTGATAGCCTCACCCCTTCCTAAACTCCCCATGCCCAACTTTCTCAATCATTCCACTGCTCACCCTGCGGTTAATATATCTGTCAGCAGAAGGTACAGGGATACCCAAAGTCTCTGCAATCTGCAGATAGGTCTGGCGCGTGAATGTGGCATCCTCCGGCAGGGCGTTAAAGAACTGTTGCTGTCGGGAAGAAGAGAGGTGGCCCGATGAGGTTTCTTCTACCTGCGGCAAGGTGCTGAAGATTTTACCGGTGTGCACCATTAGGGTGCTGCAGATGGTAAGCGCAGTAGTGAAGTCCTCATCTGTACAGGTGAGTTTAGTTGGAATCTCACCTGTTTCCAGGATACGGAGAGCAGAGAGGATTAGGATGATTCTGAATGCAGAGAGCCCTAAACGGCGTACCGATGCAATAATGTATTCTCCGTGGGCATTCATCTGTGAGGTCTGAACGCCTGCGAAGTAGTTATTGAACTTGCTCTGCTGGGATGGAGTCATTTCTACTCGTACAGCTTTCATTGGCTGCAAGAGCTGGTACAAGGAATAGAACTCTTCACCGAGAGCACGGAAGTGATCATCCAATGCAATATTGCCGGTAGAGCTGAATACATTATGCCACTCTGTTTTTGCATTGAGGTAGTAGAAAAGGAAACGGCTGAAGAGACCGTTTTCGGCGTCTTTGATGAGGGTGCGTACCTGTTGTGGGGTGCCGGTGAGGAGGGTTGAGAGGCACGGATTGGCAATGCTTACATATTCCTTGTCTTTACGGCGGATGTAAGAGATTGCCTCGTGGTGGAAGGCTTTACGGAATCCGTCTGAGTAGTTACCGTAATCTGAATTGAAAGTATTGGCAAGGGTATCACCTTCGGTTTCAAAAATGAGACCGATGCCGTTGTTTTCATTCAGTGTTTGGTAAACGGCTGTGGCGCTGGAGTTGGCAGGGATAAGGAGCATACGTAGTGGTGGTTCTTCCGGTTTCTGGAGTGATTTTTTGTTCTTGGCAGCGTTGTATTCGTTCATCTTGGTTTTGTACTCCTCTCTTTCTGCAATGTTGAGATTGCGGAGCTGGTTATGAACAGGATCTATGAGGTTACGGCATAGTGTAAGGCGTCCTTTACCAGATGAGGCACGGGCGGTGATAAAGGTGAAGAGGTTTGGGTACACGATGCGTTTGTCATAGATGCCTTCAATTTTTGTAAGGCAGGATGAGAAAGCTGTGAGGGCGCCAAGAATAAGGATATCTGCATCCTTCTCATTGTCTGCAACCTCTACGATTTTCTGCAGTATCTGGGGCAGCTGTGGGGCTACTTTATTGGAGAATGTAGGAAGATTCTCTTCTGTATGCGTTGTTATCATCTTATCAGTGTTATCAATATTATCAGGTGATGATTTTGATAATTGTGATGATTTGATTGTTTGTGCAGTCTGTTTTGTGCTAATAGAGACGTTTGAGTCTTTTGCCATCTGGTAAAATGTCTTGATTGTAATACCCGTACCGTGTGAACGCAGGCATCTGTCATACTGGGCATCTGTCTCTTGTTGGCTATAGTTTGGGTAAAAAGAGGACAAACGATGGTAATAGGTACGACCGCTTTCTCCCAGTTCACTGCTGAGTGCAAATCCGAGATCTCTCCACTGAGCATATGTGGGAGCAATGTCTACCTGTTTGTGTTCTATGCGCTGAGTAATGGTTTCAATATCATCTGAGTTCACTGTTTGGGATGACTGAGGTTTGGATGGTGATGTAAGCCATTGTTTGGGGTTGAATATCTTGGTGTTCATAGCGTCTATTGGTATTTGGGGTTAAGGTATGCGTACGGATCATATGGCAGGAAACAGGCACGGCTGAGATTCTTGCAGCTGACATCCGCTTGCACTCCGTATGTTTGGTGGATATAGTTTACAACTGCAGTGTAGTACTCCTCATGCTGGTACAGCTCCGTATCAATTGATATTACCCACTTGAGGCCATCTCCAGACGGGCTCGTAAAGAGCAGCTGGGTTTCTATTTGCTGGTCTTCAAGCAACTTTTGCTTTAGCTGTTGGAGGTTGCTGACGTGGTCAAAGTCCAGGCACAAAAGGCCGGAGTGTTCTATAAGATCCTTATCTGCACAGTAACTGAATGTTCCGGAAAAAGTCACATAGTGAAACTTGGTTTGTTTGTGCATCCTGGCCTGTTGTGGCGGCAATTGGCGAAGCTGCAATGTATGCTTCTGTGCTTCATTTGATGTGGTTATATAATGATAGATCTCTTTTAGTGTTGTGTTTCTATATGGGCGTTTGTTAGTTATTGGAGCCTTGAAGAGGGTTACCATTGGATTCTCTTTGAGGTTCAGATGGAGCACCTGGTTAAGGCGCTGGAGCAGGGCTTTGCCTTGCAGCTTATAGTAGTTTTCTGCAAAGAGGAGGCTGTTGCCGTCGGGAATATTTCTGCTGATGTCTTTGTGCATTGCCATTTCTGGGGAGAGCTGGTTTGCGGGGTCTTGTTTGTGGATGTAGATATGCAGAGTTCTGCTTCCCGATGAGAAAGGGTTGCGGCAGAGGCCGCAGTCCCTTCCTTGGAGGTGGATTACTACCGGGTCTGAGGGGAATGCCTCTTGAAGGATATGGGCATAGATTTGCAGACCGTAGTGGGTGTTGCTGATGATGTTCTCTTTATTTAGTGTGTTGGTTGCCATAGCGCTCGTGGATTTTGTACATTGTGTAGTTGTCTCTGAGGAGGTTTTCAATGTCTTGTTTGTGGTAGTAGATTTTGTTGCCAATTCTGGTGAATGGTAGAGTTCTGTTGCTCCTGAGTGTTTGGAGTGTTCTGGGACTGATATGCAGCAGCTGCATTATGTCCTGACTGTCCAACAGGTTGTCTACAAAGTTCTGGGGTGGCAAACTGGTGTTCATAGCGAACCTCCCTTCTTTTTGTTTTTACCAAAGAGCTGCATTGCAAGTTCTACATCCACTACAATCTTACGCCCATTCTGGGTGACTGCATCAGCCAGAATAGTGTCTTTGTAGTGTTGCGCTGTAGCGTGTGAGCATCCGAAAAGTTCTTCTATGCCTTTGATGCCATAGACATAGCGTTTGGGTGCAGCTGTGGCATTGCTGCGGTTAGAGGTGTTACCAAGATTGTCTTGAAGGATTTCTACCAAAAGGGCTTTAAGCTCTCCAATGTTCATTGCGCCAATGGGCATGTTGTCATTTACTCCAATCATTGCTTTGTGTTTTTGCAGTGGGCGCTCAGAATGTGCGGTGGTAAGCACACAGGCTGAGCAAGTCAACTACAGTACAAGTGATACCACTTCGCTTGTAGAGGTTGCGATTGTAAAGTAAGGGGTAGTTTATGACATAGTTTACCACTGATACCATTGGATGGTATTGGATGGTATTTTTATTATGTTCTTGATTTAGTGTACTTTGATTTGAATTTTTTGCCCGAATCTCTATCTTCTCGCAGTATCTTCCCCCGTTTTTGAAGCTGCGAGGCTTCATTGGAGAGCTCTTGACTGCTGATGGGTTCTCCATCCTTGGTTTTGAGTAGCCCATCTATTTGATCCAGAGGTCCTTTTTCAAGAGGAAGAAACATAGAATTTTTTAAAAAGTACCGGATTAAAGCCGGCTTTTTAACGCAAATTGTACCATCCTCCTTTATTTTACCATCCAAAATTGCCTCCCTGAGTTCAGGAATGGTATTTAATGGTAAATTTTCTGGATTGCTTGGCTTAATTGTACGCATACATGCTTGGGCATATTTTTCTGTCCAATCCATTGCGTCTACCAAAGATGCCACTGTTATTTCAGTTGTTAGTTGTACACCGCAGTAGTTTTGGTAATAGTATAGAGTTTTCTTTATACCGTTGGCGTAGAGACATCCTTGAATGATGTTTGCGATTTTTTCTAGGGCTATTCCAATTCGGGCGATTGAGCGGAGTGTTTCCCTGTTCCACTTTGGGTTAGTAACGCCATAGGAGATGCCGTCGCTATCAGATTCTGCGACTTGGGCTTGAGTTGCTTTACGGTATGTATCTACTATACAACTGAATATTGTGTTTTGATTTTTACTGTTTATTGTAGGCGTAAAGAATGCAGCTACGTGTCTAAGTGTTTGCAATAGGTCACAGATGAAGTCTCTGAAGAAACTAGCATCTGATTTGTATTGTCTAATTTTTTCTTTGAGTTCAGATCTGAGTCTTGCCCAATCCTTATCTCCATAAACAAACTGGTTAAGGTCTATTGGATTGTCTACAAGAAATTTTGCTGCTTCGTAAGGAGTGATCTTTGAACCTTTGATAAGAGTATTAGAATGAGCAATAGCCAAGTTCTGGCACAAGGCAAGTGCCTCGTGTCCACCAAAAATGTCTATGAACTTTTGCGTAGCCATTTCTCGTGTGTTTTTGAATCTTGGTTATTATGTTTTCTTCTTTCATTTTTTATGATTTCCTCACATACCTTCACTACAAATTTACTAAATATAACTTGCCTTTTTAGCAAATTTCTGAAATAAATTTTTCAAGAATTTGAAATATGCATTTAAAGCACTTCTGAGAGGGGTACGATGAATTTTAACTCTTGAACAAAATCTCATTTTTTGCACTTTTTCCCAAAAAACGCACATTTTCCAACGAATGAACATTAAATAATTTTTAGGTTAATAATTTGTTTTTGTGCGGTTTATATATGAAAAACAAATTTCAGGAATTGACCGACAAACTTTACAAGGTGGGTAGATATAAATAAAAAATGCCCCGTATTTTTGCGTAAAAAACGGGACATTCATTATAGCTTGTTGAGTTTAATTTTCGTTCTCTTCAAACTCTTCAATCCATGCTTTTAGTTTGTTCTGAAGCTCAGTCTTATCCGGAAGATAAAGGGCGTATTCTGCAGCATAGATATTGGCATTTTCTGGCAGCGTAAGTTTAATGAGTGCATCTTTTTTCTCTTTACATAGCAGGATGCCTATGGTTGGTTTTTCAAACTCCTGTTTTACATAGCGGTCATAATAGTTGACGTACATTTGCATCTGTCCAAGATCCTGATGGGTGAGTTTGTCAATTTTTAAATCAATGAGAACATAGCACTGAAGCAGACGGTTGTAGAAGATAAGGTCTACATAGTAGTTGTCTTCTTCAAATGTGAATCTTCTTTGGCGTTTTTCAAACAGGAAGCCTTTTCCCATCTCCAGCAGGAACTCTTGCATTTTATCAATGATTGCAGACTCCAATTTGGTTTCAGAGTAAACTGCTTCAGGTTTCAAGCCAAGGAACTCCAAAGTTATTGGATTCTTGAGTATGTCTGTGGGTTTTTCTATTGTTTGTCCTTCCTGAGCAAGGCGTAGCACCTCGCTTTTATCTTTGCTAAGGGCCAATCTTTCATACAAGCTGCTGTTTACCTGACGCTGTAACCAACGGACACTCCAGTTCTGTTTTGCACATTCTATCTCGTAAAAACTACGGGCATTGGCATCAGAGATGCGCATAAGTATCAGATAATGAGACCAGGAGAGGACAAATTTGTGAACCTCTACTGCAGGTGTCTGAATTTCCGCGACAGTGTCGCGGAAATTCACCACATCACCATTATCTAATTTCCGCGACATCGTCGCGGAAATTTTCATTTGAGAATATACAGTATAAAACCTCCTGCATTTTTCCAATATATCTGGTGACCACCCAGATCCAAAAGTATCTCTTAATTTTTTGGATAGGTGCACAAGCACCTGTTTTCCATATGTCGCCTTATATTTTCCCTCCTGCTCATGCTCTATGATGTATCTTCCAACATTGTACTTAGTGTACACCTCAGCAATATTTATTGCAGAACTTACCTTCTTCCTTGACTCTTCAATCAAGCCTGCTATTTTTTCAAATAGGGCATCTACCTTAACTTCTGTAATTTCTGTTCCTTTCATAAGCATAATCTCCTTGTTGCAAATTTACTGATTTTCCTACATTCCCCACGCATTGTCTATGAGTTTCATTGCGTCGGATTTTGTTTTTTCTGCAATGTCTATGTATGGCCGCATTGCTTTGTAGTCTGAGTGTCCTGTCCATTTCATTACTACTTGTGGGGCAATGCCGTTAGACAGTGCAAAGCAGATAAAAGTTCTTCTGGCTGCGTGAGTTCCTATAAGGGAATATTTTGGGTATGTTTCTTCTACTCTCTGGCCAGCACGGTAACAAACAATTGTAATTGGGTTTATGAATCCACAAAGCTCTCCCAGGTCTTTGAGGTATTTGTTCATTTTCTGGTTGGAGATTACAGGAAGAGCCAGTCCGTTAGGGAAGGTTGTTTCTTTGTATTTCTCCAGAATTGCTAAGGCATTTTTGCTCAAATCTATAGGGAGACGATCATTTGTCTTTTGTGTGGTGATATACATTTTGTCCTCTGTGATGTCTGTTCTCTTGAGGGTTGCCATATCTGAGTAACGGAGGGAGGTGAAGGCACAGAAACAGAAGAGGTCTCTTGTTTTTGCAAGGGCTCCCGCTTCCTGGACTGTTTTCTCATATTCTTCTCCGTTAATGTTTGTAAGTTTCACTTTGGTGCCGTTTGCCGGTATTTCATAGTTATATAGCCTAAGCAATTCTTCTTTGGTAAGGAAGATAACCGGTTTCTCCAACACCTTGAATTTAGGTTTGAACTTATTGACAGTTTCCTCTGAGCAGTATCCTTTACGGATTGCCCAATTGAGAAACCATTTAAGATTGCTGTATTGCTTTTGAACTGTCTTTTCTTCCAGCTTGCGGATTTTCCTCAAGTGCATTATGAATCTGCTGAGACCATTTTCATTAAAATCACGGAATTCCAGATTCTTGCCAAAAGAGAGAAGGTGATTTTTAAAAGTATGCCAGATTTGCACGGTTGCATAAGCCCACTGGTTCAACAAGCTTTGTTCCTTTATGAATTCATCAAGGTAATCATATATTAATTTTACAGGTGCCTCCTGTTCTACCGGTTTTTGTTGTAGATCATCACCCAATGAAAGAGCAATTGCATACTGGTCCTTCAACTCCTCACGGGTAGGACGTGTTTTAAGACTGGCTTCATATTCTCCAAAATGAAGCTGTATTTTATAAATGGAACTGTTGATTGCACGGGCTGATATACCCTTTGAGTTTGTGTACTTGGGTTTCACTTTACCTGATTCCAACCAGGCTTGTGGTGCAACACTATAGCCCAGTGTTGTGAGCAATCTGGTTTGGCGGATATTGATTGAGACCGTAATTGGAGACTCATTCTGTTTGTTTAGTTTTGGGTGCAAATAGAACTTTACCGGCATATCTGTTTCATTAAAAATACAAACAAATTTACAAACAGATTTTGAAATATACAAACAGATGCTATTAAACCCTATTAGTTTATATCGCTGTATTTCAATTACATACAAAACTTAAATAAACCGCTGAAAACCGAGGTTCGAGTCCGCCCATCTCCACAATATAGGTTGATTTACAACAACTTACAAGGATTACGCAGAGATTTACGCAGAAAGATAGCAAAATCTCTGTATAAATTTTATTTTAGGGTATTGTACTCAACTATACTAAAAAATATGTTCATGAAATAATGAATTTAAATCATGAACATTTCACATTTTAACTTGTCTTTAATAAAAGCAAAGTAATAAGTACGTTAAACACAATGCGTCAGGCAAAATGAATTGTTAATAATAATTTTGAAAACGTATTGCAAAAATCAAAATTGTATTTAACTTTGCGATGTCTTTACCTATGGTAAGGAACCTACAGAGGTCTCGGACGCTGAACCAGTTAATCAGCGTCTTTTTTATTTATCCCACGGCTCCCCTGAAACAATCTTATTTATTGAATTATCTGCTTGAAAGGCAGTGATAAATCGTGCGTGCCCATCTTTATATATATTAATCACAACTACATAATCATTGCATACTACGCAGACTCTTCTACTTTTATCATTTTTTTTCTTTTTATTATTATAACCTTTCAGTAGTTTAGCCGTCGGATCTGATAATGCGTCCCTAATCCACATAATTCTTGAGCAACGTTGCTCTGATAATGTATCTTTATGGCCCTCTCCACCTTTATTCACATTCCTTGTAGAACTTTCAAAAAATGCATGATCAAATTGGTTATCATAAAAATGAACTTGTATATTATCAAAGGTATATATTTCTTTTGATGAATACTCCTCCCTCCATAAATCTCTAAAATAAGCCTCTGTGTGACTTTTAAAATCTATCAATTCATATACTCCCATATTAGCATCCCCCACCACTTAGCTTAATATTAAAGATATTAAATTTTTGTTCTTTTAATGGTGTATGAAATATTTGATGTCCTATAGCACATTCTATACGCTCTTTTATAGCAACCTTTGCATTACTTTTAGTTTCCTTATTGAATGCAGCAGCTACAGCACCTGTTAACACATCTGCTAATTGTATCAATAACGATTCTTTTGATGAAATAGCTTGACAATTCTTAATTTCAGCCCTACTCTTTGCTTTTAAACATTGACCTAATATATTTACTCGATGAGGGTTTCTATTAATCTTATGATCTACAAAGATATTATAAGTTTGTTCTTCTTCTAACCAATGATACAGCATCTGATAATAGAACTTATAAAAGCCTAATTCACCACTTCCCTCATTAAAGTAGTTATTATCAACACTACTTGAATCTATACATATAGCGCGATATCTGATAGATTTTTCATTAAAGACTAAATCTATCAACTCTTCATACATTTGCACAGAGGAAGGTGATATCTTATTCCATTTCATCTCTCCTCTTAAGCCATACTTTTCCTTGATTACTTTTAACAATTTTTTTATCCTTTCGCGTTCATCTTTGGGTATTGAAATTCCTCCAATTATTACATATTTGTGTGACGACTTGTCAAATAAAGCTTCCACACAACTTTCATCACAATAAATATCTATTTCCCTCATAATCCTCTATCTATTATCTACAAAATTATAATATAACACAGAAGCCTTGCCAATATATATATAAAACTTATCAACAATATTATCAAGATTACACAGAGAATACTAAATAACTAACTTTTAGCATTATAATAGATTACTTTAAACTTAGATACAATAATAAAATGAACGACAAAAAAACACCTAATACCATCAGCACTTTCTGCCACCATTTTAGGATGTTGACTTGTTTTTCTATGATGGTTTCGGTGAGTTGGGTTTGGGTGGTTTGGTGGTGGCGTTCTTTGTAGGTGAGGTAGATGCCCATGGAGTCTATGGTGGTGGTTAGGGTGATTGGGGTTGGTTGGTGTGGTTGGGGGTCTGGGGTGATGGTGAGGGTTTGGTGGAGTTGTTGGGAGTGGTTTTGTTTGAGGGTGCTGATTTCTTCCATACGGGCACGGCCGGTGGAGTCGCAGCGGATGAGGGCCTGGAGGATGGCGGTGTCGGGTTGGGTTTGGATGATGGTGTCGCGGATGATTGCGGTGATGGTTTCTGTTGTTTGGGTATTTTGGGGGGTGTGTGGGTATATTTTGCGGGAACAGCCCTGTGGGATTAGGGCTGTTAGGGTTAGGATGACGGCAAGTGGTATGTGTTTCATTGTGGTGGGGTTATTTGGTGAGTTTTTCTTTGAGCTGGCGGATTTCATCTTTCAACTGTGCGTTTTCTGTGCATAGGCGGTCTATTGAGGCTTTGAGTTCTTCGTTTTCTTTCCGCACGTTTACAATTTCTTTATTTACTGATGTGAGGTCGGCCAGGAGCTTTTTGTTTTCTGCTGACAGGAGGTTGATGGAGGACTGGAGGTCTTGGAGGAAGTTGTTGTTTCGTTTCCTTGAGCCGGCTTAATGTCCCGGAAAATCCCAGATATTCTCTGGATACAGCAATGTCCACATCTTCTGAAAACCTTTCTATAAGTTTCCAGCATTTTGAAAGAGATGTTCCTCCTTTGAAAGAAAGTGCATCTGCATATGGTAATGCAAACAATGCTCGAAGGACTGTTGTTACCCACCAATCTTTTTCTATGATTTGAGGATCCAATCCTGTTTCGTTGCTGAGAATCCTTATATAATTCCGTTGTGCTGCTATTGGTAGTGTTACAAATTTCATAGAGTTAAAAGCATTTTTCTAATCCAGGCTGGAGCCAGTGAAATATCATGATTGAATTTTTCTTTACATATTGAGTGCAGCAAACCTTTTATTGTTTCCAGCTGCTCTGCTGTTACATTTTTTTCTCCAATTTCTCTTAGGGCTGAAACTATAAGTTGAAACTCTTTTGACCAGTAGGCAAAATTTCTTGCTTCATCTGAATGTTTGAAAAGAATTCCCTTACCTTTACCTATAGTAATATGCCTGGGAGCGCCATCTGTAATAAAGACTACATTTGCCGGTACCTGAGTTGTAAAACCCAGTGCATGCATTGCATACGCTCCCGTAGGATATATTCTGGCTTTATCTCTACCGGCTATTGCGTAAGCTATTTCTAAAATGGTTGGAGGAATAGCTCCAAGACCGTATTTTGTATCTATTTTAGGGTAATAATATACTCCGTGTGCCACTCTTGTCAATACACCTGAAGCCTTTAAGCGTTGAAGGCTTTTTGTAATTGATTCCGGAGTTCCAAGAGACGCAAAATCTGATGGAAATACAAATACCCCCCTCTTTCGGGATATTATTTTGTTTTCTATTTGTTTTACAACACTTTCCATTGAAAAAAGCAACTTAATTTTGTCCGAAATTTAGCACATATTTCGGACAAAACAAAAATATTATCATTACATTCCCCCTCATAAAACAGCCCGCAGCGCATATACACCGCAGGCCATTTCCAAAACACAAATACTAACTAAATACGTAACACAGAGAAAAAACGCTTTCTTGTCTTTACAACAAAAAAAGGGGGCGGTTGTTCAAACTGCCCCCTGGAATTTTAGCACTTCGCCCTTCCGGCACTCATTTACCATTCATCCCCAAAAATCTTCTCTCACCTTCCATCCATCTGTCATTCACTTTCCCTTATCTGTTTTATGTACTCAAGTTCGTGGCGTGCAAATTCGGCACTTAGGGGATCATTGAGGAGGGCTTGCAGAAGTTCCTCTGCCTGATTGTAGGCCTTGTAGTCTATAAACATATAGGCTAGGCGGCGGTTGAGGAAACTCTCATACTCCGTCTGATCTTGGGATTTCTGCCCCTGGTACGATTGCATGTCCCTTATCTCCTCCCGTACAATATGGAATGCCCTGGGATCCATCTCGTTGGTCAAGATTGCAATATACTCGCTCATTGTAGTGTATGTTGGAATTATCCTGGTGCTTCTTCTCAAATATGAGATAGCCTTGTATGGCATATCAAGATCTGCAAGCAATGTGCCGGCCACATACAGGGCGGTAAGATGGAGTATCTGGCCCTTTTCTTTCTGCAGTTGTTTCTGCGGAAGGCGGTCAATCTCCCGGCACAATTGCAGCGCCGCTATAGCCGCCTCCATACTGCAATTGGACTTTTTCAGTGTTCCTATATATGTCAATTTATCCTCAATCTTCTTCAAGCCAAGGCTCTTCCTCCCTGCATCGAGAGGCTCAACCGGCAAGGAGGACATTATGAATGATGCCATGTGGGGTGTATTCAAATCGCTGTCGGGATGATTCTTATAATCAAAACGTTTGAATTTTGGGTGCATTATATTTACCCTGAAAAGGGTTTCTGCAACCTTTTCAACAGTGATTACAAGGTTGTTGAAGTTGCACAGAACTGACTCGTCCATACTCTCCTCCAGTCCCATCACCTCAACAGAGCGGGTGTATGAAAGCACCATTTTTGAGACGCCCGAGGTACATAAATCTTTAAGGTTATAGTTCCACAGTTTGTCTTTCCCGGTTATGCGTACAACCTCTCCATTACGCTCCACAACAGCCTCAAGGAGAGATTCTTCTGGAATATCATACAGGATTGGAAGCACCTGTCCAAGATATGTTCCGGGGCCGTCTACAAGGGCCGGTGCCTGGAGCCTGCCCTCTTCATACTTGGCAAGGTCAAATTCCAGAGAATCAGTCACATCTTCCAACAGCCCAAAATAATAGTCCGCAGAATCAAAATTTCCCATAACCCAGTTGCATGCCCCCATTCCTGCACATATCTTGTGGAACAGTTCATCAACCACAGCGGTATCCGGTCTGATGCTTTTCTTAAGTTTCTCAAATGCAGGAGCCCATGCCATGGAACCGTCAAAAAGTCTATTGTCCTGCAGCAGACGCTGACCATAATAAATGGCATTTTCCAAATCATCAGACTCATCAAGTCCCTTCTTGCAGCTCAATTCCGCCATATCAAACTCCCCTCCGGTTGAATCCTTGTGCACTGTGCTATCCAGCACCTTGCTGAAACGTTCTCTATACTCCAGATCAGGGACAACATCAAAAGCAGTAAGATAACTTGCAGAAACCGCAGAGGACTCAGAGTTGAAACTCTCCAGATCATCCTCCCCAACCGGAGATATCATAACTGAAGTACGGGTATAAACCACCTTCTGGGGGAACCCTCTGGGATTGAAATGCACCGCCATGGTCCTCTCCAGGCCAGTACTGTCTTCCCGATAGTTCAGGAAAACGGTTGCAGTAATATCGGGATGCTTGAACTTGAGGCTGCTCTCCTCCCTGTTGAAACACAGGTACACCGGATCCATTCCCAACACCTTGTGGGGATCATCAAACTTCTCACTCTGGGATCCTCCAATCCACTGTTGCACAACCACAGCAGAAGTATAATCCAAATCACCTACAAGTTCAGAAAGCTGCTGGCCCAAAGTAAAAGGATTGTCAAAGCCCGATCTTGGGAACTGGATTTTCTGGGCAAGATATGTTGACTCATTCCTCACATATTCATTGAAAAGAATATCTCCTGCTCCCTGCCCATACACATGGCCATTGCCGCCCAAAAGGGAAATTACGGCCATCAGAACTGATAAAATAATGCATTTGCGTACCATAAGCCATCCGTTTTGTAAATTGATAGTATCTATGCCATAAATTTACAAAAAAAATGGATCAAAATTGCTTTTGACCCATTTTCATCATCTATTCCATTACTGTAACCTTCAGTTCGCCACTTTCAGATATGCTGGCTTCGGGAGTATCAACCTTGGCCTCGCAGGTTATTGTGTAGGTACCCGGAACAATATCCTTTACCTGCATCTTGTACAGGAACGGATATTCGTTGTCAGTAATCTCCTTATTGAATACTGTAAACTTTGTTTTAAAGCCATACTTTACATAGCTCTGTTCCGGAATGAACAGCACCTCCAGTGAATCATTGTTTTTCACTATAAGCGGTTCGGGTGCCCCATTGAGAAAGGTACCGTCAAAAGTAACCTTTGCACCCGTAGTCAAATTCTCAAGTACAAGATGAGCCGGACCTTCATGTTTGATTGATGTCTCCTGACAGGATATTGCACAAAGCGCCATAAAAGTCATTGCCAAAATCAGTTGCATTTTTTTCATAATATCTCCTTTAAAAATTTTATGGATACAAAAAAAGCCTTCATTTCTGAAGGCTCTCCCGTGATCCGCCTGGGGCTCGAACCCAGGACCCCAACATTAAAAGTGTTGTGCTCTACCTGCTGAGCTAGCGAATCATCCCGTTTTGGGACTGCAAATATAGATATAATTTTACAAATTGCAAATTTTATTTTCAAAAAATCACATTTCCTCTACAAGTTTGTAAGTTGCCTCCCAATCCTCAGCCTTAATCATGAAATTATTGTTGGAATAATCTATATCCATCCTTATATCTTCAAGAACAAGTTTATTCATATCATATCCGTTCTCTTCCAAATATTTGCCTATTGGAATATCCTTATCTACAATAATCTCTCCAACAGTACCGTCAATCTCCTTCTTTTTAAGGAGCATTGACAACCTGATATTTTCCGTATCCGGCTGGCGCAATATCCTGCCACGGAAATGGCTGTAATAATTGCCAAGATTATGGAACTGCATGTGCGTATCCACATTCCCGGGATAGAACTCACCATTCACATAGAATCCTTTTGTATCACATCTGAGTATAAGTTCAACAACATATTCTATGTCTACCCATCCCTGCATATAGATATCAACAGTAGCAAATTCCTTCCTCGGCTCAACTCTCACCCATCCATCCTCTTTCCATGTATCTACTGTTTCTGAAAAGAAATAGAGGGAATCGGCCAGTACACCCTCCTTTTTCAGGAGTGATGTAGCTGGCGTCATGGTTTCATCCAATAAGGTTGCGCCGCGTGCATTGCCCCACAAGAGGCATTGCATCTGCCTGTTTCTGGGCACCTGTACCGTATACGGTGTAGAGTACGCTCTGCGGTAAATGGTATCCTTGAACATAATCTCACCCTCAGGCGTAAACAGCCACAATTGCCACTCCCTTATTCCCTTGTCTATTTTTGTAAGATCCATGGTAAGATAGCAAGGGCAGCCACTCCTCTCCTCCAACACAGTACAACTGCTTATGAGCAACAATGCAGTTATTGCCCAACAATAGAGCAGAACCCTTTTTTTCATTGCCATCTCTCCATTTGATTAGAACTCTACACTTCCATTGCCTTCAACTTCCCAGTTGACAACATTAATGGTTGCCTGCAAAGTTCCCTTCTGCATATCGGTACCGGGATCTGTTGATCCTGGCCTCTTTATTGTAATGTCAAGGCTGTAGCATGTATTCCTGGTTATATCTTTCAAAACTACAGGATAATAATAAGTAACACCGTTAAGTTTGCCCTCTATCACCATACGGGTATATTTGCTTACACTTGACTCCCTTGAAATTGAATTCTCATAACAGTAGAAATACATTGGTGTATTATAACCAGCATCAGTTACAGGAACAGGCAGACTTTCATAAATTGCGCCAGGCATTGAACAACTTGCAGCATCTGCCTCAACATATTTTCCCTTATTCAAGACCAACAGGTTGTTTCCCTCTCCGTCATGCATATATTTTGACCCCTGTACATTGATAAGATAAGCCTTGACATCTGTAAGGGACATACCGTCATAAGGTCCACCGGCAAAATTTGTCTTTATGGAACCCACCTTCACTCTTGCAACCAGTCTCCTTATTTGCATTGTCACTTCAGATGTGATGCTCAATACAGTTTCTGTGCTTCCAACCATAATGAAATTCTTTGGCTTCTCATCGGTCAGCTGGGCAGTCTGAGTTTCAAACTGTGCAAATGTATTCACATCTTTCCAGTTTTCCCTATGCGAATTGGCTATAACATAGATTTTCTTATTGCCTGTTGTTGTCTGTATTGCAACTTTGGAAGATGATGCAAGTTCTTCCTTTGTAAATTTGCAGTAAGTATCCAGAAATCCATCATCAGGGTTATCCGGATTACTGTTGAAAATAAACACCTCAAGTGTCTGTACTGCATTGTCATCAGCCTGCACCCCATGACCGTCACCGCTGGCCCTGGTCCCCTCGTCGGGAACAATTGAGAGATAGAGTGTACTCTCCTTACCTGATTCAACCTTCATTTCCTCCTTGCTACAGCTGCATACCAATGCAGCTACGGTAGCCAACATAAATAATTTTTTCATAATTGATGATTTTTGTTAAAAAGTGAGTATTTTTTTATTAAAGTTCCTATTTCAGGATCGAGGTTTCCCCTATGTCTCATAGACTCATCCTGTTCTACTGAAGCAAGGAAAAATTCCATTGCAAGTTTTTCATTTCCAAGTCTGCTGTATACTATTGCCATCATATAATCCCTCTTTGCGCTGCGAGGCAGATGTTCCATGATTTCCAATGCAGATTTGTCATATCCCATACACATATATGCAACTGCACTGTTATAGCATCCATAAGGGCGAAGCAAAGTGACGGCTGTCCGGTAATCCCTCTCCTTCAAGGCTTCTACACCTCTCATGTACACGGAATCAAGCACTGTTGTGTGTACAGTATCCTTTATCATCCCTTTCCTGTGCAGCTTGAAATTCAATTTTACCCGTCTGAGGAGAGGATAGAGTTCCTTAGTGATATATTTTGAATCCTTTCCCTGCAACAGGACAGACTCCCTGACATCCGGATCCTCCTCTGCCCTGCATTTGCTTATCAGCACACTCCTGTGTACCAGCGAATCCTGCCCCAGCATCTGATAGAGGCTCTCCCAATCTTCCGATATCTGCGTTACCTTCACAACCTCTCCATCAATGGAATCACCACCGGCATCATCCCCATCATCCTTGGAGACCTCTCCTGCATCAATTACCCAAGTGTCCCTTACCACAGAGTCTTTGGAACTGCGGAGTGTCCTTAGCAGATACCCCTTTATCTCTTCTCCCCTTTTCATTGAAAGCTTCTCATTCACAGAATACCGTCCCTCAGGTGAACATGCTGATGCCACAAGTATTGAGTCAAGCACATAATCCTCATTCTCTATAATTTCCAATATGTGACGCCTCATATTCTCCAGCACTACAGCATTATCTTCCTTTTTTGGATCCACTTTCCATGCACCCTTATCAAACACTATATTGTATGATGCATCAAAATGCATATCTCTGTAAACCACCTTTTTAAGATACCGTTTGGTTTCATCTGCCAAGGTTGAAATTGAACTTATGTAGAATGTAATGGGTTCAGTAGCCGCTAAAGGGCACAACTTTCGGCCATTGGTATGTACGGCACCTTCAAGAACCATATCAACCTTTCTCAAACCTGCCACAGCAGCCAGAGTCTGCACATAGTAGTACCTGATTACTCCTGAGCCGTTATTGACAACTGAATCCAGTCTCACACCCCCCTTGGGGAAAGGATCCACCACAAACTTGTCATAAATCTCCCCTTTTGCCAGATCTTTCTTTCTGTTGATATACTCAAGGAAGTTCCTGCGGTAATACTTCTCTGCACGGCTGTCATATCCATGACGGGCTGTAAAGGTCTCCTTAAGCCGTCTCAGCGCATATAACGAATCAGCCTCATGCTCAGGCACCACCCTACTCAAATAGTTATTGTAGACCATATACTCCCAATGCTGCACTTTTCTGAATATTTCACCGGTAATGCGTATTTCATCCGCTCTCAGTGTATCTCCCATATACATATACTTGGGATAAAGCCTTACCTGCCATCTCCTTTGCTGGAGTTCCACCGGCACCGCCAGTTCAAACACCAGATCCACAACACCATTCCTCTCCGCCACATGGCAGAACTTGGCCTGTACCACAATCTCATCCAGTTGTTCCTGGGCAACCATCTCCCCTGTCTCCTCATCCTTTACGGCATTCATGATAATCTTTTGCCCCTGCCGATCCCCAATTTCAACAATTTCAACTTCCGGCTGCACATCTACAGCTTCTTTGTGGACATCATCCAAACTGCCAACCGCCACATCCGCTGTTATCCCCCGCTCCCGTACCATTGACAGTTTCTTTCCTCCAGCACAGGAGAGCAGCAAAAAGGGAACAAGCATACACACACATTTTTTCATATCTACAATATTCTCGACAGTTGTACAGTAAGATTTCCAGGGAACACATAGAACCTGTTTCTCTTGTCAATAATCTTCCCACACCTTGGACAACCATATTTTGTATATGAGGTACTCCCGGCCTGAACGCCGAAAGAGAAATCAAGATTCCATTTTTTATTGAGCATAAGTGCATACCCCAATCCTGCAGTTACCCCCACAGCATCGCCCTCATACGCATACTCATCCAGAATTCCGCCGGTATTGTATACACTGTAACCCAAATGACCTCCAACAAACCATCCGCTATTGGCATACCAGAACCAGTACTTGGCACCGGCTGCTGCAGAAGCAACCCTGTTCTGCATGCCACCTCCCCCTTTATATGAAAATGGATTGTATCTACCTTTAATATAAAAACTCCATTTAGGAGAGGGACTTAAACCAAACTCAGCATTGATTGTTCCAAAATTGAGGTAATCCAGAAGGTTTGTGGCTATATGGACATTTTGTCCATAAACGCTGTGGGCAACCATTATTGCCGCTGACATCACAAGCAAAACAACAATTTTCTTCATGTTTTTTTGTTTGCGAAAGTACACCCCCGCATTGAGAAAGGATGCCTGAAAAAGAAAAAGAAGACGGCCTTGGAAAAACTATTTCTGTTTTTGGCATTTATTGCTCTTTTTAAAAAGGGCAAAATTTTTATAAAACATCAAAAATTGTCTGAAATGGAAAAAAAACATTGGTGGAGCCACGTGATTCTGGGAATCATACTCCTTGCATTGGGAATTGTAATCCTGCTTTTCCCTGAGACCAGTTACATTACAATGTCTGTACTTTTTGGAATAATCATTGCCCTGTCGGGAATAATGTACATCTACATGGGGTTCCAGAAAAACCTCAAAGGGCGTGGATGGCTGCTTGTGGGCGGAGTTGTTGAACTTGCATTGGGCATTTACCTCACCTTTACCCCTGCCCTTTCAGCCCTTACACTGCCGTTGGTTTTGGGATTCTGGCTCCTTTTCAAAGGATTCTCGCTTTTGGGCCTCACTTTCACCAAAGGATCCGGCGAATATGCAGGATGGGGATTGGCAGTATTCTCAGGTGCAATGCTCATTCTATGCGGTATGATCATCTTGCTCCAGCCCCTACTTTACGGCGCCGAAGCTGTAATCCTCTGGACCGGCATCTCCCTCATAATTGGCGGCTGCACATTCCTCAACTACGGCTTCAAACTAAAGTAACAACTAAAGTTACGTCGTCTTTTTGTACAACTTTCAATAAATCAATAACTTAAAAATAAGAGGTATGGCAAATCCGCCATACCTCAATTTTTATCTTTCTATAAATCAACAAATTGTACAAAAAGACGACGTAACTTTAAAAATTGACTCTCAATGAGGCCTGCAACCTGTTGTTGTGGTGCATCTCATTATTCAGGTCCTTGCGGCTGCCCCAAAGGTATTCTACGCCGGTGGTAAGGACCGGAGATACTTTGTATATAAGATTGCACACAAAATAGGATGCCTGCTTATAGGTACCTCCCCATGGGCCGTAAGTGCCGTCAGCACCGGATGTCACACCTGAAACTCCGGCATCAATGCCGCTTTGGTAGCCGTCCGGCATAAAGCATTTCACCTCACTGAAAGTTGCGGAGGTGGAGAGTACCTGTGAAATCTGATACTGCAGGCCCAAGTACGATCCTACCACCTCAACGGGGCGCATCTTGCCTGAAGCACCGTCTACCGGAACCAGATCAAGCCCCAGCCCCTGAAGGTCCTGCACATATGAGCCTATTCCAGTACCGAACACCGACTGGCTGTACAGGGTAAGCCTGCTTGTAAGAGGTCCCACACTGCTGAGTTTTACAGCAACTCCAGCCTGGGAAGAGTTGTTCCCTGTAACCAGATTGCGGTACTGCATATCCCTGAATAATCCCGACAGCCTTATCCATCCTTTCCCCTCCTTCCACGAATACTGCAGATAAATGGGGATATCGGGAAGACGCTGGCCCACAGCCTGATTTCTGGAGCCGTAAGTTGCATTCACAGAAGGCATCTCCACACCAACACCTATCTTCCAATGGTCATTGAGTTTACGCTGCCAATCAATAACCGTATTGAACAGGAAGGTCATGGCATTTGGCCCCTGCTGGTCTATTGTCTGGGCTGCCGCCTGGCCGTCTGTAAAGAGGCTGGTGGTATAGCCCACAACAAAATTCCTGTAAGTAAGATAAGCTGCCTTTACAGAGAACCCGTAGTTGCCCAACCCCTCAGCAAAGCCAAAATCCACATATGCTCCAACCTTGTTCTCAGTATGCGGAAGGGCTACAAAGTTGAAAAACATGTTTGATGAGGCTGCACTCATCTGCACCATGGAGCTGTTTCCACGGTTGTCACCCATAGGGATTGCATTTGTAATGAAATAGAGTGGACTCTCTATAGGGTTCCCCCAGTCATATGACAAAGATCCCCTTATATATCCGCCTATACCAAGGTAGAACTCACGCTGGTTACCTATTACGGAAAATCTGGGCATTCCCGGTGCATTGAAATATTTTGGAGCATTCTCCTCCAACACTTTCAGCACCACTGTATCCTGCGCAGAAACTCTCTGTGCAGAAAAGGTGGCCGCAAGAGCGCAGGCCACCAATATTCTGAAAAATTTCATAACAACTAGTCTTTATCTTCAACTACTACTACCCTGTTGAGCTGCGGCTCATTGAACTTCTGCTGTTTTGATCCCACAGCATCAATACTCAACTGCTCTGCTTTAACTCCATATTTCTTAACAAGGGTATTGAATACAACCTCTCCACGTTTTAGGCTCAACTGCTGGTTGAACTCAGGAGTACCTGTCTGTTTGTCGGCAGAAGCAAAGATTGTAAAGCGTTTGTCGGGATACTGTTTGATGATATCTGCCAAGTAGCCAAGGTTGATTACAGACTTCTCTGTAAGTTTGGCTTTGCCTATCTCAAAGAAGATTGCAAGTTTAGGGAGGATTGGAATGGATGCCTCCACACTCTGCATCTCATTTATTTCAGCTCTCTGGGCAGCAACAGTCTTCTCAAGGGCAGCCCTTTTTGCATCTGCCTGTACAAGCATCTTCTCCAATGCGGCAATCTGCTCTACATATTTTGTATTGTCCTCAATTACAATAAGGTCTGAAGCCCTCTTGAAACCAACATTGCCAAACTTGTATGAAATACCGGCAGTTACTGTACCCATAACGTTCAAGCCGTTTTCGCCTGTGGTATAGGCAAACCTCTGGTTTACAAACATAGCCCTCATGTCTATACTTATGTCAAATGCATCAGATAGCCTGATATTGTGCAACAGACCTGCATTTGCAGCAAGTTCATCCTTTGAATTGCCGTTTCCCGACGAATGGGCAAGGCCAAAGCCCACATAAGGGACAAAACTCCAGAACCTGTACTGGTTCTCCCCACCAAACTGGTTGGATACATTCCACAACAAATCTGCATGCAGGTTCATTGTATTGAACTTCTCCTTGTAATACCCGCCGGCATCTGCGCTGCCATGAGAATAAGGAAGAAGACCGTCTGTCCAACCTTTGGCTTTAAGGCCCGAGTACTGCAATCTCATACCTACAGAAGGGGTAATCCATTTGCCAACTGAAATGTCAAGAGCCGGAGCAATCCTGTCGGAGAAATCACCATGGGTGTCACTCTCGCCAAAATAGACCTGGATACCGCCACCTGCTGTTACAAACCAATTGTCCCAAATACCTGCAGTAATATAAGGGCCCTTGCTGTTTTGAATCTGTATCACTGTCTCATCCTGTGCATAAGCAGAGAAACCAAATACAGATACCATTAAAATCACAAATAATTTTTTCATAATGCTGAATTTTAATTGATCCTTAATTGCCTACTCAACACACATCCAACAAAAATGTTTTCCACGCAGTGAAAATATTCCCCATTTTGGGGGCAATAAGAACTTTCTTCCCCATTATTTTGTTAAGAGGAGAAATTTTTAATACGCCAGAAAGATGAAAAGATTCATTACTCTATCAGTTGTCCTACTTGCCATTATGGGTATAGGAAACTACTCTTACGCTCAGGAATTCGGTGCAGAGAGCACAATGAGCAGACAGGAAGCAAGAAAAGCTGCACGTGCAGCACACAGAAAAGCCGAAGCAGCCCAGCAGCTCAAGGATTTCCAGGCTGCAGTGGAGTGCATCAAAAGCGGATCCTTTGTAATAGAGGTAGACCAGTTGCTGTTTCCAAGAGGAATGTCAAAATTTGTATCAAGCCTTACAAACTTCGTTTCAATGAATGAAGGGAGTGCAGTTATACAGATTGCAACCAGCTACTACAACCCGGGACCAAACGGCTTGGGTGGAATAACCGTAGAGGGCACTGTCTCCGACATAACAATGACCACAGACAAGAGGGGCAGCGTGTTCTACAACTTTATGGTACAGGGGATGATGGTTTCAGCAACAGTTAATGTACAGTTGCTGGGAGACGGCAACAGGGCTACCGTTACCATCTACCCCAACTTCAACAACAACAACCTTACTATGACAGGTACTATTGTACCTTACAGCCAGTCGGATGTGTTTCAAGGCCAGACATTCTAGACGGATATGACCTTGTCGGCCGCAAGGTACCACAGATATCCCACTACATTGGTATACCCCATGCAGGTGAGCAGTTCCTTGTATCTGCCCACCTGTCTTTTATATTGTCCCAGTTGGGCGGTATCCTCCTGGGAATATGCTCCAAACTTGTAGTCTATCACTATTGCATCTGTACCACACACCAATACCCTGTCGGGACGCTTCTCATCCCCATTCTCCGTAAGTATGCTGCACTCGTTGAGCACCTCCCACTTTTCATCAAACCACCCCAATTCCTTCACAGAGGCAATTTTCTTCCCGACAAGTTCCAACAGTTCCTCCTGCCCACAAGTGGCAACACCTTCCCGGCATGCCCTGGCAACAGCATCTGCGGCATCAGCAGCATATTTGACCAATGAGAAGACATAGTGCATGGCTATACCGTGCTCCCTGATTGTCTCCCCACCCTGCAGAGATCCGCTCTGGGCAGAAGTCCGGGTCCTTTTCTGCTGCAACGGCGTATCAAATACACCCTGCAGCATGAGCTTGCCCGAACTCTTCTCCTGCTTCCTTTGGCATCCGCTCTCACCTATCACAACTGTATTCTCCCGGGATAGCCCCATTACATCCTTGCAATAACTGTATAGGATATCCGAAACTGCATCCTGGGCATAATCTCCAGATTTTTTCAACTTTGCAGCGGGGGCAAAAATGAGCATCTCCTTCTTGGCCCTTGTAAACGCCACATACACGGTATTGAGCGCATCAATGCAGGTAGCAATCCTTTCATCTCCATACTCCTTTTCAAAACATGTATCCTGGAGCCCCTTGCCATATTTTACCGGCATTGGCATCCCGTCCCATCCGCACCACAATGTGGGGGACAGCAGCGGTTTATGGTCTATGTTCTCCTTAAGGAACGGAACAATAACAACATTAAAGCCCAACCCCTTTGACTTGTGTATTGTCATTACCCTTATTGCATCCATATCCTCGGGGGCCGAAACTGTGCATTTTACACCGCTTTCATCCCACCACTTTATGAACTGCTGGATATTCGTACCCTTATTGTTGGTAAATTCCAGAACAAGATCGAGGAAAGCCTGAAGATAAGCCAGTTCCTTCTTCTCATCCTCCTCAAGGGATTCCCTTATTATCGCCTCACACAACTGATAGAGTGAATACTGCGAAATGTGCTCCACCTTGGGTATATTCTGGAACATCCTCATTATCCTCAAAGCATCACTATCGGGATTATCAGCCTCCCTGAGAATGTTCACCACCTTCTGCACTGCTGCAGAAGAAGCCACATACAGGGAATCGCTTGATATCACATCATACCCGCATGCAAGAAGTTTCTCCGCCACCAGATTTCCCTCCCTTCCTGTCCTTACAAGTACTGCAATGTCTTTCTGGGAATACCCCCCATCCAGGAGCATTGCCACCTTCTGCGGAAGCATCTCAAGGGCCTGCTCATAAAAATCAGCCTCCTCCACATCTATAAAATCCACCTCCACATATCCATCCTCAACTTGCTTGCCTTCAGGAAGTTTTTGTTCAAGATCGGAATAGACGTCACATATGTCGGAACCTTGGCTATCCACAAGTTCCTGAACCCTCTGCGCACAATATCCAAAAAATGCGTTGTTGAATTCAATTATGTTCCTTGTACTGCGGTAATTGTGCTGCAGGCTGTCGCCTTCAATCTCCCCCTCCTCAAACGCCTCATAAATCTCATCCTTAAGGATTTTCCAGTCCGAGCCCCTCCATCTGTAAATGCTCTGTTTCACATCTCCCACAATCAGGTTCCTGTGCCCCTCAGACAAACTGTTTGCAAGAAGAGGCAAGAAGTTCCGCCACTGCAGCGAAGATGTATCCTGAAACTCGTCAAGCATATAGTTCTCAAGCTTAGCACCAATCTTCTCATACACAAAAGGGGTATCGCTGCCGTCAATTATTTTTCCCAGCAACTCTGTAGATTCAGACAGCAGAATGATGTTGTTCTCCCTGCAGTATTCCAACACTTTAACATAAATATCATTGAGGATACCCAGCACATTCACATTTGAAAGGAGCACCATTGCAGTGGCATAGCCCCTATATCCGTTTTCAAACAGAGATACAATCTTCCCTATAATTTCATTCAATGCAGGATACACAGCCTCTATATCTGCCGGACATTTCTTTCCGGAATACCACTTTGAAATATCATCATGCAATGCCTGGAATGTTGCACTTGGCACAACCACAACAGTCTTTCCCATCTGGGGAACCACCTTCCCAAAATAAAAGAACGGTGAACGGCTTCCCCCCTTGAATCCCGACGGATCCATTCCTGCTTCCGCCAGACACTTGAGCCCTTCCATGGCCAATGATGCAAGTTCCTTCTCAAACCCCTCCACCTGGGCCTTGAGGGCACTTTTCATTCCGGCAACCTCATCAATTGATATATCCTCAAAGTTCCTGCTGCACTTCTCCTTTGCAAGTTTGAACTCCTCACTGAATATCTGGCTGCCAAGATTGAGTATCTCCCCCTTAACATTCCATGAACTTCCTTTGTCAACCGCCTCCAGAGAATAGTCTATAAGCCACTCCAGCAGTTTCCTGTTCTTTGGATCGTCCAGTTGGGCAAACATCTTGTCTACAGCCCTTGTCAGCACACTATGCTGGTCCAGTTCCACGTTATATGTAGCCATCTTTCCCAGTTCCCTGGCAAAAGAGCGCATCACCAACTGGAAAAACTTGTCAATTGTACTCACCCTGAACGAAGTGTAGTCATGCAGGATGGATATAAGTATCTCTTTGGCCTGTTGCCTTACCCGCACCTCTTCCTTGCCGGTCAAATCCATTATCTTCTCAAGATAATCAGATTTTACCCCCGGTTGCGAAAGATTATACAGCTCCTCCAGAATCCTCTGCTTCATCTCATCGGTAGCCTTGTTGGTAAATGTAACCGCAAGGATATTCTTGAATGCATATGGTTTTGAGAACAGCAGTTCCAGATATTCTCCAGTAAGCCTGTGTGTTTTTCCGGCACCTGCCGACGCTTTCAATACTTCTATCATAACTTCTACCTCCCTTACTTTCTGCAGACAGCCTGCAATTTGCAATATCCGCAATTCTTTTCCTGAGGATTTGGATAAAACGGAATATCCTCATTGAAAATCTCCTCAACACACTCAGTGAGCAGCCTTTTGTACTCCACCAGATCTTCATGTACCAGCAGTTTCTGCATAGGTTCCTCCCTGGCAATCTTCTTCAGCTGATATATTGTAAGCAGGGCATCTTCAACCTTCTCCCCCTTCACAAGTTTTTCATCAAACATTATAAGGGCATAAAGATACAGCTGCGCCAATGCCTTGTATTTGCCGTCCCCCTCTTTGTCAAAGAGTTGGGAGAGTTCAAACTTGCTGTCGGGAGGAGTAACGGAACCTGTCTTGTAGTCTATGATTCTGGTGATGTTCCCCTCCACAAGGGTATCTATCCTGTCTATGAATGCCTTGAAGTTCACCTGAAGGTCTCCGCCGTTTATAGGGAGCCTGTACTTGAACCTTCTCTCACCTGCAACATATATCAACGGGGCATTGGCTGTTGCCTTAATATCTGTATCAAGGGCCAATGATATGTATTTTCCCAGCAGCGCCTCAATGATCTTGTGCTGCCCCTCCATAGCATCGGTATGCATATACTCCACAAACCCCTGCAGAATCAGCTTCCCTATGTTTTCATGGTCATTCTTCTCCCGCACAATATCCTCCATGTGCACCTTTTTCCCCTCATATTTTTTGTAGATATTCTCCATCACATAATGGAAAATGCTGCCGAACACATTGCTCTCCACAGTTTCTGCAACCTCCTCCTCGTCTGCCATCCCCTCAACATTCTCCACATAGAACTTGAGCGGACATGATATGTAATTGTTCAACGCACTTGCAGAGAGGGATTTCACCCCATCTCCGGTATACATCTGCAGCAGTTTCTCCATCACCTCCCCCTTCTTCTCCACTTTTATCCCCTCCTGCCCCTTGGCAAGGACCGGTGGCACCGACACCGCCAATTCATTCATACCAACTCCAAAATGGAACTTCAGCTGTTTCACATACCTGCTCACCTCCCCGCTTGAAAGCCCCTCAGAACGGGTATCATATATCATGTGTATATTCCTTGCCCTACTGATGCTCCTGTAGAAATGATAGGCTGCAATGCCATCCTGCAGTTCGTAAGTAGGGAGCCCGAAACCTACCCTCAGGTTGTACGGTATTATTGAATTGCCCACATTTGAAGAGGGGAACTTCCCTTCATTTGCCGACACTATTATCACATTGTCAAAATCCAGTGCCCTGGTCTCAAGGGTACCCATTATTTGGAGACCCTTAAGCGGCTCGCCTTTAAACGGTACCACTATGCCGTTGCACAGCTGGTCTACAAGTTTCAGACATGTCCTTGTCTCCATAGGGATATTCAGATTCTGCAATCTCTTCACCCTCTGGTGATACTGGCATATGAACTCCCTGTCCCAGCTCTCCAGCACAGTATCAAGGTACTCCAGCACAGACGCCATATAGGCAAGCATCTGTCCGCTCCACTCCACCGGTACCAGCACCTGCGCCAGCAGTCCATCCATCCCTTCCAGCACAGCAGAATCTGCCGCCACATATATCATGTTGCCTTCAAGCACCTTCCTCTTTATCTCAGCCCCCTTTTCTGCGCAAAGCCTTTTCGTATACTCATGCGAAAGGATATCCAGCAGCGATTTGTGATAGAACATCCATTTCCCTCCCCGCAGCCTCATATCCTGCTGCAACTGCTTCACAAGATTCATGAAGGAGGCCAATGATGTGGCCCCTATAGGGTATCCCATAGTAACATTTATTGACTTGAACTTTTCCGGAATGGAATTGAGCACCGGCATCAGAAGGTTCTCGTCGGGAAGAACAATTGCTGTAGAAAAAGCCTCCTTATCATCCACAACCTCACCTGGAAAAAGTTTTTCCAATATGTCTGCAACCACAAAGGCCTGTCCTGTTCCCGACGGGGAGGCATATACATTGAAACTCTGCTCCCCAACCTCAAGGGCTCCCCCTTCCAGTTCATACATTGAAGGGAACTCCTTTACAAGGGAACGGATTATCTCCGATGCACCATTGCTCCTGTCTGTGAGCATCCCGCCATAAAAATCCCAATAGAAATCCCCCTTACCGGCGTCCCTAAGATACTGCATCACCCTCCTCTCGCACATGTTTGGGGCATTGAATCCTATGAACACCACCTTCTTCTCAAAGCCGATATCCTCCACCCGGCCGGCCACCTTGCGGTATATCTGTCCCTCATAACCTAACCCCCTGGCCTGCAGTGCCCCGTTGAAATTCACATACAGTTCATGCATCATCCCCCATATTGATGAGAACAGTTCCTTCTTACTGCCAAGGGTACCTCCCTTAAGGTAATTCTGCCAGAAAGTCTTTACTGCATCAAACTGGTTCTTGCTCAGATATGAGAAGTCACTTTCTATCTCCTTAAGGTCCTTTATGTTGGTAAACAACTGGCGTGCATCTGTGAAGTATTTGTCTATATCATTGAAATCCTTTAGAATGGCATCACCCCAATGGACAAACTCGTCAAATGTATCCTTGCCGCTTGCCGGGTCATACCCCGTGCCACGGTACTTTATTGCAATATACTCCTTGTAGAGGATATACAGCTGCTCCACAGGATCTGCCTGAAGCAGGTCTGCCAACTCCACAAACAGCTCATTGATTGTAACAATCTGCGGTGAAAACACAGGCTTGCCCCATCTCTTTCCATACTCCTGCCCAAGGAACTTCTGAAAGAACTTCATTGAACGTCTGTTTGGCAACACAAACCTGCAATCCAGATCATCATTTGCAACAAAAGCGGCAGCCACCTGCCTCAAAAACTGGTTCTCCATATCTGTACTGCAAATTAGCTCAATTCCTTAACTTTATTCTTTTCTCCAACTACCCAAACAGTGTCTCCAGCCTGAATTGTAGTTGCAGAGGTTGTACGTATGAAAGTATTGCTCTCTTCACCCTCCAAACCTACAAGCAGCACTCCAAACTTCTCCCTTATATTGGTAATGTTGGCATTCTCTCCAACCATTGGAGATGTGTCGCCCAATGTAATCTGGAACAGCTCCATCTCAGTATGGCTCCACTCCCTCGGCTGCACAGTCTCCTCCGCTGCCTCCTTGAACTCCATTATCTGACGGTCGGTACCCAGAATAATAAGGATATCCATAGGGAAGATTACCTCCGAATTTACAGGAAGGTCTATGGTCTCAAGGCCACGCACCATCTGAATTACCAGTGCCCCGGTCTGCTTGCTCCTGTGTATCTGGGAGATTGTCTTGCCCGCCATGAATGAATTGGGCTCCACCTCAACTTTCTCAATGTGTATCTCATCCGCCAGTTCCCTTGGAAGTATGAGTGAACGGCGCCCACCCTCACTGTTGAGGTTGGTGAGGAACCGGTTCTCAATTCTGGCATAATACTCCTTTATCTTCTTGGATACAAGCACCACAGAGATAATCATGGCACACAATGTAAGCGCTGCGCCATACCCGAGTGCGAAATAGAATGAAGATGTAATGGAGATGGCAATTATGGCAATCAGATATTTCAATATCATCATGAACAGAAGCGGTCCGCGGGCAAACTTCTGGTCTTGCCATATCCTGTCAAATGCGCCGTCCGAATCCTTGCGTTTGAGGAGTCCCCACAGAAACGGGAGCATAGCTGTAAGGTTTATCATGAACGAAATTACCCTAACATGCCTGAACTCTCCAAAGAAATTCACAATTACAGGATATATTATCTGGGTAAAAAGCAGGTTCACAAACAGAAGCCATCCAATGTATATGAAAAGCCTCATGGCATAAGACTTGAGCAGTTTGTTCCACTCTCCCTCCTTATCCAGTGTCTTCCTGCCGGTTCCCAATCTCTCAATAACCGTACGCCACTGCGGCTTCACATTATTGTAGATGAAATTGTACAACGGCTCTCCCAACTTGATCCAATATGGGGTAATGAAGGTTGTAATGATTGACACAGTTACAATTACCGGATACAGATGTTCAGGCAACACTTTATTGTCCAACCCCAACTGCACAATGATGAATGAGAACTCTCCAATCTGGCAAAGGCATATTCCCGACAGTATGGCGTTCTTTAGTGTCTGCCCGGAGAAAAGGAGTCCCAATGTGGCAGCCAACGGTTTGGCCGTGATGATTACCGCAGAAATGATGAGAATCTGCTGCCAATAATTTACAATGGCAGAAGGGTCCACCATCATTCCCACAGAAACGAAAAATATTGCACCAAAGAAATCCTTGATAGGCTTTGTAAGCTTTACAATCTTCTCGCTGTGCATTGTACCGCTGAGGATTGAACCCATAACAAATGCGCCCAACGCCTCGGAAATGCCCGCCTTGATAGTTATCACCACCATCATGAAACACAGTCCGAGAGAAACCACTATAAGGGTCTCACCTGTAAGATATGTCCTTATTTTCCTAAAGATTGAAGGGATGAAATAGATGCCTCCGGTAAACCACAACAGCAGGAACAGGGCCAGGTGTGTGATATTGTCTGCAAGTTCTATTCCGTCAAACCCCTTGCTCAAGGCAAGAGCAGGAAGCAATACCAGGATAAGGATAGCCACCATATCCTCCACCACAAGCGCACCGAACACCATCTGTGTAAACTTCTTGTTCTTCACACCCATATCATCAAATGCCTTTATGATGATTGAAGTTGATGATATGCTGAGCATGCCTCCCAGGAACATTGAGGTAACCCAATCCCAGTTGAGCATACGCCCCACAAAGAAGCCCATACAGAACATCATCACCACCTCTGTAAATACGGTAATAAAACCCGAACCTCCAACCTTCTTGAGTTTCTTGAAATTGAACTCAAGGCCAAGGCCGAACAACAGGAATATCACACCTATCTTTCCCCAAAAATCAACGCTCTCCACCTCTGCAACGGTTGGGAGGAAAGAGATATGCGGCCCGGCAAAGACTCCCGCCACTATATAGCCCAGCACTACTGGCTGTTTGAGTTTCTTAAAGAGTATGGTCACCACTCCGGCAACCATAAGTATCAGCGCCAAATCTGATAAAAGTGCATTCATTCTATTTTACCCCCAATTATCTATTCTACTTTCAATTGCGAAATATTGTCAAGTTTCTGTATGAACACAAACAGCCCGCTCTGCTCCCTGTGTCCCTTCACTTTCATTACAATCTCCGCCTTATACATCAATACTCCTCCAATGGACTCCTCTGCGGCATTATACTGCACAAGATGATATTTTTTGGTATGGATCTCCTCAACCACCTTCTCAAGGTTTGCCTTGTCGGATGTATAGAAAGTGATTGATATTGAACTCAGCCCAATCTTGCCGAAAGCCAATGTAAGCACCTCCAGGCCAATGAGCACCAGGATGGTTGCCGCCACACCAAGGAAATACATTCCACCTCCTATTGCCATTCCTATGCCGGCTGTAGCCCACATTCCGGCTGCGGTTGTAAGGCCACGGATAAACTGCTTATGGAAAATGATTGTTCCGGCACCAAGAAAACCTATACCGCTCACAATCTGGGCCGCTACACGGGCCCCGTCATAATTGGCTCCATTTGCCTTAACTATATCTGCAAAACCGTACTGCGATATTATCATAAAGAGGGCACTCCCCAGGCATACCAGAAAATGGGTCCTGAAACCTGCCTCCTTGGCACGGTACTCCCTGTCAAGTCCTATGATTGCCCCCAGCGAGCCGGCCAGCAACAACCTCATTGCAAACATCCATTCCATAAATCACCAATTTAAATAAAAACTCCTTTTCCGGTATCCGGCAACCCTATCCACAAAAGGGGCAACTTTATTCAAGCTACCCCTTTTTATACTTTTCTCAAGCAAAAATATTACAATCTTGCCCTGATAGCTTTAGATGCCTCCTCGTATCCAGGTTTGTCCAGAAGGGCAAACATGTTCTTCTTGTAATCCTCAACACCAGGCTGGTTGAAAGGATTCACTCCCAACATGTATCCGCTGATACCGCAGGCAATCTCAAACATGTAGAACAACTGTCCAAGGTTATACTCGTCAATCTGCTCAATCTCAATCTCAAAGTTAGGAACTCCGCCATCTGTATGTGCAAGACGGGTACCCAACTGGGCCATCTTGTTCACCTCCTCAACACGTTTGCCTGCAAGGAAGTTCAAACCGTCAAGATTCTGCTCATCACTCTCAATTGTAACTGTATGGTAAGCTTTCTTTACAAGAACGTTTGTCTCAAACAAAGTTCTCTCACCGTCCTGGATATACTGACCCATTGAGTGGAGGTCTGTAGAGAAGTTTACAGAAGCTGGGAAAATACCTTTGCCGTCCTTACCCTCGCTCTCTCCGTAAAGCTGTTTCCACCACTCTCCAAGATACTGAAGTTTAGGGTTGTAGTTTACAAGGATCTCTATCTTCTTACCAAGTGAATAAGCCGCATTACGTGCTGCTGCATAAAGGATTGCAGGATTGGTTGCCTCTTTCTTTGCACAAATCTCCTGCATATCTTTTGCACCCTGAACAAGCGCTTTGATATCAAAACCTGCCACAGCAATAGGAAGAAGACCTACTGGAGTAAGTACTGAGAAACGGCCTCCAACGTTGTCGGGAATAATGAAAGTTGTATAACCCTCCTGGTTTGCCAAAGTTCTCAAAGCACCTTTTGATGCATCTGTAATTGCAACAATCCTCTCCTTGCATATCTCCTTGCCAAACCTCTTCTCCATATTCTCCTTAAGGATACGGAAAGCAATTGCAGGCTCAGTGGTAGTACCTGATTTTGAGATAACTATAGTTGCATATGTTCTGTTTGAAAGGAACTCAAGAAGCTCACCTGTATAATCTTCAGAAATGTTGTGGCCTGCAAAAACAACCTGAGGATGGGTATTTGGCATGCTCGCTGCAAAAGTGTGTGAAAGTGCCTCAATTGCACATTTTGCACCAAGATATGAACCGCCGATACCAACAACCACAACAACATCCACCTTGCCTATCCATCTCTTAACAATGCTGTTGCATGCATCAATAAGGGTGCCGTCAATCTCTGAAGGGAGGTTCACCCAACCCAAGAAATCATTTCCTGCACCATTACCCGCAAGAACTGTATCCAAACCGTTGTAAGCTTTCTCTATCTGCTCATTGAGCAACGCCTCTGAAATGAATCCTTCAGCGGCCTTTAAATTTATTGAAACCATTATATTATTGTTTTTTTTATTTTTTCTTCCCGATAATTCTAGAACAACTCTTCTGTCAACTGCTTGATGACAAACGGAGGATATCTCTCCTCATAAAGGATAAGATACACCGCCTCAGCAATAGGCATGTCAATCCTGTACTCCTTGTTTATCTCATGGATGCATTTGCTGGCATAATAGCCTTCTGCAACCATGGTCATCTCCACCTGTGCACTCTTTACGGAATATCCCTTTCCAATCATGTTTCCGAAAGTACGGTTACGGCTGAACTGCGAGTAACCGGTAACAAGAAGGTCTCCAAGATATGCCGCAGATTTCACTACCCTGTTAGAATCAGGATGTGTAGCGTTGAGGAATGTTGCAAGCTCATTGAAAGCATTGGTCATGAGCACCGCCATAAAGTTGTCGCCATAACCCAGACCGTGGCATATGCCGGCTGCAATCGCATAGATATTCTTCAGCGCCGCAGCAAACTCAACTCCATAGATATCCGTACTTGGCGTTGTCTTTATATACTTGCATGCAAACACCTCACACAATGCCCTTGCCACCTCAATATGCTTGCTGGTAAGGGTAAGGTATGAGAGTCTCTCCATTGAAACCTCCTCCGCATGACAAGGTCCGCTTATGATACCTATCCTGTCAAACGGAACATTATGTACCTGATTGAAATACTCCGCAATGGTAAGATTGCTCTCGGCCACAAAGCCCTTGATTGCAGAAATGATGAACTTGTTCTCCAGCGATCCGGTAAAATTGGCCATCACGCTCATGAAATACGCAGAAGGGACTGCAAAAACGAGCACATCTGCGCTCTCAATCACCTCATTGATATCTGTGCTCATATTCAGTCTTGTAGGATCTAGCAGCACAGACTGCAGGTACGACCTGCTATGATGGTTCTCCCTAATGTTGTCTATATTCTTTTGGCTTCGCATGAACCACGATATGCTCTGCTGGTGGTTCAGAAGAAGTTTTACAAGCGCCGTAGCCCAACTTCCGCTGCCAATCATGGCATATCTCAGATTTTCACGCTCAAAAAATGTAATCATAACATATACTTTTGTACAAAGGACAAATATAACCTTTTTGCCTGAGAATGAAAAGAATTTGCCCTTTATTTTCCCGACAGTTTATCAACACTCCAACCGCCCCTATAGCAACTGTCCCGGAGCAGTCTCATATCCGGCATCAACCTTAAGTTCCTGCGAGAGGGCAGCCTCAACTGCCAGCGCATCGCACCTCTCGTTCTCGGGATGTCCGGCATGCCCCTTAATCCAGAAAAAGCGGACCTGATGCTTGCGGTAAATTACCAGAAACCTCTCCCACAAATCTGCATTCTTCTGTTTGTGAAGACCTTTCTTCAGCCACCCCTGTATCCATCCTTCGTTTATAGCCTTCACCACATATGAAGAATCAGAATAAACATTCACTTGGGCATTGGGCCTCTTTATGGCCTCCAGTCCCACTATCACAGCCAGCAGCTCCATACGGTTATTGGTGGTACACCTGAACCCCTCGCTTATCTCCTTCCTATGGGGGCCACAAGAAAGGACAACCCCATAGCCGCCAGGGCCGGGGTTACCTCTCGATGATCCGTCTGTATAGAGATTTATAGGCTCCATTATGCAATTACAGGTTTGCCCGGCCTCTCTTTCTGAGGAGCTTCAAACTCCTTAACCTTCAAAGGATTTGCACGCATCTGCGCATATTTCTCCCTGTTCCTCACAACATCAACAGCCAAATAGATTGAACTTATCATAGACTGCGGATTGGCCTTGTTCTGTCCGGCCAAGTCAAAAGCGGTTCCATGATCCGGCGATGTCCTCACAATTGGCAGTCCTGCAGTAAAGTTCACCCCGCTGTCAAAAGCAAGCGACTTGAACGGAATAAGCCCCTGGTCGTGATACATTGAAAGCACAGCATCAAACTTGTACTGCATGTTCACTCCAAAGAAGCCGTCGGGAGGATATGGACCATAAGCAAGGATACCCTGCTCCTGCGCCATCTTTATTGCTGGAGAGATGACATTCATCTCCTCATCTCCCATCAGCCCCTTATCTCCGGAATGGGGATTAAGGCCCAATACAGCCAATTTAGGCTTAACGATATTGAAATCCTTCATAAGGGAATCGTTCATGATCTTGAGTTTGCTCACAATTAGCTCGGGATTCAAAGCCTGGGAAACTTTTGAAAGGGCAATATGGCCGGTAGCCACACCCACCCTCATCTGGTCTGAGCAAAGGAACATAAGTCCGTCCTCTGCACCAAACTGGCTTACAAGATACTCTGTATGTCCGGCATACTTGAATGTCTCCTCATTCACAAGATACTTGTTGAAAGGAGCCGTTACAATTGCATCAAGATGCCCTGCCTTAATCTCCTCAACCGCCTTCTCAAGTGAAAGGATTGCAGCCTTTGCTCCGTCGGCAGTAGTCTGACCCGGCTCAATCTGAAGATTGTCGGGAAGACAGTTCACAATATTCACCCTTTTTGGATGGGCATCTTTTGCAGATGAAATTACATTTGTATTAATATTCTCTGTTTCAGGGATATCCTTCCTGTACATTCCAAAGAACTTGGACGAACCATACACCACCGGAGTGCATATCTCCAAGATTCTGGCATCAGACAATGCCTTGATTATCACCTCATACCCTATACCGTTGGTATCTCCCTGTGTTATTCCTATAGTTATCTTGCGTGTCATAAAAATCAAATTAAAACTTTGCAAGGTAATAAAAATTGAGGAATTTTCCCATAATTATTTTTGTTCAATCCGCAGCCCCCACCATTTGCCTCTGCCGGTCCATATTTCACTCCCCGAACCTGGACAAAATTCCCAGCCGCAGCAAAATATCCCGGAAATACCCCCGAAACCAGGACAAACCGCCACCGCAAAAAGAAAATGTCCCGGCAAACGCCCCAAAACTGGAAGGAAATGCATCTTCACACAAAAAAAGGTGACCGGGATGTCACCTTTAACGCCTTTAGCTGATCTGGGAATAGTCCGTTGGGGCCTTTCCGTCTTTTTTCAGCACATCCAGTTGGGTGCGCAGAAGGGCATTTGCCGGATGCTGCATCAGAGGATCAGATTCCAGTACCGCAAGGGCCAGCTGGCGGGCATCTTCCAGAATCTGGGAATCCTTAGCAAGGTTGGAGATATGGAGATCCATTGCAAGACCGCTCTGGCTGGTACCCTCAAGGTCGCCGGGGCCACGCATACGCAAATCGGCCTCCGCAAGTTCAAAGCCGTCGCCGGTCTGGCACATGAGGTCTATTCTCTGGCGGCTCTCCTTGCTCACTTTGTAGCCGGTCATTAGGATACAGTAAGATTTTTCGCTGCCTCGCCCAACTCGGCCACGCAACTGGTGCAACTGGCTAAGGCCAAAGCGTTCGGCACTCTCAATAATCATTACAGAAGCATTTGGCACATTCACACCCACCTCAATTACAGAGGTCGCCACAAGGATATGGGCTCGCCCTTGGGCAAACAGGTTCATATCATGTTGCTTGTCCTCGTTCTTCTGCTTGCCGTGCACAACGGCAGTAATGTATTTTGGAGCCGGAAACTCCTGTATTATGGTCTCGTATCCCTCCTGCAGGTTCTTGTAATCCATCTTCTCGCTCTCCTTAATGAGAGGATACACCACAAAAATCTGTCTTCCGGCAGCAATCTGCTCCTTCATGAATGCAAATATCCTCCCCCGCTGTGCCTCTGTAGCGTGTATTGTCTGCACCGGTTTTCTGCCCGGAGGAAGTTCATCCAGCACAGAGACATCAAGATCTCCGTAGAGGGTCATTGCCAAGGTGCGCGGTATAGGGGTAGCTGTCATCACCAGAACATGAGGGGGAACGGAAGATTTGTCCCACAGACGTGAACGCTGCTCCACTCCAAAACGGTGCTGCACATCAATTACAGCCAGGCCAAGATTTCTGAACACCACCACCTCCTCAATAAGGGCATGGGTTCCAACCAATATCTTTATCTCTCCAGCAGCCAGTGCCGGCAGGAGTTCTTTTCTCTCTTTAGTCTTTGTATTTCCAGTAAGCAGCGCAACAGATACTCCCGTTGGGGCAAGCAACTCAGAGATCCCCTTAAAATGCTGCTGTGCAAGCACCTCGGTAGGGGCCATAATGCAGGCCTGATACCCGTTGTCAACCGCCAATAGCGAACACAGTACCGCCACCAGAGTCTTGCCACTTCCAACATCTCCCTGCAGCAGGCGGTTCATCTGCTTGCCGCTCTTCATATCTGCATGCATCTCCTTTATCACCCTTTTCTGCGCCCCTGTAAGCGGGTAAGGGAGAGAAGAATAGCACTTGTTGAACGCATCACCCACCTTGGGCATAAGGATACCCCCTTCATTGCGCATGCGGATACTCTTCTGTTTCAGAAGCCCAAGTTGCAGATAAAAAAGTTCCTCAAATTTCAGCCTGTGCTGTGCCCGGGCCAAAGTGGCATTATCGGTAGGAAAATGGATATTCCGCAAAGCCTCCTGCAAGGTACACAGCCCTTTCTTCTGAATTATATAAGGAGGAAGGCTGTCGGGAATAGAATTCAGATACTTCTCCAGGATTGTGAGCTGGAACTTTGAAATCTGCTTGTTGCCTATGCCGCTGTTCTTGAGTTTCTCGGTGCTGGGATATACCCCCATCATGGCACTTCCGCCGTACATTATCTCATCCGTAGGGAGGTTCAGCTCGGGATGCACCATATTTATCACCCCATTGAACTCAGACGGTTTTCCAAAAGCAATATACTCCTGCCCCACCTTAACCTTCTCCTGAATCCACTTCACTCCCTTAAAGAACACAAGTTCAATACGACCTGTAGGATCCTGAAGCACAGCCACAAAGCGCTTGCTCTTTGGAGAATCACCAGCCATTGCGGCACTCACAATCTTCCCCCTCACCTGAATATATGCCATAGTGGGCTGCAGCTCCCGTATGGTATACACCTTGCTGCGGTCTATATACCTGAACGGGAAAAAGTACAGCAAATCCCTGAACGTGGAAATCCCCAGTTCCTTCTCCAGCAGTTCAGCCCTCTTGGGACCAATTCCAGTCAAAAATTTTATTTCAGTATCAAGAACACCCATAATTCTCTTCCCCTACAGACATTTTTTCTTCCCGACAAATATTTCTTTTCCCCTGCAGACATTCCTTTTTCCCCTGCAGGATTATTTCTCAAAACTCCTCAACATATCAAGTTCCTGCGCCCAAATATCGGGATCAGGTGTCTCCAGAATAAGAGGAATACCGTCAAAACGGGAATCCTTCATAATCATCTCAAACGGCACCATACCAAGCACTCCGTTGCCAAGGGTACTGTGACGGTCAACCTTGCTGGCAAGCGGCTTCATTGCATCGTTGAGGTGCATTCCCTTAAGGTATTTGAATCCAATCACATTATCAAAATGCTCAAACACCTGAGTGAATCCAAGTTCTGTTGAAAGGTCGTATCCTGCAGCAAAACTGTGGCAAGTATCAATACACACACCCACACGGCTCTTGTCCTCTACCTGCTCAATAATCTGGGCAATCTGCTCAAATGTATACCCCAAATTGCTCCCCTGCCCTGCAGTATTCTCAATCACTGCTGTAACACCCTCCGTTTTATCCAGCGCCAGATTGATCGAATGGGCAATTGTTGCCAGGCACTCATCCACCGAAATCTCCTTCAAATGGCTGCCCGGATGGAAATTCAGCCTGTCAAGGCCAAGCTGCTCACAACGGTGCATCTCCTCTATGAATGCCGCCCTCGATTTCTGCAGTCCCTCTTCTCTTGGACTTCCCAAATTTATAAGATAACTGTCATGCGGAAGAATCTGCGCTGCAGTATAGCCAAACTTAGCGCAATTCTCCTTGAACAGTCCTATCTCCTCATCTGTAAGGGGTTTTGCCACCCACTGTTTCTGGTTTTTGGTAAACAGAGCAAATGCTGTTGCCCCAATATTGTGTGCATTTACCGGTGCATTCCACACCCCTCCGCTTGCACTCACATGTGCTCCTATATATTTCATAATGATATCTCCTGTTTTTTTCGCTAATTTAAGAAATTTAGTTAACTTGGCACAATAAAATAATCACATAACACTTAATACTATGAACGAATTCAAGATGTATTTTCTTGATGTAATCAAGAACAAATACGCTTCATTCAATGGCAGGGCACGCAGATCCGAGTTTTGGTTCTTCAGCCTGTTTTACGCAATAATCAACACTGTTTTAGGACTTATATGGGATCCGCTTACATGGATATTTTGCATTGCCACCCTTATTCCAGGCTTTGCAATCACAGCACGCAGACTACATGATATCAACAAGAGTGGATGGTGCCAGTTGCTTTTCTTTATCCCAATTGTAAACATCGTACTTATTATCCTATGGCTTTGCAAAGCGGGTAACACCGGAGCAAACCAGTACGGAGAAGATCCAAAAGCATAATTCTACAACAATACAAACAGGGGGCTGACTCAAAAGCCCCTCTCAAAAGAAATATACCCCCGCCAGAAGTTTTATCTGACGGGGGTACTCATTCATAAAGGCTACATTTTGAGTCGGCCTCTTTTATACACCCTACAATTGCCCATTAAGACTTCCTGCAAAAAGCTGCACACTCCTCCCGCAATTCACCGTGGGCAAACATATGCCACTGAAGCACCTGTAACCAATATGCATGCCCACGATGCAACAAATTTGTTCTGCCGTGGGCGCTATCCCCTCTCAGAAAGTACTCCCGACAGGGTCTCTGCACACGGTGAATTGCAGGAACTATTCACGGTTACTGGGCACATTTCACCAAGTATTTGTGCCCATAGCAGTACCGGTGGGCACATATATGGCGTATTTTGTGCCCACAGGCAACTATTCACGGTTACCGGGCACATTTTACCACACATTTGTGCCAACAGCAGTACCGGTGGGCACATATAAGGCGCGATTTGTGTCCGCAAGCAACTATTCCCGGCTACCGGGCACATTTCACCAAGTATTTGTGCCCATAGCAGTACCGGTGGGCACATATATGGCGTATTTTGTGCCCACAGGCAACTATTCACGGCTACCGGGCACATTTCACCTAGCATTTGTGCCAACAGCAGTACCGGTGGGCACATATAAGGGACGATTTACGCCCGCAGGCAACTATTTCCGGCACCTTGCACGGATAGAGTATTTTTTGTATCCATAAAATATACACCTGTCGGGAAGAGGAATAAAAAAAGCGGGCACCCCCACAAGGGCACCCGCCTATCATGTTTCAAATAAGATTACTTCTTGAAAGTATCCTTCAAACCGGTTGTCTTGTTGAAGACAAACTTCTCTGGAGTTGAGTCCTGGTCTTTTACAAAGTAACCGAGACGCTCAAACTGAACTGCAATGCCGCTGTTGTCCTCAAGCAATGCAGGCTCTGCATAACCGGTAATGATGTTCATTGAATCAGGATTCAAGTAATCCTTGTAGTCTGTACCCTCAGGTATTGCATCCATGAAAGGCTCGGTAAACAGACGGTCTACAAGTCTTACCTCCACCTCTTTAGCTTCTGAACAAGCAACCCAGTGGATTGTTCCCTTAACTGAACGCCACTCACCTGCACCTGGTTTAGAAGTAGGGTCGTATGTACAGCGAATCTCAACAATGTTGCCGTTCTCATCCTTTACAACCTCCTCACATTTGATGATATAGGTGTATTTCATACGAACCTCTCCACCCGGTTTCAAGCGGAAATATTTCTTAGGCGGCTCCTCCATAAAGTCGTCACGCTCAATGTAAAGTTCCTTTGCAAACTTCACTGTACGTTTTGGACCGTCGGGATCAGCAGGGTTAAGAGGTGCCTGGAACTCCTCAACTTTGCCATCCTCCCAGTTGGTGATAACAAGTTTGATAGGGTCAAGCACTGTCATATATCTGTTTGCGCGCTTGTTCAAATCCTCCCTTACGCACCACTCAAGCAATGAAAGGTCAATTGTGTTGTCACGTTTTGCAACACCCACTTTCTCTGCAAACAGGCGGATACTCTCAGGGGTATAACCTCTACGGCGGATACCGCAGATGGTTGGCATACGAGGGTCATCCCAGCCGCGTACATAGTTGTTCTTCACAAGCTCAAGAAGCTTGCGCTTGCTCATTACAGTGTATGTAAGGTTCAAGCGGGCAAACTCGTACTGGTGAGAAGGGAAAATCTCAAGTTTCTCAATGAACCAGTCGTACAGAGGACGGTGCACGTCAAACTCAAGTGTACAGATTGAGTGAGTGATACCCTCAATTGAATCGCTTTGTCCGTGAGCATAGTCGTACATTGGGTAGATGCACCACTTGTCACCTGTCCTATGGTGGTGTGAATAGTTGATTCTGTACATGAGAGGATCCCTGAACATCATGTTAGGGTGTGCCATATCAATCTTTGCACGCAACACCTTCTCTCCCTCCTTGTATTTGCCCTGACGCATCTCCTCAAACAGCCTCAAGTTCTCCTCAACGCTGCGGTCTCTGTAAGGGCTGTTGATACCCGGCTGGTTAACGGTACCGCGGGAAGCCCTGATCTCCTCCTGGCTCTGGTCATCAACATATGCAAGACCCTTTTTTATAAGTTCCTGTGCCCAAACATACAACTGCTCAAAATAATCTGAAGCATAAAACTCGTTGGCCCACTCAAAGCCAAGCCATTTCACATCCTGCTTGATTGAATCAACATACTCAACATCCTCTTTGGTAGGGTTGGTATCATCAAAACGGATGTTTGTCTTTCCGCCATATTTCTTTGCAAGACCAAAGTTAAGGCAGATACTTTTTGCGTGACCTATATGCAAATAACCGTTTGGCTCCGGTGGAAAACGGGTAAGAATGCTCTCATGTTTTCCTGTTGCCAAATCGTTTTCAACAATCTCTTCAATAAAGTTCAACTGACGCTCCTGCGCCACCTCGTTTTTAACTTCTTCCATTGTTCAAAAATTTAACAAGCAAATATAATAATTTTTTTGTCCCGAAAATTGTTTTTTTACCGCACCTCCCCTACTACAACCGCACTCGGGTACCTAGTTGCAAAAAATCACCTATATTTGTACCCAAAATCAACAGATATGATAAAATCAATGACAGGCTACGGCAAGGCAGAATGCCTCCTTCCCAGTGGCAAAATGACAATAGAGATACGCTCACTCAACGGCAAAAATGCCGACATAAGCATAAAAACCTCAGTTATCCCCCGTGAAAAGGAGATGGAAGTGAGGCAGTACATAGCAAAGGAACTGCAGAGGGGCAACATAGACCTTTTTGCCAACTTTGAGCAGAATGCTGCCGAGAAGGCAAAACAGATAAACAAAGATATCTTCAACGGCTACCTTGAGCAGATAAATGCACTTGGCACACAGTTCAGCAACGACGCCATCCTCCAGACAATACTCCGTCTTCCCGACATCATTGAAACCAAAAAGGAGGAGATTACCGAGGAGACCTGGAACACACTTGAAGAGGCAATCCACAGCGCAGTGGCAGCACTCAATGATTTCCGTGCAAAAGAGGGAGAAATCCTTTACAACGATGTTACCTCAAGAGTTGCCTTGATTGAATCATTCGTAGCAGAGGTTGAAAAATTTGAGGCAAGCCGCGTAGAGGCTGTGAAAGAGCGTATCAAAGCTCGCATAGATGAGCTTGGAATCACCCCAGATGCCAACCGCCTTGAGCAGGAAATTGTATTCTATGTGGAGAAGCTGGACATAAACGAGGAGAAAGTACGCCTCCGCCAGCACTGCAAATACTTTATGGAGACCATCAACACAGAGCCTTATCCGGGCAAGAAACTCGGTTTCATTGCACAGGAGATGGGCCGCGAGATAAACACCATGGGCTCAAAGGCCAACCATGCAGACATCCAGAAATGGGTTGTACGCATGAAGGACGAACTTGAGAAAATTAAAGAGCAGAGCTTGAATATCCTGTAAAAAAGCAACAAAACATGGTAAAAAACAATAAGGACGTCCTTGTTAAAGAGCGTCCTTATTCATTTATCGGGAAGAACCTGCTACAGACCGCAGATTTCCTTAATCTCACCAACTATTTTCTGAGCCAGTGCATTTGCACTCTCCTCATCCTTGCTCTCGCTGTAGATGCGGATGATAGGCTCTGTATTTGATTTGCGCAAGTGAACCCACTCTGTAGGGAAATCAATCTTAACGCCATCAATGTCGGTAACCTTCTCAGATGCATATTTCTCCTTCATCTTAACAAGAACCTCATCCACGTTGATGTCTGGAGTAAGCTCAATCTTGTTCTTTGAGATGAAGTAGCTTGGGTACTGTGCCTTAAGCTCGCTTACCTTGCACCCTTTCTTTGCCAAGTGGGTAAGGAACAATGCCACACCTACAAGGGCATCACGGCCATAATGAAGTTCAGGGTAGATTACACCACCGTTACCCTCACCGCCAATTACAGCATTGGTAGCTTTCATAAGGGTAGTAACGTTAACCTCACCTACTGCAGAAGCGTTGTGCTGCATGCCGTGTTTCTCTGTAACATCCTTCAAAGCCCTTGATGAACTCAAGTTTGAAACTGTGTTTCCAGGGGTATTTGAAAGGACATAATCTGCAACAGAAACAAGGGTGTACTCCTCACCAAACAGTTCACCGGTCTCACATACAAGGGCAAGACGGTCTACGTCAGGGTCTACAATAACACCAAGGTCTGCACCGCTCTCCTTAACCACCTTGCAAATCTCTGTAAGGTTTTCTGGAACCGGCTCAGGGTTGTGCGAGAAGTTTCCTGTAGGCTCGCAATAAAGTTTCACAACCTCAACACCCATTCTCTCCAAAAGGGCAGGAATTACAACACCGCCAACTGAATCTACAGCATCAACGGCAACTTTAAATCCCTGTTTCTTAACAAGCTCCACATCAACCAAAGGCAATGCAAGAACTGCGTCAATATGCTCAACATCGTAAGGCTCACGGCTCAACACTTTACCAAGCTCATCAACCTCCACAAAGTTGAACTCCTCATTGATTGCATACTCAAGGATCATTGCACCCTCAGCAGCATTGAGGAACTCACCTCTCTCATTGAGAAGTTTAAGGGCATTCCACTGTTTTGGATTATGGCTGGCAGTGAGGATGATACCACCGTCTGCCTTTCTTGCCACAACAGCCATCTCAACTCCTGGAGTTGTACAAAGGCCCACATTAATCACATTCACTCCACAACCCAGCAAAGTTCCCTCCACAAGGTCGTTTACCATTTCTCCCGACAGTCTGGCGTCTCTTCCGAGTACAACAGTAAGTTTTCTGCCAGGATTCTTTCCAGTAAGCCATTTTGCATATGAAGCAGTGAATTTTACTGCATCCAGCGGGGTAAGGTTGTCACCAATGGCGCCTCCTATAGTTCCCCTGATTCCAGAAATTGATTTAATGAGTGTCATATATATTTCTTTATTTCTTCTATTCTATATTTGGGACCCAACCCATAATTACATCTGCATACCGCCACAAACAGAGATAACCTGTCCTGTAACGTAGCTGCTCATGTCGCTTGCCAAGAAAGTTGCAACATTTGCAATATCCTCAACAGTACCTCCACGGCGTAGAGGGATCTTTGCATTCCAGCTCTCCCTAACCTCCTCAGGAAGTTTTGCGGTCATCTCAGTGATGATGAAACCCGGAGCAATTGCATTGGCTCTTACACCTCTTGAACCCAACTCCTGAGCTATTGATTTTGCAAGACCAATCATACCAGCCTTAGAAGCAGAGTAGTTGCACTGGCCTGCGTTGCCGTGTACACCTACAACCGAGCTCATGTTGATGATAGAGCCACTTCTCTGACGCATCATAACAGGAGTTACCGCGTGAACAAAGTTGAATGCAGACTTAAGGTTAACTGCTATAACTGCATCCCACTGTGCCTCAGACATTCTCATCATAAGACCGTCTTTAGTGATTCCTGCGTTGTTCACAAGGATATCCAAACGTCCGAACTCCTTTACAACCTGCTCTACAGCAGCGTGTGCCTCATCAAAATTGGCAGCGTTTGAAGCAATTGCAAGTGCTTTCACGCCATATGCCTCTATCTCTTTTTTGGTGTTCTCACCGTTCTCGTCAATTACCAAATCGGTAAATGCAACATTTGCACCTTCCTGTGCATATTTCAAGGCAATAGCCTTGCCAATACCTCTTGCTGCACCTGTAACAAGGGCAACTTTTCCCTCCAATAATTTCATACAAATATAGATTTAGGTTAGTATTCTACTTTTCTACTGCCACAAGTTCCGCCAAAAGGTCATATTCGTTGGCACCAACTATGCGAGCAGTTACAAATTTACCAATTAATTCTTCAGGTACAAATTCTCCTGTATCTCCAATGAGAATTTCTCCATCCACTTCAGGACTTTCACCCTGTGAACGGCATACAAGCACCCCGTCATTGAAGGAATCCACAATCACCCTCTCCACAGAACCTACCCTTGCCTCATTTGCGCTTAGGGAGATTCCGCTCTGCAGTTCCATAAGCTCCTCATAGCGGGCCTGTTTGGTACTCTCCCTTACGGTATCCTTAAAGTGAAGGGCTCCGTATGTACCCTCCTCCTCTGAATATGTGAATGCGCCAAGCCTGTCAAACTTGTTACGTTCTACAAAAGCCAGAAGTTTGTCAAACTCCCTTCTGTCCTCTCCCGGATGACCTACAATGAGGGTTGTCCTCAAAACAACTCCCGGAACCTTGGCCTTGATCCTGTCAATCACGGCCTGGGTTTGCGGACCGTCAATGCTGCGGCGCATCATCTTCAGCACTTTTGATGATGAGTGCTGCAAAGGAATATCAATGTATTTGCAGATTTTTGGGTTTGAGGCCATAATCTCCAATACATCGTCGGGAAACTGGTCTGGATATGAATAGTGAATCCTTATCCACTCAATCCCCTCAATTTCACAAAGTTTTCCAAGAAGTTCGCCAAGTGCCCTTCGTTTGTACAGATCCAACCCGTAATAGGTTGTATCCTGGGCAATTACAATCAGTTCGCGCACTCCCATTGCGGCAAGGTTACGGGTCTCCTCAACCAGTTCCTCCATAGGAACCGAGATGTGTCTGCCCCTGATGCCCGGGATGGCACAGTATGAACATGTGCGGTCGCACCCTTCGGAAATCTTAAGGTAAGCGTAGTGTTTTGGGGTGGTAAGATATCTCTCCTGCAGCAGGTTCTCCTTCTTCTTCATGCCCATGGCGTGAAGGATGCTGTCCCAGTCAAAGGCTCCAAAGAAGCCGTCAACCTCAGGGATCTCGGCCTCAAGTTCATCCTTGTACCTTTGGGAAAGGCAACCGAATACAAACACCTGCCCAACATAGCCGCACTCTTTGGCCTCCACCGCTGCCAGAATGGCCTCAATGGACTCCTCCTTTGCATCCTTTATGAATCCGCAAGTGTTGAGAATTACAGCGTCAACTTTGCTCTTCTCGCCCAACACGTGGTCAGAGCCTACAATCTCAACACCCTCACTGGCCATCTGCTTGAGAAGGTGCTCAGAATCAACCCTGTTCTTTGAGCAGCCCAAAGTTACAAGCTGAACCTTTTTTGGTCTGCAGTATTGTATATCCTTACCGTTCATATCAATTACTCCTGAGTTTCCTCAACCTCCTCCTCGGCGTCAAGATCCTCAAAATCCAATGATGCGTTGTTTTTAAGAAGATTGTACCACTCAACAACTTTTTTCATGTGTGATACATAGAATCTGTCCCTGTCGTAATCCGGAAGAACTGCCTCAAACAAAGCTTTAAGCTCCTCTGGTTTGCTCTTTGCAGAAGGTGCATCGTTCTCGCCAAGGTGAGCGTGCATCTTCTCAAGAACTGCCTGAAGCCTTACCTCCTCCTCATCTGTATAGATAGCAATATCAGCCAAAGATGTCATTCTTGCAGACATAGGGCAGCAAGTTCTCTTCTTGGTTGCAAGCGCCTCTACAATAGCACCCTGTGTTGCCTGTGAAATATACATGTATAAACCTGGCTGTCCGCTGATGGACAAAACTTTTCTCAAATCTGTCTTCATAATTGTGATTTATCTTATTCTAGTTAAAACCTCTTTCTTTTTTTATTGTCTCGTATGCGGCAACAATAGCCTTGAATTTCTCCTCTGCCGCCCTCTTCACATCCTCGCCCAAAGACTCAACTTTGTCGGGATGATGCTTGATAGCCAATTTCTTGTAGGCTCTCTTCACCTCTTCATCTGTTGCAGAAGGGTCTATCTCCAACACCTTGTATGCCGAGTTCACATCCTTGCCGCCAAACATTGCAAGGATAGACTCCGCCTCCTGGGCCGGAATGCCAAGATACATGGCCATTCTCTTGAGGTCCTCCACCTCAGCCTGGCTCACATGCCCGTCGGCATTTGCTATCCCCACAAGATAGTGGAAAAGCTGGAGCCTCTGTGAAGGGTCCATATAAAGTTTTATCTGCGCACAAACCTGCGGCAAATCTATATCCTTCTCAAGAGCTGCCTTGAGTATCTGGAGTGCCTGCGGAAGGGCCGCCTCGCCAAAACTTCTGCGGATGAAATCCTTAACGTACTCAAGTTCAGACTTCATCACCTTTCCGTCTGATTTCATCACTGCAGCCGAAAGGACAAGCAGTGAAACAAGGAAACTGTTCCTCTGCTCATCAGCAGAAAAGCCTCCACCCTGATGCACCCTCTGCGTCTGCTGGCTGTCGCCTTCAAACAGGGAACCCAAAAGGTACCCGGCAAGTCCCCCAAGAGGACCTCCCAATGCCCAACCTATGGCTCCTGTTATCCATTTACCTATTCCCATCTCTTAACTCCTTCATTTTTTCAATCACACAGGCAATTTGCGGCAGCAACGCCTGCTTTGAATCTGCAAATATAATAAAATCTGACAATGCTTCCCTCTGTGCATCGCTCCATTGTTTTGCAATTCTGGCCTCAACCTGCTCCCTGGTGGCATTGTCCCTGGCCATCACCCTCTCTATCCTCAGTTCATACGGCGCCACAACTGTCATAACCTTGTCTGCACACCCCTTCACCAGCGGTGTCTCCAGAAGTATGGCACTCTCAAAAATCACAAACTCGGGAGCATTCTTTTCATCCCGACAAATATTCTCCTTCCACTTGTGGAAATCTGCCAGCACAGCAGGATGGACAAAACTCTCCACCTTTGCCAGCAGTTCCCTGTTGCCGAAAATCTTTGAAGCCACAACACCCCTGTCAAGCCTCCCCTCCTTGAGGATATCCTCCCCAAGCAGGTCCACCATCTGCCCAAGCAGATGTGCATCGGTATCATAAAGGAGTTTGGCCCTATCGTCGGAAAAGTATACAGGATAGCCCAACTGGGCAAAAATCCTTGAAACATAACTTTTACCGCTCCCTATGCCGCCTGTACAGCCTAATGTAAGTACCTGATTCATAAGTTAAAGAATACATTCCACAAATTTGGGCTCAATCCACACCTCCAGCACCTGCTCAGGGGCCTTCAGCATTTGTGGCTTAACCACGTCATTCAGAAGAATATCATCATATTTTACCCCAACGGTAAAATCCTGCTGTGAAAAGCGCAATCCGTTGCCAAATACCTGCCTGTACTTTATGGTTACCTCACCCGGAACTATTGCCACATTTGCGTATGCCGGAGCATCCTCCACCACCACCGGAACCTTGATTGTATTTTCCACATACCTCTCCACCTCCATGGTATAGAAAACCTCCTCATGGGAGAATCTCACACCATTGATTGGAATAAGCTTCACAACTCCATTGAGCGAACGCTTCACATCCTTTCCGCTTATGGTCTTTGCTGCAACCGAAGTTATCTGCGATATTATTTCCTCCTCGCCGTATACGAGTATGGAATCGGGTCTGATTGACATTTCACCTATAGGCATGAACTGCTCATCATAGGTTATTGCACTGTGTATCTGCACCGGCACTTTCCTGTTCGACTGAACGGGGAAGGTGAAATGGAGTGTATCGGTTGCAAATGACTCCACTGTAACATCAGAACCCAACGCATCCTGGATGACCTGACGGATATCGTCGGGAAGAAGATAGAACTCATCCTTTCCTCCCTGTGATTTATGGAAATGTTTTGGATCTACAGATGCCAGATGCAGCACATTTGCCCCACTGTTGCGGGTATTCTGCAGAATGTCAAACCCTTTTGATTTTGCTCCTATCACCAGCTCGTCTGAAGATACCGCGCTGTTGGTCCTTCCAGGAATGCCGGATGTTACCTGAACATGGTATCTTATATACGAAGAATAGTTGCGTGAGAGTTTCATCACGCTCCACATGAAAAAAGCAAGGAGAAGGGAAACTGCCAGTATTAACCAGTTTCTCCCCTCTCCTAAATTAATCTTATTTCCCTTGAAAGGCAATTCCATTACTATGGGATTATTTTACAGGAATATCTGTAACATCCTTTACAATTGAACCTTTGTCTACTCTGATTTTAACGTTCTGGTCTACCTCCATAAGAATGTAAGAAGGCTTAACCTCAGCTACAACGCCGTAGATACCACCTACAGTAACAACTTTGTCACCCTTCTGGATAGACTCTCTCCATTTCATGATCTCCTTCTGCTTTTTCTGCTGAGGACGGATCATAAAGAAGTACATTACCGCAAAGATAAGTACCATCATAATAAGGAAACTCATGTTTCCTCCCTGCTGTGCAGGCTGCTGCAAAAATACTAGTGTGTTCATTTCTATTATCAATCTTTAATTGTTCACTTTTATACTGTAAGGTCCATACTGTAGGAAGACTATTCTACAAGACCCCTTCCGCTCTTTACAATCTTTCCCTCCTTAAGCATCTGCTGAAGAATCCTGTCCAACAAGCCGTTCACAAACACCTTGCTGTTTGGAGTACTGTAGTATTTTGAGATGTCTACAAACTCGTTGATGGTAACCTTCAACGGAATTGACTCAAAAGTTACAGCCTCGGTAACACCCATTACAATAAGTGCAAGGTCTGTTGCCACAAGCCTCTCCAGATCCCAGTTTGAAACCATAGATGAAACAAGCTCTGTGTACTCATCATAGTTGATGATTGATTTGGTAAGCAGTTTGAGTGCATACTCCCTGTCATCCTCCTTAAGGAATGTCTTTGGAACCTCAACAACACCCTTCCTTGCAATTGCAGGGATGTTCTTGAGAATCACATTCACAACATATGAAAGGTCATCCATCCAGTAAAGGCTCATCTCCTCAAGGATATCCTCCAAAAGCTCATTGTCCTCAAGTTCCTCCTCATAGATCTTCTTTACAAGATCCATATCCTCCTTGAGGGACCTCTCAGGATTCTCCATGTATGCGGTGTAATAATCCTTTGATACAATTGAAGCAAACAGTTTCTTGATGAATGTATCATACTCAGCCCATCCCAAACCTTTAGTCTGGCAAGTGTGGTTGAATGACGAATCATTCTCAAGTATCTCAATGAACTTGTTCTCTACAAACTTCATGTTCGGGTTGGCCTCAGCGGCAGTAGGCTGGAATTTTTTCAGACCTGCATCAATCCTGGCCTGGGCAACTTTCTTTATTGCACTTGGCAATCCCAACAACAGACAATATAGTTCAACTGTTTTATTGCATGATAAAATAAGTTCCTTCTCTGCCTGCATCAAGGAATCGCTGCCCTGCACAACCCTGCCAAAAAGTTCCTTGAATACCTTAACCCTGATTAGTCTTCTATTTAGCATAAATGTTACTTTTTTGAAATATTTTGCAAATATAGTCTATTACCCTCAAAAAAATATTTTATATTTGTAGAACTTTTTAAAATTAACACTAAAAAATTATGTATTTCGAGGATTTTGATAATGCGGGAGCGCAAGAGCGTAATGGTGATGATGTTTTCTCAAAACCAGTAAGAGCGGGTAAGAGAACCTACTTTTTTGATGTTAAAGCAACTAAAGGCAATGACTATTACCTAACCATTACAGAAAGTAAAAGGAGAGTGGACAAGGACGGAAGATTTGTTTATGACAAGCACAAAATTTTCCTATACAAAGAGGACTTTGAGAAGTTCACTGAGGGCCTTGAGGAGGTAATCAAATTCATCAAAGACAAATGTCCTGTAACAGAGAGAGTTTACACAGAGAATGCTGAGGACAAAACATTTTCAGATGTTGATTTTGACCAATTGTAGAAATTAAATTGTTAACAAACATATTTTAAAAAGTAAAACGGCTCCCGGGTGATTGCCCGGGAGTTTTTTGTGCTTTGCTGTGTGGGTTGCCGTGGGGGTGGGCTGTGGGGTGACGTGGAGTGACGTGGCAGCAAAACATCCACATTTCTGCGGAAAAACCGGGACAAACCTTCTCTGTGAAAGAAAATGTCCTGAAGACCGCCACAAAACGTGGAGGAAATCTCTCCCAGCAGCAAAACATCCTCATTTCACCGCCGAAATGTGGAGGAAATCACCGCGCAAGGAAAAATGTCCTGAAAATCGCCACGAAACGTGGAGAAACCGCCGCCGCAGAAAGGAAATATCCTGAAAAACGCCACAATTCCGGGAGAAAATGTTGTGGCGGTGGGGAAACATCCTTGTTTTGGGGGTCAAACCGGGAGAAAATGCCGCCGAGGAGAGAAAATGTCCCGAAAAACGCCACGAAACGTGGAGAAACCATCGCCGCAAAGGAAAAATGTCCCGGAAAACGCCACAAAACGTGGAGAAACCGCCACTGCAGAAAAAGGATGTCCCGAAGAACACCACAATTCCGGGAGAAAATGTTGTGGCGGTGGAGAAACATCCTTGTTTTGGGGGTAAAACCGGGAGAAAATGCCGCCGAGGAGGGAAAAAGTCCCGGAAAGCGCCACAAAACGTGGAGAAACCATCGCCGCAGAAAAAAATGTCCCGGGAAACACCACAAAACCGGGAAAAGGATGTAAGATTTCGCCATTTAAGTGGTAAATTTGTAAACGTTAAAACAGATTAATGAGCATGGAATTATTTTTTGTGATTGGCCTGGTTGCCGTTGTTGCAGCAGGCGTGTTGGGATTCATTTTGGGAAAGAAAAGTGTGCAGATTCCAGATGTGCAGGCAAGGCTAATGGAACAGAAACTTATGTTTGAGCAGCAGTTGGCAACTGTAAAGGAGTCGAACGAGAAACAGATAGAAGCTCTCAAACTCATGAACAGGGAGCAGGTGGAAAGCCAGATGAAGCTCATAAGGGAGCAGATGCAGACAACATCTGAGAAAGTGCTGAGAATGAGGGAGGAGCAGCTTGGACAGACAAACCGTGAGCAGGTTTCAAAAATTATGGATCCGCTCAATGAAACCTTCAGGCAGATGAAGGAGCAGATGCAGAAGATGGAGCAGAGCGTGCAGAAAGTGAATACAGATTCGGCAGAAAGGAAGGCCTCAATCACACAAACTATAGAGGCCCTGGCCAAAGAGACCATGAAGGTTGGAGAGCAGGCCGGAGACCTTGCCAAAGCGCTTAAGAACAAGAGCAAAGTGCAGGGAGACTGGGGTGAGCAGGTTCTTGAGAACATCCTTGAGGGGAGCGGCCTGCGCAAGGATGAAGACTATTATGCACAATATAATGTTAAGGGGGAAGGAAATGCCAATTTCCGCCCGGATGTGGTGGTGAAATGTCCGGGAGACAAATCAATTGTCATAGACTCAAAAGTATCCCTCACAGCATACTTGGATTATGTTGCGGCTGATGATCCCGACAGCCAGAAAAAGGCTGCCCGTGAGAATCTGGCCTCCATCAGGAAACATATTGATGAACTGTCGGCGAAGAATTATGAAAAACTTGTGGGGAATACCATTTCCCATGTGCTGATGTTTATCCCCAATGAGGGGAGCTATATCCTTGCGCTGCAGACAGATCCAAAAATTGCACAGTATGCGTTCTCAAAGAATGTGCTGCTGATCAATCCAACCAACCTTATGATGAGCCTCAAGCTCATCTACAACATCTGGCAGAGCGAGCGTCAGACCAGGAACGTTGAAAACATTGTTGCGGAGAGCACCGGCCTTTATGAAAAATTTGCAGGCTTCCTGGAGACATTTACCGATGTGGGGACAAAAATCCAGTCGCTGCAGAAAGCATTTGACACCGCAGAAAATCAGCTTTGTACCGGCAAAGGCAACGTTGTACGCAGAATTGAGGGATTGAAGGAGAAAGGTATCCTTCCAAAAAAATCTCTTCCCGACAAATATCTCAACAAGGCCCGGGAATAGTGCAGCATTCCGGGAAATGTCTTATCTTTGTAGTTTAAAAATAAAACTTGAAACAAATATGGCTAAAAAGATTCTTTTATTGGGCTCCGGAGAACTAGGAAAGGAGTTTGTTATTTCAGCACAGCGTAAAGGACAGTATGTTGTTGCATGCGATTCATATGCGGGCGCACCTGCAATGCAGGTTGCCGATGAGTTTGAGGTATTCAGCATGCTTGACGGCGATGCCCTTGCTGCAGCAGTGGCAAAACACAACCCCGACATCATTGTACCTGAAATTGAGGCAATCCGTACTGAGAAACTGTACGATTTTGAGGCTCAAGGCATTCAGGTTGTCCCTAGTGCTAAGGCAGTTAACTACACAATGAACCGTCAGGCAATCAGGGATCTTGCAGCCAAGGAGCTTGGTCTTAAGACAGCAAAATATTTCTACGCAAAATCTTTGGAGGAACTTAAGGAGGCGGCTGAAAAAGTTGGATTCCCTTGTGTTGTGAAACCTTTGATGAGTTCGTCGGGAAAAGGGCAGTCTGTTGTAAAGAGTGCAGATGATTTGGAGCATGCATGGACATACGGTTGTGAAGGAAGCCGCGGAGACATAAAGGAACTTATCATTGAGGAGTTCATTAAGTTCGACAGCGAGATTACCCTTCTTACCGTTACCCAGAAGAACGGCCCTACCCTGTTCTGTCCTCCTATCGGACATGTTCAGATCAGCGGTGACTACAGGGAGAGTTTCCAGCCGGCACCTGTAAAACCTGAGCACCTGCTTGAGGCTCAGCAGATGGCTGCAAAAGTTACCGAGGCACTTACCGGTGCAGGTATCTGGGGTGTGGAGTTCTTCTTGAGCAATGAGAACGGCGTTTACTTCTCTGAGCTTTCACCAAGACCTCATGATACTGGAATGGTTACCCTTGCAGGAACACAGAACTTGAGCGAGTTTGAGCTTCACTGCCGTGCCGTACTTGGCCTTCCAATCCCTGAGATCACACAGGAGAGATTTGGTGCCAGTGCAGTTATACTTTCAGATATTGCCAGCAACGAGGCTCCACGCTACAGCGGCGAAGAGGAGGTTTGCAAAGAGACCAACACATACTTGAGAATATTCGGCAAACCAACCACAAGAAAGAACCGTAGGATGGGTGTTGTAGTTTCATACGCCCCTAACGGCAGTGATTTGGATGCTTTACGCGACAAATGCAAGGCTGCTGCAGCAAAAGTTAAAGTTTACTAACAATATCAGGCGCAGAGACTTCTGCGCCTTTTTACTACATTACTAACAGAATAAAAAGAAACAAAATAAATGGAAGCAATTGTAAAGACCAATTTCAATTTCCCGGGTCAGACATCACACTATATTGGCAAGGTTCGCGACGTATATGGCATTGATGACAAATACCTTGTAATGGTTGTATCGGACCGTATCTCTGCCTTTGACGTTGTACTGCCAAAAGGAATTCCCTTTAAAGGCCAGGTATTGAACCAGATAGCGGCAAAATTCCTTGACGCTACCGCAGACATCCTCCCTAACTGGAAAATTGCAGTACCTGACCCTATGGTAACTGTAGGTCACAAATGCGAACCGTTCAAAGTTGAGATGGTAATCCGCGGTTACCTTTCGGGTCACGCATGGCGCGAGTACAAAGCAGGCAAACGTACAATTTGCGGCGTTGAAATGCCTGACGGAATGGTGGAGAACCAGAAGTTCCCTCACCCTATCATCACCCCTACCACAAAAGCGGCAGAGGGACATGATGAAGACATCTCAAAAGAGGAGATTATAGCACAAGGCATTGTAAGCAAGGAGGATTATGAGAAACTTGAGGCATACACCCACGCAATTTTCCAGAGAGGAACAGAGATTGCCCAGAAAATGGGGCTTATCCTTGTTGACACCAAATATGAGTTTGGAAAGAAAGACGGCATAATCTACCTGATGGATGAAATACACACCCCTGATTCATCACGCTACTTCTATGCAGAGGGTTACAAGGAGCGTCTTGAGAAAGGTGAAAAGCAAAAACAGCTCTCTAAAGAGTTTGTACGTGAGTGGCTTATGGCAAACGGTTTCCAGGGACAGGAGGGACAGCAGGTACCTGAAATGACAGAGGAGATTGTAAACGGCATTACTGAGCGTTACATTGAACTGTATGAGAATATCATAGGTGAGAAATTTGAGAAAGCTCAAGGAACCGATATTGCTGCCCGCATTGAAAAAAATGTGACTGATTTTATCAATACACTTTAAACCACAACTGAAAACACCCCATGAAAACAGATATTGAAATAGCAAGAGGCGTAAAGATGCGCAGGATCACAGAGATTGCCGAAAGTATCGGAATCCCTGAGGAGCAAGTTGCACAATACGGCCATTATATGGCAAAAGTTCCAAGATGCCTGATCAATGAGGAGAAAATTGCAAAAAGTAAACTGATCCTTGTTACAGCAATTTCTGCCACCAAAGCAGGAATTGGAAAAACAACCGTTTCTGTAGGTCTTGCATTGGGATTGAACAAGATAGGAAAGAAAGCCATTGTTGCATTGCGTGAGCCATCTCTTGGCCCATGCTTTGGAATGAAAGGCGGTGCTGCAGGTGGCGGATACGCACAGGTGCTCCCTATGGAGAAGATCAATCTCCACTTCACAGGTGACTTCCACGCCATCACATCTGCCCACAATATGATTTCTGCTCTTCTCGACAACTATATCTATCAGCACCAGTCGGAAGGATTTGCACTTAAGGAGATCATCTGGAAGCGTGTTCTTGACGTAAATGACCGCTCATTGAGGAATATTGTTACCGGATTGGGCCCACGCACAAACGGCCTCACTACAGAATCCGGCTTTGACATCACCCCTGCATCTGAACTGATGGCCATCCTGTGCCTTTCTACAGATTTGGAGGACATGAGAAGACGTATTGACAACATCCTTCTCGGATACACATTCGACGACAAACCGTTCATGGTAAAGGATCTTGGAATTACAGGATCAATTGTAGTGCTTCTTAAAACTGCACTTAAAGCAAACCTTGTGCAGACAACAGAGGGAACAGCAGCATTCATACACGGTGGCCCATTTGCAAACATTGCACACGGCTGCAACTCAATCATAGCAACCAAAACTGCAATGAGCCTTGGAGACTATGTAGTAACCGAGGCCGGATTTGGTGCCGATCTTGGAGCTGAGAAATTCCTCAACATAAAATGCCGCAAAAGCGGTCTCAAACCGGACCTTACAGTTCTTGTGGCTACATTAAACGGATTGAAGATGCATGGAGGAACAGCAATAGAGGATATCCAGAAACCGGATGCAGAGGGTGTGAAGAGAGGTTTTGCAAACCTTGACAGACACATCAGGAACCTGCAGAGTTTTGGACAGACCGTTGTAGTAAGTTTCAACAAATATGCCTCAGACACTGAGGAGGAGATCAATCTTGTAAAAGAGCACTGTGCACAGATGGGCGTTTCATTTGCACTCAACAATGCATGGGCCGAGGGTGGAGAAGGTGCTGCAGATTTGGCAAGACTTGTTGTTGAGACTATAGAGAAGAACCCGTCGGGACCTATACAGTTCACTTACAGCGACAACCAGAGCATCAGGGAGAAGATTGAGGCAGTGGCCAAGAACATTTACCGTGCTGCCAGTGTGTCATATTCTGCAACTGCAAAGAAAAAGATAGCTGCAGCAGAAAAAATGGGATTCTCACATTTCCCTATCTGTATTGCAAAGACCCAATACTCATTCTCGCAGGACCAGAAAGCATACGGTGCTCCGGAGGGATTCAATTTTGACATTAAGGACATAGTAATCAATACAGGATCTGAGATGATTGTGGCAATTGCCGGAGACATCATCAGAATGCCAGGCCTGCCTAAAGTTCCACAGGCTACAAAAATTGATTTGATTGACGGTCAAATTGAAGGTTTGAGCTAATCAACAAGACTCCAAAAAGAACATTTATAAATTAAGGAGGTCCAACAGGCCTCCTTAATTGATTTTGTACCCTTCCCTGTTACAATTGACTGGTACTTCATATTCCTCTATTTTTAACACCCTATTTCCCACCAAACAACCTTACAGCATAAACCTCCTGAGCACAAAGCAACATTCCCTCCACAACAACCCTGAACTCACCGCCATACAGCGGCAGCACGCAATCAAACTCATAAGCCTCCCCTGCTGGGATATCAACAACCGGGTTCCAGTAGATTGTAGAAAGGAAATTAGGGTAATACTCTGCTGAAGCTGCACGAGTGCCGGTAAAGGCCAGCGGCCAGCTTGCACCGTCAAATGTAACAATGCTCACATTCTTAGGAAGACGGATACCGCCCATATCTCCCTTATAGGTTACAAAATTCACAACTCCTTCATAAATGAAATGGTTTAGCTGGTATCTCCTTGGATAAACCGCAATCTGTTTTACCAGCTGAGGGTCAAGCCCAAGGATGGTTGCATGATCGCTCACAGGCACACCATCTACCAGGGTAAGGCAAGGCCCCTGTGCACCCCAAATCACCTTAATCTGAGCTTTGCCATCCACCTCCCTCACCCTTGCAAACTGAACATACTCCCTCAGTGTCTCCTCCAGATTAGGGAACCTGGTATACTCATCCAAATTATACACCAACGGAGGGGTATTCCCCACAAACGAGTGGTCCTTCTTCATCCATGAATCCATTATGGTATCAGATACAAAGCGTCTTGAGATCTGCATTCTCCTTCCCCTCTCACGCAACGCCTTGTCCATCTCCCTGGAAATGGAGAGCTTTGGAATCTCCTTCACCATGCGCTTGTACACCGGCTCCAGCACCTCCACATTATATGCGCTGGCAGTATCACTGGCTGAGGCCCCCTCCAAAACACTCATACTGCTCTCCCTCACATCAAAGACAAGATCCCTCCTGCCCATTATATTTCCTGTATTGAACCTCACAACACCATCCTCTCCAATCTGGTTTACAAACACTTCGCCATCACCGCCCATCGCACTCATATACAAGAATTTTCCGGAGCAGCTGCTACCATCCTTCCCAACAACCTTCACATCCATCACCTCACCGGCATAATCAACCTCATCAACCTTCTCAAAATCTCCCTTTCTCTCCAACAATGATGTCCTGTTGTAGCTTCCCGACAGTTCAACCAACTTATCAGCGTGATATACCGAAACATTCAGCCTCATCAACTCTCCGCTTCTGTTCTCAATCCTTACCCTGGCCTTCCCGTCCTTCACCTCTCCAACCTTCACAGACACTTCTCCCCTCTGCTCCAGATGACCGCTCCCCGGCACAACTGCACCAACTGTAACGCCATCCTTCACCCTCCTGGCAGTAACGGTATTGAACACCGAGATGATCTTTCCATCAAACTCCGTAACGGCATCACCACCGTCACACTTGGTATAGGAGACAATGGAATAATTGCCCGTTCCAAACTCCAGCGGAATCTGGAAGACGCCACAACCACGTCCTTCTATAAGGGCCACCTTCTGTGTTGCCGCAACCCCTTCTCTGGAGACAAACTGCAAATACGCCATATCACTCACGTTTGAGAACTTGCCTGTAGATTCATCAATGCAATAAACCGAGAACCACAAATCCTCGCCTGCCACATACACATCCTTGTCTGTTGAGACATAAACACGCTCCTGTGCCATGGCAATTCCTCCTGATACACATATCAGAACTATAGATATGAATATTCCTAAAACATTTCTCTTCTTCATAGCTGCATCCTCCTAGAATTTGAAATTGAAGTTGACATAAGGAATAGGGGCTCCAAAAATGCTCAGCTTATGTCCTTTTATCTCACCCTTGTCATCTGTATCAAAGTATATTGAGTAGACATTCTTTCTGCCGGTTACATTGTACACACCCACTGTAAACGAGAAATGGGTGAAGGCCTTAAGCTTGTGGGTAGGCTCAAAGTTCATGGCAGCATCTACTCTGAAATAATCTGGTGTACGATGTCCGTTCCTGTCTGAGTAGTGCAGCTTATAGCCCCCATCATACATATACTTGGCTACAGGAATGGTAATTGGTCTTCCCGATGCATAGTCTCCATTAATGGAAAGGCTGATCCTCTGGGTAAACTTGTAGTTAGCTACCAGTTTCACATCATGCGGTTTGTCATATGACGCATCATACCAATCACCGCCGTTGATTGCCATATCACCCCTGTCTCCATCTTCCCTCAGGCGTGTTTTTGAGTAAGTGTATGCAAACCATCCGTTAAGCTTACCCAACGGTTTCTTGAGCATCAGCTCAACTCCGTATGCCTCGCCCTGTGTGGTTACCACATCTTCAGCTATGTTCTTGTTCATGATGAGGATTGCACCGCTCTTGTAATCAAGATAGTTTTCCATCCTCTTGTAATATCCCTCCAAAGAAGCCTCCACCTTGTTGCGGAAGATATTGGCATAAAGGCCGCCGGCCGCCTGCCATCCCTGCTGAGGGCAGATGTTGTTGTCGCTCAGCTTCCAGATATCTGTAGGGGACATTGCAGTTGTGTTGGACAACATATGGATATACTGGCTCAGGCTGTTGAAGCCCGCCTTGAAGGAAAGTTCGTCTGTTAGCATCATTCTTCCAGATATCCTTATCTCCGGATTGGTGTAGGTGGTTTCACCATTCCTGAAAATGGAATATCTCAAACCATAATCAAGGAAGAACCTGTCCGACATGTTCCAGCTGTGGCTGAAATAGCCTGCCCCCTCCAGGGCCTTCTCCTTGGCAAGCACATCCGGAACTACTAGTGACTCGTTTCCGTATGGAAGATAACTGCCCGGAGTAAGGTCATAGTTTATTGCATCCACGCCATAGGTAAGGGTGTGGTTCTTGTTGAGCAAAGACTTGAACTTGAGCTTGCCGTATGCCTGCCTGATCTTGAACGAGAGTTCATAGGAGTTTACAGGATTGTACTTGTCATAGGTTGCATAGCCGTACATATCATATCCCGCAGCAAGTTCCAGCTTGTGCTTCTCGTGGAAGTTCCATCTCCATTTTATTGAGCCGTTTGCATTCTCATATCTGTAACTGGTATCAACACTGAACTTGAATGCATCGGTTGACCAGTACCCGTTCAGGTGGATGGAGTGTTTCTCGTTGAACCTGTGGGTGAGACCGGCTGTTACATCGTAGAAGGAGGCTGTTCCGTTGTTGTATTCACTATTATCGGGAAGAATACCCAACAGCCAGTCGGAGTAAGTTCCCCTCACTCCGGCAATGAAGTTGGTCTTGGAGGTTACAGGACCCTCAATGTGACCTCTGGCACTCAACAGGCCAAGACCCAATGAGCCGGTAATCTCCTTGTTGTTACCCTCCCTGCTGTTTACGTCCAGCACTGATGAGATACGGCCTCCGAACTCTACCGGAATGGAACTCTTGTATAGCTCTATATCACTTACTATATCCGGGTTGAAGCCGGAGAACATCCCAAACAGATGCGACGGGTTGTATACCGTTCCGCCGTTGAAGAGTACAAGGTTCTGGTCTGTGGCTCCGCCGCGCACATTGAATCCGCCTCCGGCCTCTCCTACAGATTTAACTCCAGGAAGGGTAAGGATGATTTTCACT
>JAZRCK010000009.1:0-46217 GCA_045659725.1 Candidatus Egerieisoma sp.
CACCACAACCCGGACACCATTTTACTTCCTGATCACTTTTAAAGTCTTGTGATGTATATTTCATAACAATGTTTCTTTAGATGTAAATGATTATAGAGCGTTAACTGCGTCAACAATCTCCTTAACAATAAATGGCTGTCCCTGAACCTTGTTCAACTGCTCAAATGCAAACTCTGGATACTGTCCTCTCAAGTAGTTTACAAACTGGCCGCTGTTAAGCTCGCAAACGATAATCTTCTTGAATTTCTTGAATACCTCTGCTGTGTTCTTTGGAAGCGGGTTGATATAGTCGAAATGTGCGAAACCTACATTCTTGCCCTCCTCAAGCAACTGTTTGGTTGCTGTGTAAAGGTGTCCGTAAGTACCACCCCAGCCAACTACAAGAACATCACCCTCCTGGTTGCCCATAACCTCAAGCTCAGGAATATAGTTTGCAACTCTTGCAACTTTCTCCGCTCTGTTTGCAACCATGATTGCGTGGTTCTCAGGATCTGAAGAAACAGCACCGTTCTCTGCTTTCTCCAAACCACCTACCCTGTGCTCCAAACCTGGTGTTCCAGGGTGAGCCCAACGTCTTGCCCAACGCTCAAGGTCTCTCTCGTATGGTTTGAATTTACCCTCGCATTTGTCAATGATAGGAGGATTGATGGTTGGATATGTGCTCATGTCAGGAATTCTCCAAGGCTCAGAACCGTTACCGATAAAGCCCTCAGTAAGAAGAATTACAGGCATCATGTGCTCCAAAGCATATTTTGCTGCGTAGAATGCAGACTCAAAGCAGTGAGATGGAGTACGTGCCGCCATTACCATGATAGGACACTCACCGTTTCTTCCATATAGTGCCTGTGCAAGGTCTGTCTGCTCAGTTTTTGTAGGGATACCTGTAGAAGGACCACTTCTCTGAACATCTACGATTACAAGAGGAAGCTCTGTAATCATGGCAAGACCCATTGCCTCTGATTTAAGTGAAAGGCCAGGACCTGAAGTTGTAGTTACAGCAAGATTACCTGCGTAGGCAGCACCTACTGAAGTACAGATACCGGCAATCTCATCCTCACACTGTACAGTCTTTGCACCGAATGCCTTGTGGATAGCAAGCTCCTCAAGGATAACTGTTGCAGGGGTAATAGGGTATGAACCGCAGAATAGAGGAAGTCCTGATTTCTCAGAAGCTGCCAAAAGTCCCCATGCTGTAGCCTGGTTACCATTGATGCTTCTGTAGATACCTGGCTCCTGCTGAGCAGGCTCAATCCTGTAGGTGTTAGGAATTGCGTGAATATTGTGTGCGTAGTTGTAACCGTCGTTCAACACCTTTTTGTTAGGTGCAATAAGAGCCGGTTTCTTCGCAAATTTTTTCTCTAGATACTCCTCAGTGAAATGAAGAGGACGGTTGAACATGAAATAACACATACCCAATGTGAACAAGTTCTTGCATCGGATAATAGACTTGTTGTCCAAACCGCTGTCCTTCAAAGACTCTTTTGTAAGAGATGTGATAGGAGCCCAAACGATATGATAATCTTTAAGGTTCATCTCCTCAATAGGATCATTTGTCTTGAAACCGGCCTTCTCAAGACCTTTCTCATCAAATGAATCCTCGTCAAGGATAATGCTTGCACCAGGTTTAGCCCATTTTGCGTTTGCTTTCAACGCTGCAGGGTTCATTGCAACCAATACGTCGCAAAAATCTCCTGGAGTTTTAACCTCTGTCTGTCCAATGTGTACCTGGAATCCCGATACTCCAGCTACAGTACCCTGCGGTGCCCTGATCTCAGCCGGATAATCCGGAAATGTAGAAATTTCATTTCCGTACAGCGCAGAGGCATCTGCGAACAAAGTACCGGTTAGCTGCATTCCATCACCCGAGTCTCCGGTGAAACGGATTACTACCTCCTTTGTGTCAATAATTTTGTGTTCCATAAAGAAAATTCTCCACTGTTACGTATATTACTACGCAGTTATTGTTGTTAGTGTATTTTAAAAGATTATACAAATGTAATGATAATTCTTTACAATGGAAAAATATTTCAAAGAAAAAAGGGACAGCAGATGCTATCCCTCAATAAAGCCGTTTACGGCACTATTTTTCCCATTACTCAGCAGGCTGTGTATTGAATTGTGTAGGCTGAGTCTTCTCTGCAGGTATTCCCAACTCCTTCTTTGCCTCCGGAAGAAGGTCAATGCTGCTTGCTCCTTTATAGATAAGAGTTCCAGCCGACAAATCTATAACATAAGTAAATCCGCCATTGGCTCCAATCTTCTCAATGGCCTTGCTTGCCTTCTCATAAACAGGGGCAAACAATGTCTGCTGAAGCTGCTGCATCTCCTGCTGTGCGTTCTGGTTGAACATCTGGAGTCTCTGCTGCATCTCCTCAAGCTCTTTGGTCTTTGCCTCAAGAATAGAAGCTGTCCATGTAGCGTTCTTCTGCTGGTAAGTCTGCAGTTTGGTATTGAACTCCTGCTGCATTCCCTGCATTGTCTCCTCAAGCTCTTTTGCATAATTCTCAAGTTTCAAAACTGCAGAATCCCTCTCAGGCATCAAAGCAATCAGTTCCTGCATGTTGATATGGCCCAATTTGGTCTGAGCAAAAGACTGTGTAGCAAATAGCACCATCACAAGTGCCAAAAATTTAGTTACGTTTTTCATATTTCAAATTATTTACATTATTCAATCAATATCCCAGAGCCTTGATTACAGCATCACTCAAATCATATTGCCCATCCTTGTATGCCACACCCTGTATTGATGCCACATCAAGCACAAGAGCATATCCTCCATCGCGGGCAACTTTTGCTATTGCCGCATCCACTTTTTCCATAATTGGCTGCATAAGCCTCTCAGAATGCTGCTGCATCTGACCGTCCTGGCCAAAATACTCCTGCTGCAGCTTCTTTACCTGCTGCTCCTTCTGGATAATCTCATTCTCCCTTACCTGTCTTGTCTGTGCGTTAAGGTTCCCCTTCTGCTGCTGATACCTATTATATAGTGTCTCAATCTTTGCATACTCGGCATCTATCACATCCTGGAACTGTTTACTGTAAGATTCAAGCTGCTGCTGCGCACTCTTGTATGCAGGGATAGCCGAAAGCACTTTCTCACTGTTAAAATACCCTATCTTCTGGGCATTCATCTGCAATGCACCAAACATCATTGCAACCAAAATAACAATAACTTTCTTCATATTCATCCCCATAATTTAATGTTTTTAGAATTGCTGTCCTATCATGAAATGGAACTGGCTGCCACCCTTTCCTTTATCGGAACCGCTATTGACAGTATCAAATCCATAAGCCCAGTCGATACCCATCATACCCACAATTGGAAGGAGCACTCTCAAACCTACACCTGCCGATCTCTTGATCTGGAAAGGATTGAAGTCCTTGATATCAGCCCAACAGTTACCTCCCTCAAGGAATACCATTCCATAAATGGTTGACTGGGGCTGAAGGATAATAGGGTGCCTCAACTCAACGCTGAACTTGTCATACACCCTACCTGCATACGCATTGCCCTCTACAGGAGTAAGCGAGTAGTTAGGATAACCTCTCAATCCAATGATGTCCGATCCGTATGTGTTGTAACCGCTCATACCGTCACCACCCAACTGGAAGCCCTCAAATGGAGAGTAGCCAAGATTCTTATTATAATAGCCAAGGTATCCGAAATCGGCTGATGTCTTAAGCACAAGGTCTCCGATAAGTTTGGTATATGTAGCACTCTTGAATGTCCACTTGTGGTACTCTATCCATTTGTACTTTTCGCTGTCAACCATATTCTTGTAATCTGTATTACTTGATCTGAATGCAGAATATGGTGGAGTAAGCTGCACACCAAATGTAAAATCAGATCCGTTACGCGGATATACAGGCTGGTCTGTTGAGTTTCTGGTGAGTGTTATCTTGTAACTCAAGTTGTTTGACTTTCCGTTTGCAAAAAGGAAATTGTAATCCCAATCCTTAAGTTTGTACTGCTGCCAGCTCAATTCGTGGTAAAGGACGAAATAGTCATCAGGCCATTTCAATCTTGAACCAAGTGAAGCGGCAATACCATATACCTCCATATACTCATCATCATTCAAATAATAGAAGTATGAGTTTGTCTGGCGTGTATAATACACCGAAGTACTCAATGAAGTAGGTTTCTTGCCGGTAAGCCAAGGCTCAATGAAACTTGCTGTAAGTGCGGTATAATACCTTCCGTTTGTCTGAAACCTGATTGCCAGTGTCTGGCCGTCACCAAGCGGTACTGGTCTCCATGCCCCCTTTTCAAAAGCCCTTCTCATTGAGAAGTTGTTGAAGCTCACGCCAAGGGTTCCTACAAATGTATTTCCGCCCCATCCACCGCTGAGCTCCAGCTGGCTGTTTGGCTTCTCAGCCACATTATACGCAATGTCAACTGTATTGTTGTTGATATTAGGCAATACACTGTAACCCTCTGCAGACTGGAATCTCTCAGGATCAAAGTGTCCGATTGAACCCAACTCCCTGATTGAACGCTCAAAGTCTGACTGGCTGTACAAATAGCCCGGACGGGTATATACCGCCCTTCTTGCCACACGCTCACTTGTGATTGTGTTTCCATTGATGATCACATTATTGAAAGTGGCAGGCTTACCCTCATGAATGCGCATCTGCACATCCACTGAGTCACCTTCAATTGTCATCTCAACAGGATTCACCTGAAAGAAAAGATAACCGTTGTCGGTATACATCTTGCGCACATCCATATGCTGCTGCTTAGGATCACCCTGAAGTCTCTTGTCCATTGTAACAAGGTCATATACATCACCTTTGCCAATCATAAGCACCTTGTTCAACTGTTCAGCTGTATAAACAGAGTTTCCTGTCCAGGTAATGTCCCTGAAATAATATTTCTTGCCCTGGCTGATGTTGATGTCAAGAACCATTCTGCCATCATCAGTGTAACTGATGGAATCAGATACTATCTTCGCATCCCTGTAACCGGCCTCGCTGAAAACCGCCATAAGGGCTTCCTTGTCATTCTTGTATTCCTTCTCTATGAATTTCTTGGACTTGAAGAAGTTAAAGAGCCTGCGGTCCCTGGTCTTCTTCATTGACTTGACAAGCTTCAACTCCCTCACATCCCCTTCAATACCATTGAAGTTGATTTTCTCAATCTTCACCTTATCGCCCTTGGTTACATGGAATGTTGCCTTTACAGCATTCTTGATGGTAGTATCAGGTTCACTTGTAAGATGCACATCCACAAGGTAGAAACCTTTCTCCTTGTAGTAGTTCTTTATGATGTCAATGGATGACTTCTCCACATACTCGGAAAGTTCACCACCCCTCTTGAGTTTCAGCCTCTCCATAAGGTCAGACTCTTCTGTTCTCTTTACACCTTTGAACAGCCATTTTGAAACCCTTGGACGCTCCTTTACTTTAAGGACAAGGATACAACTGTCCCCCTTTGGTGAAAGGGAATCAATATAGAAGCCTACATCGGAAAATTTCCTCTGCAGCCACATTCTGTTCATAATACCGGTAAGTTCCTGTCCCGGAATCTCTATTGCAGAGCCCTCCTTAAGTCCGGTAAGAGCTACCAGCCTGTCTGAATTGAGATAGTTGGTACCTTCAACCCTCAATCCCTTAAGGATATAAGTCTTTGGTGCGTTGTAGTCTACAACGGCGCTGTTCTGAGCAGAAACAGCAAAAGGCATCATGAATGCCAATACTAGAATTATTTTTCCAAAAAGTTTCATCTGAACATTGAATTAAACCTTGCCGAACCTTCTTTCCCTCTTGCTGAAAGCATCCAGTGCAAGCTGGAACTCTTCTTTGCGAAAATCGGGCCAAAGCACCTGAGTGAAATAATATTCGGTATATGCAGTCTGCCATAGCATGTAGTTGCTTATCCTCTGCTCCCCGCTTGTACGGATAAGGAGATCAGGATCCGGAATATCCGATGTTGAAAGGTTTGCGTTCAAATCCCCGATGCTCATCCTGACATCCTCACCGGCCATAATCCTCTCCTTGTTGGATGCATAGAACCTGTTGGCCGCCTGGGTTATATCCCACTTGCCGCTATAGCTTAAAAATATAATCAACTGTAAATTTGTATTGTCCTGGGTGAGTTTCATGCAATCATCTATCTCATCCCTGAGTTTCTGTGACAGACGGCTGAAGTCACCAATAACCCTAAACCTCACACCTATTTTCTGGAATGTAGGGGTTTCCATGGTTATAGCCTTGAGCATCAGTTGCATCAACCCTTCTATCTCCTCTACAGGCCTGTCCCAGTTCTCGTCAGAAAAAGCAAAGACACTCAAATATTTTATCCCTTTTTCCACAGCAAATTCAGTGCATGCCCTCACACTCTCCACGCCCTCCTTATGTCCAAAAAGACGTTCCTGCCCCCTTTGCTTTGCCCATCTGCCGTTACCGTCCATGATTACTGTAACATGCTGCGGAATATTTGTCTTCATTTCCTGCATAAAAACCTTTTTACAAATAGGGCGCAAATATAAGAAAATTATTGCATATTTCTCTTATCTTCACCCCACAATAGTTTCTGATTCAGTGCTGCAATGAAATTATTGTTGATAGAGATGCTTTTTATAGGGAACTCACCCCTGGAAATTGTAACCTTTTCTCCGGCTGCAATATCAACGCTACGGTTATCTACAGTAAGTAGTGCCTGAGGGTACCTTCCCTGGAAAGATATCTCAACGGTAGAACTTTGCGGAACAATCAAAGGCCTCACATTCAGGTTATGGGGTGAAATTGGTGCAATGATGAGCACTTTGCTGTCGGGAGTAACAATAGGGCCGCCAATACTCATGGAATATGCTGTAGATCCTGTTGCTGTTGCCACCAGGATGCCGTCTGACCAGTATTTTGGAAGAGGATGGCCATCTATGGAAATTTCAATTTCCAGCATTGAGGGGGTAAGCCTCTGTATGGTAATCTCATTCATTGCATAAGGATAAAAACCTTGTGGGAGATTCTCTTTCTTCAAATGCAGCAGCGCCCTCTCCTCTATTGCATAATCTCCATTGACAAGTTTCTCTATCCAAGGATTGTTGTCCTCCACGCATGCCGTAGTAAGGAATCCAAGCCTGCCGAAATTTATTCCGGCAATAGGGATTTCCCTGTCACGCACAATTGTAAGGGACTCAAGAAATGTACCGTCACCACCCAATGTGAGGAACATGTCTATCTGTTCCGGAAGGTCATCATGGCATTCAAAGAGTTCCCCTTGCGGAAGCACTCCACCCAGTTCCTGTATCAGTTCATAAAATGGTCTGTGGTAGCAAAATTCAACATGCCTGTACTCCTTGAGGTTGTTTACAAACAGCAACAGCCTCCCTACGCTTGTCTTGTCTACCCGTTTTCCAAAAAGTGCAGCCTTCATAAATGAAAATTTTATGCAAGATAGAAATTTTTGGTGTAATCGCTGTCCAATGAACCGCAATTATGTATATTTTTGTATTTGCAACACTAAAAAAGATATTGGAAATCATGACAGTACTAAGCGTAAACATAAACAAGATTGCCACAATAAGAAACTCCAGAGGTGGCAACATGCCAGATGTGCTCAGAGCGGCTGTAAAATGTGAAGAATTTGGAGCACAAGGCATTACAGTTCATCCAAGGCCCGATGAGAGACATATCAGATATCAGGATGCCAGGGAAATAAAGCCCCTTCTGAAAACCGAGTTCAACATTGAGGGAAACCCTATACAGTCTTTTGTAGATCTTGTCCTTGAGGTAAAACCTGCCCAGGTGACCCTTGTTCCCGACGCTCCCGATGCAATCACCTCCAATGCCGGATGGAATACCATTGATCCGAACAACAGAAAATTCCTTACAGATATCACCAAAGTATTCCACAGCAACGGCATAAGGGTATCCATTTTTATAGACCCCGTAGAGGAAATGATAAAGAATGCCGTGGAAACGGGATGCGACAGGGTGGAACTCTACACAGAGGCGTATGCAGCAAATTACTTGAAGAACAGGGAGATGGCCATTGAGCCTTATGTTAAGGCAGCAGAGACTGCAGTTGCTTGCGGACTTGGGCTGAATGCGGGCCACGACCTCAATCTGGATAACCTGAAATACTTCAACCGGAACATTCCGGGACTCCTTGAGGTATCCATAGGACATGCCCTCATCAGCGATGCACTGTATATGGGATTGGAAAACACAATCAAAGCTTATAGGGAGCAATTGCTATAATTGGCAAATTTCACTATATTTGCGGTTTGGAATTTAAAATAACAACTATTCATAAAATGAAACAACTGAAACTTATTTTGACAGTTGCTGTTGCAGCAATCATCTGTTCTTGCGCTGCAAACGGCAATACAAACGGAGCACAGCAAGCAAATGCAGCAAATGAGGCACCTGCAGCGCAGGGTAGCATTGTTTACATCCAATTGGATTCTCTTGTAAACCAGTACGACATGTATAACGACCTCAAATCAGAGCTTGAGAGCAAAGTTCAGGCTGTACAGGAGGACCTTACAAAGAAAGGAAGGTCATTTGAGAGCGCAGTGAAAGATTTCCAGGCTAAGATTGATAAAGGTCTTCTTACAAGAAGCCAGGCTGAGGAGCAGCAGCAGAAACTTGTTGAAAGAGAGCAGAACCTTCAGGGTTTGAGCCAGCAGAAACAGATGGAACTTGCTGAGGAGGAGGCTGTAATGATGAGAAGAGTTATGGATGCAATCCAGACCTACATCACCAAATACAACCAGGATAAAGGTTATGCACTTATCCTTTCGGTTCCTGTTCTTGCAGGTGATCCTTCTTTGAATATTACCCAGGATATCCTTGCAGGATTGAACGAGGAGTACATCAAGTCAAAAAACAAGTAATATACAAAGAACCGTAGATGAATGCCGTACCGGTTGAGTCTCAGGCTCTGCTGATACGGCATATTTTAATTTCCAAAGAGAAGGTTGAAACAAAAAACAAAAGATATGAATTCCATTACAAGAACACAATTTGATTTTCCAAAACAGACAGCCGTTTACAAAGGCAAAGTAAGGGACGTATATACAATTGACAACAATTACATGGTAATGGTTGCAACAGACAGGATCTCGGCTTTTGATGTGGTGCTTCCAAAAGGCATTCCATTCAAGGGACAGGTTCTTAACCAGATTGCGGCAAAATTTCTCGACAGCACATCTGATATTGTAAAGAACTGGAAAATAGCTTCTCCAGATCCAATGGTAACAGTAGGCTACAAATGCGAGTCACTTCCAATTGAGATGATTGTAAGGGGTTACCTTACCGGAAGCTCATGGAGAGCATACAAAGCAGGTGCAAGGGAGATCTGCGGAGTTGCCATTCCCGACGGCATGAAGGAGCACCAGAAATTTGAGAAGCCAATCATCACCCCAACCACCAAAGCCGAAATTGGAGGTCATGACCAGGACATCTCAAGAGAGGAGATAATTGCAAAGGGTCTTGTAAGTGAGGAGATCTACAACCAGCTTGAGAAAATCACCCTTGCCCTTTATGAGAGAGGATGTGAGATTGCTGCAGAGAGAGGTCTTATCCTTGTAGACACCAAATATGAGTTTGGTTTGAGGGATGGGGAGATCTATCTTATTGATGAGATCCATACTCCCGACAGCAGCCGTTATTTCTATCTTGAGGGATACCAGGAGAGATTTGACAAGGGAGAGCAGCAGAAACAGCTTTCAAAGGAGTTTGTAAGGGAGTGGCTTATGGCAAACAATTTCAGCGGCCAGGAGGGTCAGACTGTTCCTGAGATGACAGATGAGATTGTTACAAGCATCTCCGACAGATACATTGAGCTTTACGAGAACATTACCGGCTCAAAATTTGAGAAGGCTCCATACGGTGACGACACCTATGAGAGAATAGAGGCTAACGTAAAGAACCTTCTTGCACGTCTATAATTTATAACTGATCCAATATGCGTACACTGTTAATTGCATTATCGTTAATGGCTTCAACTGCAGCATTCAGCCAGAATGCGCCACAAATTGCCGTTTCACAGGAGAAAGTGAAAGTAAACGGCAATATAATGTTTGTGCACAGGGTTAAGGCCGGAGAAACACTATATTCATTGGCAAAGGCCTATAGCGTTACCATAGATGACATTGTACGCCAGAATGAGTCTCTCAAGAACGGGTTGAAAGAGGGGACTGTAATTTACATCCCCTCTGCGGCCCCGTCAACAGTAATGGCTGTCCCGGAGGCCGTTGCTACAGCATCTGCAGATGAATCCGTTCCTCAGGTAAAACTGGAAGGATGGGAGCTGTCGGGAGAAAATATAAAGAAATACTCCAGAAAAAGACATAAGGCAAAATGGTATGAACATGTTGGTGACCTTGCCCTGAAATACAATGTTCCTGAAGAGGCTATAATGACATTCAACAATCTTCAGACAAAAAAACTGAAGAAGAAGCAGGTTGTATATATTCCCAATGCGGCATTTATGGAACTTCTGGAGCAGGGGAACCGACAGCAGGAGATACCGGCAAATAGACAAGAGCCGACTGCTGAAGTGGTTGTAAAGCAGGAAGAGGTTACCGTGGCGGAGGAGAAACCGTCACTCTTTGGCAAAAGCCAGCTTACTTATATCCTTCCCATGAATTTGAGGGATACTTTGGGGCCTAACGCCAACTATATGGATTTTTATGCAGGCGCACTAATGGCTGCCGATTCTCTGAAGAAGTTGGGGGAAGAGGTTTCCGTTACCCTTATAGACCAGAGCAGTTTCAATGCATCCCAGATGCCGGAAGGGACAATCATAGGCCCTGTAAGGAGTTCAGACATGGAGAGGTTCCTTCCGCTTGCAGGCAAGGATAACACCGTGATATCACCAATGGACATGAATACCGCAGGCTTGGTAGCAGGCAACAGCAATTTTGTGCAGATTGCCCCTTCTCTGGATGACCAGACTGCCAACCTTATGGATCTTCTTGCAACAAAGACATCTCTGGGCAACAGTGTAATGATAATTTATGAGCGCAACGGTGCCGACCTTGCCCTTGTGGAAAAAGTGAAGGAGATGGCCAATGAGAGGGGTATCATATTCAACACATTGTCATACAATATCCTTGAGGGAAGAGAGATGATGGAGAAGATAAAGGATGCCCTTGAACCTGGACTTGACAATCTGGTACTGATACCTTCCAACAATGAAGCTTTTGTAAATGATGTGGTTAGGAACCTCAATCTGCTGTACACCAACCCACTTGAAGAAAACAGAAGGTCTGTTGTCCTTTTTGGAACATCGAGATGGAGGAATTTTGAGAGTATTGAGGTTGACTATTTCCACAAGATGAACCTTCATCTGAGCATACCTTATTATGTGGACTACAGCCGCAAGGAGGTTAAAGAGTTCCTTCTGAAGTACCGCGCCCTGTTCAATGGAGAGCCTACCCCATATGCATACCAGGGATATGACATTACAATGATGTCTATGGGATACGTGGAAACAACCCTCCAGTCTACATACAGGTTCAAAAAAGACAATGCCGGTGACGGCATGAGAAATACCGGAACCACCAACATTGTCTACAATAAAGACTATACAATCTCTGTAATTGAGTAACAGCTACAGAGTCTTTGACTTCAACCATTGCGCCTCTTCTTCTGTAAGGAGAGGTGCAATTGTTTTATATACACCCGCATTGTACTCCTTTACCCACTGCTGCTCCTGAGCATCAAGCAGATCCCACTCTACACAAGTTGTGTCTATTGGAACATTTGTAAGTGTACGGAAAGAGTAAAACTCATTGAACCTGTTGAACTGCCACTGCTGCACCATTATTACATTTTCAGTTCTGATACCATACTCACCCTCAACATACACAGCAGGTTCATTTGAGATTACCATTCCAGGAACAAGTGTTACCGGATTGTCTTCCATTCTGATGCTTTGCGGGCCTTCGTGTACACACAGATAGTGGCCTATGCCGTGTCCTGTTCCATGAAAGTACATTGCCGCATCATTGAACAGCGGTCCCCTGGCAAGGATATCAAGTTGTGCTCCCCTGGTATTTTTTGGGAAACGGGCCATTGAAAGGCGTACCATTCCCTTCAACACCAAAGTGTAATGCCTGCGCTGCTGCTCATTGAGCTCACCTATTGGAATGGTTCTGGTAGTATCTGTAGTACCAAACAGATATTGTCCTCCGGTATCCATAAGAAGGAAGTTTCCGGTTCCTACAATCTGGCTGCTTTCTTTTGTTGCACTGTAGTGCGGAAGAGCTCCGGCCGGTCCAAACGCCACTATAGGTTCAAAGCTCTCGCCCCTGTAGTTCTCATTTTCAGACCTGAACCGTGCAAATTTCTCCCCTATCTCCCACTCAGTGAGCCTGACACCACTGGCCAAAGAATCATCTATGAACTTCAAAACCTTACACCATGCCACGCCATCTGCAAGAAAAGCCTTACAAAATCCCTCCTGCTCCCAGTTGTTCTTAATTGATTTATAATAGTTTACCGCACCTCCAAGAATAGGGTCATCAATAAATCTTACACCGGGCACATCCAGTGCCATATAATTCCTTACAGTAATCTTCCCCTTGGACACTACTCTTACAGTTTCTGACGGAAGCTCTGCAAGCAGTTTGCTGAATGCGCTGTACGGATGAAGTTCCACATTGTCATTAAGAAGTTTATGCTTCACTTCTTCGCTGATGGAATCCAAATCTGCAAAAAGATGGATTGCTGAATTGGTAATGATGGCATAGGACTGGGCCAACGGGTTATATTCAATATCCGTCCCCCTTATATTGCACAACCAGGCCACTTCATCGCACATTGTAACAATATATGCAAAGCGGCAATTCTCCAGCCCGAGTGCCTGCCTGATTCTCTCATGTTTTGATCTTGCACTCTCACCTGTGTATTTTGTATCGAGCCAGATTACAGGATTGAACTTAAGGGGCGGTCTCTCCTGCCATAAATCATTAAATATATCATCTATGAGTTTCACCTTGCATGGGGCCAGTTCACGGCACAACTGCTCATATTCGCTGTATGAAAATAAAGACTGGTCAATGGCTACAAGTTCGCCCTCGGGATACTGGCTTATGATCCATTGTGCAATTGTTGGAGTACCCTCCATCTTCATCCTCATCAGTTTTATTTCACTTCCCTGCAGCTGCGATGCTGCCTGCACGAAATACCTGGAATCGGTCCATAATGCAGCCCCCTTGAGGGTTACAACAAGAGTGCCGGCAGATCCGTTGAATCCGCTGAGCCACTCCCTTACCTTATAGTAATCCTGTGTATATTCTCCAAAATGGGGATCATTCGTAGGGATTATAATTGCCGAAACATTCATTGCGGAGAGTTTCTCCCTCAATGCCTTTAATGCTGCTGTCCTGTACATTTTACAAAATTTTCCGTTTATGCAAAGATAAAAAAAAGGATGGCTCAAAGAGCCACCCTCCAGTTATTGCTGCAAATGCAAATTACATCATTGAATCTGCATTAAGGTTATCCTTCTCAATATCCTTGAAGTATTTTACAGTACCAACTTTCAACTCATCGGTAGCAGCATCATCACATACGATGATTCCTTTCGGATGCATCTGAAGAACGCTGATTGTCCACATATGGTTTACACAACCCTCAACTGCATGATACAAAGCTCTTGCTTTAGCGTGGCCGTTTGCAAGGATAAGAACCTCTTTCGCATCCATGATTGTACCTACACCTACTGTAAGGGCAGTCTTAGGCACAAGATTGATATCGTTGTCGAAGAATCTTGAGTTTGCAATGATAGTGTCGGTTGTAAGGGTCTTGATTCTTGTTCTTGAAGTAAGTGATGAACCTGGCTCATTGAAAGCAATGTGGCCGTCTGGTCCGATACCACCCATGAAAAGGTCAATTCCACCGTATGATTTGATTTTCTCCTCATATCTTACGCACTCAGCCTCCGGATCCTCTGCGTTACCGTTAAGGATATTTACATTCTCCTTCTGGATATCAATGTGCTTGAAGAAATTGTTCCACATGAAAGAGTGGTAGCTCTCGGGATGATCCTCAGGAAGACCAATGTACTCATCCATATTGAAGGTTACAACATTCTTGAAAGAAATTTTACCCTCATTGTAGAATTTCACAAGCTCTCTGTAAGTTCCAAGAGGAGTTGAACCTGTAGGAAGACCCAAAACAAAAGGACGCTCTGCTGTTGGAGCAAAATCATTGATTTTCTTTACAATGTAAGCCGCAGCCCAGTGCGAAATCTGTGAGTAGGACTCTTGAATAATTAATCTCATAACTAAGTTTTGTATATTTAATATTTATATCGTTTCTTTCAACAGCACCCTGGCATTCTCCAGAGCCGCTTCTGTAAGAGATGCTCCACTGAGCATCCTCGCAACCTCTTTCACCCTCTCTTCATGGGCAAGTTCCCTTATACGGGTAGTTGCATTGTTCTGTTCATCAAATTCCTTGTACACCAGCAGGTGGGTACCTTTCTTTGATGCTATCTGCGGAAGGTGGGTAATTGCAAATATCTGCATCCTCTCACCCATCTTGCCTATTAGGGCTCCCATCTTGTCTGCAATGCTTCCAGAAACACCTGTATCAATCTCATCAAAAATCATTGTAGGCATACCGGTAAACCTGGCCATCAATGACTTCAGGCACAGCATTATTCTCGACAGCTCACCACCAGAAGCAGCCTTCTGCAACGGATTGAGTTTCTTCTCTCCATTGGCCGAGAACATGAAAGCAACAGAATCCGTTCCCTTTGCCGTATATTTTCCTGTATCGGAAAGTTCTACATCAAATACTGCATACGGCATCTGGAGATCCCTTATGCTTGCCTGAAGTTCTGCAGCAAGCTCACCTGTCTTCTCTTTCCTTTTTGCACTGAGCAACCTTGCCAATTCCTCCCTCCGTGCAGAGAGCACCTTTATCTGCTGCTCCATCCCCTCAGCTTTGGCCGTATCCTCATCAGCACCAGAAACCTCTCCCTGCAGACCATGCTGCACACCAAGCAACTCCTCCACGGTAGATACGCCGTGCTTTCTCATAAGTGAATAGAGCAATGACAGTCTCTCCTCAACCTGCTCCAGACGCTGTGGCGACACCACAACCCCCTCTGCAAGCATCTCCAGCTCATTTTCTATATCCTTACACTCTATCCTACAGCTTTCCAGCCTGTTGCAAAGCTCCTCCAATTCGGGCACAAAGTTAGAACACTTTTGCAATAAATGCACTGCATCCTTCAAATTTTGCACTATTGTACCCCCAACTGGCTGCATACAGTTGACTGCTCCACTTATGCTTTCCCTTATCTGCTCAGAATTTGCAAGCTGTTTCTGTTCACTTTCCAACTCTTCAAGTTCACCCTCCTTAAGCTTTGCTTCCAGAAGCTTTTCAAGCTGGAATGACCTGTACTCCATCTCCCCTTCCCGCTTTGCCATTTGCATTCTGAGATCCTTGAGCTGATTTTCCAGCAGCTGCAGTTCATTATGCACACGGGAATAATCCTCAAGCAGGGAACCTGTACCCGCATAATAATCCAACACCTTCATCTGGTAGCTCTCATCTGTGAGAAGCAGATGCTGGTGTTGTGCATGGATATCCACGATAGTGGATGATATCTCAGTAAGCGCGGCTAGTGAAGCCGGCTCATCATTTATAAAGTTCCTTGTCCTTCCTGCAGGTGAAATCACCCTCCTCAAGACAAGCAATTCTCCATCAACTTCAAACTCACCCTCCACCACGCAATTTCTTGAACTGTCCTTAAGTGCCGACACATCTGTCTTGGAACCCAAAAGGAGGGAAAGCGCTCCCAACATGATTGACTTTCCCGCACCGGTTTCACCTGTAATGATAACCAGCCCGGAAGGAAATTCAATATCCAGATTCTCAATCAGCGCGTAGTTCTGTATGGTAAGTCTTGTAAGCATTACATAAGTGTCTCTATATTATCCACAATATCCGCTGCCACTTCCCCCTTGCTCTTAAGAGAACACTCAACAGGTTCCCTGTCCTTGAAGAACAGTGTAACCTTATTGGTATCATGGCCGAATCCGGCACCTGCATCCCTCATGGAGTTGAGGACAATCATATCCAGCTTCTTCCGTTCAAGCTTACCGGCAGCATTGGCTCTCTCATCATTTGTCTCAAGGGCAAATCCAACCGCTACCGTACCCTTGTCCCTGTTCTCGCCTACCCAAGCGGCAATATCATTGGTAGGTGTAAGCTCAAGATTATAATTGCTCTTCTCCCTCTTTATCTTCTCCTGTCCAACATGCGCTACAGTAAAGTCCGCAACCGCTGCACACAGGATAACTACATCTGCCCCAGGCACATTTGCCTTGGTAGCCTCAAACATCTCCCCGGCTGTTACAACATCAACAACCTTTATATTTGGCAAAGATGCCTTAACATTCACCGGACCGCTCACCACTACAACATCAGCACCCCTCAACGCACTCTCCCTGGCCAAAGCGTATGCCATTTTTCCCGACGAATGATTTGTAATGTATCTGACCGGATCTATCGGCTCTCTTGTCGGTCCTGCTGTGATCACCACTTTTTTCCCTTTCATGGAACCCTGCTGGGAAAAAATTGCCTCCACCTGGGCAACAATCTCCTCCGGTTCTGCCATTCTTCCTTTACCTTCAAGTCCGCTTGCAAGTTCTCCACTGCCCGGCTCCACTATCTCCACACCCCACTCCTTAAGAGTCTCAAGGTTCCTTTGTGTTGAAGGATGCCTGTACATGTCAAGATCCATAGCCGGGGCAATTGCCACCTTGCATTTGGCAGAAAGATATGATGTGAGCAACAGATTGTCTGCTACTCCCGACACCATCTTTCCCATAGTATTGGCAGAGCACGGAGCTATAAGGTAAAGATCAGCCCATATACCCAATGAAACATGACTGTTCCAGTCTCCGTTCTCCGGATTGTAGAAATCAACAAGAATGGGGTTCTTGGATAAAGTGGCCATTGTAAGCGGAGTTATGAACTGCTTGGCCATCTCCGTCATTACCACCTTTACCTCAGCACCCTGCTTAACAAGAGCCCTCACCAACATTGCAGACTTATAGGCTGCAATGCTGCCGGTAACTCCCAAAAGGATATGTTTGCCTTTAAGCATACCTGTAGCTAAAATTTAAGCCTCCACTTTGCGAGAGTAAATCTCACCGCTCTGGAACTCTTTGATAGCCACCAAAGTAGGCTTAGGAAGCTTCTCATAGTGACGTGAAATCTCAATCTGCTCCCTATTCTCAAAAGTCTCCTCCAAAGTATCTGCAAAATTTGAGAACTCCTCAAGTTTTGCGCTAAGCTCCTGTTTTACCTCAGCCGCTACCTGGTTAGCTCTTTTTGCAATAATCATAGTAGTCTCATAAATGTTGCCTGTAGGCTCAGCAAGCTCACTCAAATCTCTGGTTACGGTATTACCGTAAACTTTGTACTCTTTTTTCTCCATTTTTATTATTGTTCTTCTTGTTTTACACTCTCTTTAACGGCATAATGTTCAACTTTCGCATACAATCCGTCAACCTCTTTCCTGTACTTCGACTCCGGATACTCACTTATAAAGTTGAAATAATCATCAATGAAATCAAGGAATCTCTCCTTCTGCTTTGAAGCAACGCTGTTGAACGCATATTTGTACGATGCCATTGCTGTATAGTACATCACATCCTCCCTGTATCTGTTGTCTGCATTCTCCTTGAGCACATTTTTCAAAGAATGTCTGGCTGCCAGATAATCCTCCATGGTATAATAGAGTTTTGCAGACTCAAAGCTTTTTCTCTCAAGTCTTTCCATCAGTTCGTCCAGCATGTTCTTGCAAACCGGATAATACTCGCTTTCAGGGTTCTCATACATGAACTCAGTGATAACTGCCATAGCCTTCCTGGTAGGAGTCTGGTCAAGCTCGTAACGGAGAGTCCCGTCAAACAGGCATTTTATCCTCAAATACTTGGCTTCGGTAGTAAATACGCTTCTTGGGTATACCTCAATAAATTTTGCAAAAGCAGCTTCAGCAGTCTCATAATCACCGAACTTGAAGTTGCACAAGCCATGATAGAAGCTTACTGTATCCTCTTGGGGCAAACCTTGGACCAAAAGGTTAAGATTGTCAAAGATATCTGCCGCCTTCTTGTATTTGCCCTGATTGAAATAATTATGGGCAGCCTTGTATTTCAAGTCCACATCCTGGCTTCTCATCACCTTCTCGTACTCTGAAGCACATGACACCGCCACGAACGCTGCAATTGCTGTAATTGCCAATTTTTTCAACTGCATTGTCATCCTTTTTAGTTTTCCTGCAAAAATTTTTCGGCATCCATTGCCGCCCTGCAACCGCTGCCTGCCGCCGCAATTGCCTGTCTATATGTAGGGTCCTGCACATCACCTGCAGCAAACACACCTGGAACGTTGGTCTTCTGGCTCTTTCCATCTGTGATGATATAGCCCTCACTGTTGGTTTCAATATAATCCTTGAACACCTCCGAATTAGGATGGTGTCCTATTGCAAGGAAGAAACCATGGATCTTTATCTGGCTCTCCTCTCCTGTCTTGCTGTTCACCAGAGCAGCACCGGTTACACCAAATTCGTCTCCAAGAATCTCCTTTGTGTTGGTATTCCACAAAACCTCAATGTTTGGAGTATTGAGCACCCTTTCCTGCATTGCCTTTGATGCCCTAAGCACATCCCTCCTTACAATAAGATACACCTTATTGCACAAGCTTGCAAGATATGTTGCCTCCTCACATGCGGTATCTCCGCCACCCACTACTGCAACATCCTTCTTCCTGTAGAAAAAGCCGTCGCAGGTAGCACATGCAGAAACGCCCTGCCCCCTGAATTTCTCCTCAGAAGGCAAGCCAAGATACTTGGCAGTTGCTCCGGTTGCAATAATTACTGTATCTGCCTCAACTTTCTTGTCTGAATCAATCTCAACAATGAAAGGCCTCTTTGAAAAATCCACTTTTGAAACCACTCCATATCTCACCTGTGTACCGAATCTCTCAGCCTGCTTCTTCAGATCCTCCATCATCTCAGTTCCTGTAATTCCCTGAGGATAGCCTGGGAAGTTATCGATCTCTGTGGTTGTAGTAAGCTGGCCACCAGGTTGAATTCCCTCATATACAACAGGATTGAGGTTTGCCCTGGAAGCATAAATGGCAGCTGTATACCCCGCAGGGCCACTACCTATAATCAAACATTTAATTCTCTCTATTTCCATAATACATAATATCTTGCAAAGTTAGCAATTTTTTTTGAATAGCTTATCTTTTATATAATATTCAGCCCTCAATTCCCACACAAGCACAAAAGAGCACATCCATCTGCTCAAGAGCATGACATACCACATTGCTCCCAACGCAGAAACAAGGAACAGGTCCTCAAAGTTGCTGTGTGAAACAGAAATGTGCACATTCAGCAAATTAACGTCCCTCCCGGACACATTTCCGCTCTCCACCTCTTCCATCATTACTGCGGCACCATAGGCCAGTCCAAGGGTATTTGCAACTATCCAAAGGAAAGAGGTTCTGCTTGGGAGGCCAAATATGGCAAGAAACGGCCTGAGGAACCTTGAAACCCACCTTATCACCCCAAACTCAGCCAGAATCTTCTGCACAATGGCAAGGGTATATATAAGTATGGTCATCTTTACAATCACTCCTGCTGTGGATACGAGCCAATCCTTGAACAGAACCCAAAACTCCATATCCTCCACACCTGCCGTTCCTGTTGTCACCACCATCTGTCCCGGAAGAAACCTATTCAAGAAAAATGCCAGAATGAATGCAGAGAGTGTACGGGTTATCACTATTCTCACCGCTGAAGAACCTGTCTTCTTCTGTACTGCTGTTTCTGTAATCATGTTGTGACAACTCAACACCATGGTTCCCAATATGGTAAGCGCCCTTATATCCAAATCCAGCGATACCATAACAGATATTGCCGCATATACATTCACAAAATATCCCGTAACAAAAGACAGGGCTGCCTCACCCGGCAATCCTATAAAATTGAACAATGGAGCAAGCATCCCCGAAATTACCGGAAGGACCTTAAAATATTTAAGGAACATTATGGCAAATGATACACCTGCAGTTATCTTGAGCAGCCATACACAAGTTTTTGTGGTACTGGGAAGTACACTCTTAATGCACCACAATATTTTCTCCCCTTTTTTCATATCTTGAATTTTGCCGCAAATTTACACCATAATTTGAATTGTGGAACACATTTTGATATATTTGCACCCCGTAAACAGAATGCATAACAATTGATTAACACAAATAAAATGAAAAGATTCATTACAACTATCATTGCAGCAATCCTGATTGTTCCATTCATGCAATCATGCGAAAAATCCGGAGCTGAACAGCCTGAGAAATCGGTACTTGCAACTGTACTTCCCTATTGGAACGAGGTTGGCTTCGCATGCCAGCTGGACAATGGAGAAACCCTATATCCGGGCAAATTGAGAATAAATTACAAGGTAAACACAGAAACTGCACAACGTGCAATCATCTATTTCTCGGAAATAAACTCACCTGTGCAGGGATTTACCTACAACGCAGATATCTTCAATATCATAAATGTGCCAACCAAAGAGATTGAAACTCTAAAAAGCACTGAAGATGATTTCCAAACAGATGCTTTGAAAATAAACAATATTGCCATAAGCGGAAATTACCTGAATGTGGAGTACACAGTAATGACAGATCCTAACGCCAACAACAAAAACGAGATTTTCCTCTTCAACAATGCAATTGACGGAGCTCCGGAGTATGAAGATTATTATCCTCTTGAGCTTAAGGTTAAATGCACTCCTTCTGTTTCAGGATTGAAGGGCCATCCTCAAACTTACCTTGCATGTTTTTATATTGGAGCCTACAAATTGGACAGACTTGGATGCGACGGTTATCAGATATCTTACAAGGACATGGATTCTGACGAAATAAAGATTTACACCGTTAAGCCTTAAAACAAAAAGAGAAGACAAACCCAGCGCAATAGCAATAGTGACTCAAAAGTCTCTGATATGAATGAGCACCCCCATCAAAATCTGACGGGGGTGCATTTTTTTTAGAGTGGGCTTTTTATTTCCCCTCCCAATGGAAAGGCTCAAAAGAGGCACTCTTGTCAATCCAGCTCTCTTTCCTGTTTGCATATATTATAAATGGTATCACCACCATAACTATACATCCTATCACAAGAACTGAATACCATACGGTGTTGCTCCCTGTGGCTATCTGGGCAGGCGGGATAAAACTGAGGACAAAAGCCAGCAACGATCCGCAGAATCCGAGGCCGCTCACAATCCACATCAGGGCATTGCCCTTGCTTCCAATCCTGTACGGACGCTCCGCATCCTTCATGTTGTACCTGAGTTTTATTGCTGCGGCAAACATCATAAGATACATTATCAGATACAACAGTACTGTCAGCTGGCTGAGAATCTGATAGAAGCTCTGTACAGAGGGCATCACCACAAACAGAAGGCTGAGCAATGTTACAATCCCACCCTGCACAAGCAAAATGTTCCTTTGTACTCCATTTTCATTTGCCTTCTGGAAGAACGGAGGAAGATAACCGGCCTTGCCTACTGCAAAGATACCTTTTGAAGGGCCGGAAACCCATGTAAGGACACTGGCCAGCACACCAAAAGCCAATGCCACAGCAATTACAGGAGAGAGCCAGCTGGCCCGCAAGAATGCAAAGTACTTGTCAAAACCTATAAGCAGACTCTGGGTAAGGCTGATATCCTTCTGAGGGATAATCACTCCCAATGCAAAAGTACCCAACACAAAAATTAGCACTGTAATGGCAGCACCTGTAAATATTGCCTTAGGGTAGTTTTTGGCAGGATTCTCCATATCAGTAACATGGATACCGCTCATCTCCATTCCCGCATAGAAGAGGAATATTCCCGACGCCAAAACCAGATTGTTCATATTGCTCAAATCCGGGAAGAAACTGCCATGAAAATCCATCTGTGGAACTCCACCCATAAGCAGATAGACAACACCCAACACCACCAGCAGCGCTGCCGGAATGATTGTACCCACAAGACCTCCTATCTTGGCAACCTTTGCCACCCATCCCATACCTTTCAATGAGATGAATGTAGCCAGCCAGTAGATGCACAATACCACTATTAGAGAATAAACCTTGTTTGACGCCAGCGACATGTCATAGACATGGTCCATCCCAATGAATGCGATGGCAACCGCTCCAAAAGTAAGGACAGTAGGATACCATATGGTACTCTCAATCCACTGCAGCCATATGGAAAGGAAACCCCACTTTTTGCCAAATGCCTCACCTACCCATCGGAATACTCCACCCTGTTTGTCCTTGAACATTGCAGCCAGCTCAGCTGCAACCAGCGAGGTGGGAATAAGGAACACTATTGCTGCAAACAGATAATAGAATGCAGAACTGAGGCCATACTCGGCCTCTGCCGGTAAACCCCTTAGGCTCACCACTGCCGTAACGTTCATAATTGCCAAAGTAAACACTCCCAATTTGGCAATCTGTTTAGTGTTATTAGCCATATCAAAAACTCTCTTTTGTTTAAAAAGTGCCCCTTGGGACAACGTCCTACGGGGCTCTTTCCAATTAATGTGTAAATACTTTTCCTTTCTGCTGCTCCTGCTTCTCGTAAGCAATGCGGGATGTTGTAGGGAACTTCAACTGCTCAAGTTCAGCCACCGCAGCCCTCATATCTGCAAGCATCATGTCTGCCATATCTCTTGTAAATCCCTGTTTTACCACTACCCTCATCACAACAATATCCTCCAGCGATTTTGGCAATGTATAGGCAGGAATCATCCAGCCGCTCTGTTTCAGTTTGTCCTGCAAATCATAAAGGGTCCATTTTGCACTCTTGTCATACACCTCATCCAAATGCCAGATAAAAAGCGGATTCACAACCTCCTTGGCATAATTGTGGAATTGAGGGAATTTGGCTATCTCTTCCCAAATATATTTGGCAATCTCAAGACAATTGTGCTGGATTGCCCTGTACCCTTCAAAGCCCAACCTTATATAATTATAGTATTGACCGAGAATCTGTGCACCCGGACGGGAAAAGTTCAATCCAACCTGTGAGATCTCCGCACCCAGATAATTTACGGAGAAGTTCATATCGTCGGGAAGATATTTCCTGTCTTTCCAGATTACCCAGCCCAATCCAGGGTACACCAGTCCATATTTATGGCCTGAGGTGCTTATTGACAGTACCCATTTCAATCTGAAATCCCATTTCTTGTGAGGATTGAGGAATGGCAGGATAAATCCTCCCGACGCTGCATCTACATGAATGGGGATTTCATACCCCGTTCTGGAGTTGTAGTCATCCAAGGCATCATTGAGTTCCTCAACATCATCATTGAGACCGGTCCAGGTAACTCCCTGAATTGGGACAATACAAATGGTATTTTCATCGCAATACTGCAATGCCAGATTCGGATCCAGCGTTATATGCTCCCTGGAAATTGGAACCTGACGCATCTCCACCTGCCATAGCTGGGAGAATTTCTCCCACACTACCTGCATACCTGAACTGATTACAAAATTTGGCTTGTCATAAGGCTTGCCCTGCGCAATTCTCCTTTTCTTCCATCTTAACCATGCCGCAATACCGCCAAGCATGCAGGCCTCGCTGGAACCTATACCCACTGCACCTGTCTTCCATTTGCGTTTTTCTGGGGTATTCCACAAATTGGCAAGGATATTTATACATTTTCCGTTGATTACCGCCACTCTTGGATATTCTGTTTCATCTATGTAGTTGATGTTTATAGCCTCATTCATCAACTTGGTGGCATATTCATCCATATAGGTGGTGACAAACGTAGCAAGGTTCAGCATAGGGTTGGTTTGAGGGTATGTCTCCTCCTTAACCATCTGATATGCAATCTCTGCCGGAGTGGGTTTTTGTGGAATTACATCTTCAGGAGAAGGTTTCAGTACTCTTTCCGAGGCAAACACTGATGTCTGCAAATTCTTTTCATCTTTCATAACAATCTGTTTCTTAATGTGTTTACAAAATAAAAGTTTGCAATACCTATAACAACCGGAGGAGAATTTTGTTGCAACAAAAAAATATTTTTAAAATTTTATTAAAATTATTTACGAAATATTTGCAAATAATAATTTTTATAAATACCTTTGCATCGTAAACATAACGGAAACATAAATGTTGTTGTTGAGAGAAAAAATAAAAGAAGCAGGATTGAAAGCTACACCACAGAGGCTGGCAATATATGAGTCAATGAGAAAACTCGGCCACGCATCTGTAGATATGGTAATAGAGGATCTTAAGGATTCGTTCCCAACTCTAACTGTAGCAACAATCTACAATGTACTTGAATCGTTTGTAAACACAGGTCTTCTTACAAGAAGATTCAGTTCAAACAACAAGATGTACTTTGATGTAAATGTTCATGAGCACGCCCATTTCTACGACCAGGATGAGAACTCCTACATGGATTTCCATGACCCTGAACTGGTAAGGCTTGTAATGGATTACCTCTCAACAAAACAGATTGAAAAATTTGATGTGAAGACTGTAGACATACAGCTTGTAGGAAAAAAGACAGACAATCAATAAAAATTAAAAAACAATAAAAATATAGGAGAACAAAATTATGGCATCTATTAAAGGTACTCAGACTGAGAAAAATCTATTGACAGCTTTTGCTGGCGAGTCACAGGCAAGAACAAGATACACTTTCTTTGCAAGTGTTGCCAAGAAAGAGGGTTACGAGCAGATTTCTGCAATTTTTATGGAGACTGCAGAGCAGGAGAAAGAGCACGCTAAAAGATTCTTCAAATTCTTGGAGGGTGGCGATCTTGAGATTACTGCAACTTACCCTGCAGGTAAAATTGGCACAACTGCAGAGAACCTTTTGGCTGCAGCTATGGGCGAGAACGAGGAGTGGAGCGAGGCTTACCCTCATATGGCAGAGGTTGCACAGCAGGAGGGTTTCCCTACAATTGCTGTAGCTTTCAGAGAGATTGCAAAAGTTGAGGCTATGCACGAGGAGAGATACCGCACCCTACTTGGAAGAGTTGAGGCTGGTCAGGTGTTTGAGAGAGAGGAGGCAATTGAGTGGCAGTGCCGTAACTGCGGTTACGTATACACTGGCAAGGCTGCTCCTAAGACTTGTCCTGCATGTCTTCACCCACAGGCATACTTTGAGCCTAAGAAATGGAACTTCTAATAACAGGTTTACTGTAAACAATAAGCCGGATCAGAGAGGAATTCCTGATCCGGTTTTTTATTTCACAAATGTCCCGACAAAAAAAAGAAGGTAACCACACGGCTACCCTCTATCCATTATAATTTCTCCACAGTTATTAACTGTACAGGAATCTCTTGATACTCATCTTAGGGGTCTTCTCAAATGGGGAATCCATCTTCTCCACATCTGAAAGTTTGCTGTACGCAGGCATCTGCAGGTTAACCTGTGCCATAAGTTCCTTCCTGTATGCCTCAGCATTGATTCCCTCCTGCTCCATCTTCTCAGCATCAAAATATACAAGACCTACAAGTGCTGTTCCCCTGCCTACAACTACAGACTCCACAACATATGGCTGGTTGTTGATAACTGCCTCAACCTCCTCCGGGTAGATGTTCTGTCCGTTAGGGGAAAGGATCATGTTCTTGCTTCTTCCCTTGATGAACACATTGCCTTTCTTATCCAGAAGGCCAAGGTCACCGGTACGCATCCAGCCATCCTCTGTAAATGAAGCGGCAGTTGCCTCCTCATTCTTGTAGTAACCGCTCATAATATTCATTCCGCGTGCCTGAATCTCACCTACAGTCTTGTACGGATCATCGGAATCAATCCTTATCTCTATGGTATCTATTGCTTTACCGCAAGATTTAGGGGCAAATTCCCACCAGTCCTCGTATGCCATAAGTGGAGCAGCTTCTGTCATACCATAACCCACTGTGAAAGGCAACTTGAACTTCCTGAACCATTTCTCAACATCGGGATTAAGGGCAGCACCTCCCAAAACAATCTCACGCAAATTGCCGCCGAATGCATCTAACAGGGTTTTTCTTATCTTGCCAAAAATGAGCTTGTTAACACCTGGTATATGGGTAAGGACCTTCATTACAGGCTTGCTGATTACAGGCTGTACCTTGCTCTTGAAAATCTTTTCCATCACAAGCGGAACAGTAATGAGAAGGTATGGCTTAATCTCGGCCAAGGCGCCCAACAGCATTGCAGGAGTAGGGGTCTTGCCAAGGTAATATATTGCAGAACCTCCACACAACGGGTAAATAAGCTCAAACATAAGGCCGTACATATGTGCCATAGGAAGCATTGATACAATCTTGTCACCCGGATATGAAGGGAGTCTCTTCTGTCCAAAGAATACGTTTGCACTCACACACTCGTATCTCAACATTACACCCTTGGGCTGGCTTGTTGTGCCGGAAGTATAGTTGATGATTGCAAGATCTTTAAGGTTGTCCTCCGGATAACATGCGTCATCTTTTGAGAAACCGGCAGGATATTTCTGGGCAAAAGCGGCATCCAATCCCTCATATTGCCCCTTCAACTGTGCATCGGCTGCATAAAGAAGGGAGTAATCCGTGGTTGAAATTACAACTTTTACCAAAGGCATCTTCTCTATGTTGAGTTTTGTCCAAATGTCGTTATCGGTAAAGAGGACTATACTCTCCGAGTGGTCTACAAGCGAGTTTACATTGTCGGGATGAAAATCTGCAAGAATTGGTACCATCACTGCGCCGTAGGTGTTTCCTGCAAGGAAAGACATACCCCAACGGGCTGTATTTTTTGCGCATATGGCTACTTTGTCACCTTTTTTAATCCCTGCATTTTCCATAAACAAATGCAGTTTGGCAATCTGCGTTGCTACTGCTCCAAAAGTAAATGTCTCACCCTTGTAGTTGCCCAGAGCAGGCAATTCCCAGTTGTTCTTCACAGATTCCTCTAATCTTTTAAGATAGTGTTTCATCGTTCTTTGTCTAAATAAGGGGGCAAATATAGGTATAAATTACTGATTTTTGTATCTTTGCAAGCTAACTTTTTTCTGTGATGAAAAGTATCAGGGGACTCATAATGGCAATTTTGTCATCAGCCACATTCGGGCTGATACCGCTGTTTTCCATTCCGCTTATGGAAAACGGCAATGTGGAACTGCAGCTGAATCTGGATAATGTGTGTTTCTACCGCTTCCTGTTTTCGGCAATGCTGATGGGTGTTATTGTTTTTGCGAGCTTTGCCCGCAAAAGCAAGGAAAATTTCAATTTCCGCAAAGTTGCAACCGAAGCTTTTTCATTGACACCCAAACAGTTGGGCCTAATGATGCTGATATCTGTATTTTATGCATCAACAAGCATTTTCCTTACTGCATCATATACTATAGGTGAGATTCCCAGCGGAATTGCCACAACCATGCACTTTCTGTATCCGGTATTTGTAACTGCAATGATGATCCTCTTCTTTGGCGAAAAGTTCACAATCCTCAAGGCCCTTTCGGTTGCCCTGGCTTTTGGAGGAGTATTCTTCCTCAGCGGAGCCTCGTTCAATGAAGGGATTTCCCTCAACCCTCTGGGACTGCTGTTTGTACTGGTAACCATATTTACATACGGTTCATATATAATTGGTGTGAACAACCTCAAGGCCATTGCATCAATGAACGGGATGAAACTTACATTCTATGTACTAGCTTTCTCTTGTCTTCTGTTTTGCGGAAACATCATGGTAAAAGGGGGCAGTTTCCAGCCGCTTGTAACTTTCCACCAGTGGTGGAACATCCTGGCTCTGGCATTCATACCAACCCTCATATCAGACCTTACCCTGGTGTATGCAATACAGATTATAGGTTCAACCACCACTGCCATTTTGGGATGTATGGAACCTCTTACTGCAGTACTGGTTGGAATTTCGGTTTTTGGAGAGAAGCTCAACACCAACCAGGTGATTGGAATGGTGCTGGTATTCATTGCAGTTTATCTGGTAATTGTTACCCAAAAGAAAAAATAGTCTATAACATCCTATGGGTGTTATTGCCACGCTATGCCCTCACCTAACTTTGTGGAGGTTGTAGGGCATTGTATAATCATGAGAGGTATCAAGGTAGGAAACATGCTGGTATACCGCAATTCTGCGGTGTGCATAATAAATGAAATCATAAAGGAAGAGGGAACTGAAATCATTATAGGGACAGACTGCAACAATATTGAGCACCGGGGCCCCAAGGAAGATTGGAAATCAGTAATGAGATTCAAGGATAAGTTGCTGCTCTTTGAAGATAAAATCTTCTGCAATATAGTGGGCAGCAGATAGTGTTGTGGAAGATATTTGCTATCTTTGCCAAGATGCAGAAATACTCCAAAGCATATTATATTCTGGCAATTTCCTTTATTGCGCTCTTTTTTGGCAACCTTGTTTACGGCTCGGTAAACATACCTGCCAAAGAGGTGTTGAATATCCTTTTTGGAGGTGAAAGCCCCAGGGCTTCGTGGAGCATGATAATCCTAAATTCAAGACTCCCGCAATGCATTACGGCATTGCTGTCGGGAGCATCATTGGCCATAAGCGGCCTTCTTCTGCAGACTCTCTTCAGAAATCCACTTGCAGGACCTTCAATTCTAGGTATAAGCGACGGTGCCAACCTTGGAGTGGCGGCAGTAATGCTGTGCACAGGAGGTGTGATTGGAGGAATGGGAGGGGGAGGATACCTTACAATTGTACTGGCAGCCCTTGCCGGCTCCATAGCTGTACTTGCCATAATCATCTGGTTTTCACAGAAGGTAAAGAGCAATGTAATGCTCCTTATCATTGGAATAATGATAGGATACCTTGCCTCTTCACTGATCTCCATCCTCAACTACCATGCATCTGCAGACAAGGTACATCAGTTTGTAATGTGGGGAATGGGTGACTTTTCCGGCGTTTCTGCCGACAAGCTCCCCTATTTTGCCAGCTTCACACTTGTTGGGCTCATATTCTCACTGCTGCTCATAAAGCCGCTCAATGCACTGCTGCTTGGTGAAATGTATGCAGCCAATCTTGGAATAAATGTACGGAGCGCAAGAATTTCAATATTGTTGTGCACCGGAATACTTACAGCAACAATCACAGCATTCTGTGGACCGGTTTCATTTATTGGTCTTGCGGTACCGCATGTAGCCAGGATGCTGCTGGGCACATCAAACCACAAACATCTGGTACCGGTAACAATCCTCAGCGGAGCCTGCATTGCAATGCTGTGCAATATGCTCACCGTAGTTCCCGGAAGCAGCAACATGTTGCCGCTTAATGCCGTAACTCCAATGATAGGAGCCCCTATAATCATATACGTAATTGTAAACAGGAAAAACCTGCAATATTTCAACTGATAGGCGCATGAAGGAGAAAACCATAGCTGTACAGGCCAAAGGGCTCACCATAGGATACTTGCAGTCAAAGCAAAGGAAGGTTGTACAAAGCAATGTCAACCTCTCGCTATACAGCGGAGAGGTAACATGTCTGTTGGGACTCAACGGTGCCGGAAAATCAACGCTCATAAGGACTTTGTGCGGGTTCCAGCCACCTCTTGAAGGAGATGTGCTTTTGCGTGGAAAACCCCTTTCAAAATACACCCAGGGAGAATTTGCACGGGAGGTTGGCGTGGTACTCACTGAGCGCACCAATGCGGGCGGCATTACCGTTCACGAACTGGTAGGACTTGGCCGCCATCCGTTTACCGGGTTCTTTGGCACACTCAAGGAGAAAGACAATGCAATTATAGAGGAATCGCTCAAGGCAGTGGGAATGCTCCACAAGAGCAGCAACTATGTCTCTGAACTCTCAGACGGTGAAAGGCAGAAAGTGATGATTGCCAAGGTTCTGGCACAGGAATGTCCCATCATAGTACTTGATGAGCCCACCGCATTCCTTGATGTAACCTCCCGCATAGAGACAATGGTGCTCCTGCGCAAGCTTGCCAAGGAGCAGAACAAGGCCATCATCCTCTCCACACACGACATAGACTCGGCCATCTCAATGGCAGACAACCTGTGGCTCCTCTCAAAAGGAAAACAGGTAAGGCACGGAGCACCCGAGGATCTCATTATGGACGGCACAATAGGTGATTTCTTCAGCAAGGAAAATATTGCATTTGACAAGGCCACCGGCAAACTCAATGCCATCCGCCCCAATATCTTCCCGATAGGTGTACTTGGAGATTTCAACACCTCATTCTGGGTTGGCAATGCCCTTGTAAGGAACGGCTTCACCCCTTCCAACATGCAGGAGAACGGATACAACATAATCTGCAAATCTCCGGCTGACATTGAACTGCATCTCCCTTGCGGGGCAATAAAAAAGGCCACTTGCGTGGCCTCACTGTGCGATATGCTCTGCAGCATCACTCTCCTATAGGTTCATAACATACAAGGCTGTAATCCGGAAGAAGATGTGGATGGAACATCTTCACATAATCTGCCAGGATGATATCGGGATGAATTGCTATATACTCATAATACGGTGTGGTAAGTGTATTGCAGGCAAACATTCTCCTGTTTTTGAAAGGGGCAAAGTTGGCATACAGGGGATTCTCCTGCTGGAGATGATTGTAGGTCATCTTGTTTTCTGCAGCATACTTGAGTATCCATATATCTGAATCCCCACCCTTTTCATACACTGTCTCAAAAGAAGCGGTTGCACTCCCGGATTCTGTATTGTCGGAAAATATGTAGTCTGCCCCGGCATCCCTGTACATTGTTGCCATATAACTGGCACCCCCCACAATGTACCATGATGCACCATATTTCCTTTCACTCATTATCCTTGGCTTCTTCAGCTCCCCCTGGGCCAACTCTTTTAGAGAATTGTAACGGCTCATGGTTGCATTGAACATGGAATCTGCAATATCCCTCTTTCCCTGGAGCAGGCCATACACCTTAAGCCACTCTACCCTGCCCAGAGGGTGGTGCTCCATATAATCTGCCGATTCAAAGATGGGGATTCCCAGTTTCTCGGCCTGTCCGTAGCCGGAGTTCTCATAGGGGGAAGCAACTATAATCTCACCGTCAACTTCCATAATTGTCTCCACATTGGGAGAAAAAGCACTTCCACAATCGGCTATCTTGCTCTCCCTTACCATTGCAATGGCCTTCTCTGAAGTAAGGTACTCTGTTTCGCATATCCCCTTTACGGCATCCAGCGCCCCCATCTTCTCCCAGATGGAAGCATGGAGGGTGGTGTACATTATAATGTTGTCCAAAGGGGTACGGATAATAGTGCCTTCAGGCAAATTGCGGGGAAGGTCAGCCCCTTTCTCCACCAGCACATATCTCTGGAGAATCTTTGTGGTATCCCAAGGATTGGCTATTTCAACAGTGGTAAAGCCATTGTAATGTATTATCTCATATCCCGTGGCATAGAGATTTTCCTCTGCAACACCACCCGAAAGCTCTCCTTTGTTTCCCACACCCTTACAGGATACAACAACAAGCAACAATATGCCGATCAACAGATTGGAAACCCTCTTTATCATTTGCTTACAAAACAGATTTTATATGGGTTCAACGCTCCTGTATCAAATTTATGCAGTACCCTTCCATCCTGGGTAAGTACATATACATCTCCGTTACTGATGTAGTCTGAGGTCCCTATAAAAACATATTTGCTTACCGGATCCCATTTGATGCAGTAACCGTCGGGAACAAGGTCTGAAGAGATGAATTCATCCTCAATCCTCTCTTTGTCAGTATTGTATCTGTAATATTTAATCTGCTGGTTCCAGTTCTCGTCATATCCGGTACTGAGGATGTAAATGATTCCCTCTTCGGCGACAGCAATACTTGTAGGTTCAACACCCTCTATTGTAACCACCTCATCTGTACTGGTATTGATTTTCTGAAGAACTGCAGGGTTTGCAGCATAGTCGCCCCAGCATACAAGATACATGGCGCCATTGGAAACCTTGTGGAATGCCTGCGGGTTATAGCCCACTTCAATCTCCTTTATCACCTGAAGCGAACTTTTGTCAAGCACCTGCACTTTGTTTGCAAGGTTTGGATAGTTGTTGGCATCTGTTATGGCCACATAAAGTTTGTTGCCCACACATGCCATCCCTTCCGGATATGGTCCTACCTGGGCTTTTCTCACCTCCATGGAAACTGTATCAATTGCACCTACATACCCCTCCCTGTAACTTACATACACTTTGCCACCATCTGCAAGCAATTGTCTTGGGGCAAGTTTTGAAGTTTCACCCTGGAGTGCTATCTCCTTCACTATCTTACCGCTGAGATCGGTAACAAAAACTACAGCCGAACCGGTTACCGCAATATACATCTTTGAACCGTACACGATAATGTCATTTGCAGAGTCTCCAAGTCCCTTGCCGTTTGACTTTGAGAACACATTTGAAGAAACTGCGCCGGTAAGCATGTCAAAATATGTAAGCTCCGAGTTGTTGGAATCCATCATTCCGCTGTTGAGCACATATGCGCCATAAGATAAAGGGCCTTGCGGAGGTTTGTTGCCGCCATCTTCTATTTTGAAATCCGAGCAAGAAACCGGCAAAGATATTGTTGCCAAAACTGCCAATAAAGAAAACAGAACCTTTTTCATATACTTTAATTTTTTAGTAATCAAACTTTAGTGTAAACCTGTACGATCTCCCGGGCATAGGGTAGTACTGGATAACCTCATACTGCTCATTTGTAATGTTGCGGCACTCCAACTGAAGTTGCACTCCAGCTTTGCCAGCCCTGAATGACTTTCCAAAAGAGAGTGAATGCTCAACGTAGGCTTCAAGCAGATTGCCCTGTACATTTTGAGGAAGGGAGAACCTCTCCCCCACCCCCTGCAACAGATATCCCAATGTTCCCCAAGGGGCAAGCAGCGAGAGTTGCAGATTGCCCGAATGCTCAGGAGTATATGGAATCTGGTGCCTGTAGTTCTTGCTTTGCGGATTGGAAACGTCTATAGCCTTCTGCCATGACCAGTTTCCCTGCATCTGCACCCTGTAATTGTTGCCCAGCCATACAGTTGTTCCAAAATTCACATCTGCGCCGGTAATGTCAACCTCTCCCATATTGAGCATCCTCCACACAAACAGTGTAGGAAGGCCTACAATCTTGTCCTTCACTTTATTATGAAAAAAATCTGCCTGGAGCGAAACCTCATCCACTACCCTCTCAAACCCTTTTCTCCAGGTAATGCCCACATTCATCTGGCGCGCAATTTCGGGATTGAGGGCTGCATTGCCTACGCGGTCATAATAGAGGTCATTGAATGTAGGGTTACGGAAAATATCCTGATACGAAGCCCTTATGCGGAAACTGTGCTTTGCAAAAGGCTTGTATGAAACACTCACTGCCGGAGAAAACCTGCTTCTGTCGGATGCCGCATTGCCTGAACGTACCTCCTCAGATATGAAAGTATGAAGCACACTTGCAACAACATTTACACGGCCGTTGTTGTATCTTGCAGCCAAAGCGGTAAGGGATGTATTCCTGCGCGGATATACGCAGTTCTCATAAGATGCATCCAATGAATTACGGAAAAGGTCCTGGGATATCACAGCCTCCAGATTCCTGCTTGCCTGATATTTTGCAGATATTGAACCGTAATATTCCTTCTGTGTAAAATAATCGGTCCGCACTCCTCCCTGATACTGCTCACCCATATCGGAATATTTGTTCCATGCATAATTGTATTTGAGCTGGCCCTGAATTGTCCATTTCTCTCCTAAAGATTGCCTGTAATTGGCCTGCACAAAACCCGCCTCATCCCACAGACGCTCCCTGGAATCTGTATTGTAATAGATTACAGAACCTGGGAGTCCCCGCTGCGAGCTCATCCAGTTCCCTTTAAAGACAAGCTTTCCGCCATCCTTGAGGTTGCCGTAAACATTTGCCTCTATCCTCTTTGTATCCACATCAGAATTGCTCCTCCTATGCTCAGTTACAGTATTGCTGTTGACCATAGTATAAGGATACTCCCCTTCAGATGAGAGCCAGTCTGCATTTACGGCACAGCTCCACTTGCAGTTGAATTTTTGATTATAATACACAGCAGGATTATAGGTTCCAAATGAAGATATTCTCATGGCTCCACCTGCATTATATGGTTTCCCCTCTTCAAATACAGGTTCTAAAGTCTTTACGCTGAGCACACCTGCCGATGCAAACATCCTTGCGCTCTGGAAAATATCATCAGTCTGACCTACGGAAAGTGTTACCATGTCCACATTATCCAGATTGAAACGCCCTATATCTATCTGCCCGCTCTGGGCATTTGAAAGGGTTACCCCATCGTAACTCACAGCTGTATGCTGGGCCCCCATACTTCTTACAGATACAGTTTTGACACCTCCTATTCCGCCATAGTCCTTAATCTGCACACCGGAGAATGTCTTCACCGCCTCATGCAGTTCCTTTATCCCCAGCTTTGAGAAATCTCCATTGTCCATAACCTGCAGAGGGGCACTCTGCACTGTAGCGGAAGGTTTTGCGGAAGCTGTCACCACCGCGCTCCGCAAGGTATCCTGCATCTGATCCCCAGATTCCTGTACAACAACATTCTGTCCTCTGGCATCAATACAGAATACCAGCAACAAAAACATAAGGGTACACAAACGGTACCTGCCCAAATGAAAATCCAATTGCATTTAAAATACGGTTCTACGAAAATCTTTACCCGAGATTCCCAAGTTAAAGAATTGCGGCAGGTCTTCTGACTTATTCCTCCAAAGGCGCCTTCCCATCATCATTGACAGTGGCCAAGATAACCGTTGGAACATCCGGAAATTACAGCTACGGGTACAGTTCCTGATTCTCACAGGATTCCCTATTATCAGCTATGCACGGAATGCACAGCTACACCTCAACTCAGTAGCAAAGGTACCAATAAAAATATTTATTGCAAAGAAAACTTACCTGTATCTTGGCAACCCTTCATATGAGGCCTTCTTCAGGTACATTGGCTCATCACTGAGAAGGCGGTAAAGTTGTGGAGACTCCAGGATCTCGCGGGCATCCATCTCCTTGCCGTCAACCTTTACAGTACGGTAAATCATACGTATGCCATGGCTGTAGTCTACATAAAAATTACCGTGTTTAATAAACAGCGGTTGCTGGGCTTTTCCGTCGGGATGATGCCATCCGTAGATTGCCTCATAGCTCTCCCACCCAGGTTGGGTAAGAATCTTGCACGTAAGCACAACATCCTTTTTTAATCCCGATATAAATTGCCCGAACCTGTATCCCTTGGCCTTATACATGGCCTGAATTGCATTATGGCTGTCCTGGAACACTATAGGCTGGCAATTCCTGTTTCCAAGCGGCCTGAAAGGGAAGATGTCGAGATGCCCCTCAGCCGCCTCCGCAATGCGGTCTACAAGATATGTTGTAGGGAGGATGCAGTGCAATGAATCGGCAATCCTCTGCGCTGCAAGTGGCCCCATAGGCATCCTCACATAGGATTCATCAGTACCAATTGTGAGATAATCAGGCAATACCCACATCTCAATGGTATGAGGTTTGCGCAAAATCTCCACCGAATCCACTACTGCAGTGCGGAATACAATCTTTTTGAACTGCTTCATTGGGGTGGGCACATTTCCCTCAAGAATAGTCTTTACAATATAATCCTCCCTTTTCCAGAATTCCATATTGTCTGCATTGAGCATAAAGTTCCACGCCGTAACAGATGCCTCCGGCTTGCCCTGAAAATAAGGGACATCCATTTTCTCCTTCTTCAATCTTGAGTTTTTTCCATATACAACATCACCCGCATGCAGCGGCATAGTTGCAAACACCATCAACAACGCCACAAGGGCAGATATTTTCATATAATCCTTCATCTTAGAATAATTTATAATACTCCCGATAAATTTCTGCTGTATATCCGTTCAACGCATCCTGCAACCCAGCTGCATCCTTTACCTGCAGGCTCTTGCGGTTATAATACTTGCGGAGCGACTTCTCAAACTTCTCCTGATTCTCCAAAAGCTTCTCCTGGAACGGGCGGTTAATCTGCTCCACTTCACCAATCCTGTGTTCCCAATCCGAACATATTCCCTGCCAGCGGTCTACAAACTTCCACGCAATGCTGCGGGGATAATTCTTTCTCTTATCCTTGGAATCTGACATATGCTTCTCCATTGCCTCCTGCGGGTCTGCAAAGCGGGTGAACCCCTCCGGCGACTCAGTCATTCCAGAATACCATGGAACATACACTTCCGCACAAGGAGGACCTGCTGTAGTCCACACCATGGCGCCAATCTCTACCGGAAGCCAGCTGCGCAGCTGGAATACCGAAGAATTCACGGTATGGTCTGAACAGATGCAGGCCGGATGATGGGGAGCCTCCTTCTGGTTTATCTTCTGCTCCACATTCTCGCCGTGACTCTTGAGTATCTGCATCATATCCTCAATGCCAAGCAACCTGTCGGGCTTCACCGCAAACGGATATTCATCCGGATTTGTACTATATGTCTCTCCTGTAAGATGGTTCAATGCAGACATATGCCTTACATAATTACGGTCAAAAGAATATTTGTCGGGAGCAGAATAAACCCTCTTGAACAGGAACTTGCCATCTGTCTGCGGATCATACCATCCCCTTTCAATTGCGTAGTCAACAATATCCGGGGTACCAAGAAAGTTGAGGGTATCGGAAAGGTCTATCTCCCCTATGCAGTAATAATTGGGGATTGTCATCACGCAGTCGTCGGGAATACGCTGTGCAACCCAATGGCGCCCCCTCACCACTGCAAAGACCCATCCCTCATTGCAATCTGCAATCACATATGTGCGGCCACTGCCACGGTAGCCCCTCTGCTCTACCAGTTCTCCGGCAAGTTTCACGGCATGTCGTGCCGAACGGGCCTTCTGGCCTATGAGGGTACGCACCTCATACAGCACTCCACCATCAGTATAATCCTTCCTCTCTTCCCTGGAGTTACATCCGTCTGAGGCCACTGCCACACCGTACTCGTTGAGGAAGGCATCAGCCACCTCCATCCCCGGAAATTCAATCCAAAGATATTTGTTTGTCCCTTTTGCATCATTGCGGGGCACATTATATATATTGAGCATCTGCTCTCCGGAATCATCCTCATTGTGGGCAAGGAGCACCGAGCCGTCCTTTGTGGCATCCTTACCGGCCAGAACCGCAAAACAGTTCAAACAGTCATACTCCTGTGCACTCAAATGCAGAACTGCCACCACAGACAGCAGGAGAAAGGAAAATATCTTCTTCATGGCATTGTATTTTAATGCCACAAGTTAACATTTTTACCCAAATTTTCCTAAATTGCATCACAAATTAATCCCGACAATTATGTACAGAAGATTTTTCAAAGCCATTGCCACATCATGCATGGCTATTGCAGCACTTGCAATTATAGGCTGCGGTGCGAAGAATGACCCCTATAAAGAGGAGTTGCAGAAAATTATTGTAAAGGCAGAAGTTCCACTTATCCAATTGGAAAGCAACTTCAACGGAAAGAAACTTTCTTACCAGATTGAGAACCCCAACTTCTACGATTCAGTTAAGATTGCAGCCGGAGAGGCTACTCCAAAGCCTGCAATATTCCAGGCCGCTTCTTTGAGCAAGGTAGTATTTGCATACATTGTAATGAAAATGTATGACAACGGAGAGATTGATTTGGACACCCCAATATGCAACTACACCGACATTGAACGTTTTGTAGACAAGGAGTCTGCTACAAAACTTACAGCAAGGATGGTTCTCAACCACCGTACCGGACTTCCAAACTGGAGTACAGGTCCTTCTACCCAGGAATGGCCAACATCTCCAATCACTTTCAAATACGCAGTGGATTCATGTTACGGATACTCGGGTGAGGGATTTGCATTCCTTCAGAGGGCAGTTGAGAATATCCGCGGCAAGAAGATTGATGATATTGCAAAAGAAGAGGTATTCACCCCTCTTGGCATGCAATATACATCATACGAGTGGCAGGACATGTATGATACCCTTGCAGTGGACGGCTACAACAAGGCTGGTGAGAACCGCGGCAAAGGAAGACACCCAAGGGCTAACGTAGGTTACACACTTAGAACCTGTGCTGCAGACTACGCAAAATTCCTTCAGGAGCTGCTTGCCGGAAACTCCCTTTCCCCTCAGGCAAAAGAGGTGTTCTTCACCCCATGCAAGGAGAAAGCCATCAGATATGCAAAGAACCACCGCGAGTGCGACAACTCAATTGCATGGGCAATGGGTATTGGCACAGAGGACAACCCCGAGTTTGGCAAAGTGCTGTGGCATTGGGGCGACAACGGCTCATTCAAGGCACTGTTCCTTGTAATCCCTTCTGCCAACGGTTACCTTACATACTTTACAAACAGCAACCACGGCCACGACATCATCAACGATGTTACCTCACTTATCATTGGCAACAAGGAGCCGTTTGTTGTCAACGACTGGATCAACCTGGACTGATTCCGTTACCCGACCTCCCATACACAGTAAAACCACGCAAAATAGCCTTCGGTATGGATATGTATAAAAAAGTGCCCATTGGGACAACGTCCTGATGGGCACTTTTACATTTATAAACTTTACAGCTTCCTTATCTTTATCTTTCTTCCAGGATAAATCTTTGAGTTTTTGTTGAGGCCATTCAACCTGAGGATATCATTCAGGCTAACGCCGCTGAACTTGTATGCGATTCCAAGAAGTGTATCACCTTTCTTTATTGTGTACCACTCATAGCCGCCACTCTTAGTTGTTCCGGCAGATTTTGATGAGCTGCCTGAACTTGAAACAGATTTTGATCCCGATGATGGAGCAGGACCTGCACCATTTCTGTATATTGTAATTCTCTGTCCAATCTTGAGCACAGATTTTGATGTAAGTCCGTTCCACTTCATGAGGTTCTTGGTGCTAACCTTATACTTCATGGCAATATGACCAAGGGTCTCCCCTTTCTTCACCCTATGTATTATAGGTGCAGCAGCAGATGCGCTTGCCCCTTCCTTTATCTGTTTTGAGGTTATAGGATTGAAGTAAACTGAATCCTTGTATGCATAAATCTCCTGCTCCTTCTCTACAAACGGAATTGTATAGGTATATGGCAACTGAAGGATGCACTCTCCACCGGTACCAGGGATAATGTTCTCCACATACTGCGGATTGTAGTTCTTCAGCTCCTCAACAGGGATTCCAATCACAGCCGAAATCTGCTCAAAATGAAGGTTTTTGTTTACTTTGAATGTATCAACATGTGCCGGAAGGTTGAACTCAGCCGGTTTGATGTTATGCTCCTTGTAATACTCAAGCATATACAGGGCTGCAATGAATGAAGGAACATATCCTCTGGTCTCCCTTGGAAGGTATGGATATATTTTCCAGAAATCCCTGCTGCCCGCTCTGCGGATAGCCTTGTTCACATTGCCCACACCACAGTTGTATGATGAAATTGCAAGGAACCAGTCGCCGTAGATGGTGTATGAATCCCTCAAGTATTTTGCTGCGGCATGGGTAGATGCCAATGGATCAAGTCTCTCATCTACATATGAGTTGATCTTGAGGTTATACTGCAATGCTGTCCTGTACATGAACTGCCACATACCTCGTGCCCTTACCCTTGATGTAGCTGTAGGGTTAAGTGCAGACTCAATGATTGCCATAGCTTTAAGTTCCTTTGGCAGGCCATAGTAATCGAACACCTCCTCAAACATTGGAAGATAGTATGAACTCAAACCAAGGATATGGCTTGCCTTTGTAGGCATCTTCTCGGTATAGTAGATGATATGGTTCTTTACTATGCTGTTGTACGAAAGGGGTATGAACGAATTTATCCTGTTCAGTCTCTCCATGTATACCTCGTCGGGAATATTTGATGTGAGTACTACACTGTCAAGATCCCTTTCATTGAGGGTAAGCCTTTTCTGGATGTACCACATTGAGAGGAGACTGTCGGGATTACAGCCGGGTGCCACATCTGCAAACTCCTCGCTGTCTGCATAGTTAAACTGGTTTGGAGCATTGAGTTCCTCCTCAAACTGGGTGGTGTCTGAAAGCTCAAGCGCTCCCCCCTCAATGATTGCCTTGAGGGAATCAATTGTCTTCTGCAGCTGCACCCTCTCTTTAAGAAGTTGTTTTTTGCTCAGTCTCTGGGCATTCATTGCCGCCGGAGCAGCTATAATGCATAATAATACAAGCAGTGTTCTAATATAGGACATTGGTGTAAAAGTGTGTTATATGGTATTAAAATCTAATGTTCATCTGTAGACCAAACGATTGCGGCATCTGATTGGATGCATAGCTGTTCCAGCTTCCAGATACAGGGTTTATAAGTGCAGGCTCCACATTGAGGGTAAGGTCATCACTTATGTCAAAAGTATTGAAATGGGCAAAAACATTGGCATCAATGATATTCAGGGCATACACAAGCACAGTTGCTATGATTGAGTAATCCCTCAAGCGGCGGTGCTGGTCGCGGTACCATGTTATGTTCTCCGCTGTAAGGTTTCCGGTATAGGTACCCTCATTCAAAGCCACATACATCTTCCTGTAGCGGTTATACTGCTCCTGGTTGAATGTGAGGGCATAGGCACAAATGCCAAGGCCAGTATAGAATATGGGAATCTTCCAGTAGTCACCGTTATAAGCCTGGCCAAGCCCGGGAACCACTGCCGAGAGCATTGCCGCCCTGCCGGGATGCGGTTTGAGGTCACTCTTGTAGGAAATGACTCCATCCAGCACACTGCCCCAGTAACTGGCTACAGCACCGGCAATCAGATAACCTCTGGCATCCTTGTTGTCTGTAGCCATAGCCCCACCTATACATCCGCCAATGGCACCGTAAACTATAGGAAGTTTCCAGTACTGCTCATTGTAGATCTGGGCAGTTCCGGGAAGGATCATGGAACCTATAGCCATCTGGTTCACCTTCATGGAATCCTTGTGGGCCAAAGCCTTGAAATACCTCCTTGCATTGAAGGCAGGCTTCTTTGACATTATAACCTCCTCTTCCTCTGAGGTATTATTTGAACTCTCCATATTTGCACCTGGAGGAGCTGTACTTATAAATCCGTTATTGAACTGCCCGTAACAAGGGTTTCCCGCCACCAGACAGCCAATAAGGACAAATATTATTGCAATAAATCTCTGCACTCTGTAAACTGTTAAATATTTGCGTTTTCCAGCACCCTAAGGAACTCCTCCACCTCTGCATCGCCTGAAAAGCGGATGGTTATCTCTCCGGCTCCATTGCCGTCCCTTTTTGCTGTAATGTTGTTGTTGAAGTATTTCCCCACAATCTCTATAACTCTGAAGTGGCTGTCGGGAAGCTCAATCACAGGAGCCTCCTCCTTCACTTTTTTCTCCTTCTTCTGCCCCAGCTTCTGTATTTTCTGTTCAATCTGCCTCACCGACAGGTCCTGCTCAACTATCTGGTTTGCAAGTTTCAGCTGCTCTTTCTCCCCCTCTATGGCCAATAGAGCCTTTGCATGGCCCATAGATATCTTCTTTGCCCTGATGGCAAACTGTATCTGTGCCGGAAGTTTGAGCAGACGGAGGTAGTTGGTTACCGTAGCACGTTTCTTTCCAACCCTCTCTGCCATTGCTTCCTGTGTAAGGCTGCACTCCTCAATGAGTCTCTGGAAGCTCAACGCCACCTCAATGGCATCAAGATCCTCCCTCTGGATATTCTCCACAATGGCCATCTCCAGCATTCCCCTGTCGTCGGTCTTGCGGATATATGCCGGAACCCTCTCAAGCCCGGCTAACTGGCTTGCCCTGAAACGGCGCTCACCGCTTATGATCTGATATCTGCCGTTGTCCAGAGGTCTCAAGGTAATGGGCTGGATAAGGCCCAACAGCTTTATTGATGCTGCAAGCTCCTCCAATGCCTCCTGATCAAACTCTGTACGGGGCTGGTACGGATTGGGCTCAATCTTGCTTATCTCCACCTCCGATGTTGATACCAGAGGACTCTGCGGCTCAACACTTGGTCTGCCTGCCCCTTTCTGGATTGAATTCACATCGGAAATGAGGGCACCCAACCCCCTTCCAAGACCTGTCTGTATCTTTGCCATATCTTACTGCTCCTGCTGTTGTTTAGAAATGAACTCTTTTGCAAGGTTTAGGTAGTCATTTGATCCTCTCGACAGCACATCATACAGGATAACCGGCTTGCCGTGGCTAGGCGCCTCGCTCAAGCGGACATTCCTGTTGATCATTGTCTGGAAAACCATACTGCCAAAATGATGCCTTACCTCCTCCACAATCTGGTTTGCATATCTGAGGCGACCGTCAAACATTGTAAGAAGGAATCCCTCAATTGCAAGATCGGGGTTAAGCCTGTTCTGCACAAGCTTGATAGTATTGAGCAGTTTGCCCAATCCCTCAAGTGCAAAGAACTCACATTGAACCGGAATTATCACCGAATCAGCCGCTGTGAGCGAGTTGACGGTAATAAGCCCCAACGAAGGGGAACAGTCTATGATGATATACTCAAACTGCTCCTGCAAAGCCTCAATATTTCTCTTGAGGACACTCTCCCTGTCATCTATATTGAGCATCTCTATCTCCGCACCCACAAGGTTGATGTGGGAAGGGACAATCTTCAGATTCTTTATCTCTGTCTGGAGAATTATATCATTTATGCTCTTCTCTCCAATAAGCACCTCGTATAGGGTACTCTTTGAATTGGAATCCGGATCAAAATTCAGACCTGAGGTGGTATTGGCCTGAGGGTCAGCATCAATGACAAGGGTGTTCTTCTCCAGAACAGCCAATGATGCCGCCAGGTTGATGGCCGTGGTTGTCTTGCCCACTCCTCCCTTCTGATTTGCAATAGCTATAACTTTTCCCATATAAAAATCTATAACACGCAAAAATACGAAATCTTTTTTAAGAGTGCAGAATTTATTACATTTGCGGGGTATAAAGTTTTCAACAATATGGTAATAACAGACGCCTGGATGGTAATTGTAAACCCCAAGGCCGGAAGCGGCAGGGGACTGAAGGACTGGCCTTTAATCTCAAACCTGATGTACAGCCACGGACTGCACTTCACTTGCCTGTTCACAGAACACAAATACCACGCGATTGAACTTACCGTAAAGGCCATAAACGACGGTTACAGAAACATAGTTGCAGTGGGAGGTGACGGCACAATCCACGAGGTGGTGAACGGCATATTCATCCAGAAGAAAGTTCCAACCACAGCCATCTCTCTTGCGGTAATCCCTGCCGGAACAGGCAATGACTGGATAAGGATGTACGGCATATCCAAAACCTACTCCGAGGCTGTAAAGTCGCTGGTTGAAAAACGCACTGTACTCCAGGATGTTGCCAAAGTAACATATTACGAGACTCGCGTGCAGCACACCAGATACATGGCCAATGTGGCCGGCCTGGGATATGACGCAGTAGTGAACCTCAAGTACAACCTTCTGAAGGATGACGGCAAATACGGCAAATGGCTCTATCTGAGAAGCGCCCTACACACTTTTGCAAAATTTTCACCTGTGCATTTCAATATAAAAGTTGACGGCCAGGAATTCTATGACGGAATGGTCTTTTCCGGGGCTGTAGGTATTGGAAAGTACAACGGTGGAGGTATGCAACAGACACCATACGCTGCTGTAGATGATGAGCTTATGGACCTTACCGTAATAAAGAAGATGTCCAAACTCCGTGTAGCCCGCAACTTTAAGGTGCTCTACTCGGGCAACATCTACTCCATTCCAAAAGTGATGCACACCCAGTGCAAGAAGATTGAAATTGAAAGTACTCCCGAAAGCCGCATTGAGATAGACGGCGAGGCTGTAGGCACCTCACCATTCACTTTTGAGCTTGTACCCCACGCCATCAAGGTTGTTGTGGGAGTAAACTACGTGCTGTAGGCTGTCGGGAAGAGAGATATCTATAGGGGGTCCACATCCAGGATAATAGATTGGCTCCCCTTGATTTTTGCAATGCATCTGCCCAGCAGCTCCTTGTTCCTCAAAAGGCGGCTGTCGCGGGCAAATTTTATATAGAAACATTTGATCCACTCCCCTCTGATCTTGTCTATCTGCGGAGTGAAAGGACCTGTAAGTTCCTTGTATTGAAGATCTGGAGAGCCCTCAATCCCCCTCTTTACAGCCTGACAGATTTCATCAAGTCTGGCCTGGTCCGTATGCTTTACAATAATCTTCACCATCCTCACATACGGTGCAAATCCATACTGCTTTCTCTCTCCAAGAAGGTGTCCGGTAAGTGGCGAAAGCTGCACATCAGCGCTGGCCTGGCCTTGAGCCAGATTCACCAGCACAGGGTGCTCCTTCTGGCTTGTCTGAATGATAATTTTACCCCTCTCACCACGCCTTCCAGTACGTCCCATCAACTGGCTAAGCAACTGCATCGCCTTCTCATCTGCCCTGAAATCCTGTACCCCTAGAATAGTGTCCGCCTGCAGCACAGCCACTAATTTAAGCTTCTCAAAATCAAAACCTTTACTTATCATTTGAGTTCCAACAAGTATATCAATGTCACCTGCTGCAAAATCCTTTATCACCTGCTCTTCTGACCTCTTGCTTTGGGTAATGTCGGCATCAAAGCGGGCAATCCTGGCTTGTGGGATAATGGCAGCCAATTCCTCCTCCAGCTTCTCCGTTCCTGCCCCCTTATATTTGAAAGAAGCGGTACCGCATTGCCTGCAAATTCCGGTAAACTGGGCAATATGCTCACAATAGTGGCACCTCAACGTATTGTTGTACTTATGATAACTCAGATGGACGTTGCAATGCGGACATCTTGGAATCTCTCCGCACTCCTCACACTCAATAATTGGTGAATACGAACGCCTGTTCCTGAACACCAATACCTGATATCCCTGCTCTACTGTACGCCTTATCTCATTAATGAGCTTCTGCGAGAAACTCCCCACCATCTGCCTGGTCTTATAGGCATAAACTGTATCAACAATCTCCACCTGCGGCTCCGACCCGCCATAAAACTTCTCCTTAAGCTCAACAAGTGCAAACCTCCCTGCCAGGCAATTGTACTCGCTCTCAAACGACGGGGTAGCCGACCCAAGCAACACATTGCACCCGTGAATCTGTGCCAACATAATTGCCGTATCCTTGGCCTGATACCTTGGAGCAGGCTCTGTTTGCTTATAGCTTGAATCATGCTCCTCATCCACAATCACCAGCCCCATATTGCTGTATGGCAGGAACAATGAAGAACGGGTTCCCAGAACTACCACTGCTGAGTTTACCGGCTTTCTGCTTTCTTGCTGGCCATTCATCTGGCTTTCCATCTGACCTTTCATCTGGCCGTGAGTGGCATTGTGCACAAGTATCTTGTGAATCCTGGCTTTCTCAGCCGCCGTCTGCTTTGAATGGAATGTAAGGAGCCTCTCCCCAAACACCTTCTTCAACCTCCCCTGCAGCTGCTTGCTAATGGCAATCTCCGGCACCATATAAAGGACACTCCTCCCCCGCCTCAAACACTCCAGCGCCAAAGAAATATATATCTCAGTCTTACCGCTTCCTGTTACACCCCTCAGGAGCACCGGTTTCCCGGGAGCAGATGCAAAACTCCCCTTTATCTCATCAAATGCCTTCTGCTGTACTCCCGACAGTTGTGGAACATTTTTCTCCTGCGCCACATCAGTCTCCTCCTGCACTACCCTAAGGAAATCCTCCACCTTCTTGCGGGGCTTGACACTCTCTTGCCTTACCTGCACTGCCGGATAGGCAGCCTTGTATACCTCACCCACGGTACACATATAGTATTGGGCAACCTTCTCCCACAGCTCCATCTCCTGCTGGAGCACCGCCGGAAGCTCCTCCACAGCCAGAATTGGCTTGTAGTTTATCTCCTTTCCGTCGGGAGTATGTGAGGGCACCTCTGCCTGAGAAAGGATTTTCCGCACCACACCGGTATAAATTTTGCCTGCAAAATCCACTCTCACCCTCGCCCCTACAAAAACTTCATAATTTTCGGGTAAAAAATATGAAATCTCTCCACCATACTTAACAGGCAGAATCACAGATACATAACGCTCCATATGCAAAAATTCCTCACTCATAACAGTTACAAATTTACAAAAAACTTTAAAATAAATTTGGAGTTTCAAAATTAATTCCTACCTTTGCAATCCCAAAACGATGGTGCCATAGCTCAGTTGGTAGAGCAAAGGACTGAAAATCCTTGTGTCCCCGGTTCGATTCCTGGTGGCACCACAGCAAAGAAAAGCAAAACAACGTAAAATCCTGATTTTCAACGAAAATCGGGATTTTTTATTT
>JAZRCK010000010.1:0-12941 GCA_045659725.1 Candidatus Egerieisoma sp.
TTGTCTCCAATGCATTATTGTAAATTTTAACAAACGCCGCCTGTGCCTCTTCTACTTTAAATTCTGGAGAAGCAACATCTTGCATAATTTTTGAACATGAAAATGCCACAAACGCTGTCAGAACAGCAAACAGATTAATAAATTTCTTCATTAGATTTATTTTTAATCAGTTATATACATTATTACTTTAGTAAATTTCAAAATATCCTTTTCCAACATATTCCTCACATTGGATAACAATAAAATAAGCATCATGAACTACCGGTAATAAAAATGTTATATTACCATTATTGCTTGTCGCATATGCACTATCAATCAAACCATGTGTAGAATCATATATAGCAACATAAGGAAGTCCATATCCTTTATAATTAACCTCTATTATACCTTGTACCCGATCAATACAACATTCAACAAAAGTTAATGATCTCTCTAAATTGGATGTTTCATTTTCTTTTTCAATCTTAACATACTCTTTCTCTTCATCATACATTTTACGCCCCGATGCTTCAACAAATGATACGCACATCAGGGATACCAGTGATGTAATAATTAATTTCTTCATACGTAATTTATTTTTTGATTAATAATTACTGCAAACAAAACAATCTCTCTGCATCTGAACAAATAAAATGTCTACCACCACTCGTTTATTACAACATGTTGATTTTAAGCATATTACCCCCCCCCCCGCTTAACAAAAAGCACTAATACTATATTTATAGCTAATCTCTTTTATTTATCTACCTATCAGTGGTTTAACAAAGTAAAAAATGTTCTAATGCTCCATTTCAACATAGTTCTTTTGCTTTGTTTAATAGGAACGTATCTATATTTACCGATTGAATATTCAATTTCTTTCTAATCAGTGAACTCTTTTTATAGTAGTATTTCACATCTAAATAATTGGAAATTTCATTACCATTCATACCTATACAGTACAAACAACAACACCCTATTTCCCATTCCGACAATCCTTGCTTTTGTAAAAAGGAAATAAGTCTTGGATGTGTAAGTTCAAAAGACATTTTTGTTGATTTTAAAAAATCTTCATTATTATCCATATATAATTTTAATTCATCTAAAGATTTATCCATATCAATACCCGACACATTTGATACTATAAATCTATTTAGTATTTCCAATCTTTTTTCTATCACTTTTCTTATATTATCATTAATACTTTGTTTTGAAATTAAGGATCTTAATTTCTTTTTCTCAGCCAATGCAATTTCATATTGGTTAGCCAATTGTGCTTTTTGCTCCTCTATTTCATTAATTCTTTCAACACGTTTTCTAATCAATCCTCTATAGAATCTTACCGATAAAATTAACAGTAAGATGAAAATTACTATACTCATGCTTAAAATCACAATATAGTATTTATGAACTATGGCTTGAGTTTCTGCCTTGTATCTCTCTTCAAGAAACTTTGTATCACTGCGCAAAATTTTCAAATCTTTCTTACTTGATGATAACTGATAGACCTCCAGATATTCATGAGCTTTTTTATAATCTCCAATGCTTTTATATACCTCTGATGCAATATAGTTATATACCCCATTTGCCAAGCGACCATAATTTACCAGCTTATATTTTTCTATAGCTGCCACAGCTTTTTCTTTCTTTCCCAATTTTAGGTACGCATCTGCAACTATATGCCATTTTATCAGATTTTCCTTTTCTTTTAAAATGGCAATATACTCCTCAACTCTGGACTCAAGATTTGGATCTGAAGTTGCTATATTATAATTCACAATATTGCAGTGATAATCACTTAACTGCCGAGGAGTCATATAGCACTTGACTTCCTCAGCTTTTGTAAAATATATTTTTAAAGAGTCATATTTATTTGTCTGCAAATACATTGATGATAAATTATTGAGTGCAGTAATATATTTCACTGTATCCTTACCTTTCAAATAATAATACATAGATAATTTTGCTGGCCTTATTGCCATCTCACTGTTAAAAATTGAACTATACACCAACGTCTTGGCATTATACAACCTTCCCACCGAAATATAATCTTTGCATTTGCCTGCAAATTTTTCCGCTTTCAGATAGTTATCCATCTCATTTTCGTAATCTTTGCGGTTCCCGCACACTCTTCCATTGTAATAATAAGCTTTCAGCCTTTCGTCGGGAGTACCATGGTTTTTGTAGTATGAGAGGGCTATGGTAGTTAGGGTGTCTTGAGTTACGTCTATATAGTTTTTGTCCAATGCCATGGATTTTAGCAGGGCATAGCGGGCTTTCTCCTTATGGGTGGTGAGGATATTTAGGTTTAGGGTATTGAGGATAAGCAATGCGCTGTCGGGATACTGTTCAATGCATTGCTCTGCCTTATCCAATTGGGCTGCATGATGGGGGTTCTCTCTTTTGCAACTGAGCAGCAAAAGTGGGAGCATGAGTATTAGAATATATCTTGCCATTATGGTCTTGTGTTAACCTTATAAAGGTAGATATATTTTGTGAAAATATGCTCAAATGTGCCTATTTTGTATTTACTTTATTAAAATGTTATATTGCAGGTACTTAGGCCTCAATATAGTATTTTTAGGCAAAATTTGCATATTGTCTAATTATCAGATTTTATGAATATTGCAAAACAAGGCAGTAGTAGAGATTTACATCTGTGGCGGCACAGCAACCCCCAGAACGTAGTGCTCAATAACATTCAATTCTGAGACATGTTTCTCACCAAGGAAGCCTTTGAGATCTGCTTCTGTTATGAGTTCCTTGTATTTTTCCATATAGATATTGGCAAGTGGGAAGTAACTCCAGTGCCATTTTTCCTCGTTATAGCCGTGTTCTCTCAGGCCCGGGCTTTTTGCGGTGTAGGGTTGGTAGAAGCCGTATTTGTGAGCATTCTCGCAGAGCCATTTGTAGGTTTTCTTGCCCGCCTCGCTGTTCCAGTATTCCAGTTTTGGGGAGTTGAAATCAAGCTCTGTTCCCCAATGGTGGCGGGAAGTGCCGCACATTGAGTTGTACTGCAGGATGCTTTTGGCTCTGGCAGCTCCGGCTGCCACAGTGCTCTTCTGCCATTTCTGCTCCCAGATGTACCTCTGCACCCAGAAATTCCTGGATGCCGATGTTGCCGTAAGTTTCACCCCATCCTTCAGGGCCGCCTCCCTCATCTTAAAGAATGCCTCAAGGGTCCTCTTCTGAATGAAGTTATTGGGCCTGCGCAACACTGTATACTGAGGGGCAATCTCCACAAAATTGGTATCCTTCTCAAAATGTGTCTTGCCCAACAGAAAATCCTTTGTAGGCTGCGCTGCCCCAACAATCTCCTGCGCCACCAGCTGCAACGGCAGCATGCACAACACCATATAAAAAAACAAGATGAATCTTTTCATGGTGCAAAGATACATCTCACCAGAATTAATTCAAAGCCTGCAGTCTGCAGCTATCCAATATTTGATTTTCAACAAATCCTCTTTTTATTTAAATTTGTACAGAATGGTTTTTATTCATGATTATGAAAGCAGTAAAGATTCTCAAATGGATGGGCATTGGTGTTGCCGGCATATTTACAATAGTTATTGTAACACTATTGGCTCTGGAGTTCTTTGTAAGCGACGCATACGTGGCCCGTATGGTTACCAAGTATTCCGCACAGATGCTCAATGCGCAGATGCAGGTGGAAGAGATAGGGTTCACCGCCTTCTCCCATTTCCCGTCTGTAGGTGTAAGGCTCAAGAACGGCACAATTGTATCCAATACCCATCTTAAGGATTCCGTGCAGTATGACCGTACGCCAAAACAGGCAGACACACTGGTAAGTTTCAATGAGTTTACGGTACTCATAAATCCATTGCGGATGCTGAAGGGGAGAATAGATATATCCGGCATAATCCTGGATAATCCACGCGCCTATGCCTATGTATCCCCTACCGGTTGTGCCAACTGGGACATTATGGTTGCAGATACCACCGCCACCGCAGAGGTTGATACCGTTTCACAGGAGAGTTCACAGGAGAGTCCCCTTCACATCAATATAAGGAACATTGAAGTTATCAATGGTGGACGCTTTGTATATGACAGCAGGGAAGACGGCCTCAGGGCTTCCCTTTTCATGAACTCGGTAATATTGAAGGGAAATTTCTCTGATGAAATTAAAAAATCAAGGATAAGGGAAGGCAATTTCTCACGCCTTAACATGGCAGTGAGCCAGAGCGGTGCCCAGAAATATTTTGAGGGAATCATTGCAGATACCGCTTCAGGACCGGGGAAAGGGCGTGCCAGCATGCGCTTTGCCATAGACACCCTAAACATAGAGAGCGCCGGCAAAGGGCTCCTTGCAGTGGAGGCCAGAACCCGCACAAATGTGAGGGTATCCCGCAATTCCCTTACCGAGAACCTCCCTATGGACATAAAAGGCAAAATAAAATTGGGCGGCAGAAGGGAGAGTGCAGTAACATTCCAGGACCTCAAGATCACCACTGCCGGCATTCCGCTGAATCTCAATGGAAAGGTGGAATACAGCGCAGACTCCCTCTATACAGAGAACTTCCTTGCAAGGATAGAGGAGTTTCCTCTTGAGGAGTTCCTCCAATATGTGCCTAAAGCCATTGTTCCCGACATATCCAAACTCCATACCGACACCCGCCTTTCGGTGGATGTGAATGTATTTGGCAGCTATGATTTTTCATCGGGAAAACTTCCAAATGCAGATGTAGACTTCAACATACCTTCAAGTTCAATTGCATTCGACGGCATAAAGGAGAAGATTAAGGAGGTTTACCTGAACGGAAAATACCATTTCAGGCCATCCATCCCAGATTCCAACATGATAGTGATAAACAAGATGCTGGTAGATGGAGACGGCATTGCCCTATACGGCAAAGGTTATGTGAAAGATATAGAGCGCAACCCTTATATAGATATGTACATGAACAGCCGTGTGAATCTTGATTCCCTTGTAAAGATGTTCCCTCCTGAAACCGACATCTACGGCAGCGGATCAATGGCGGCTGAGCTGAACGTAAAATCACGTCTTTCAAACCTCACTCTATACAATCTGGCCAAGGCTGATATCAAAGGTTCCATCAACGCTGAGAAAGTGGAGATGGGAATACCGTCGCAGAACATAACCTGCAACATTTACGGCGGCGACATAAGGCTTGGCTCCAACGTAAACACCCGCGACACCACCATTGCCAAGGGGACCAAGATGATTGGAGTATTTGTAAAGATTGATTCCACTTACATCAAGTACGACCAGACTCTGCAGATGGCCGGCAACGACATCCTCCTTTCCGGCAGAAACGAGGCCTCGCTGTTTGACACCACATCCCGCGCCGTAAAACCTTTCAAAGGTTCATTCAGTGCCAGAAGACTTAATGTAAGGAGCATAGACTCCATAAGCATGAGGATTGCCAATACCCGCAACAGGTTCAGCATCCTCCCATACAAAGGGGACATATCCATCCCTTCACTCACCCTCACCTCCACCACTGAGAGGATAATGGCCCGCCAGGGGCTCCATTTCTTCTCCATTGCAAAAGGGGCATTCAACATAAATGCCCACAAGAACGATGCGGAACTGAAGATGAGGGAGGCCCGTATGGCAAAACTTCAGGACTCGCTGCAGATGATATATCCGCAGATTCCAAGAGATTCCCTCTTCAGGCACTGGTTTGCCCAACGCTCGGGAGGAAGAATCACCAACCGTCTTCCCGACGATTTTTCAGAGGATGACTACAACTTCAAGCTCACCGACAAGGGTATCCTCCATCTGCTGAACAGATGGGAGGTAAACGGCGACATGTCTGCCGCTACAATGAGGCTTTCTACCCCTGCATTCCCTCTCCGCACCAGAGCACAGGAGAGCAAGGTATCCTTCAACCTCAATGAGATAAGGGTAGATAAAAGCAAGGTTTTGTCGGGAAGATCATCTTTTGAGGCAACTGGAAGCATTACAGGCATAAAGGGTGCCCTTACCAGAGGAAGCCGCTTGAGGGTAAATATGGCCATAAATGCAGATACACTTAATTTTAACGAGCTTGCAAAGGCTGCTTATGCCGGTACCGAGTTCATGGCCAAGAGCAGTGCATATCTGGATTCTCTGCAGAGACTTTCCAGCGCAGAGGATCTTGAGGATGCTGTGGCAATTGAGAGCGGAGATACCCTTGAAAAGATGTCGCTTTTCATTATTCCAAAGAATATTGAGGCCAACTTTAAGATGAACATCAACTATGGTATCTACTCGTCAATCATTCTCAAACATGCAAGCGGCGAGGTGCGCTCTAAAGACCGTTGTCTGCAGATTCTGGATTTCAATGCCCAGACCTCTGCCGGGGCCATGGACCTGAACGCATTCTACAAAACCAAAAGCAAAGAGGATTTGAGTGTGGGCTTTGACATGCAGTTGCAGGATGTGAATGTGGGTGAGTTCATAAAACTGTACCCTCAAATTGATTCATTGCTTCCAATGATGAAATCTTTTGACGGCATTCTCAACAGCCAGATGGCTGCAACTGCCCAGATAGATACCAACATGAACTTCCTGCTCTCTACCGTAGAGGGTGTTGCCCGCATCAAAGGGGATTCGCTTGTCCTTATGGACGGCGAGACCTTTGCCGAGATTGCCAAGATGATGAAGTTCAAAAACAGGGAGAGGAACCTTGTAGACAGCATCTCTGTAGAGCTTTCAATCAAGGACAACAAGATTGAGGTGTATCCTTTTATGATGGTAATGGACCGCTACAGTACCGCCATAAGCGGCAAGCAGGATATGGACATGAATCTTGATTACCATATTTCCGTAATCAAGTCACCGCTTCCTTTGAGGCTTGGCATTGATATTACAGGCAACATTGATGACTTTAAGATAAGGCCAGGCAAAGTGCTATACAAGAGCGCCAACCTCCCTGTCTACACCAAATTTATAGACAGTACCCGAGTGAACTTGCGCGAGTACATCTACAATATACACAACAGGTAATAAATCTGTCGGGAAGAAAAAAGAGAGGGCCTCCTTGCGGAAAGCCCTCTCAATTTTTACTATATAAAACTATTTACTTGTACAAGTGGTATTTTGCAGATTTCTTCTTGAAGCTCTCAACATCTTTGTTCCAGTAAGCCTCAATGTCCTTGTACTGCTGGGTTTCGGTAAACTTCTCTCTGATGAAGTTGCTGCCTGAAACCAAATCGAACATACGGAATCTGCCTTTGTCGGCATTGGCCATTACCTCGTGCTCAGGGTACATTCTTGCAACCTCCTGCATAATGTAGAACTGGATTGAAGTAAGGTGCGCCTTAGCGTAATCTGTAATGTAAATCTGTACGCCACCCATGTTCTCACCTTTTCCTACAGAGTAGAAAGGTTTGATGTTGATTGGCCTGAATGTAACGCCTGGAAGTGCAAGTGCGTTAAGTGCATCTGCAAACTCTGCAGCATTGATCCACTGTGCAGCCACCATCTGGAAAGGAAGGGTGTAGCCCACTCCAATTGACATGTAGCCAAGCTCACCCAAGATACCTGTTGCAGGATAGTAGTATGAGGTCTCAGCCTGTGGCATGTGTGGTGAAGGAAGAACCCAAGGAAGTCTGGTATCAGTATATACCATATCCCTTTTCCAGCCCTCCATTGGAACAACTGTAAGGTTACATTTGACAACTTTTTCATTTTTGCCTTTCTCGCCTTTAAGCATACCCTCCTCGTTAAGCATTTTTGCAAGCTCACCCACAGTAAGACCATATAGGTAAGGAATCTCAAACTGGCTTACAAAAGAAAAGTTACCTGCCTCTACAATGTTACCCTCCACCTTGTTTCCTCCAAGCGGGTTAGGACGGTCGAGAACAATAACCTCCTTGCCATTCTCAGCAGCAGCCTCCATTAGAAGACCCAGGGTGCTGATGAAAGTAAATGAACGGCAGCCGTTGTCCTGAATGTCATATACGATTGCATCAACATCCTTCAACATCTCAGGGGTTGGCTTGCGGGTTTTGCCGTATAGAGAGTAAACTGGAACACCAGTCTTAGGGTCAACATCGTCGCTAACCTTGTCACCAGCGTGGATATCACCTCTAACGCCGTGCTCAGGACCATAAAGGGCCACAAGTTCTACGCCAGGGGCATTAGCAAGAATATCTACGGTAGAAACAAGCTTGTTGTTTACTCCCGACGGATTGGTAACCAAACCAATCTTCTTGCCCTGAAGCTGTTTGAAACCGTTCGACTCAAGAACGTCAATACCGGTTTTCACAACCTTTTTTGAGGATCTCTGTGCTGCATTTGCAGTATAAGATGGCACTATAACTGCAAAAGCAACAAGAGCAATAATTATATTCAAAATTCTTTTCATCCGTTATTATTTTTTACCGTATGAAGGGTCAACTTTCTTGTCTACAAAGAATGTTACAACCAATGTAGCAATGCAGCATACCATTACCATCCAGAAGAAGTTCACATAACCGATTGCTTCCTGAATGTAACCTGCCACCATACCTGGAAGCAACATGCTTGCTGCCATGAATGCTGTACAGATTGCGTAGTGTGAAGTCTTGAACTCTCCGTCTGAGAAGTACATCATATAAAGCATATATGCAGTAAATCCAAAACCGTAGCCGAACTGCTCAATTGCAATTGCAGTTGAGATAAGAGCCAAGTTGGTAGGCTGGCAGATTGCAAGGTATACGAAAGTGATACAAGGCAATGTCATGCATGCAGCCATAACCCAAAGGGACTTCTTCAAACCTACTCTTGATGCATAGATACCACCAAGGATACCGCCAATGGTAAGGAACAATACGCCAATTGTACCGTATGCGATACCTACACTTGCAGTAGACATGCCCAAGCCGCCCAACTCCTGTTTTGCAACAAGGAATGGCATACAAAGCTTAATAAGGAATGCCTCCGGCAAACGGTAAAGCAACATGAATACTATAGCCAACACTACTCCTGGTTTCATAAAGTATGTCTTGAAAGTACGGCCAAATTCAGCAAAAATTGCACCTACGCTTGCCTCTTTACCCTCAAGGGTTGATTTGTCGGCAGCAGGTTTAGGGATGATGAATGTGTGGTAAAGTGCCACCAAAGTGAACACTACAGCAGTAACAAGCATGGTAATTCTCCAAGAGAAAGGAATGTCTCCAGAGTTAGCCTCAATCATACCTGCAATTGCAACAAGCACACCCTGACCAAAGATTGATGAAAGGCGGTAGAATGTAGAACGGATACCTACAAACTGAGCCTGGTCTCCGGTAGAAAGTGCCAACATGTAGAAACCGTCGGCAGCAATGTCATGGGTAGCTGAAGCGAAAGCTGTTACAACAAACAACATCAAAGTGATGTAGAACATGCTCATAGGAGTTGTTCCTGCCGCAATTGTCTCAGCCTCCGGTACAGGCAAAGTAAGGGTAAGAAGGATGAATGCTGCTGCCATAAGCAACTGCATTGTTACAGTCCACCATCTCTTTGTTTTGAAAATATCTACAAATGGGCTCCAGAAAGGCTTGATCATCCAAGGAAGATAAAGCAAACTGGTAAAGAATGCCATCTCTCCATTTGGAACACCCATTTTTGTAAACATCATTACAGAAACGGTGTTTACAATAAAGTAAGGTATACCCTGGGCAAAGTACAATGTAGGGATCCAAGCCCAAGGTGACAATGATTTATTTTTCATTATTGTTGTTTAAATTTAAGTTAGTCTATTAATATCGGCTCTCAATTGCAGCACCTACAAAGTAGTGAAGAAGGATCTCCTTGTACTTGTAGCCCTGCTCACCCATTACTGCGGCACCAATCTGGCAAAGGCCCACACCGTGGCCCCAACCTGCACCGTGAAGGATGAATTTTGCAGGAAGACCGTTCTCCTCACCCACCTTCTCAACAACAAATGCCGAGCTGTAAAGGTGTGATGGAGAAAGTGTACGTCTGATCTCAAGCTCTTTACCAATTGTCATGGTCTTCTTGGTACCTACAATCTTAAGTTTGATAAGGCGTGCGCTGGTACCTCTCTCTACTGGAACAAGATCAACGATATCGCCATAATCAACACCGCTGCGTTTAAGGATAAGCTCAGAAAGCTCTTTCTGGGTATACTCCTCTTTCCAACGGTAGAAGTTTACAGTCTCCTGGTCGTAGTTATTAAGTACCTGGCTGAGGATCTTCTGGTCTGTAGTGTTACAGAAAGCCTCAGGGCTTGTCATAATCCACTCGTGTGCATTCTCTTCAATTGTAAGGTCCGGAATGTCCTGGGTGTTCTTGCCGTCCCTTACTTTTACAAGGTATGAGTATTTTACAGGCTCCCAGCAGTTCTGGAACTCCTCAAATACACCACCACAGCATTTTGAGAAACGTGCATCACAGATCTTGCTGCCATCCATAAGAAGCTCGCCCCAAGTAGCATCAATAGCTTTTCTTACAATTGCGGTAGATGCTCTTGTAAGACCCTGGTAACGCTGGCAGTGGTCATCAGCACAAACATCAAAGTTTACGTGATCCTCCCTGTCGTACCATTTGATAAGCTCGTCCTCTGTCTGGGTAGTAGCACAATAGCAGGTATTTGCAGCAACAATCTCCTTGTTCTTCTCAATCTGAGCCAAAAGCCAGCTTCTTGAGATAACAGCGTGAGCCTTCAAAAGCTCCTCACTTGCAGTTGCACTCATCTCGCTTGAGATTACACTTGTAAGGTAATCCTCCACTCCAATGATGTTTACAGCAGTAAGTTTGCCGTGCTCAACAATGATTCTCAAAGCAGAACCGAACTTCTGGTCCTCTTTACGCTCCCAGTGGAAGTTCACACCAATGGTAACGCCTCTTAGCCAGAATGTACCAATTCCTTTAGGGGTAAACATCAACTCAGTATACTCCTTACCGTTCCAAAGAACTTTACCGTTGCTCTCAACTGCAGTCTGAGGACCTTTAACCTCACAAGTGCAGTCACAACCAGGTGTAGAGAATGTATATACGTTGTTAAGCTCAAAAGCAATCTCCTTCTCGCTCATGATACCAACGCTTACGGTAGGCTGCTCCCTAAGGGCGTTCTTTACCATACCAAAAGCCTCGCTGCTTATCTGAAGCTCATCTACAATCTCAGTAAGCTCCTTCTCGGTAATCTTGTTGAAATCTTTCTCAAGCGGGGTAATGAACACGCCACCCATATCCACTGAAGCCGGGCTCAAAAGGATATTTGCATCACCCTCAGCAAAATAGTGTGAAGGACGGTGTTTCTCCCTCAAGTAAACAAGAGCAATGTATTTTACTGCATCACCCTCTTTAACTGTCCAAGCAAGCAAGTTGAGCATAGGCTCCCACTCACCCTCCTTAACCTCAAGGGTATTGTAAAGTTTTCTGAACTGAGCCACTGCAGCTGCTTTATCTGTAGCCTCAATAGCCATGATACCTCTCATGTAGTTCTCTACTGAGTAAACTTTAACACCCTCTTTATTAACAAGAAGAGTCTTCTCCAAAGCATTGTAGTTGTACTCTACAGGAAGGAAACCTTTGTTACCGCCCTGGAAGTGCATGTGGTCAGGGGCCGAAGCACCGCATTTAGGACCATTGTAGAAGAAAAGGAACTCATCAAGAGTCTCAGCAAGAGAAAGCATATCCTCAAATCTCTCCCACTCACCCTCAATTGTCTGGTTCACGTGATTTACATCGGGAACAGTAAGGTGTTTAGGGAAAATTGGGAATGGATTGATCAGTACAGAGTACTCTGCTTTCTTCCCCATAAATGGCAAACCCTCCTGAATCTCAGGTCTGTTTGCACCGCAAAGGAAGCATTTTCTCTCTTTAATGGTCTTAGGGTCAACCTTGGCTGCAGAAGAAACGATTCTTGCAGGGTTGAACTGAACTTTCACTGGGAAACCACCAAGTGTGATCTCCTTTACGCCTACATTGGCAAGAGCCGCAAAATTGTCTGAGGCCTGTTGCCAAACGGCAAGCTGCCTATTGATTAAATCATAGACAGCTTGGTTTGTTAATGTGTTATTGTTATTCATCCGATTATTTCTTTAGAGCAACGCGAGCCTGCAACTCCCAAGTTCTGATTCTGTCCTTGTACAAGTTGTGGTTGTTCATTTTTACGATATCCAAAGATGCGTCAGAGTTGTCCTCCCATCTGCGGCAGTTGTAAACTACATCGTAGATACGGCCAATCTGATATTTTCTAGAGAATTTCAAACCTAGAGCGTAATCCTCACCGTAGCTGGTGTTAGGAACCTTAATAGCTCTAAGAACTGGAGTGTAGAATGCTCTTGGAGCACCAAGACCGTTGATTCTCAAAGCATTGTTTCTACCGTTCTCTGGAGTCCACTCTTTGTGGTCAATGATACCTGGAGCAATCATCTCCATGTTGAAGTTGGTCATCATGTAAGTACCAACTACCATTGCACAGTTCTGCTCGTAGAATGCGTTAACAATTTTCTGAAGTGTATCCGGGCCTGAGTAAACGTCATCTGAATCCAACTGTACAGCAAATTTACCGCATTTAGGGTGGTGTACACCTGCATTCCAGCAACCGCCGATACCTAGATCCTTACGCTCTGGGATAAGGTGGATAAGTCTCTCATCTGCTGCAAACTCCTTAATGGCCTCAGTTGTACCGTCAGTTGAGTGGTTGTCAATAATGATAAGGTTGAATTTGAAGTTTGTCTCCTGAGCAAGAACTGATTTGATAGCATCTCTAACAGTTTTTACACGGTTGAAAACCGGGATAATTACTGAAGCCTCAAACTCAAAGTTGTTCTCGCTGAACTCAATGTGCTCAAATTTTGGCTCAAGGTATCCGCCAATCTCCTTAAGATGCTCAGTACAAGCCTGCTCCATCTCAATCTGAACGCCACGGTTCTTAGGATCAACGTAATCAAAGATTTTAGCACCGCTCTTACGGTTGTCGTTCTCAATCTCAGTGTAAAGGTACTCATTGATGTGGCAAAGCTCACCTTTCTGAGCAACTTTAAGTCTCAAATCATAAAGA
>JAZRCK010000011.1:0-124471 GCA_045659725.1 Candidatus Egerieisoma sp.
GCCTTGATGAGATTAATGAGGAGATAAGATTGGCCAGAAGGGGAGAGTAATATGAAAATTTATGCAGTTATAGACACCAATGTGATTGTATCAGCGCTTTTGTCGCGCCACCATAATTCAGCTACTGTCAAGGTCCTTGGTTACCTATATGACAGGGTTATTGTACCTGTCTACAACAACGAAATAATTGAAGAATATGAAGCCGTATTAAGAAGGCCCAAGTTCAATTTTTCGGAAGAAACCGTCCATGCTGTCATTAAGGCAATCATGGAAGGTGGTATAGACTCAAGGAGAATTGGCAGCAATGAACATCTCCCCGATCCAAAGGATATTGTTTTCTATGAGGTTGCTCTTGCTAATGAAGATTCATTCCTTGTAACCGGCAATATAAAGCATTTTCCCAAAAAGCCGTTTGTGGTTACACCTGCAGAGATGCTTCAGATTATCCAAGAGATGGATTCGCCTAAGCACGGTATGTTTTCTGAGCCTACTGTGCGCTATGGCAAGAAGTAGGCCTCTGCTTGCTATTCTTATATATCACTCTAATATAGTGTTCTTACCACCGGCGCAACACTGGAAGCCTGTGCGGCAATTCTGGTGGAGCAGTTGGGGTGCAGGGTTAGTATTGCTACGTTGGCGTATGTGGAGTGATGAAGGGAAAATTACATTTATCGCATATTGCTGCCCCCTCAGAGTTCCTGCAATTCACCGTGGGCAAACCCCCATTCCAGAGACGCATTTGGAGATGGTAAGCGCCCACGGTGCAACAAATTTGTTCTGCCGTGTGCAGTAACCCTTGTCGGGAAGCACTCTGTATGGGTATGTTGCCCACGGTGAATTGCAGGAACTTTCCCCAAAAATACTTTGTGATTACTCGCTTATGAAAATTCATCTTTGACTTATGCAACTATGCCACGCTGGCGCGTATGAAATGATGAAGGCGCCTTCTGCCCGCTATGGTAAGAAGTAAGTTTATTCACATTTGACTTTTTGACAGAAATTTTGCTATCTGTCAAAAAAATGCATAAACTTGACAGATTGATCTAATTTGTAATATACTTATACCACTCTAATGTTATGTTCTTACCACCGGTGCAACCATGGAGGCCTGTGCTACTATTCTGGGGCGGAATTGGGGTGCAGGGTTAGTATTGCTACGTTGGCGTATGTGGAGTGACACCAGATTAGATACATAAATTTTTCTTATATTTGTAGAGTATAAATCCGGAATACAACTTATGAAAACAAAAATCCTTTTACTGTGGGTTACAATATGTGTTTCCTTATATTCATGCAGCAATAAGGACAGTAATCTGTTGTTGCCAATGGTAGTGGACGGACTATACGGATATATAGACGAGCATGGAAAGGTTGTGATTGAACCTCAATTCAAATATGCCGGCATTTTTTCAGATGGATTGGCTTGTATAAAAACGCATGAAGGGTATGGATATATCAATAAAAGGGGAAAAATGGTTATTGCCCCTATATTTGATAATGCTGGAGATTTTTCTGATGGTTGTGCAGTAGTACAACTTGACCAAAAAGATTACTTTATAAACAACCGGTTTTCGGGCAAACAGGATCTTATAACTGTCGGATTTTCTTGGACCAGGGGTTTCAGTGAGGGACTGGCAGCAGTAGAAATAAACGGCAAATGGGGATATGTAAATACAAACGGTGAAATGGTCATATCCCCTGAATACTATGAAGCCTGCAGCTTTAAAGATGGTCTTGCCAGAGTAAAAACAAGCGATTCAGACCTTGACGGCTGGACTTACATAAATAAAAGCGGAAGGAAAATAACAGATTTTCCTCTATCGGGCAATTCTGAAGACTTTTCTGATGGACTGGCAAAAATAGTATTATACAACAAGAATACAGGTGGAAGCTGGTGTACTTTTATTGATAGAGAAGGTGCAGCCTTTAAAAACAAATATAAGAGTGCACAAAATTTTACTGAAGGTCTGGCAGCTGTCAAAACCGATGAGGGATGGGGATATGTAGACAAGCATGAGAATTTTATAATCCCTCCAACGAAACGTTTCCGTCAGGCCTATGAATTCTCTGAAGGACTTGCGGCTGTTGAAATTGGTCATGATCCTTTGAAATCTGAAGACAATAAATATGGGTATATAGACAAAATAGGAGATCTTTTAATAAGTCCAGAATTTGAAGGAGCCGGGGAGTTTTCAAACGGAGTGGCAATAATATCCGATTCTGATAGGAATATGGGCCTGATAAACAGAAATGGCAAGGTAATCCTTGATGCAAAATACAGTTATATCTGGATTTTGTCTGACGAATGGGTTAAGATTGATAAAGAGAAATGGACATCAGATGGGGAATGTCATATTTCATGCGGTTTAGCCAAAACAAACGGAGACATTATAGTGAAACCGGAATATCCTCTTATAGGCTATCTGCATGACAAGTATTTCATTATCCTGGACAATAATAACAATTCAGCCTATATGGATGTAAACGGCAATTGGATATGGGCAGCCCCCTCATTTGACACAAAAGCAGGCGCTGCACTGGCGTATGTGGATTAAAAGCCTATAAAATTGGTTGAAATTCATTATATTTGCTTTAACAGCAACTGAAACCACCCATTACTATGAAAAGACTCATCGTCGGGATTATCATACTGAGCCTCCTTACTTCCTGCGACTCTTACCATAAGAATTTGAAAGGGACAAACTTCAACGTGGGATGGATAAATCTGCCGGAACTCACAACCATCAACTACAATGACCCCAACGGTGGATGGCTAGGGGTTACAGAACAACGCATTACAGATGTATACTGGAATGAGGAGTATATCCTGGCGAAAAGATGCGAGAACCGGACTGATTCCATATTAGGATATTATATCATCAAAATCTTGCCGGATACCACACGCCCTGTTCCATGGAAAAGATACGGTCTGCTAACCTGGGAGCAATACACCAGGAAAAGGGACTCCTTCGGACTTGAGGAATCCCAAATGAGGCACATTAATCTTTTCTGATTATTCTTCCCGACAGAAATTATGCGCACAGAAAAGTCATTTGGGGCACAAAGTTGATTCCAACGAAGATGTTTGCGCATAGAAAGGCCGTTTGGTGCGCAGAGTTTGGCAGAAGATACAATAAGGGCCGCCATCAAACTTTGGCAGCCCTTATTGCTAGTCAACTATTGTTATTATCGTATTGAGTTCATCCGGGTTCGGCACAAGCAGTATGTCCAACTCCATTGTTTCTGTTACGGTCACTTTCTTTTCGTAGTAGCAGATATACTTGAAACTGAGTACTGAATTCTGGGGAACGGTAATATTATATTTGCCTGAAGCGTCTGATTTCCCTGAATACAGGATCACCTCCTCCCCATCTTCAGAGACACCTCTTACAGATACGAAGGCACCAATCAGTGGAACTGCTTTAGTTGAATCCCTCACTACTCCTGTTATTGTAACCATCTCAATCTGAGGCTCCTGCTGGGGCTGCTCTTTCTTGAGGGCGTTCTGCTGCATCTCCTCTACACTCAACACTCTCAGCCTCTCACCGGCATCTTCTGCCACTTTGCGTTTCCAGTGCTCGCTGTAGCCTGGCTGGATAGGATTGGCAGGGATATTTTTGCCGGCACCGTTGTCCTGGAAGGAACCGTCGGGATTCTGGCGCTTCACATTGCCGTCTATGTATTTTACAAGAAGATACTGGTCAAGTTCAGTCCATTTCTTGAACATCCTGTCTGCAAACTTGTTGCTCCACTCTGTAAGGTATTTCTTTACCTCTTTAGGCTTGGTATTGTAGATTCTCAATGCCTCCGCGTCTACTGTAGGGATGATTTTCATGGCACCAAGTTCATGTTCTGCAGCTGCTTTCTGAACCTCAGGAGCAAGGATGTTGTATCTCAAGTATGCGAACTGTGCGACCCTGTTGAAAAGCCAGAATGCCGAGGTTGGTGAGTACTCAAGCATACTTCCGTTGCCAACTGCAAAGCAGTTTGGAGCCTTGAGGCCACTTGAGTAGATTGGGGTGAGGCAAGAGGTTGCCGCATCGTCAACGCCAAACCACAGGATACCTCCAATTTCGTCGGGAAGCCAGTTGCGGGCCTGGCCAAGGAGCCAGAAGCCGGTCTGCTGGGTGGCAATGGCACGCTCGTTGGTGTAGCGGACGCTGTCAACCTCAAATGATGAAGGTCTCCAGCGGTAAGGGAGTTCAAATCCTCCTGCACCAATATCTTTTCTCATATCCAGCGGGGTGTTCTCGTAGTGGTCTCTCATTACGTCTGCCACTTCCTTTACTGTAAGCTTGTGGGCAGGCTTTATGTAAAGGGGCATTTTGTTTGCAGGGTTTGCACCACTTGCAAAATCAAAGTAGTCCATAGCAGGCTTCTCCCCTATCATTCCCCCGCCAAGGATATTGAATGCAGCCCACACACGAGCCTCGCAGGCACGCAAAGCGCTGAAGTCTGCAGGGGCATAGGTATCACAGAAACTGAAATCCTCATCTGTTCCTTCATACAGGCCGGCCTCACGGGCAAATGAAACAACATCTTTTGCGTAAAGGCAGTTCTCAGTGTCTGAAAAAGGTATCCTGTCTATTCTCGACTGGTTGGCGTGAGCCGAGATGTAACCGTCGGGAATACGGATGGCTACCCATACTGCACCTTTGTTCTCGTTTTCACCTTTTGTGTTGAGGCGGGTTCCCTTGCCAATCATCTCAAGGATCCATGCCTCATTCTTGTCGGCAATAGAGAAGCTTTCTCCGCTGGAGCAGTAGCCATATTCTGCTACAAGAGAGGTCATTACCTGTATTGCCTCACGGGCACTCTTTGCACGCTGGAGGGTGATGTAGATGAGCGAGCCGTAATCAATGATTCCGGTGGTGTCTACAAGCTCTTCCCTTCCGCCAAAGGTAGTTTCTGTTATGATGAGCTGGTGCTCGTTCATGTTGCCCATAGTGGAGTATGTCTTTGGCACCTGGGCTATCTCTCCCAAGAAATGTCCGCCGTCCCACTCAAAGACCTTGAGTTTGCTCCCTTTGGGAAATACTCCGGCAGGGGTGAAATAAAGCTCGCCATAAAGGACATGTGAATCTGCAGAGTAGGTTACCATCACCGAGCCGTCTTTTGTGGCCCCTTTTGTTATGATAAGGTTACTGCATGCGTCCGATTCAACAACTGCTGCCAACATCATTGCTATTGCGGCAAATGTTCCAATCAATCTTTTCATATTCTATATTTTATCCGTTTTTACTATCTTAGCGCCGAATTACAAATATAAGAATTTTATGAGATACACTATCTTATGTTTCCTTACTGCGGCGGCACTGTTGTGCTGCAACATGGCAAATGCACAGGATCCCCAGCAGAAGTCACCGGAGGAGATGGCCATTGAACAGGCCAACAAGCTGGAGAAAGAGCTCAACCTCAACAGTACCCAACTGTTCTACCTTGATTCAATCCTAAGGCACAACTATATTGAACTCTATGCAGACATTGACAATGCCAGGGCTAGGGGCAGCCAGGACCAGCAGACTTACAAAACCTTGAGCGAGAAGTGGATGCAGAAAACATTTGATGCCCTTAAAGGGGTACTGGACGAGCAGCAGTATATCCGCTATCTGAAGATGATGGGCAAAGGCAAGGAGTACAAGAAAGGGAAAGACGGCCTGTATTACCTTAAGGAAGACCTTAAAAAGAAAAAGAAGTAAGGGGTCCTTACTTCTTACAGATCTATTTTATAGTATTGCGGTTTCCGCTCCTTGAAGTATACAAGGTAACGGAAGCCGCATTCTTTTGCTACGGCAGCATATTTTGCAAATTCGTCACCTATACGGTCGGGGTTATGGGCATCCGAGCCAAGGCTCAGTGCATCTGCCCCAAACTCCCTGAAACGTTTCAGTACAGCGGTGTCAAGCACCGGCACATACCCCTTATGGTTCTTGTAGGTCTTGGTGTTTATCTCCATTGTCTTTCCCTCATGGGCAAGGAACTTGAGGATAGGCTCCAGCCAGTCGCCGAATTCTGCCATGGTAATATCCCTGCAACCAGGTCCGTAAGGGGAGTAGCGGGCCACATAATCATAATGCCCCAAAATATCAAAATCCCTGTATTCCAACGCAGTGCTGTACATTACCTCCAGGGTATTGCTGAACGCTTTCCTGTAATCTTTATCTGTATAATAGGTACCCATATACGGGTCTGTTCCGTCTACAAAATGTATTGACGCAATAACCGTATCAAAATTGTATTGCGCTGTAAATGCCTTTATCTTCTCCATACTGGCAGGCTGCAGCCCCACCTCTATTCCCTTCATCACCTGAAAGCCACTCTGCTGTATCTGCGGGGCCAACTCAAGGGTAACTCTATCTATTTCAGCTTGTTGTTTTATAGGATCAAAGAAAAACTCCTGATCTCGCGAGGGCGCATCAATATCGTAATGGTCTGTAATGGCTATTCCCCCCATTCCTTTTGCAACTGCGCTGGCAATGAGACTCTGCACAGAGGCAGTGCTGTCGGGAGAAAAAGTGCTGTGATTATGGTTGTCAAAAAATTTCATGGCGCAAATATAGAAAATTTGTAATTTTGTAAGGAAGCAGATATTTATGAAAAGTTCTATTCCCGACAGATTGAGGGACACCCTGCAACTGTGTTCCCTTTGTGCACTCCTATACCTTGCATTCACCCGCGGAGCCCTTTACAATGCCGGCACGCTGAAGATTCTGGCAATATGGCTCATTGGAGTGGGAGGCATCCTCTTTGGGAAACTTTTCTGCAGCAACCTCTGCCCCCTGGGGCTTGTGCAGGAATGGATTGCAGACCGCCGCAAAAAGGAGTATGAAATTTTCAGCAGGTGGTCTATTCCCGACAAAACCTTGCGCAGCATAAAGTACATTCTCCTTGTACTGATGTTTATAGATTACGGCGTCTTTCTGGCCAATGCAGTTATAGCAGTAATCCTCCTTTCCGTACTGATTCTGGGGAACATGTCTTTCTGCAAATATCTGTGCCCAGTAAACGCCGCAAGCAATATTTTCCGTCTCACAGTAATGTTCATGATTGTACTTATGGCACATTGGGGACTTACCATGGGAGGCATTGAGGTTCCGTTATGGGGAGTTGTAGCTGCAATGTCTGCAGCAGGATATTTCCTTGAAATCTATACAAAGAAAGCTGAGTTCAACATATCCTTGCTCCACATACACAGGGATATCCACAAATGCAAGGAGTGCGGCAAGTGCGTGGGGGCCTGCCCGTATAAAGTGGACATCACAGCCGTAAAGAGGGTTGTGGATATAGACTGCAACCTTTGCGGAGAATGTGTGAGGGAGTGTGGCAACGATGCCCTTAAGGTTGGAATCTGCAACACCCGCCCGGGCCAGAACAGAATAAGGGGAGTGTGGTTCGCCCCCCTTGTTACTCTTGTCCTTATCTGTATTGCCCTGTGGCTTCTTCTTGGATAGCTATTTGATATCCAAATCTTCCAGCTGCACCAGCTTGTTTACAATTGCGTAGATTGTGAGGCCGGCCGGGCTGTGTATCTTCAATTTGTTCATGATGTTCTTCCTATGGGTATTTACAGTATGCACAGAAAGGAACATCTTGGCTGCAATCTCCTTGTTGGTAAGGCCGCGTACAATATGTACCAGCACATCAATCTCCCTCTCACTCAAGGACTCCTCCTCCACTTTCTTTACGGATGTCTGAGCCAGTGTCTCTTCCATTTGCCTGATTTTGGGCTCAAGCAGTGTATCCTCAATGAGGTTATGGCTCTCAAGGTCCTGCTGGCAGACAAAAATATCGTACAATACGGTATTGAGTTCATTGGTTGCACCCCCGGGATAATATTTCACTATTATGTCAATCAGCTCTCCCAGACGCACATCAATGGAATTGTGCTGCTCACTGAAGATATGGGGGTTCTTGCCGCCGGGCATCTGTTCCCCCTTCTTGTATGCTTCAATCAGCCTGCCCATATAAGGGAAAATCTCCTCATTCTCCTGGTTCATGTGGCGCTCCACCTCAGCTGCATAGTCATCAAAGTAGTTGAGTATAAGGTATTGCATCTGCTTCCCGCCCCCCTCTACGGCTTTCTCCAATGCAGCCCTCAAAGCAGGGAGTCTGTAATCGGTGTAGTATGTGTGGGATTTCTGGAGATACAGGATAAGCTCCTCTACAGAGAACTCCACATCATCCTGCTTGCTGTCGGGATTATTGAAAAGGTTTACCACTGCCAGGAAGGTTTTGCAGTCTACCCCACTCAGGCGGCATACCTCCTCTATGCTTTTGTCTCCCACGCCCAAGGAGATTCCAAACCGGCTGAGCATGTTGAGCAGACGGTAGTTGGTGGTGATAAGGGATTCCATCTTGTCCCTTGCTGTAAATATTCTCTGTTCCCTGTATTCCATATGCTTGTCCTTAATTTTTTACAAATGCAACGCAGACCGCCTTGGCGTGACGGTCTGCTATTAAAAAACAATAAAAATGGCTTTACATCTATCTTTACATATGCAAAGATAACAACCGTCCTGCAAGCCACAAATACCTGAAATATGGTATTTTATTGTTTTTTGGTCACTACGGCCGTAACTGAAATTACTATAAGCAACAATCCGGCCACACTTCTTGCCGTAAGGCTCTCCCCAAACAGTGTCACCCCAAAGAAAACTGCAGTAAGGGGCTCCAAGGCACCCAATATTGCGGTTGCTGTTGACCCAACGTATACAATGGCTTTTGTTGCGCACAACATTGATATTACAGTTGGGAGAAGGGCAAACGCCAGCAGATCTCCCCACAGGTACCATTTTGTTGGGGTGTGCAATTCACCTTGGCATACAACTGCTGCGGCAAAAACCAGAAGTCCGGTAAGTATGACATAGAAGGTAACCTTTACTGAAGGGACATCCTTCAGCACAGTCTTGTTTATAGTTATAATGTACAGCGTATATGCAAGGGCTGACCCCAATACCAGCAACACACCAACCACGCTTAGGGTAACTCCACTGGGGGCTTTGTAAAGAAGTCCTATTCCGGCGGTTGCCATTGCTATGCAGAGCCATGTACCCAACTTTATCTTCTCCTTAAAGAAGAGGGCCATTATGAGGGCAACCATTACCGGATATATGAACAATATGGTTGAGGCAATGCCTGAATCCATATAATGATAGCTCCTGAACAGGGTTATGGAGGAGAGTACAAAGAAAATACCCACCATCATCATTGGAATGATCTCCTTTTTCTCCACGGCAAAACTTTGCTTTCTGCTATGCACAAGCAAAGCCACCATAGGGAGGGCAAAAAGATACCTGAAGAACAGGACTGAATCTACAGCCATACCGTCGGCATACAACGGAAGGGCAAAAAGGGGGTTCATGCCATAAGTTGCTGCAGATACTGCCGCCAAAATGTATCCTTTTGTTCTGTTTGTCATCTTTCTTGTGTATTATCCATACAAAAATAGCAGGATTATTCCATATTTTAGGGGCCTGGGGGGCACTTTTTTCAAAAAACCTGAAAAAAATTCAAAAAAAATTAAAGAAAAATTTGGCAGTTTAAAAATTTTGCGTACCTTTGCAACCGCAAACGAGATAAGACGCGGGATTCGTCTAACGGTTAGGACGGAAGATTCTCATTCTTCAAATAGGAGTTCGATTCTCCTATCCCGTACAAAGGCTTCCAAATTTGGAAGCCTTTTTTTGTGAATATGAAACAGGATATTGCAAACGACATCATCTTGCAGTCACACCCTATGGTAGACGAGCTCCGGAGCACATCTGCAAACGGGGCCAAGGGACGCCTGCTTGTAAAGCAGGAAAATCCGTACCAATTCCATAACCACATTTGCGAAATTGGACTTATGGAGCATATGGTCCAGTGCGCCATTGCCAAAGTAAAGCAGAAGGCTTCCTTTAAAGGTAAGGGGTACACATCGGCTACAGTGAGCGAAATCAGCAGATTCAGCCTCAATTTCCTTCCAAAAACAAATGAAACAATAGAATCTGCCGTAAAGGTAACAAGCATGCAGGGTGGAAAAGCTACTGCAGTTGCATCTGTACATGTAGAGGGGGAGATTGCAGCAATATGCCGGATAAACATAATACTCAGATAACGATGAAGCTGCAGGACACACTATTCACCATAAGGAAAATATCCTACCCAAATTCAAATACCCGCCATGGAAAGTGCAGGATAAATCTCATTGCACAGCATCACGGGGAGGAGTCTGCTGCCCCAATTGAGGCCATTTCTGAGACCTCACTGCTGCAGATGACCAAAGAGTGCGCCCAGCACATGTCTCATGAAAGATACATTATAAGCTCCATCCGCCAGCTCAGAATTCACCATCCGCTGGCTCCGGCAGAGGTTGCAGCCATAATGATAGAAATCCACATCACCCCTACAGATAAGGAAGGGACAGGCCTTGTGCACAGGATGAAGGCTGTATGCACAAGACTTGGCGGTGACAGCAGAAAATTCTTTGAAATAGCCGCAGAACTCTCTCCAATCAAATAATTGGACTAGTTTTTATCCATTTAAGACTATTTGAAATTGCAGAAAATAGGATACTTTTGCACCCTGTTTGAAAAGAGGGATGAAAAAGTATCTGTTTTATATATTTGCAATGCTCATTGCAGCCACATCTGCAATTGCCCAGACCACCAAGGTGAAGGGTACCGTTAAAGACGCATACAATGGCGAGCCCATCCCTTTTGTAAATATTTGGTTCCCGGGCACCACCATTGGCGTAACCACAGATTTTGACGGCAATTACTACTTGGAAACCCGCCAGAGTGTTCCGGATATCCTTAGGGCAGAAATCCTGGGTTACGAACCACAGGAACAGAAAATCATACCGGGGGGCTTCACATCTGCAGACTTTTCCCTCAAACCACAATCCATCTCACTGGAGGGGATTACAGTAAAGGCAGACAACAGCAAGATAAGGGCATTCATGAAGAGTGTCTACGAAAGAAAAAAATACAATGATCCCGACAACCAGGAGACCTCCCAGGGCAAGATATACAGCAAAATGGAGCTGGATATTGCCAATGTCGACCCATTCCTCAGAAACAAGCTCATCAAGAAGAACTTCGGTTTTGTGGAGCAGTATATGGATACTTCTGCCCTGTCGGGAGAAGCATATCTGCCCATAATGATCTCTGAGTCAAGCTCAAAGTTCTATAGAAGGAAGAACCCGCCCCTTTCCAGGGAGGTACTTGAGGCCAGCAGGATATCGGGTGTTGAGGAGGACTACTCTTTAGCCCAGTTTACAGGGCATATGCATGCAGATGTTAACCTGTACAACAATTTCATAGACATTTTTGCCATAAAATTCGTCTCACCCCTCAATGACCACGGCTTTGTATACTACAACTATTACCTTATAGACAGTCTGGATATTAACGGAAGGAAAACATACAAGGTAAGATTCCACCCCAAGATGAAATCCACCCCTGTCCTCGATGGCGAGTTTACCATAGATTCTACCACAATGGCCTTGAGGGATGCCAGGATAAAAATGGTGAAAGGGCTGAATGTGAACTGGATAAAGGATTTGGCCATTGAGGCAGACAATCAGCTGGTGAACGATACCACCTGGTTCAAAAAGAGGGACAAACTTTATGTCGACTTTTCCATCACCACAAATGATGCCCTAAAGACAGCCTCATTCATGGCCCACAGGGAGGTGAACTACACCAATGTGGTGCTAAATGAACCTATTCCACACGAAATTCTCAAACACAGCACCAACGTGGTGTTTGATGAAAATATCCTTAACAACAGCAATTCCTACTGGGAAGCTGAGCGCCCCTATGCCCTCACCCAAAAGGAGCAGAACATCTACAATATGGTGGATTCCATAAAGAGTGTACCTGTATACAACACCTTGTACAATATTGTCTCCACTTTGTTTGGGGGGTATTATGACGCGGGGAACATTGAAATTGGTCCATACTACAAACTCTTCAGCTTCAACAACCTTGAGGGGGCAAGATTCCAGTTTGGCATGCGAACAACCGAGAGCTGGAGCAAAAACGTGCGCTACAGCGGATATGCCGCATACGGCACCAAGGACCAGGCCTTAAAGGGCGGAGGATCTGTTGAATACATGTTTGACAGACAGCCTACCAGAAAGTTCTCTGCAGGCTACAGGCGTGACGCCCTCCAGTTGGGAGCTTCCGGCGATGCTTTTTCAGAGGGCAATATCATGGGATCTCTCCTCTCCAAAGGGGACAGCCAGCGCCTGAGCATGGTAAACCGGGGGACAGTCTCATATGAACATGAATGGAGGGAAGGCCTCACCACAATCCTCACAGCCGAGACCAACCGCATAGGCAGCAATGAATATGTTCCAATGTTTACTCCCGACAGCATCCCTGTTGGGGCTGTAAGAAGTGCCACAGTGGGGCTTGGCATGCGCCTGAGCTGGAATGAGATGACAAACCGCGACCACTTTGACAAACTGTACCTTTCTACAGACTACCCAATCATTACAGCCGATTTCAGGATGGGAATAAAGGATGCGCTGCGTGAGAGCCCGGAATTTTACAGAGCCGAACTGGGTTTGGTCTATAATCTGGCCATGCCTCCATTTGGAACATCACACTTTAGTGTAAAAGCTGGCAAAATATGGGGAAAAGTCCCTTATCCTATGCTCAAACTGCACGAAGGCAACGGTACATATTTCTTCTCACCACAGGCGTTTGCTTGTCTCGATTTCTACGAATTTGCTTCCGATACTTGGGCACAGTTCTTCTATGAACACAATTTCAAGGGATTCTTTCTTGGAAAAATTCCTTTACTCAAAAGACTCAACCTCAGGGAGGTAATATCATTCAGAGGAGTAGTGGGCACCATTTCAGACAAGAACAACGGAAGTGCCGGACATATTGCCTCAATTACAGATCCCGCAACAGGGAAAATCATTACAGGAACCGACACACCTTATCTGCTGTTCCCGGCAGGCATGACCGGGGTGAAGAAACCTTATTTTGAGGCAGGTGCAGGCATAACAAATATCTTCAGAATATTCAGGGTGGATGCTTTCTGGCGCCTGAACCACAAGGAAAATTACCTTGGCGAGAAAAACACAGCCTGGGCAGTAAACATTGGGGTGGAACTCAAATTCTAAAGCATTTCAAGCAACTCCCCGCAGCTGCCGCATGAACGGAGATTTGGATGAACCACCTCCCCCTCCACCTTTTCATGCTCCCATGTGGAATGGAAAGGTATATGGATTGCATAGCCTCCAATATTGAGTACCGGCAGTATGTCTGACTTCATTGAGTTGCCAATCATAAGAAATTCCTCCGGCCCGCATCCCAATTTCTTGAGAAGGGCAAGGTAAGTGTCTTCGTTCTTGTCATACATAACCTCCACCAAATTGAAATGCTCAGCCAAACCGGAACGCTTAAGCTTGCGGTTCTGGTCCAGCAAATCCCCTTTGGTAGCAACTATAAGCTGATACTTGCCGCTCTTGTGCAGTTTTTCCAGCAGGTGCTTCACCCCCGGAAGCACCTCCATGGGAACATTGATCAGTGATGTGCCTATCCTTATAACCTCTTCCATTTCCAAAGGGATGAGAGGCCTTAACCCTTCCTGTTCCCCCCTGTTGCTGAAGCCTATTGCCGTTTCCATAAGCGAAAGGGTAAATGCCTTGGCGCCATAACCGTACGGAGCAAGGTTTTTCAGTTCTGTTTGATACAGGACATCAATTATCTCCCGAGGCGGTGCAAAACGCTCCAGAAGACAGCAATATTCCGCCTCTGCCTGACGGAAGTAAGGCTCATTCACCCACAAGGTATCATCTGCGTCAAATGCTATGCACTTTACTCTCTCCAACAAACTTTTCATAGTTTTCAAAGATAACAATTTTCCTTTTCAGTAAACAATCTTCACCTGGACATTGCAGAAAAATGGGGTCGGGTACTCCTTATGGAGGATATTGTCGGGAAAAAGGAAATCCCTGCACAACGAATCCGACTGGCTTCCCCCCTGAGGCATCATTATCACACATACGGGGATTGTGGCATATATTGCCCCACCGTTTGATGCGGCATCAGCAGGATTCCATTGGATATCCACTGTCAGCATCCCGTTGCGGCCCAGCTTTACCATTGAGTCTGTAAACACCATTCCCGGTTCTGTCTGCAGCGGATTTGACACCTTCTCTTTGTACGCATATTCCACAGCATCCCCGTTGAGAGGATTGAACCTCGCAGTGGCATTTCCCTTTACCCATTCACATTGGGTAAATTCCGGCGGCGCATTTACAAGTTTCTGAAGGCATATTGTATCCCCCGGGGAAATTTCAATCACTCCATTGTGCAAATTCTCAACCCGCACACTGTTTTCAAGCTCATAATACGGCAAAGTGAACACCTTCCTCTCTGGTGCCTCACCGGCATTCTCCACCACTACCGCAACTTCAATCCTGTACAATCTGTATTTGCCTATTGCACTCCATTTTACCGTTTCCGGCCCATTGCCCCGGTCTACAACAGTTTCATCATGAATGCGGTCAACGTAGTTGTAGAACATTGCAGGAGGGAGCGGTGCGCTAAAGGGCAAACAGCTGTTTGCAGGCGGGATCTTCTTTCCTGCAAACTTCTCAAAGCCTTCACCAACAGGTGATACATAGTGGTTTTTGGGCTGGGCAGAACTGCCTCCAAGAATACAGATTGAATCGCCTGTATAATTGAAGGAGTATACATCCCTATAGAAGTTTATGGCCGCTATTTTTGGGGGAACCGCATCTGCAGGGGTATAGCCCACTATTTCCAGCGTTCTTAGCCCCTCCTCATGCAATTTCACAGTATCATGAGGATTTGTTCCCCCAGCAGTATAAAGTTTGCCATTCAGCCTGAAAACAAGTTTCTCTAACGGAATAGACTGATGTCCCCCATCCTGTGGCGGAGGAGATGGAATATCCAGGGGCTTCTGCCCGCTACATCCCAACATTATTCCGCACATTAAAATACATATTACCCTCGCATCCATTGTTTTTTGGAGCCAAAGTATAAAAAGGGGCAGATTCTGCGTACAATATGAGTAAAATTCCACCTTACAGGTAGAGTAAATTGCCGAATTTACTCTGTATTGACCGTACTGAAGGGGTTGTAGGGAAGAAAAACAATTGGGGCTACTCCATTGTTATAGGGGAAAAACAAAGCTATGCTACAGAACTTCCTTTTCCCAACTTACCACAATATGTGGCTTTCAACCCTGCTGTTGGTGTGTAGGGTTGTATTCGGTTCCATGTTTATCACCCACGGGCTACAGAAGCTGGCCAGTTTCAGCATTCTCTCAATCTCTTTTCCCAGTGTAATGGGGATGGGGAGCAAACTGTCCTTATCTCTTGCCATCTTTGCAGAGGTTTTCTGTACTATGGGATTCATCACAGGTTTCCTGTACAGGCTATCTATGCTGCCAATGATTTTCACCATGTGCATAGCGGCCTTTGTGATACATGCCAAAGACCCGTTCTCTGCAAAGGAACTTGCACTGATGTACCTTTTTGTCTTCATAATTATGTATATACTGGGCCCCGGGACATTTGCCGCTGACTGGTTCTTTACCAAAAGATAGTCTGGCGCAAGTAGCGGAAATTATAATTTTTTGCTATTTTTGTATCCAAACAAGACAGTATACCTATGTTACTATCTAAAAGAATAGCAGTAGATTTGAATATAGCGGGCTGCAAACTCAAGCAATATACCGCTACAATGCTCAAGCAGCAGAATATCGACCTTACGCCGGAGCAATTTCTTCTCATAGACCTTCTTTGGAACCAGGGTCCACTTTCCCAGCAGGAACTTGCAGACCAGATGCAGAAAGACAAGAATTCAATTACCAAGCTTGTTGATGCCATTGAGCGCAAGGGATTTGTTGTAAGAGAACAGAACCCGAACGACCGAAGGTCAAATACAATTATCCTTACCGACCTTGCATACAACCTTAGGGATGATGCCAAGACAAAAGGAATTTCAATCCTCAACAAAATGCTTGACGGAATACCTGAAGAAGAACTGCACACTTTTTTGCAGACTCTGGAGAAGTTGTGTTCAAATATGACTGTAACGGATTCCAACCGCTAGTACAGACAACAGAAAGCATTTTGATAATGACAAAACAAAAAGCACCTGCATTACTGCAAGTGCTTTTGTTTCAATTGAGTGGGCCCAACTGGGCTTGAACCAGTGACCCCCTGATTATGAGTCAGGTGCTACTAACCAACTGAGCTATAGGCCCCAATTGAGAGTGCAAAAATAATGAAAAAATCTTGCACTTCCAAAATTTATGATATGCTTGCTGGCTCTCCGGCGTGAGCCGGAGGCCTCACAAGCTATATTATCAAACTTTGATCTCAACCTCAACACCGCTAGGAAGCTCAAGTTTCATTAGAGCGTCTACAGTTTTAGGAGTAGAGCTGTAGATATCCAATAGGCGGCGGAAAGAATTTAGCTCAAACTGCTCGCGTGATTTTTTGTTAACGAAAGTTGAGCGGTTTACAGTAAAGATCTTCTTGTCTGTAGGAAGTGGAATAGGACCGCTAACAACAGCACCAGTAGCTTTAACTGTTTTTACGATCTTGTCAGCAGATTTGTCTACCAAAGCGTGATCGTAAGATTTTAGTTTAATTCTTATTTTTTGGCTCATTGTATATAATTGTTACCAATTTATAATTCGTTATTACTCGTCATCCTCACCAAGCTTCTTGTTGCCAGACTGCTCGATAACCTCTTTAGCGATTGCAGCAGGAACGTCAGCGTAGTGTGAGAACTGCATTGTGCTGGTTGCTCTACCAGATGAGATAGTTCTTAGGATAGTTACATATCCGAACTGCTCAGATAGTGGAACGTTAGCTTTAACTACTCTAGCGTTACCGTTAGCATCCATGCTGGTGATCTGACCTCTACGTTTGTTCAAGTCACCGATGATGTCACCCATGTAATCCTCTGGGGTTACTACCTCAAGGGCCATGATAGGCTCCATGATAACTGGTGTAGCCTTAGGAAGGGCTTTACGGAATGCCTGTCTTGCAGCGATCTCAAATGAAAGGGCATCAGAGTCAACTGGGTGGAAGCTACCATCTTTAAGGATAACCTTAAGAGCTGTAACCTCATAACCAGCCAATACACCGTTTGCCATAGCAGATTTGAAACCTTTCTCAACTGCAGGGATAAACTCCTTAGGAACGTTACCACCTTTAACCTCGTCAATGAACTGAAGTCCGGTAACACCCTCGTCAGCTGGGCCGATCTCAACGATGATATCAGCAAATTTACCTTTACCACCAGACTGTTTCTTGAATACCTCTCTGTGCTGAACAGTTGAGCGGATAGCCTCTTTGTAGTTAACCTGAGGTGCACCCTGGTTGATCTCTACGCCGAACTCTCTTCTTAGACGGTCAACAATGATATCCAAGTGAAGCTCACCCATACCGCTGATAACGGTCTGGCCAGTCTCATGGTCTGATTTAACTGTAAATGTAGGGTCCTCCTCAGCAAGCTTACCAAGTGCAATACCCAATTTGTCAAGGTCTTTCTGAGTTTTAGGCTCTACTGCCAATCCGATAACCGGATCAGGGAAAGTCATCTGCTCAAGAACGATTGGGTTAGACTCGATACAAACTGTATCACCAGTTCTAAGCTCTTTGAAACCTACTGCTGCACAGATGTCACCAGCCTCAACGAACTCAATAGGGTTCTGTTTGTTTGAGTGCATCTGGAACAGACGAGAGATACGCTCTTTCTTGCCTGAACGAGTGTTCAATACATATGAACCTGCGTCAAGTTTTCCAGAGTAAGCTCTCAAGAATGCCAAACGACCTACGAATGGATCGGTAGCAATTTTAAATACCAACGCGCAGAATGGCTCTTTAACGTTGAATTTTCTCACCTCTGCATCGCCGGTGTTAGGGTTTGTACCCTCAACCTGGCCTTTGTCAAGTGGTGATGGAAGGTATCTCATTACAGCATCCAAAAGGAACTGTACACCTTTATTCTTGAATGAAGAACCACAAGTGATAGGAACGATAGCCATATCGATTGTAGCTTTTCTGATGGCAGCAATGATCTCCTCAGCGGTAATTGAATCAGGATCCTCAAAGAATTTCTCCATTAGAGCCTCGTCGTACTCAGCGGCAGCCTCAATAAGTTTGCCTCTCCACTCCTCGCACTCTGCAACCATATTCTCTGGAATATCCCTTACCTCATAGTTAACAAGCTCTTTGCTCTCCTGATCGTAGAAATAACCTTTCATAGCGATAAGGTCTACGATACCCTGGAACTTGTCCTCAGCACCGATTGGAAGAGCGATTGGAACTGCGTTTGCACCCAATTTCTCTTTCATCTCAGATACTACAGCAAGGAAGTCCGCACCTACGCGGTCCATCTTGTTAACGTATGCAATCTTTGGAACTCTGTGTTTGTCTGCCTGTCTCCATACTGTCTCAGACTGTGGTTGAACACGTCCTACAGCACAGAAAGTAGCAACTGTACCGTCAAGAACACGCAATGATCTCTCTACCTCAACAGTAAAATCCACGTGGCCTGGGGTATCAATCAAGTTGATCTGGTACTGCTCACCATTGTATTTCCAGAAAGCTGTAGTAGCAGCAGAAGTAATTGTAATACCTCTCTCCTGCTCCTGAACCATCCAGTCCATGGTAGCACCACCCTCGTGTACCTCACCAATTTTATGGGTTTTACCTGTGTAGAACAAAATCCTCTCGGAAGTTGTTGTTTTACCGGCATCAATATGTGCCATGATACCGATATTTCTGGTAAGTCTTAAATCTCTTGCCATTTTTGTTCTATCTAGACATTAAAAACGGAAGTGAGCAAATGCTTTGTTGGCCTCAGCCATCTTATGCATATCCTCTTTTCTTTTGAAGGCAGCACCCTCATTATTGTATGCAGCTAGTATCTCTGCAGCTAATTTTTCAGCCATTGAACGACCAGATCTCTTGCGAGCATAAAGAATCATGTTCTTCATAGAAAGTGAAATTTTTCTCTCTGGGCGTACCTCAGTAGGAACCTGGAAGTTTGCACCACCCACTCTACGGCTTTTAACCTCTACCTGTGGGGTTACATTCTCTAGAGCTTTCTTCCAAATTTCTAGTGGAGCCTTGTCAGAATCTTTCATCTTCTCGCCAATCATGTCGATTGCGTCATAAAAAATAGCGTAAGCGATACTCTTCTTCCCCTGCAACATCAAGTTATTCACGAAACGTGTTACCAACACATCGTGGAATTTTGGATCAGGAAGTAGAATCCTCTTTTTAGGCTTTGCTTTTCTCATTTCTGTAGAAATTTTAAAAAATTAATGACTTACTTCTTAGCTGCTTTTGGTCTCTTGGTGCCGTATAGTGAACGTGATTTCTTACGTCCGTCAACACCTGCTGTATCCAAAGCTCCTCTAAGAATGTGATAACGTACTCCAGGAAGGTCTTTTACCCTGCCACCTCTAACAAGAACGATTGAGTGCTCCTGCAAGTTGTGTCCTTCTCCTGGGATGTAGGCATTCACCTCTTTCTGATTTGTCAATCTAACACGAGCTACTTTACGCATAGCTGAGTTAGGTTTCTTAGGAGTTGTAGTGTAAACACGTACACAAACTCCACGTCTTTGAGGACAAGCATCCAGTGCGCGTGATTTAGATTTCTCTACAATCACCTCGCGACCGTTGCGTACTAACTGTTGAATTGTTGGCATAATTTGTTGTTAATCTTAACTTTATACAAATACCCGATATTAAATCGGCTCGCAAAGGTACAAATAATTTCTTAAACTACAAGTATTTATGGATTTTTTATTAAAAACCATTGAGTTGCATGTAAATTGTCGGGAGAAGAAGGAGGAATCCCACCACAATCAGCAAGAGGATGAAAGGCAAAATCCACTTCACCCATTTTCCGTACGGTATTCTGGCCATCCCCAACACTGCTATCAGTACTCCCGACGTAGGGGTAATCATATTGGTGAATCCGTCGCCGAACTGGAACGCCATTACGGTAGCCTGACGGCTCACACCTATTATATCTGAGAACGGCGCCATGATAGGCATTGTTATGGCTGCCTTGGCACTTGCCGAAGGTATTACCAGATTGATTACTGTCTGGATCATATACATAAGGCCAAGAGCCCCCGCCTCTCCAGATCCGTCCAATGTACCGGCAAGGGAATGGAGAATGGTATCAATGATGCGCCCCTCCTGCAATATATATATGATACCGGCTGCCAGACCAACTATGAGTGCCGCACTGAGAATATCCTTGGCACCGTCCATCATCTCCTTTACAATGGAATTTGCGCTCAGACCCATTGCAATTCCGCTGAGCAGTCCCAATGCAAGAAACAGTGCGGAAATCTCTCCTATATACCATCCGAAACCGAGTACTCCTACCACAAGATAGAGGATAGTAAACCCAAGCAGCGAAAGGATATAGAAATGGACAGATTTTCGCAATGCAGCCACAGAAGAGAGCACAAATGCCACGGCCAGCACAGGCAACAGCCAGACAGTATGATATTTCTGAGCCCCTATGGAAAGCCATGTATCACCGCTATAAGAGACGGTAAACATCAGTACAACAGCAGCAGCAATGGCAAAAGAGACCCAGGAAGCCCTGTTGGTATAATACTCAACACCTCCCTGCTGCGCACCTATCTGCTCCCTCCAATGGGCATCCGTTTCATACATCATTGACCTTTGGGGATTTCTCTTTACCCTTATTGCATAGAACAGTACAAATGCAATTGTAATGACATTCAGCACCACCCAGCAGAAAAACCTGTACTCTATTCCCGAGAACATGGGTATTCCGGCCAGATCCTGCGCAATGCCTATGGTAAACGGATTGAGTATGGCACCGGCAAAACCCACATGGGCTGCAACATATACCATACAAACACCTACAATTGAGTCATAGCCCATGGATATTGCCAATGGCACAAGAATTACCACAAAGGCTATTGTCTCCTCACTCATTCCAAATATGGCACCAAAAAGGCTGAACATAAGCATTACGAGCACAATGACAATATTGCTCACACCTATCCTGGCCAGAGCCCTGTTCTTCTCAAGCCTGGTAACCACACCCAGGAACGAAAAGATACCGGCATCAATGGCCCTGCTTCTGTTCACAACCCAGAAAGATGCTCCAATGACAAGGATAAAACAGATGATTCCGGCCTGTTTTGTAAAGCCGCTGTAAAAAGACTGCATCACTGTCCACCACTGCCCCACAGCCGGCACCTCCTTAAAGTCCACACTCTGCTCCATCTTGCCGGCAATCTCAACGCTCTCCTTTACATACTCTCCTCCTGGCACCATCCAGGTAGCAAGGGCACAGACCAGAATGATCCAGAATATTATAACATAAGTATTGGGAAACTCCCTTTTCTTTTTGCCCATAAAACCCATAAAACAAGTATTTGATTATATAAATGAGGTTGGTCCACCCGGGCCAACCTCAATCTGAATTCCAAAAAAGCCGGCTACAGAGCCATCAGTATAAGGATCTGAGGAGTAAGCACCCTCAAGAACATAACCAACGGATAAACTGTAGCATACGACACTGCCTGCTGGTTGATAGGTGACACCGAGTTTGAGTAAGCAAGACCCGAAGGGTTTGTACCGCTACCCGAGATAAGTCCCATCAGCTGGAAATAGTTGAACTTGAACACAAACCTTCCAATTGCCGCACCTGCAAGCATTGGCACCAAAGTAATGATAACACCATAACCTATCCATGCAAATCCACCTTTATTCACAACTGTATCTATAAATCCTTCTCCCGACGAGATACCCACAGCTGCAAGGAACAGTGAAATACCCACCTCCCTAAGCATCATGTTTGCGCTTAGGGTAGTATATGTTACAATATTGAACTTGTATCCGAAACGGCTTATAAGGATTGCAATGATAAGCGGACCACCTGCAAGACCCATCTTCACAGGCTGAGGCATACCAGGCAACATGAACGGTATTGAGCCGAAGATCACACCCACTGCAATACCAAGGAAGATCGCAAGAAGGTTTGGCTCCCTAAGCTGTTTGGCAGAGTTGCCCACCATATTTGCAAAACTCTCAAGTTTATTCTCATCACCCACAGCAAGCACACGGTCACCAATCTGAAGCTCAAGATCTGGAGCTGCAACCAAATCCACACCTGCACGGGTAACTCTGGTAACGTTCACACCAAATACCGACCTCACCTTAAGCTCTCCAAGGGTCTTTCCGTTAACCTTATGTTTTGTTACCACAACCTTTCTGGTAGCCATCTGGCCGTCCATCTCATGCCACTCGTCTGAACTCATGTCAAGCAGCTCGCCAAAGAAAGCAACAATGGAATCCTTGCTGGCATCAACAGATATTACCCTAAGTTTATCACCCTCAAATAATTTGGTCTGTGAAGTAGGGATCTCCACCTTGCCGTTCTCCCTGCAAAGTCTTGAAACCACAAAATCCTTGTCAATGAAACTGTGAAGCTCCGCAATGGTCTTTCCAAAGATTGCAGCATTCTTGATTCCTACGGAATATTTTGTAGCCATCTTTGTAGTATCCTCGCTGGCACCGGTAGCCTTCTCAAGCTCCTTGTCCATATTCATGCGGAACAGACCTTTAATTACAACAATAGACATTACGATTCCAACAACGCCAAGAGGATAGGCAACCGCATAACCCATTGCAATTGAAGGATCTGAAGCACCTGTAGCCTCAAGATATGTCTGCTGTGCAGCACCAAGGCCAGGGGTATTTGTAACCGCACCGCAAAGTACGCCTACCATAGTTACCAGGCTTGTACCTGTAACAAGATGTATGATATACGCTATAATCACACCCATCAGCACAATCATCACAGCAACTGCGTTCAGGGTAAGTCCACCTTTCTTGAACGATGAGAAAAATCCGGGACCAACCTGCAGACCTACAGAGTACACAAACAGGATAAGTCCAAACTCCTTGATGAAATGAAGGATATTATGCTCAACGGTAAGCCCGAAATGTCCTGCAACAATACCCACAAACAAAATCCATGTAACACCAAGTGAAACACCGCAGATTTTAATTCTGCTAAGCAATACTCCAAGCGCCGTTACTCCCGACAGTACAAGAACTGAATGGGCAATTGAGGTGCCTGTAATCAAGTCATTAAACCAGTTCATAATATATGCATTAAAAAACGGGGGCAAAGGTAACTATATTTTTTGCCCCCCACAACATCAATCACTATCTAATCTGACCCCTTCTGAATGCAACCAGCAACTGCTTGAGGTCATCAATCTGTTCCATCATCCTCTTTCCGTTGTCTGTATCCCTCACCAGTTTCCTCTTCTCCATAAACTCAACAACCTTGGTCTCAGAGATGATGTCGAGGCCCTGCTCAATAGCCTTCTGGGTAGATTCAAACGACTCATGCTGAACCAGTCTCAAGCCATATGAGTTGTAAATGAGGGTATAACCTGCAATTCCCGTCTCCTGCTGGTAAGCCTTTGAATAGCCGCCGTCAATCATAAGGAGCTTGCCTCCCGCCTTAATAGGACTCTCACCTTTGGAGGTCTTTACAGGAATATGTCCGTTGATGATATGTGAAGGCTCCCCTTCAACACCAAACTCCTTAAGAATCTTTTCACAGATCTCCTTGTTGTTCTTGAGCACATTGTACCATCCCTTGTGCTCCTTCTGTGCCTCCTTGTCTGAAAGGAGATAACGCTCAAAGGTTGCCATCCTGTTCTTGTCGAACGGAGGTGATACCGGACCGCACCACAGATACCATATGAAATCCTGGCCGAACTCCCTGGCAGCAGATTTCTCCGGCTCAAAATATCCCTGGCGCACAATCTGGTCCATCTTGTCAAACAGCGCCTTACCGGCATAATCCTTGCCCTGTATATTGAGGGATTTGAACGAACCGTCCTCGTTCAAAGGAACCGAACCGTGATAAAGGAGATTTGAGTTCCTTACCAGATACAATGCTCCATGAGAATAGAGCAACTGCATATGTTTGGCCATATGCGCACTGTGCACAAAATTATGGGTAAGCTTGTCAACCACCACTTTCTCCTCCGGTGTAAGTGCATACGGATTCTCCGGATCAATTGTAGGGAAATGCTTGTCCCTCAAAGGATACTCCTTGCCGTCAATGACAACTGTACCTTTCTCCTTATCAATCATATGGAGCAGATTCCTGTCATCCATACCGTACTCCGGCCTTCTCTTTATAATCTCGTACTCCAGCTTGAACTGTATAATGGTAATGGCCTTGTGCATCTGTGCAACCAATCTGGCCTGTTTTGGATTGAGCCCCTCGGCATCAGAACCTTTAGGTCTGAATATAGTACAAGGGTCATCTCCATAAACATCCATGGCAAAGGTTACCAGAGGAAGAAGGTTTATACCGTATCCCTCCTCCAGAATCTTGAAGTTTGCATATCTCGAGCACATTCTCACCACATTGGCAACACATGCGCGGTTTCCTGCAGCAGCACCCATCCATACAAGATCATGGTTACCCCACTGTATATCCCAATCGTGGTAATTTTCAAGGATATCAAGGATGATATGCGCACCCGGTCCCCTGTCATAAATGTCGCCTATAATATGCAGCGAATCTATGGTAAGACGCTGTATAAGCTTACATATGGCTATAATGAAGTGGTCTGCCCTCCCTGTAGAGATTATTGTCTCCACAATGGCAGTTATATAATCGTGTTTATTGGCCTCACCGCTCTTTGACTCATGCAACAGCTCCTGTATGATGTACTCATACTCAGTTGGCATAGCCCTACGCACCTTTGATCTTGTGTACTTGGTAGAAACATTCGAACACACCCTTACCAGCCTCATGAGTATAACCTTGTACCACTCATGCAGCGCCTTCTCCTTCTCACGCCCCTTGATGATCTTCAGTTTCTCCTCGGGATAATAGATAAGAGTACACAGTTCACTCTTTTCGGCCTCCCTGAGGGAATGGCCGAAGATATCCTCCACTTTCCTCTTTATTACTCCCGACGCATTCTTGAGCACATGCTGGAAAGCTTCATGCTCTCCATGCAGGTCTGTAACAAAATGCTCGGTACCTTTAGGCAAGTTAAGGATTGCTTCCAGATTTATTATCTCCGTACTGGCAGCCTGAATTGTCGGGAAACTCTTTGCCAACAATTGCAAATATTTCAAATCCCTCTTCATTATGTATGCTGTTTTTAATTTTTCTTCTCAAGTTGTTTCAGAATAACCTCAACGCCCTTCTCAAGCTGAGGGTCCTTGCCGTCGAGCCTGTCCTTGAAGGTGTTCTTCACGTAAATATCGGGAGCAACTCCTGTATTCTCAAGGTCCTTGCCGTCCAATGAGTAGCATCCCCATGCAGGAAGACGCAACGAAGAACCGTCGAGCATGGTTGCACCGGTGGTGAAGATGATCCAGCGGTAGGTTTCAGTTCCCACTATTGTTGCAAGGCCCAGGCTCTTTATTCCGTTTGATGTAACCTCCGCATCGCTGAGGCTCCTCTCGTTCACCAATGCCACTATTGGCATATCGCCAGGCGTTACGTTAGGATGGGGATTCCCCTTGTTGTCTCTGTAAGCCCAATTGTAGTGTGCTTTCTGAGCCAGGAAGTCGAGCACCTCCTTATGTACGTTTCCTCCGTTATTGAAACGCAAATCAAGGATGATTCCCTCCTTGCCTACTGTTCTGGTGTGCATATCCTTAAGGAAATTGCTCAACTCCCCAACACCCATGTCCCTCATATGGATGTAGGCAATCTTCCCGTTTCCAAGCTGGTCTACCTTAGCCCTGTTGTCCATCTCCCACTCCTCGTAAAGGAGGTTTTTCACAGCACCTGATGACATTGTATGGAGTTTTACATCGTGCTCCCTCCCTTTTCTTCTGAAAGTGAACTTCACCTCAGGGTCCTTGGCAGGAACGGCAAGATAGCTCTCCCTGTTGAGATTGTGGTCAATCCTCTGGCCGTTTACCGCTACCAGGATATCACCTTTCTTGACGTCTGTATCAATATTGTCTGCAGGTGATCCTTTCACAATCCTCTCCACCATATACGGGTTCTCATTGTTCCAGACAATGCCGGTCTCCATAGACTGCAATCTTGTCTGAGGCCCGGGCACCTCTCCGCCATGAGAACTGAAGCCCAGATGCGATGAGTTGAGCTCACCCAACATGTCATTGAAAAGGGTAACAAGATTTGCCCTGCTCCTCACTTTAGGGAGGAATGAAGCATAATAGTCTCTCTTGGCAGCCCAGTCGGTACCATGGAAGTTCACGTCATAGAAGTTCTGGTCTATCAGGCCCCAAGCCTCGTAGAACATCTGCTCAAACTCATCTTTAAGATTCTTCACAACGGTCTTCTTGAAGGCAATCTTTGTAGCCCTTCCACCTGCAGGATCCACTTTATACAGTGTACCCCGCTGGAAAGCGTAAAGCTCCGTATCTGAGTTGAAGAATGTACCATAGCTGAGTTCCTTGATTGGTTTGGCCTTTGCATAAGGGTCTGTTATCTCCAACGACTGCACCCCATCCCTTCCTGTAATAAGGAGCCACGCCTTGTTCTTGTTCTTGAACACATATGTGCTGCGGCCGTTATAGAAACCGGTCATCTGCAAGCGGCTGTAGATATCATTGAAATCAATCTTTGTCTCTACTTTCTTCTCCTTTTTGCTCTCCTTCTTCTCTTTTTCTCCCTCTTTTTCTGCCTTCTTGTCAAACAGCTCATCATAAACTTCACTCTGGAAAGGCTGTGTCTTGTAGTTCAACAGAGGGAGCTTGTAGACATAGCTAGATCCGCTGCCGCCCCTTGGGAAGGTTCCACCATGGAAATCTGCTGCAAAGTAGAGATACTTTCCGCAAGAAGAGAAGCTTGGGCTTCCCTCTGTGCTTGCAGAGTTGGTAAGGTTGTACAGCTCCTTCTCCTTGAACGAGTAAATGTAGATGTCCCTCTCAAAGAGGTTCATGGCCTCAAAAGCAAGGTAGGCATCGTCGGGAGAAAAAGTGATGGTGTATTTTGTATATGACCAGAACTCTGCCTGGGCAAGCCTGTCAACCTTGTCATTTGAAAGGTTGAGGGCCATCACCCACTTGTTGCCGCACATAAAGGCTATCTTGTCTTTCTTGTTTGACATTTTCAGGTTCCTGATGTTGCATGCAGCCTTATATACAAGTTCCTCAGGCTGGGAACCGTCTGCCTTTATCTTGTAGATGGCTGTATATCCCTTGTCGGTTCTGGTGTAGTAGATGGTGTTGTTGTCTTTTGCCCATACCATCTCATCAACCCTCTCGTTCGCAGGAGTATTGAGTTTCTGTATGAATTTCCCTTTTGCATCACTCACATGAAGGAGACCGCGGATTGACATTGAGAACTTCTTGCTGTCGGGAGAAATGGCCATGCTCTGCGGCGAAACATTCATGAAACTGCGCTCCACATCAACATTGTTGTCGGCAATGGAAATCTTTGGCACTGAAACCTCCCCGGTTGCCAGGTTCAGGCAATGGATCTTGTAGTCCAGAATGAAAACCATTGAGTTTCCGTTGAAACTTACAGAAGGGTACTGCACAGACTGCCCAAATTTTGTAAGCTGCACAGGCTCCCCTGCAGGGTTGTATTTTACAATGTTGGACTCTTTGTTGAACTGGTCTGTAACATAATACAGGTTACCTTTCCTGTCTGCCATTGGCCAGGTATCCTTGCCGTTATAGGAGGTAAGCTCCCTGTACTCCCCAGTTGCAGGATTCCAGCTCTTGATGTTGGGATTGTGGTCTCCCACATATCTCTTTCTGGTTGGGAAACTGATGCTCTCAGTAGACTCGTTGAAGTAAAGCTCACCGGTTACAGGATTCTCTGCAACATTCACAATTGTATTGAAATAGTGCTGGAACAGCCTTATTGGGGTACCTCCGGCAACTGCCACCTTGTATGTGGTTCTGGAGTTTGCCCTGCCGCTCTCAAAATAGATGTATTTTGAGTCTGCACTCCACCCGCTTGGGGTATCATTTGCCTCGTGCCAAGTAAGGCGCACAACCTCGCCACCCGCAACAGGGACAATGTACACATCCTTGTTTCCCTGCATATCAGAGGAGAAAGCCAGATACTTTCCGCAAGGGGATACAATAGGGTCATTTTCATTTCCGCCAAGGGAAACCACCCTCATTGCAAGCCCGCCTTTGGCTGGAACAGTAAAGATATCCCCGTCATATGAGAAATAGATATTCTCTCCATCTGGAGACAACGAAGGGTTATAGGGGAAATACAAAGTTTCTGCCATCGCACATAACGGCAGAAGGCAGAACAGGAACAAAAGCACTCTTTTCATATTTATTTTTTACGTTTTTCGGATTAGAGTATAAAGTTACGAAAAATTTCCGTGGTTCAAAACTTCCCTCCTGGCCACTACGCTCAAGTACACAGTCCTTGCCACCAGATGAACCATATAGCCCACCCACAATGATTGTACTCCAATCCCGCCCCTAAGGAGGTAATAACTTGCAAAGAACCCAGCCACAGCCCACAGCATGGAGTTCCTGATGGCCTTTGTGGCGGTTGCCCCAATGAAAATGCCGTCCCATGTGAATGCCACGGAACTCACCAACGGCATTATGAGGAGCCATGGGAGGAACCTTGCAGACTCCGCCAGCACCAGCGGATCTGTAGCCATCAGCCCAAACAGCCACTCTCCACCTGCCCAATATCCTATGGTTGAGGCAATTCCAATACCCATACACCACACAAAAATCACCTTTATTGACCTCACAAGAGAGGTACGGTCCCTTGCCCCAATGTATCTTCCCGACAGCGCCTCGCCGGCATACGCAAACCCGTCTATGAAATAAGAATAGAGAAGCATCAGCTTCATCATTATTGAACTCACAGCCAAATCCACATCACCGTACCTGGCTGCAATTGAGGTAAGTCCCGCATAGATGAAAAGAAAGCACAGGGACCTCACAAAAAGATCTGCATTGAGCATGAAAAACCTCTTCACATTCCCCGGGCTCACACTCTGTTTCAAATCTATAAGATGGAAATGTTTCCTGTACTGCACCACCATAAGCACTATAGCCAATGCCAGACCCGTATACTGGGCCACAAGAGTTCCCCACGCAATGCCGCTGAATCCCAAACCGGCATAAAATGCAAAGAAAATGCTTGCTGCGATATTGGCAAGATTTACCGTAACATCCACTGCCATAGGGCTTACAGCATTCTGCATACCAATAAAGAACCCTTTGAAGACATTCAGCGAAAGGGTGGCCGGAGCGGCCCATATCCTTATGTAGAAATAGCCACGGGCAAGTTCCTCCACCTGCGGTGAACACTCAATGAACCGGAAAGCAACATCTACATAAACCCACTGGAGGGCTATGAAAAGAAAAGCAAATCCCAGGGCTGTTGCCATACCCAGGGCATACGTATTGATGGCATCCTTGAAATCTCCCCTGCCGTATGCCTGAGCCACCATTCCACCGGTTCCCATCCTGAGGAAACCCATATTCCAATAAAGCAGATCAAAAAGCATGGAGGCAATGGCTATACCCCCCAACACGGCAGCATCCCCCAACCTTCCGGCTATGGCTGTATCTGCCATACCCACAAGGGGAACGGTAATGTTTGCAAAAATACTTGGAACGGCAAGTTTGAGGACTGTCCTGTTCATCACTTACCTGTATTTGGTCTGCTCATCCAGCATACCCAGATAAGATTCATAACGCTCTACTGAAATCTCCCCGTTCTCAACGGCCTCCTTAACGGCACACCCCGGCTCATGGGTGTGTGTACAAGGGGCAAAACGGCAGTTGTCCTCCACACGGAGCATCTCCGGGAAATATCCGCTCAGCTCCAGCTGCGAAACGTCTACAAGGCCAAAACCCCTGATTCCCGGGGTATCAATCACAAATCCCCCTGTTGAAATTGGGTGCATCTCATAAAATGTAGTGGTATGCTTGCCCTGCTGGTGATATGCCGAAATCTCCCCCACCCTCAGGTTCAAATCAGGATCTAAAGCACTTATGAGAGAAGATTTTCCCACTCCCGACTGGCCGGAGAAGAGCACCACCTTATCCTTGCAGCACTCCCTTATCTCCTCTATACCCAAACCTGTAGCGGCAGAACTCTCTATAACTCTGTAGCCGGCATGTCCATAAATCTCCTTGAACGCCTCCACCATCTGCAGCCCCTGCTCCGTGTAGAGGTCCATCTTGTTGAGGATAATTGTAACCGGCACATTGTATGCCTCACAGGTTACGAGGAAACGGTCTACAAACGGCAGTTTCACCTCCGGCTGTTCCACAGTTACAATAAGGAAAACCATATCCAGATTGCTGGCTATGACATGAGACTGTCGGGATAAATTTGTTGATTTCCTAATTATGTGGTTTTTCCTTGGAAGGATATTCCTGATAGTGGCAAGTTCCCCCTCATTGCGGTCATATTCAACCACATCGCCCACTGCTATGGGGTTGGTTGAGTTGAACCCCTTCAACCTGAGTTTGCCTTTGATTACAGCGGGAAAAAGTTCCCACTGGGGCAATTTTGAAAGCATGTAATGGCTTCCCGTATGTTTTACTACCGTTGCAGTATTTGTATTCTCCATAATTATTCTCAAATGCGGATGCGTAAAGATAGCAAATTGTACAAAAACCATTAACTTTGCGTGATAAAAAAGTTAAAACGAGTATATGTTTGCAATAGAAGAACTGGACAGATTTGTAGAGAATGGCCTTGCTGCACTCAACCTCAGACAGGAGCCTGAAGAATTGTATGAACCAATAGAGTACATGATCTCAATTGGAGGAAAGAGATTGCGCCCCGAGCTTTGCCTGCTCACCTACAACCTCTTTTCCGACAAGATTGAGAAACCTATCCTCTACCCTGCCCTTGCACTGGAGATTTTCCACGGCTTCACCCTCATCCATGATGACATTATGGACAAGGCGGAGTTGCGCCGCGGCCAGCAGACCGTGCACAGGAAATGGAACGACAATATTGCTATCCTCAGCGGCGACGTGATGAGCATTAAGGCTTACCAGCTCCTTGCAAACTGCCCTCAGGAGGTTCTTCCGCAGGTGCTTGCACTATTCTCAAAAACAGCGGCCCAGGTATGCGAAGGACAGCAGTACGACATGAACTTTGAGAATATCCCGTACATTACCATGAACGACTATATCTCAATGATCAGTCTCAAGACAGCCGTGCTCATTGCTTGCTCTGCAAAAATGGGAGCCCTGATTGCCGGTGCGGAGGAGAAAGTTGCCCAGGCACTGTACGACTTTGCATTCTCCCTTGGAATAGCATTCCAGATTCAGGATGACCTGTTTGACACCTTTGGACAGGGATCCGTTTTTGGGAAAAAGATTGGCGGAGATATCCTCAACAACAAAAAGACCTGGCTCCTTGTAGAGTCATTCAAGGTTGCAGACAATGCACAGAAAGACGAGCTTACAAAAATTATGGCAATGACTCAGGAGCAGGGAGAAGAGAAGATTGCAAAGATGCAGCAGATGTACATCTCGCTTGGGATAAAAGAGGCTGCAACTGAGGCAATTATGGGATATTACAACAGAGCTCTTGAAATTATCGGGAAAATGAATTTCACCCCTGCCCAGATGGAGCAGTTGCAGAAATTTGCCGACAAACTGGTTAAAAGGATAAAATAATGGAAGGATTGAACATCATAACTCCGGTAAAGGACTCCATTGAGCTTACACTGGAGACAATCAAGGCAACACTGGCATCTGAGATTGCCGTTCCGTATACTTACACCATATACAACGATTTCAGTACACCTGAGAATACCGCAATTCTTGAGAAAGCCTCAAAGGAACTTGGATTCAGGCTTGTGAATATCAGCGACCTTACAGACCACCCTTCTCCAAACTACCTTATGGTACTGAGAATGACCCAGAAAGAGTCAATTGAGAAGAACTGGGGACTTGCAATTGTGGAGTCTGACGTGATTGTAAAAAAGGACACTTTCCAGAAACTCTACGAGGGGGCTGCAGCTGATGAAAAATGTGCCATTGCCGCATCCGTAACCGTAGACGAGAAAGGGGAAATCAACTACCCGTACCTTCCTGCCAAGGGTAAGGAGAACATGGCATTCAAATATGAGAAGCACTGCAGTTTCTGCTGCTCACTCCTCACTCCAACTTTCCTAAAGGCCTTCAGTTTTGAGGAGCTTGATGCAACCAAGAACTGGTTTGACGTAACCATTTCGCACAAGGCCCTTGAACTTGGCTTCAACAACTGGCTGTACACCAACCTTCCGGTATGGCACCGCCCACACGGAAGCCGCCCATGGAAACAGCTCAAATACACCAACCCTTTGAAATACTACTGGTTGAAGTTTACCAAAGGACTGGATAAAATATAATGTAAAACCCGGCGGCCCGGCCGCCCATACTATAACAGGATGGAACTTGAAATAATGGCCCCTGCGGGGAACTTTGAGTGCCTGATGGCAGCTATCCAGGGTGGAGCAAACTCCATCTACTTTGGAGTAGGCAACCTCAACATGCGCTCACACTCGGCAAACAACTTTAATCCCAGCGATATCTACCGTATAGTGGAGATCTGCAAGGAGAACAATGTAAGGTCGTACCTAACCCTCAACATCATCATCTACAACGATGACCTTGAACCTATGCGCCACGCATTGGACGAGGCAAAAAGAGCCGGTGTAACCGCTGTAATTGCCTCTGATATGGCTGTAATCTCATACGCCCGCCAGATTGGCGTGGAGGTACATATCTCCACTCAGCTGAACGTATCAAACTTTGAGGCTGTAAAATTCTACGCCCAGTTTGCAGATGTGGTTGTTCTTGCCCGCGAGCTTACCCTACCGCAGGTTAAGGAGATAAAGAGAAGAATTGTAGAGGAGGGAATCAAAGGCCCAAGCGGCAAGGAGGTGCAGCTTGAGATGTTCTGCCACGGAGCACTATGCATGGCTGTTTCCGGCAAATGTTACCTCAGCCTGCAGCACTACGGTGCATCAGCCAACAGAGGTGCATGCTACCAGCTTTGCCGCAGAGGATACAAGGTTACAGACCTTGAAACCGGAATTGAGCTTGAGGTTGACAACAAATACATCATGTCTCCTAAAGACCTCTGCACCATTGAGTTCATGGACAAGATCATTGATGCAGGCGTATCTGTATTCAAGATTGAGGGACGTGCCCGTAGCGCCGAGTACGTAAAGAAAGTTACCGCAGCCTACCGTGCTGCAGCTGACGCTGTAATTGCCGGCACATACACCCCTGAATATGCAGCCCAGCTGAAGGAAGGTGTTTCTGAAGTGTTCAACCGCGGTTTCTGGGACGGATACTACCAGGGCGCAGTCCTTGGCCAGTGGAGCGACGTTTACGGCAGCAAGGCCACCAAAAAGAAAACCTACGTGGGCAAGGTAACCAACTACTTTGCAAACATAGGGGTAGCCGAAATCCTTGTAGAGACCGGCGAGATAAACACAGGACAGAACCTCCTTATCATAGGCCCGTCAACCGGCGTAATTGAGTTGCAGCCCCAGGAGATCCGCGTAGACCTTCAGCCAACAGACAAAGCTGTAAAAGGTGAAAAATGCTCAATTGCCGTGCCGGAAAGGCTCCGCCGCTCAGACAAGGTTTATATTTTTGAGTAGGATTTTCCTTGTAATCACATACTGGACGAGGGTGACCCAAGTGAAAGGGTTACCCTTTCTCTTTAAAGGCCTAAAGGTCCCGGGAATAGCTATGCGCAATAAAAGGCTTATTTCTGCACACACCACAGTCAGACTGCATCAAAAATGGCTAATTCCCACGCATTCACTCTTCTATATCACCACTATGTGCAATAAAATGGCTTTATTTACACATAGACAGTGTAGTGTGTTCAAAAATCGTGGGATTTATGCGCACTTTTAATTCAATACAATATTCCTTATTGTGTACCAAAATTCTACTTTATCAGATCCAGAACCTTGTGCAACTGTTCATCGTTGCGGACAATTGACTCAATGCGGCCTGGGGTAAAGTAGTATTTGTACACAATCTCCTCCTCAAGGAGCGGTTTGAATTCGGCTTTTTTTACTCTGAGCATCTCTTCTTTTGAGATTGTGAGTTTCTTCTCAAGGGCATCAAATTCATCCTTGTAAGGTTCGTACAGATCCTCTGCCTTTGCAGATTTGAGCATCTGATCCAACTGGGCAAGGGCACTGCTGCGGCTGTCAAAATCCTTGGCTGCTGCAAATTTCACAAACTCCTCATACTCTGCATCTGTAAGGGTAAACTCCGCAGGTGATGCTATGGTTTTGTGTTTCTTGTAATATTCTATTGCGTACTCTCCAAAGATGTCGTTTGCAACCAATGAGAATGCGGGGCGGCTATAGTTTTGGGCCTTTACAACTGTATCCGGGGTAATTCCACCACCATCGTATACGGTTCTTCCCTTAAGGGTTTTGAAAGCTTTTTTAAGGGAATCCGGAACGAATCCTACGCTGCCGTCCTCATTTCTGTGGGAGTAATCTATTGCCTGTACACATCTGCCGCTTGGGGTGTAGTATTTTGCGGTGGTGAACTTGAGGCTTCCGTTATAGCCTACCGGCTTGAATCCCTGTACAAGACCTTTTCCATAAGTTCTTGTTCCGGCAATCATGCCCCTGTCCAAATCCTGGATTGCTCCGGCAACAATCTCAGATGCAGATGCAGATGCAGAATTTACAAGTACAGTTATCGGGATTAAAGTATCCAACGGCTCTGTCTGTGTCTTCATTTCAAATGCAGACTCCGGTGTGCGGCCTTTTGCCGTAACTACGGTGGTCCCTTTTGGAAGGAAGACTGAAAGTATCTTTACCGCCTCATCAACTATTCCGCCACCATTGCCCCTAAGATCAATCACAAGATGTTTTGCCCCTTTCGCCTTAAGGTCTGTAAAAGCTTTCCTGAAATCATTGCTGCCGCCGCTGGTAAAGGCCTCATATCTGATGTAGCCTATTGAATCGCGGAGAATGCCGCTGAAGGATACGTCGGGAATATGGATCCTTTCCCTGGTTACTGTTATCTCCTTAACCTCTCCTGTACGTCCTTTCTTTACAAGGAATTTCACCTGGGTGCCGGGCTGCCCTTTCATTCTGCGGCTGCACTCGTCTGCGGTGAGGGGTTTAACATCCACATCGTCTATTTTTAGGATAAAATCTCCCGGCTCAAGTCCGTATTTTACGGCAGGAGAACCAAGGTACGGTTGGGAAATGAGCACCCCAAGGGAGTCTATTTTTCTGATCATTGAACCTATTCCGCCATATGATGCCGAACGGAGAAGTTCAAGGTCCTCTTCGTTCTCTTCTGGAATGTATATGGTATAAGGATCCAGCGAATTGAGCATTGCTTCAATTCCGGTATTTGTAAGTTTTTCTATGTCTACAGTGTCCACAAACCCTACGCTGAGTTCTCTGAGAATATTATACTGGACCTCAAGGGCCTTGCCTGCCTTGAACTGTGCCGATTGTGCCTGAAGGGTGGTATATGATACCAGCGCAACCACCGCCAGGATTACAAAATTTCTAAAAATCTTCATATTATTTTCTCCTTTTGCAAAAACAAAAATATACATTTTAGTACCTTTGGCAAAAAAACAGCATACCAATTATGGAGATTATTTTTGCTACCGGCAACCAGCACAAGATGGTTGAAGCACAAAAGGCACTTGGAGATTCTTTTACACTAATTATGCCAAAAGAGCTGGGGCTTACTGAAGAGATTCCGGAAGATGGTGATACACTGCTGGAAAATGCCATACAAAAGGCTGAATATCTGTGGAATAAGTTTGGGAAAAATTGTTTTGCCGATGATACCGGTCTTGAGGTTGATGCACTTGGTGGAGCACCTGGTGTACGCACTGCCAGATATGCAGGGGAAGACAAGGGGACAGATGCCAATATGGCCAAACTTCTTGCAGAACTGGAGAAAGTGGACCAGGCACAAGGTTCAGCGGTTCCACGCACAGCCAGGTTCAAGACTGTGGTGGCCCTTATCATAGACGGCCAGGTAAAGACATTTGAAGGAGTTCTTGAAGGGGAGATTGCCCGCTCACGCAGCGGCAACGAAGGGTTCGGATATGACCCGGTATTCATTCCACAGGGGTACAACTGCACTTTGGCAGAGATTTCATTGGACCAGAAGAACGCAATTTCACACAGGGGCAAGGCCATGAGGGCTTTGGCGGAGTACCTTAATGATTGAGAAGAGCCAGATAATTGTCCTGCATACCATAAAGCATGGTGACACCGGGATTGTGGTGCAGTGTTATTCCAACACGGCCGGGAGGTGTGCACTCTATTTCAGAGCGTCATCAAAAGGAAAGAACAACGCATCTTTATTACACAAACTCAATATATTGGATGTGGTTACCTACAGGAATACTTCACAGAGCATGCCCACCATACGGGAGATCTCTACCCCCTACAGGCTCACATCAATACGGGGAGACATATACAAGAGCACCATTGCCATCTTCATAAGCGAACTGCTGGGCAAGACAATAAGGGAGGAGGAGGCCAACCCTGTCCTGTACAGTTTCCTGAGTTCATCCATACAGATTATGGAACACACACAGGAGGGGGTTGCAAACTTCCATATACATTTCATAACCCACCTGTGCAAGATGTTGGGATTCATGCCCACAAACAACTACAGCACCTCCACCCCCATATTTGATATGGCAACTGCCAAATTCACAGTTGCCCCATACTCCAACCCGGTTTACGGCACACAGCTCATGGGGGAACACGAGTCCAAACTGCTGCACACCCTTATGACAACCCCTTCAACAAATCTTGAGAGGCTGCATTGTGGCGGTGAGGAGCTGAAACTGAACGGAGAGATGAGACTGGCATACACAAAAAGGATGATTGAGTACATTTCCCACCATATTGGGAACAATATTGAGATAAAATCGTTGGATATATTGCACCAGATTTTCTCATAACTTGAAACAAAGATGAAACTTTTGAATTCCATATTCCTCAAGTATTCACACAACCTGCTCAAAGAGATTGACCAGAGCAGACATAACCCCATGCTCTACCAGCACCAGTGGTTCAACCGCCTCATTTCCAATGGCACAGACAGCCTGTTTGGCCACGAGCACAACTTTGCACAAATAAAGACAATAAAGGAGTTTCAGAAACATGTACCCGTGAGGGACTACAACGCAATGGCTCCATATATCAGCCGCCTGCTGAACGGAGAGGACTTCATCCTGTGGAACGGAAAAGTGAAAACCTTTGCCAAATCCAGCGGCACCAGCTCAGACAAGAGCAAATTCATCCCGGTATCGCCACAATCTCTCCAGATAACCCATTATGGAGGGTTCAAGAGGATGCTGGCCACCTACATACACAATAACCCTGGAAGCAACATCTTCTACGGCAAGGCCCTTACTCTGGGAGGAAGCGTTACTCCCGACAGATCCGGCAAAATCTACACCGGAGACCTTTCGGCCTTGCTCTTGAAGAACTCTCCGGGAATTATTGAGCTGATACGTACCCCCAGCCGCAAGACCGCCCTTATAGGAAACTTTGAAGAGAAACTGGAGGCCATCTGCCGGGAAAGTGCAGGCAAGAATGTAACCAACTTCTCAGGGGTACCAAGCTGGAACCTCATGCTGCTGAACAAGATACTTGAATACACCGGAAAGAATGATATCATGCAGATTTGGCCCCATATGGAGCTGTTTATGCATGGAGGCACCGGGTTTGAACCGTACAGGCCGCTGTTCAACAAGCTTATCCCCTCAGATTCAATGCACTACCTTGAGAACTACAACGCCTCAGAGGGGTACTTTGCATTCCAGGATTGCGAGGGGGACAACGGCATGCTCCTTACCGTAAACAACGGCATATTCTATGAATTCATACCAATGGATATGCTGGATGATGTGCTGCAAGGCAAAGCATGGGAACTCCCTACCCTCGCAGAGGTAAAACCCGGTATAAACTACGCCATTGTAATTTCCACCATTGGAGGCTTGTGGAGATATCTCATAGGGGACTGCGTGCAGTTCACATCAGTTTTTCCGCACAAGATTACAATATGTGGTAGGACACAGCTGTGCATAAACGCCTTTGGAGAGGAACTTATGATCTCAAATGCAGAACAGGCGCTTGCCATGGCCTGCTCCGAATGCAACTGCACCGTAGCGGAGTTTACCGTAGCCCCCGTGTTCATGGAACTTGACAACAACGCACAGACATCCAAGGGGTTCCACCGTTGGGCAGTAGAGTTTGACACTCCTCCGGCAGATACAGCCGCTTTTGCAGCCATACTGGACAGATGCCTCACTGAGGTAAACTCGGATTATGAAGCCAAAAGGGCCAGCAATGCAACAATGAAACAATTGGAACTCATAACACTGGAAAGAGGGACATTCCTCAAGTGGATGCGGCTTAAAGGAAAAGTAGGCGGACAGAACAAAGTTCCCCGCCTACATAAGGATTGTGAGTTCATCAACTCTCTACTGCAGATATGAGTTTACCATATCTGCATATTTTTTTGAAAGTTCACTCTGATTGTTCTTCTCAAATATATCCGCCACCATATATATGTAGTAAAGGTTGCGCTGCAGATCATCTGAAGAGAGATATCCGCCCATGTACTCTGTACCGAACAGGGCAATGGCCTCCTCGCACTCAAGGACAAACTCATCTGCAAGTTTCTCTGCCTTGCCAATCTCACCCACAGCCACATATACGCTTATTGCATCCATAACCGTGCGCTCTGTTAGTGACGATATTACAGATGTGTTGAGCGGGAATGTAGAGACAGGCATCACACTCTGCATCTTGTCAAGCACCTCAACGGCCTTTTGTGTCTCACCTTTTGCAACAAGCCATTTGGCACAATTGGTCATGATCTCCCTTGGAGAACACAAATTGTTGAATGTAAGAAGGTTCTGATAATCAACATGCATTGTTGTATCGGCAAAACTCTCCCACTTGTAGGTATTCATAATCCTATCATACAGCCTTGGATCAACCTGTGAGGTAATGTCACCTGCCGATACTTTGGTTGCAAACGGCACAAACTTGTAAGCATATCCATCATACTGGAGATACTCCTTTATTCCAATGTTCACATCTCCGCCCTGCTGCAGGAAGTATACAGGTCTCTCCCACTCATAATTGCATATCATATCAAGAATAAGGAGATCTGTCTTGCTCAAATATCCGTGATCCTGAAGTTTGAGTACAATTGTATCCTGAACCTTGTCCATATCCTCAGGCGCCACAATGCCATATTTGACAACATTCTCCCTGTTCACAGGAATTGCAATATTTGACGCTGCTATATAGTCATGATTCTTACCGTCATTCATCGGGAGTACAATCTTTGGATTCCTGAAGATCTCCATCACCTGTTTGCCCAGTACCGGCTCACCGTTAAACCTGTCATAAACCTGCACAAAGTCATTTGTTCCGTACAGATACTGGTGGCGCGGGATGGTGAACTTCACAGGATCAGACTCATAGGTTCTGTTCTGCATCTGGTCTATATACCAGTCAGTTCCCATCAGCGATGTATTCATTATCCTTACATCTGTACGCACACCCTCAACCTCCTGAATGTACCACAACGGGAATGTATCATTGTCTCCATGAGTTACAATTATTGCATTAGGGTCCAATGTGTTCAGATAGTTGGTAGAGAGATCCCTTACGGTATATCTGCCGCTGCGGTCGTGGTCATCCCAGTTCTCGCACGCCATCTGCACAGGTACAAGGACACATGCCACTGCAGCCACTGCTCCGGCCACCTGCCTGCTCTTTAGGGTCTTCTCCAACAGCTCTGCCATCCACATCACTGCCAGACCTATCCATATTGTAAATACATAGAATGAACCGGCATACGCATAGTCACGCTCGCGCGGCTGCATAGGAGGCTGGTTGAGGTAAACCACAATTGCAATACCTGTAAGGATGAAAAGCAACATTGTAACCACCCAATTCTGCTTGTCCTTCTTAAGCTGGTAGAACAAACCCAAAAGTCCAAGGATCAGCGGCAAGAAATAATAGTGGTTCTTTGCCTTACTGTTTACTATATAATCCGGTCCTACACTCTGGTCTCCAAGCCTCATCTTGTCTATGAAACCTATTCCGCTCTCCCAATTGCCCTTTATCTTGTCTCCGGGAACGGTAGCATGAAGGTCATTCTGCCTGCCCACAAAGTTCCACATAAAGTATCTCAAATACATGAAATCAACCTGGTAATCAAAGAAGTACTCCAAGTTGTCCTTCATATAAGGGAACTTGTACTTTGCACCCGGAACACTCTTTCCTTTCCCCTCGGTATACATCTGATAAAAAGGGACATAATTGTCGCCCGATCCCGACTGCCACATTCTGGTAAAGACCATTTTCTGATTTGCCGGATACACGGGTACTGCAGGGGCATCCACCTTAACATATTTGCCGTCGAGAATATTATAATATTGGTCTGTCTTCACATCATCATACTGCGATGCAAATGTCTCACCATATATAAGGGGATTGCTGCCGTACTGTTCACGTCCTATGTACCTTACCAGGGTGAACATATTGTCGGGCTGATACTCGTTGGTAGGGGTATTTGCACATGAACGGATAACCACCACAGCAAAAGTTGAATAGCCCACCACAATCAGGGTTCCACATAGGATAATGGTGTTGAGCAACACCTTTTTGTGCCTGTAGGTATAGTAAATGCCCCAGAATCCCGCAGCAATCACACCCAGCACAAAAATCACTGCTCCCACATTCATAGGAAGCCCCATAACATTCACAAACATAAGGTCTACATATGCGGCAGCCTTAGGAAGATAAGGGATTATACCATATAGGATTGATGCCAGTATTACTCCCGACAGCAACAGAACCTTCACCACACCTTTCCTTGTAACCTCATATTTCTTGTAATAATAGATGAATACAAGGGCTGGAATTGTTAGAAGGTTAAGCAGATGCACTCCAATTGAGATACCCATAAGGAATGCAATGAGGGCAATCCACCTGTTTGCATAAGGCATATCGCTCTCCTCTTCCCATTTGAGCATAGCCCAGAAAACCACTGCAGTAAACAGCGACGACATTGCATAAACTTCAGCCTCAACAGCCGAGAACCAGAAAGTATCGGAGAATGTGTATGCCAAAGCACCCACCACACCGGCTCCGAACACTGCAATTGCAGAAGGGGTATCAAGCGCCCCCCTGTTCTTCTCCACAATCCTCCTTCCAAGATGCACAATGGTAAGATACAGGAAGTAGATTGTAAACGCAGAACACATGGCACTCATCACGTTAACCCACATTGCCGCATCCTCAGGCCCTCCAAACAGGGTAAAGAATCTGGCTATCAGCTGAAAAACAGGGTTTCCAGGAGGGTGTCCCACCTCAAGTTTATAAGATGATGCAATAAACTCTCCGCAATCCCAGAAGCTTACAGTAGGCTCTATGGTAGAGAGATAGGTAAAAGATGCAATGAACAATACCACTATAGAAATGATGTTGTTCATCCTGGTAAATTTCCTTAACTCCATATATAATTCAAAAATTTCCTGTTAAAACTACAAATGTACTAACTTTGCAGCAAAATCCGTGCAACTATTATTCAATATGGCAAACAACGATTGGAAAAGCAGACTTGGAATGGTCTATTCTACAAACCCCGACTTTCAGTTTGAAGAGGAAGATACTGTGGAGCAGGATACTCTTGCCCCTAAAGACCAGAAACTTATTGTAGCTATAGACAGGAAAGGGAGAGGCGGCAAACAGGTAACCGTTGTAACTGGCTTTATAGGCAAAACCGATGACCTTGAGGCGCTTGGCAAAACATTGAAGACCAAATGCGGAGTAGGCGGTTCCGTTAAGGATGGGGAGATTCTCATCCAGGGTGACCAGCGCGACAAAATTACGACAATCCTTACCGGCCTGGGGTATAAAGCAAAAAGGGGCAACTAGCAACAATGCATATCCTGCAATCCTTCTCACGTCCCATACAGGAGCTATGGAGAGAGAGCTACATTGCTCTGGGCGAGGTAGAGATACCTGCGGCAACAACTGCAGGTGACCCTTTTCGCGACATTACCAACCTCTTGGTAATTACCGTGCTTGTAGCACTCCTGTTGGCAGGATACAGACGTATCCTGGAAGGCATTACCCTTGTTGGCAGGGCAATGACAGGCAACAAAAAGCTGATGGAAATTGAAAGCCAGTCAAACCTTCAGGTATGCCGCAACACGCTGTTCCAGTTCCTTACAATTTTCAGTTCATTCATTTTTGCCAACATTGCCTATGTCACCAATATAATTGGGAGCAACTATACCCTGCCTGTAAGGTTCCTGGGCATATTGGGTTTCATCACCCTGTTTTTCCTGTTCAGAAGAGTGGCATTGCAGTTCCTGTGCTGGGTAAACATCACCTCCGTTTTCAAACTGGTGCGAAAAATCAGCCTCACTTACGCCTGCGCATGGTATATAATTGTACTTTTTTGCTTTTTTGTAATAAAATCCATCCCTTCAGTACCAATGGAATATATGCGTTACTGCGTCATTTTCAGCCTATTGCCAATAATGGCATTATACTTTTTTTCAATTTTTCGCATTTTTATATCAAAAGGATTTTCTCCTTTTTTCTATATTTTGTACCTTTGCACCCTTGAAATTTTACCCATATTGGTGCTAATGTACCTCAATTTCAGTTAGTTAGATATGAAAATCTCAAATATATTAATTTCACAGCCGGCACCTCAGACCAGCAACCCGTACACTGATCTGATTACAAAACACAAGGTAAATATTGATTTTCTTCCATTTTTTAAGGTGGAACCGCTGAACGCAAAAGAGTTCAGGGCACAAAAAATCAACATCCTTGACTTTACTGCCATTGTCTTTACAGCAAAGACAACAATTGATGCATTCTTCAAACTATGCGAAGAATTGAGGATAACAGTACCGGAGACAATGAAGTATTTCTGCAACTCTGAAGCAACTGCTGTATACCTGCAGAAACACATTGTATTCCGCAAAAGAAAAATCTTCTACGGAAACGGCACCACCGCTTCAATAATTGACACTATAGGAAGCAAGCACAAAGAGGAGAAATTCCTTATTGCCGCAACTGCCGACAACCTTAAAGGGGATTTGCACAAGCTGTTCTCAAAGACCAAGTTCAAATTTGAGAGTGCAGCTTTTGTAAAAACCATTTACTCAGACCTTAAGGAAATTGACCTTTCAAAATACCAGATTGCGGTATTCTACAGCCCTTCCGATGTAAAGTCGCTGCTTGAGAACTTCCCTGGATTCCAGCAGAACGGACTTCAGATTGCCACATTCGGTCCTGCAGCAGCAAAAGCTGTAACAGCAGCTGGCCTCAATGCAGACATCACTGCACCTACACCGGAAGCACCTTCAATTGCAAAAGCACTTATGTTGCATTTGCAGAAAGAGAACAAATAAGACTGTCATGCCTGCCTCATTCACCAAAAATGAGCGATTGTGCTCATTCAGCGAGATACAGTCACTTATGAAAAAAGGGGAGACATTTTTCCACTACCCCTTTAAAGTGGTGTACCAGAACATTGCAAATGAGGATGGCATCCTTCAGCCTAATGCTGTAATGGTTTCTGTTCCAAAAAGGAACTTCAAGAGAGCTGTAAAAAGGAACCTTCTTAAAAGAAGAATACGCGAAAGCTACAGATTGAACAAAGAGATATTGGCCGCTCCTCAAGGATGCAGGACCAATATCCTTTTTGTTTATGTATCCAAGGATATTAAGGAGTACAACTATATTGAGCACAAAATAAAGGAAGTACTGGCACTTGTTTCTCAAGGCAAGACCAAAGGAGATAAAAAAGATGGAGCAAAAGAAGAAGGCAATTCTTAAGGAGATTCTCTCTTTCCCGTTCATTCTGTTGGTAAGGTTTTACCAGACATGCATCTCCCCCCTAAAACCGGCATGCTGCCGTTTCACCCCCACCTGTTCTGCATACGCAATTGAAGCACTGCGCAAGCATGGCCCTTTCAAAGGACTCTACCTTACCATAAAAAGAATACTCCGCTGCCACCCGTGGGGCGGAAGCGGATATGATCCTGTTCCTTAAAATTTCCGGAATTACTCTATACCGAACCTGCTGTAAAGCTGCTCCTTATTGTCAAACTCCTTGGATAGGGCATCTATCTCACCCTTAGGAATCTCAAGCACATCAACCATAATGAGGCCATCCACACAGTAGTTGAAATCCGGATCAACATTAAACGCCAATATCCTGGCATTCAATTTTATATACTTTTTAAGAAGTGGCGGCAACCTGTAACTGCCGTTGCTGAGTTTGAACATGAAGCGGTCGAACCTCTCCAGCGAGTCCATCCTTCCCTCCATCAGCTCATCCACATTAACCCTATGGTAATCAGGCTCAAACGGCATCTTTGGAGAAACAAATTTCCTCAAATGCGGCAAAGACTGCCTGCTCTCAAGATAATGCACCATCAAACTCCTGTAGAAATATGGATACCAAGCACTTATACTTACCGGACCAATAAGGTAGCGCACCTGCGGGTTCTTAATGAGGGTATACATGATTCCCTTAATCAATAGCATCAGTGCCAACGGATCCTTCTGGCAAGCAGGCACTACAAATGAACGTCCAAGTTCCATAGACTGCGAAAGATGCCCTGCAAAGCCCTTCTTGTATCTGAACAAAGTGTTTGAATAGAAACCGTCAATGCCATACTTCTCCATTATTTGGGCACCCATTCCAAACCTGTATGCTCCCACAAGCATCTTCTTCTCCTTGTCCCACAACACAAGATGTCTGTAATATGAATCATACTTGTCTGTATCAATGCTGCTGTTGGTACCTTCTCCCACTGCCCTGAATGTCTCCTCCCTGCATACACCTATCTCATGCATCAAAGAAGGAATATCCTTGGCTTCAGAAAGATAACACTCGTAATTGCCAATCTCAAACAACTTGTCGGGAGCAATGGATGCAATCTCCTGTTCCAACTTCTCCACATCAATATGAGGGGCTACCGGCTCCTGTGCCACCTGTTTGCCACATGAAATATCCTCACCGTTATGCGCAAAATTTGCCTCAAGGGCATAAGTCCGGTTCCACAAATGCTTGCCCATCTTGGTCATATCAATGAACTCCTCAAACTCTGCAGGCATAATGGGCTTGCCTATCCTGAAGGAGATGGTCTTTCCCTCCTTGTTGAACAGTTCGTAAGGCAACCTTGCAGTTCTCAGATAAGGGTTCACCCTTCCCATAAAATGGAACAGTCTGGAGTTGCCACCATCAAAGTACAACGGCACAACCGGCACCTTGGCACTCTTAATGAGTTTAATGATGGAATTCTGCCAGTCAATATCCTTCACCACCCTCTCCTTATTTGCATTGGATGACACTTCTCCCGACGGGAACAGCCCCAATGCACCTCCGGCAACCAGATGCTCCTTGGCCATCTTCAATCCCCTGAGGGAGCTTTTCATGCCAGGACGGTCTGTAAACGGATTCACAGGGAAAAAGTGGTCTTTCAGATTAGGTATATATGAAAGGATAAAATTTGTAAGAATCTTGAGATCAGGTCTTTTCTTACCCAAGACACTCAACATTATAATGCCGTCAATTGCCCCGAACGGGTGGTTTGAAACAATAATGAACGGCTGGTCTTTGGGAAGATACTCCAATTCGTCGGGAATATAATCAACCGTCACATTCATGTGCTCTATGAGCTTGTCTGCAAACTCTATTCCCCAATAAGGCTCTATGTGGCTATAGATTTCATTTACCTTCTCCAGCCCCAATATACGCATAAGGGCAGATGCAAGGAGATTTCCTGCAAACCCTTTTACCTTAATTGCGTTCTTAACTTCAGATTTATTGATTAATTTTGTACCCATCGTATAGTCACATTAAATACAAAGATAGGAAAAAAATCCATAGGAGAGATGACGCTAAAGGAGAAAATATCAATTCTGCCGCTGGAGCCCGGAGTATACCGTTTTTTGGATGCTTCAGGAACCGTCATCTACATTGGAAAGGCCAAGAGCCTGCGCAAAAGGGTACAGCAATATTTTGTAAAGGAGGAGAACCTAACGGCAAAGACCAGGGTGCTGGTTTCCAAAATTGCAGATGTGCAGCACACCGTAGTTGAAAGCGAGCAGGATGCACTGCTGCTGGAGAACAATCTCATAAAACAGTCCCAGCCCAAATACAACATTCACCTCAAGGACGGAAAGAGTTACCCGTGGATATGCATAAAGAACGAGCCGTTCCCAAGGATTTTCCTTACCAGGCGCTTTGTACGTGACGGGTCGCAGTACTTTGGACCATACAGTTCCGTGCAGCATGCCCACAACCTTATGGACCTTATCAACTCCCTTTTCAAGCTCCGCAACTGCAAGCTGGCACTGAACCTTCCCGCTATAGGGAGCGGCAAGTTCAAGCCATGCCTGAATATTCACATAAAGAAATGTTTCGGACCTTGCGTGGGTGAGATTTCGGAGCAGGAATACAATGCCCAGATACAGGGAATAAGGGATATCCTGCGCGGAAACACCGGTGAACTCATAAGGGAATACCGCAAAAAGATGCAGGAGATGGCCGCAGCCCTGGAATTTGAGAAGGCACAGGAGTACAAGGAAAAGATAGACCTGCTGCAGAACCACTACAGCAAATCGCTCATTGTACACCCCAGCATCACCAACACGGATGTCTTCTCAATGGTATTTGAGAAAGGCAACGCATTCGGCAACTTCTTCAGGCTCAGCGGAGGATGCATCATCCAGGCCCTCAACCTCCACTTCAAACTCAACATTGAGGAGGAGAAGGAAACCGTACTCACCCGCTTTATGCAGGAGATCTACAACATCATCCAAAAAGACCGCCACACCCCTGTAGAAGAGATACTTGTACCTTTTCTTCCCGACAACCTCTCATTTGGAAAGTTCATCCACACACCGCTTAAGGGCGACAAGCTGAACCTTCTTGAACTGTGTACCAAAAATGCCAAGGCATTCATGTTCCAACAGATGAAACAGGAGGAGATAAAGGATCCTGAAGAGGGAAAGAACCGTGCCCTGCTGGCCCTGAAAGAGGCTCTGCACATGGAAAGGCTCCCTATGCACATAGAGTGCTTTGACAACTCCAACACTCAGGGAACCAATCCGGTAGCCGCATGCGTAGTATTCAGAAACGGCAAACCGAGCAAGCGTGACTACCGCCACTTCAACATAAAGACTGTGGTTGGAGCCAACGACTATGCCTCAATGTACGAAGTTGTACACCGCCGCTACAGCAGAATTATTGAAGAGGGTGGCGAAATGCCACAGCTTATCCTTATAGACGGAGGGCGCGGACAGCTCCACTTTGCCTACGACGCCTTGAGCAACCTTGGGCTGCTGAGCGACCGTCCGGGCAATCCGCCGCATCCCAACTTCCAGAAATACGGACATATAGAGGTGATAAGCATTGCCGAGAGACTTGAGGAGATAATGGTTCCGGATGATCCCACACCTCTTTTTCTCGACAAGAACTCCCCTGCCCTCAAATTGCTCATGCACCTGAGGGATGAGGCCCACCGCTTTGGAATAACCCATCACAGGGAGAAGCGCACCAAGAACCAGATTACCTCAACCCTGCTTCAGATTAAAGGGGTTGGAGAGGCTACACAACAGAAACTCCTCCAGCACTTCAAGAGCGTAAAGAGGCTCAAAGCCGCCACTTTGGAGGAGATTGAGGCAGTTGTGGGTAAAAGTATGGCCAGAAAGGTTAAAGAAGGTCTGTAGAAACCATTACCTGAACATTGCTTCCCGGCACTTTCAGTCCTTCATTGCTTCCATTGATTGAATACCTCACACCCACACTCAACTCTATACCTATTGAGAAAGGGGTCAGATCAACCAGAACTGCCGAACCGTACGAATACATTGAGGTGGTGGCACTATTTCCACGTGCATCAACCACTCTGGAATTTGTAGCATAATCCACAAAAGGAATCACCTGAAGCCTCTTCAGATATACACTCCTGAGCACGCTTATATCTCCAAGATATACCGGGAATGCATAGTCTGCAGAGAACTTGCGGTACTTCTCGCCGTACACCTCCTCAGTCCACCCTCTTGGCATAGAGACCAAATTTCCCATATAGTACATCTTGCCGGCATTATTCTGTTTCTGCTGCGCATAAGAGAGCTTTATACCATGGGTTGGGGCCAAACCTGGAATATAGCCGTAAATGCCCCAATAATTCTGGCTGCCCATATTCTCACCGGCATCCAGAGTGCCTCTCCATACTGCAGTACCTCCAAAGCCCCATTTTGGATAAATTGCGGAGCGGGCTACGCTCCTCATCTGAGCATATTGCACTGCTGCTGTAAGATAATGCGCATTCTTGAATGCCTTGTCATCATAACTATAGAAACCGTTATTGCTCATCTCCCACTTGATCTGTGGAATAAACTGCCTGTTCCATCCCCCCTGTGAAAAGTTCCATGGGATATACGCCAGCACACCCGTCTCCACCAAAGGGGTATCTTCCATGTGGATGACCTGTTTTACTCCCGAGCTGTCGGATACCAGCCTTACATAATAGTGGTCGCCGTCATTCACATCTGCCTCAAGCTGGATTACAGGATACCACCCCTGCCATTTCATCTTCAGGTGTCCTGCATGATACCCTTTATTGTACGAATAGCCCAACATTGTAACAGCGGTTCCCAGAGTATTCTGCGAATATGCAGTTGCACCGGCAGAAACCACCTCGTGAAGGTTGTCATAGTCGGTCTCCAGAATCCTGTCAACATCATAATAGAAAGGTGCCCACGAATGGAACCTGAGCAGATGGGCTGCCTTGCTGTACCTCTTTGGTTCAACACTCTGCCTGAACTCCTCAAACGGAACCTCATATTTCACTATACTTGTCCCATTTGTTCCTCCCTGAGCCAACATCCCTTTTGCAGCCAACGCCTCAGAGGCCTGCCTGGTAAGTTCATCAGCCACAAAGTACCGGTATTGCCCCACAAGTTCCCCATTCTCTACACGCGGATTGAATTCAGAACCGCAAGCTGCTGCCAACCTGGCATTTACCTTTACCGGAAACCTGCCTCCCAATTCAAGTGATGAATAGTACAGGTCATCACCATCCATAAACGGTGCTGTTGCTCCATACCTTGAGTTGGTAAGTCTTGTAAGTTCACCTGTCTGAGGCGAATAACCGTAGACATTCCTCACTCCATCCATATCTGATACAAAGTACAGGCTACTGCCATTGCTTCTCAAATCTCCCATTGTTGCCGAATGCTCCCCAATCTCCTCACTCCATTTGCCGTTGTGCAGTCTGAAAAGCCCCTGCCCCCCACTGGTAATGCACAGGGCATATATATCCTCTCCCAGCCAGGCTGCACAAGTCATCTGGCCACTGAGAGGTGCAGGGTAAACACCCTGTTCCTCTCCGGTTGCAGCATTCAGAACCTTTATTCTGGAACCGCCCTGCGACAAATGCTCCACCACCTGCAGCAGTTCACCATTGCCGTTTACCTGCACATTGCCATAAAAATTCTTTTTGCCGTATTTCTTTACTTCTCCCGTTTTGAGGTCATACCGGAAAAGCTCTCCATAAACAAGATTGCTCCACCTGGCATCTGATACGTTCTCTATGTAGTATATGTAGTTTCCGTATCCGCTCATTGAAACCACAGAAGAAGAGAGTGCCGCCAACACCTTCTCCTTACCGCCATTCACAAGCACCAGCTGCGCATGATGCCTGAATCCTCGCCTTATGTAAAGCAGGCTGTCTTCCCCCACCTTTACTGGAGAGAGGTATTCCATATACCCGTTCTCCCTTTCAGACAGAACATCATGGGCTGCATCAAGGGTTCCACGCCTCAATATTTCATCTTTCCAGTACCGGGCCATCATCTGCTGTCCCTGACCAAAATACCATCTTGGGGTACCTTCAGCTACCTTCCTGTAGCTTGCATTCCTCACATTTGGGTTATAGAAGTCCTTTACCAGGGCAGAGAGAAGTTCCCCGGCATAGTCAAATTTGCCTGTGCGGTACCTCAGTGTGCTCCCAATGAGGTATCCGAATGCATATCTGTCGGGAGTATAATATTTGTATGAATCCAGTTTCCATCTGTACCAGTTTCTCTCATCCCCTTCCAGGAAGGCTGCCCTGTAATACTCCATAAATTCTGCGCTGCGGCCCCTTCCCGCATTGGAAAGTTCTGTCTCGGCAACTGTTGCATCCCCCTCAAGGAACCATCGGGAAGGATATATTCCCACACCAATGGCTGGAGACTGCTCCCCTGCCAATACAGATCCAAGTCTGAAGATGCCTTTTGTAAAATGGGATATCTGCCCCACATGTCTTGATTCATGTACCGCAAGCTGCTCTTCCCAACGTACAGGATAGGTCTGCTGCGGAGGAAGGGTATAAAGTTCCATCCTTTTTGGAGCCCATACCACCATTCCGTTGCTGTTTACAGTTCCATTATACAACACTGCCGGTATTCTTGCCGGTTTTATTCCCCCCAATCCAAGCATCACCGCCGGTCTGTTTTGTTCAAGATGCCACAGGTATCTTGCAGCCAGCGAATCCGTCCCTTTTGGGTATATAACTTTATAGGTATCCCCCTGCACCTGCATCCACCGCGTTTTTGCCGGCACACCTCCGCTTGTAACAAACTGCCCGTAGGCTAAAGTTGAAAAGAACAGGACTATGATTGCAGAGAGCAGTTTTTTTACACCGTATACCTTCATGGGGATAATTAAGATTGAAATTGTTACAATATTGTTGCGAATATAACAAATATTCACCTCTTTCTTTAACTCCTCAATTTTTAGATTTATATTTGTATTCCTAAAACAAATACTTTTCAATAAAATGGACGCAGTCTTTAACATTCTAACCCTTTTGGGATCTTTGGGTCTGTTCCTGTATGGTATGACCCTCATGAGTGAGGCTCTTCAGAAGGTTGCCGGAGACAAGTTGAGAAACATCCTTGCAGCCATGACCTCAAATTCTGTATCAAGAATTCTCACAGGACTATTCATTACCGCTGTAATCCAGTCTTCAAGTGCCACTACCGTTATGGTTGTGAGCTTTGTAAACGCAGGATTGCTCTCTTTGGTCCAGTCTATTGGTGTAATTATGGGTGCCAACATTGGTACAACATTTACAGCATGGCTGATCTCTCTACTTGGCTTTAAAGCAGACATTGCAGTACTTGCAATCCCACTTATAGCATTCGGTTTTGCATTCATGATGTGCAAAGCAAAGAAGAAAAAATCAATTGGTGAGCTTATCATCGGTTTCTCTTTGCTTTTCTTGGGTTTGAGCTTCCTTAAATCCTCTGTTCCAGACCTTCAGAACTCACCTGAGGTACTTGCATTCCTTCAGCAGTGGACAAACTACGGTTTCGGCTCTGTAATAATGTTTGTATTTATAGGCACAATCCTTACCATAGTACTTCAGTCTTCAAGTGCAACCATGGCCCTTACCCTTGTAATGTGCAACAACGGCTGGATTCCATTTGAGATGGGTGCTGCAATGGTACTTGGAGAGAACATTGGAACAACCATCACTGCAAACATTGCCGCTTCAGTAGCAAACGTTTCTGCAAGAAGAGCAGCTATGGGACACTCTGTGTTCAACGTATTTGGTGTTCTATGGTGCCTTATCCTGTTCCATCCGTTCCTTGGTCTTGTATCAAAAATCATCATGGCAATGGGCTTGGACAACCCTCTTGTACCTGGCGCTTCATCAAACTCAGTACTATATGCAATTTCAATGGTACATACATTGTTCAATATCTGCAACACCCTTATCCTTGTGTGGTTCACCAACCAGATTGCAACTTTGGTTACCAAACTTATCAAAGGCAAGAAAGAGGAGGAGGTATTCCGTTTGCAGTACATCCAGGGCGGTATGTTGAGCACTGCAGAGCTTTCGCTTAACCAGGCTAAAGAGGAGATTGTACACTATGCAGACATCTGCCGCAGACAGTATGTATACGCAAAAAATGCAATCAATGAGACTGATCCTGAGAAATTTGATACAATATACAAGAAACTTGAGCACTACGAGCAGGTAACAGACCGCATTGAGCTTGAGATTGCAAAATTCCTCGACCAGGTTAAAGACGGCGTAATCAGTGAGGAGTCTGCACGCAGAATTCAGGCCATGTACAAGATTATCAGCGAGCTTGAGAGTATTGGTGATTCAGGATTCAACGTAGCACGTATCCTTCAGCGCCGCAATATCCACAGCATGAAATTTGATGAGGGCATGGTGAAGAAGCTCAACTACATGATGGATCTTCTTACCCGCGGCTTTGAGGCAATGATCTACAACCTTGAGAAAGGCTATACACAGATCAACGACATTGCCAATGCCCAGGATATTGAGCAGGACATCAACGAGTACCGCAACAACCTTAAGGAGGAGCATCTTCTAAACCTTGAGAACAAGAGCTACAACTACCTTACCGGTGTTTACTACATGGATCTTGTAAATGAGTGCGAGCACGTAGGTGACTTCATGATCAACATCTCAGAGGCAATTATGGAGATCAAATAATCTGCTGTTGCAGATAAGAGATAACCTTACCAACGGGTGCATCCTTCAGGATCACCCGTTTTTCTTTATCCAACAAATAAAGGCTTGGAATGGCCCTGAGGCCATAGATATTGTTATCCCTGAGAACCATTTCAGCATCATGGGCATATATCCACTCCTTGGGATATTTGCCGCTATTTTTCTTCCACGCCTCAACATCTCCATCTATGTACATCGCAAGCACTTTCAGTTTCCCGACGGAAACCATCCCCCCGACAGGAGAACTCACAATCTGCTCCAATATTTCCCTGCACGCATTACACCCCGGATTATTGAAGAAAATGAGTGTGAAATCCCCTGTAATGCCATAAAGCGAGCCCTTTTTCCCACCCAACTGCTCAAAGTTGAAATCCGCCACCGGAGTTCCTGCCCTATTGAGCGAACAAATTCTGTGCTGGTACTCATACTGCATCTTGTCCAAATCTGACAGTGACCTTGCTGACAAAATCCCTTCCAATGCCCTCAAATACACCTCCTCATCCAGAACCGGAGAATTGGGATCATAAAAATAATGCTCCATCTGCTCCATAACTTTAAGGAGGGGCTTACGTTCTCCGGCCAATGCCAGCGAATCAAGATTGTGGAAAAGTTCTGCCATAGGAGCCTCCATAGTCTGCACTCCCGCCATTGTTGCCAGCTGGGCATACATTCCAAAGGAATTCAGGAAAGCCAATGAATCAACACCATGCACAGCACCGGCCTTCTCCTTGCCATCCAGTTTAATCTTAAAGAAATCATCCCAGTAGTTCTGCGCAATATATTTTACAGCCTGCTCCCTATCTGTTATATACGAGGGTGTTGTTACCATAGGAAAAGTGCCATTATTCACACTTCTCTCTCCTCCACCATTACTTCCGCCACAAGAAGAGAACACTGCAGCCACCGCCGCAATAACCAAAATCTGAAGATTCAATTTTTTCATTTTCCCGACAATTATTTGTTTACTGCTAAGTTAGGAATTTTTTGTGTGCAAAAAAGAGGCCTCCTTTTCCGGAAGCCTCTTTCTTTTGCTTTATACTTACGTGGAAATATTACATCATTCCACCCATGCCGCCACCCATTGGAGCCATTGGCATTGGGTTCTCCTCCACTTTGTCTGCAATTACACACTCAGTTGTAAGGAACATACCAGCTACTGAAGCAGCGTTCTCTAGAGCCACGCGGCTAACTTTGGTAGGATCAATTACACCCGCAGCAAGAAGGTCCTCGTAAACCTCTGTACGTGCATTGTAACCGAAGTTGCCCTCGCTCTCCTTAATCTTCTGGATAACTACGCTACCCTCAACACCTGCATTATCGCAGATAGTTCTAAGCGGAGCCTCAATGGCATGAGCGATGATGTTGATACCTGTCTGCTCGTCATCGTTCTCTGCTTTAACAGCTTTAAGGCAGTCTATTGCTCTGATATATGCAACACCACCACCGGCTACGATACCCTCCTCAACAGCAGCTCTGGTTGCGTTAAGGGCATCCTCAACCCTGTCTTTCTTCTCTTTAAGCTCAACCTCTGAAGCAGCACCAACATAAAGGACAGCCACACCGCCTGCCATTTTAGCAAGACGCTCTTTAAGTTTCTCGCGGTCGTAATCGCTGGTAGTTGTCTCAATCTGTTTCTTTATCTGAGCCACTCTGTCTGCAATTGCATCCTTATTGCCTGCACCGTTTACAATTGTAGTGTTCTCCTTGTCTACAGAAACTTTCTCTGCTGTACCAAGCATTGCAATATTGCAGCTCTCAAGTGTGAAACCTCTCTCCTCAGAAACTACAGTTGCACCTGTAAGGGTTGCAATATCCTGAAGCATCTCTTTTCTTCTGTCGCCAAAGCCTGGAGCCTTAACAGCAGCAACTTTGATAGTACCGCGAAGTCTGTTGACTACAAGGGTTGTAAGAGCCTCTCCGTCTACATCCTCTGCAATGATAAGCAATGATTTGCCCTCTCTTGCAATTGGCTCAAGAACTGGAAGAAGGTCTTTCATAGAAGAGATCTTCTTGTCTGTAACAAGAATGTATGGCTGCTCAAGAACTGCCTCCATCTTGTCTGGGTTAGTCATGAAGTAAGGAGAGATATAACCTCTGTCAAACTGCATACCCTCAACAACTTTCACCTCAGTTGCAGTACCTTTTGCCTCCTCAACGGTAATCACACCCTCTTTCTTCACTTTGCTCATTGCATCAGCAATAAGTTTTCCAATGAAAGCATCGTTGTTTGCAGAGATGGTACCAACCTGCTCAACTTTTGAGTAGTCCTCACCAACCTCTGTGCTCTGCATCTTAAGGTTTGCCACAACTGCTGCAACTGCCTTGTCAATACCACGTTTAAGGTCCATAGGGTTTGCACCTGCAGTAACGTTCTTCAAACCTACGTTAATGATAGCCTGTGCAAGAACAGTAGCGGTAGTTGTACCGTCACCAGCCTGGTCGTTGGTCTTTGAAGCAACCTCCTTAACCATCTGTGCACCCATATTCTGGAATCTGTCCTCAAGCTCAATCTCTTTAGCAACAGTTACACCGTCCTTAGTGATGTGAGGAGCACCAAACTTCTTGTCAATCACTACGTTTCTGCCCTTAGGTCCCAATGTTACCTTCACTGCGTTTGCCAATGCATCTGCACCCTCTCTCATAAGGTTGCGGGCATCCATATTGAATTTTATCTCTTTTGCCATGATAATTTTCTGTTAAAATGATTAGATAGTTGCCAAAATATCGCTCTGGCGCATGATAATATAAGATTTGCCATCTGCATGAACCTCAGTACCTGCATATTTGCCATAAAGTACTGTATCGCCAACCTTTACCTCCATAGGCTCGTCCTTTTTACCTGGACCTACTGCCAATACTGTACCCTCCTGTGGTTTCTCCTTTGCGTTGTCGGGAATAAACAATCCGCTTGCTGTTTTGGTCTCAGCCTCTTTTGGCTCTACCAACACTCTGTCTGCTAATGGTTTAATGTTCATAGTTGTTATGTTTTTCAAATATTTGTCGTGGTTATGCCGTTTATATGGGCAAAATGAGTGCCAAATCCCCTTTCTGCCAAATTGACACAAAAAAATAACTACATTTGCGCAAAATCTGTTTATGGAAAACAATCATCCCGATATTTTGTTCATGAAGGAGGCCCTTAAAGAGGCCCACAAAGCCCTTGAAAAGGACGAAGTGCCAATTGGGGCAGTGGTGGTATGCGCCGGCAAAGTGATTGCCAGAGCCTACAACCTCACCGAAACCCTCAATGACGCAACTGCCCACGCAGAGATGCAGGCCATCACCATGGCCACCTCAACCATTGGAGGCAAGTACCTGGACAAGTGCACATTATATGTAACCGTAGAGCCATGTCCAATGTGTGCCGCAGCACTTGCATGGTCTCAGATAAAAAGGGTTGTCTATGGTGCTCCCGATAGCAAACGCGGATACTCCAAGTTCACCCCATCCCTCATGCACCCAAAAACAGAGACAGTTGGAGGAATACTTGCCGATGAATGCGGCAAAATGGTTTCAGACTTCTTTAAAGCAAAAAGATAATGGAAGGATTGTTAGGTTTGGGCCTCGTGGGGCTTTTCATAGGATGCTTTCTGGCAGCAACCGTAATACCGTTCAGCGCAGAAATCCTGCTGGTGGGGGCAATGGTTGCAGGATGTGATCCAATCACAACATTCTGCGTAGCCACCCTGGGCAACAGCCTTGGCAGCCTCACCTCCTACGGCATGGGATACCTTGGTAAATGGGAATGGATTGAGAAATACTTCCACGTATCCAGAGAAAAACTGGAAAAACAGCGTGGAAAGATAAACAAATATGGCCCCTTTATGGCAATGCTCTGCTGGCTTCCATTCATTGGCGATGTCTTTGCCATAGGACTCGGATTCTACAGAATAAATTTCCCCAAGTGCGTAATATTCATCTTCTTGGGCAAAGCCCTCAGATTTGGTGTATGGACCGTTCTGTACATCCTTTACGGACAGGCCTTTTTGGATTTTTTTGGGTTATAAGAAATTTTTACATACCTTTGCAGTCTCACTGAGATATGGTGTAATGGTAGCACTACAGATTTTGGTTCTGTCTGTCAAGGTTCGAATCCTTGTATCTCAACATAAAGGGCAGCTTTTCAGCTGCCCTTTTTTGTTTTTCTGCTACTCAACTTTACAAGTGAACTTCTCAACCTTATTCTTTGCGTAGTTATTTGAGATTGAAAGGATTATCTCGCCGTCTTTAAACTCCCAGGTGGTGTATAGGGAAGTTACCCAGTTTACATAGTGGATATTGGCATTGAGTATATTTTTCTCCCAGCCGTAGCATGCTGCGCCGTAGAACGGACCTTCAAGGCCACGGTGCCAGTCAATAGGGTTGATTGAGTATGGCGGAAGACCTGCTATTGTATCGGTTGCCCATTTCTTGTAGCCCATTGGCTGGGTATAGGTTGTACCGTCGGTTTTGGTAAGGTGCATAAGAAGCTGTTTGTCTGCACCCTGCTCAAACACCACCTCTTTCCAGCCGTATTTGTTCTTTGGAACCAGGATCTTCTTGCCTGCAAGTTTCTTCATTACAGAAGACTTCTCTTTTCCGGCAGGAATCTCAAGGGTGTATGCAGCCTGTTTTGCAAGGAGTGTCTGATAGTCTTTGCTTGCAGGAAGCGGCTCATCCACAAGCTGTGGAAGGAAATTGTCCCAGATAAGGTTTCTCTGAGGCTTGCCGTTGGTGAATGATGCCTCTGTAAGGACAATTACAACGTCTTTCTCAGGTACTACAATCACATACTGGCCAAGAGCACCGTCCGCCCTTACTGCGCTTGGGTATTTGCACATCCAAACCTGGTAACCGTAGCCGTAATCGCCGCCGTTTGCCTGTTTGGCACTCATCTGCTCAATCCACTCTTTAGAGACAATCTGCTTGCCGTTCCAAACGCCGCCATCAAGCCACATCTGTCCCACTTTAGCCAATGACTCACTCTGTATGTGAAGGCCCCAGCCGCCGGTATTGATTCCCTCGGGACTCTCCTCCCAGTTTACAACAGTAACACCCATATGATTGAACATCTTCTCTTTAAGGTACTCAAGAACGGTCTTGCCGGTAACTTTCTGTACAATTGCAGAGATCATGTAGGTTACCATTGAATCGTATGCGAACACCTCGCCAGGCTTGTTGGGAACCGGTTTGCCAAGGAAGGTCCTAATCCACTCTGTGGTCTTTGCCCTCATTCCCCAATCGGGCTTGATTCCGCTCTGCATGGTAAGAAGATCGCGCACGGTCATATCTGCAAGGTTGGTGCAGATGCTGTCGGGAAGATACTCAGGGAAGAATGTTGCAACCCTGTCTGTAAGGCGGAGCCTGTTCTCGTCAATTGCTATTCCTGCTGCAAGGCTCACAAGGGTCTTGGAGCTGGAGTACTGGGTGTGCTGGTACTGCGGTGCGAACGGTGCAGGGTAGAACTCCCCCACCACTTTGCCGTGACGCATCACTATCATACTGTGGATATCTGTCTGCTCCATGTTGTGCATGGCATCAAAAAGCTCAATAAGGGCTTTTGAAGGGACACCCTGCTCCTCTGGAGTTGAACGCGGGATATCGTTGATCTGGGCATTTGCCCCAAGTGTAAGGGCCACAAATGCTATGGCCAAAAGGATTCTTTTCATACTTAAATCAGTTTTTGCAATAGGCAAAGTTAACCAGAATATGAGTCAGAATCAAGAAGCTGTTGTATATACTTGTCCAAATTGGTCTTTTGCTCGGTAAGCCCCAGCTTTTTCCTTATCTCGCTGTTCACAATATAGTGGCGGCTCATCTTGGTAAATGCTCCCACCTCCTTGCCGTTGAGGCCAATGGCATACAGACAGCAATAGCCCAATTCCTTCTCATTAAGCCCATGCTCCTTCAAATATGCTATGAACGCAGGGTGACTTGCCTCAAAGGCAGCAATTGTGGATGACATGAACTCTTCCCTGTTTGACAACAGTTCATCCATCTGCTGTTGGGCACTCTTGTCTGCCTTCCAGTTCTCCGTAATGTTGGCAGCCAGGAATTTGTTTAGAAGGGCCAGCCTTTCCCTTACAATCCCTTTCATGTCCCCGTTAAGCACCAGGCTCTCCTCCAGAGTCTGAGCCAGAGTGGATTTTTCCTGCATAAGCATTTGGCACTGCTGCCTGTAACTGTCATTCTCCTTCAACCTTATTTTCAACCTGTATACCACCACCGCAATCACTCCGGCAAGGAGAACTATGAACCCTGCTGCAAGCAGGCTTGTCATCTTCCTCACACGGGCCTCCCTCATGAGGGCATATCTCTCTTCAATGAATTTGGTATCATTGAGCAACAGTGCCTTCCCGACAGAATCTGAAGCTGACACATACATGCTGTAATGCTCCACTGCAGCCTCCGCATCCCCATACTCCTCATAGAGCCTTGATGCAATATGATGATACTTCATGCTCCTGTCCATAGAATATAGACAATATGAGTCCATCGCCTGTCTGCATCCATGCAAATCTTTCATCTCCAGCCTCTTTTCTGCTACAGTAAGCCACCCTACATAACTGTGGGGCACCACCTCAACATACTCCTGCAGGTGTTCGGCAAGGGCCTTCTCCCCTACAAACGCCCCTGCAAATGCCACTTTGCTTTCATACAGCAAAGAGAGTTCATTGGGATTCTCACTGTCTGCCATCGCCTGAAGGTTTTCCAGTACACGGGCTGCATCTTCCCTGCTCTCCATTGCAACATATCCGCTGAATACATTGGCCCAAGAATCAAAACGCAGAGTATAATCCCCACACTCTTCAAAAAGTGCTGCCGCCTCTTTCATGTGCAGCACATGCTTGTCCCATTGGCGCAGACTACGGTGCATATTTCCCTTTGCATAATGCATTTTGGCTGCTGTTGCCGCATCCTTTGTGCCTGTAGCCTCTGCCAATCCCTTAACATAGGATTCCATAGCACCCTGGAAATCACCTGTATTCTCACAGATCCTCCCCATAAGATAGAAAGTACGGAGCTTTTCATCAGGATTCCCTTTTTTCAGGTAAAAATCCATTGCAGGCTGCAGGTACGAGAAATTGTCGGGATAAAGGGCATTGCTCTCCATAGCCATTGAGATGAGGAGGGAGTATTTTGCCTGCACCCTCTTCCCCTCCATCATAGAAGGGTTGAGGTCCTGCAGCACCATGAGGGCATCATAAGGGCGCTCCACAATGTAGGTTTCCACCTCATCAAGCACCTTTGTGGCAGGATTTTCCGCCACACACCCCCACAGAAGTGCTGCAAGTACCGTTAGTTTAAATACTGTTTTCATCCCTACAGCTATTTCTTTGCCTTAATCACCTTTTCTGCATAGTGGTACTGTCTTGCACCTGAACGGCCCTCTACCTCAACCCTCATGTCGGCACCTGTATCATTGGTATAGAAACTTACCTGAGCCTTGCCGTCTGCACCAATCTTCAATGCAGGGTTCCAATAGAGTGTCATCCTCTTGTCTGCCCTCTTTGATGCTTTCTCCTGCGCTGATTCATATTTTGGAGAGTACATCTTTGCAGGTTTTTGCCATCCAATAGGGTATGAAGAGACCACATTACCGGGAGCCTTCATGTTTATATTGGGTTTTGTACGGATCATGAGCACTGGTGACGGATATGTAGGCATACGCTCAAAGACGAACGGAGGCTGGAACGGTGATGCCGCAAGGCCCGATACATATATGATTGACTCAACCTCTGAAAGTGGCATCTGCCACAAATTGGAGTTCAGCACCTCATATCCAGGAAGAAACACTCTGTTCAAATATACAAGTACAGGCATCCAGTGATTACTGTGAACCCGTCCCATAAGATTATCTCCTCTAGGGCTTCTACGTACTCCAGGGAAAGCCGCTGCAACATATGAGGCTATGTCATATCCTCCTTTTGCATATGGCCTTAGTGCAGTCTCATTCCTGTAGTTTTCCTTTCTTATAGGGATGTTGGGATATGGTGAAGGGGAGTTCCTTGGAGTGATGAGGGTTGAAGTTACCACTACAGGGTCGAGCTGGAACGCCATCTGGTGCCTACCGTCATCATTGCTGTAATAAATGTCCTCCACCAGACGTCCGTACTCCGGAGAATATACAATCTTCTCTCCTTTCACAGGATACTCATACATTGGAGCAAACCAGTCATCCTGCAGGATAGGCGCATGCATGGTACCCTTTCCGTTCCTGTTATTTGCACTTACAATAAAACGGGTGTTTTCAGGGAAATCCACATTCTCCAGCACAAAATGGCCGGTATTTATCTCGCCCATTGCAGAAAAGTTTATAGTAGGGGCAAGAAATGATACTGTAGACCTCTTTACAGTATTTCCCAACATTCCTATAACCTTACCGGCAATTGTCTGTGTGTACTCCTTTCCAAATGCAGGAGTTTCGTTTCTATTCTGGAGAATCTTTGACATATCATAATATCTCCATCCATGTGTCTGCATGAGCATGTCTGCCATAGCCATCCTGCGGCTGTAAGGAATCTGCGGATTAAAGTAGTCCTCAAGATTCTCTATATAACCGTTAAGCTCGCTCTTGAGGAGCATATATGACTTTATGTTTGTCTTCTCTTCATTATCCACGCTCCCCATATCGGTTACCGCTACAGAGAAACTTCCGTTGCCCTGAAGCATCTCTTTTGGAACAGATACTGTAAGGTTGACCTTCTCCCGCTTGCCGTATGACTCCTTGCCCAAAGCTACCTGAAGTTTCTCCGCCCCTGCAGGAAGAACTGCAAAAGGTCTCTGCGCATATACGTTGCCTTCAGCATCCGTAACCGAAATTGTATGGATACCCTCATTCAGCTGTTCCAAAGGCATCACAAGATTCTCCACTTCCCTGCTGAGGGATTTAGTATAATATGCCTCAGAACCGTTTGCAAAGATTACAGAAAGTCCTGCGGCCTGGAGATCAGGTGTGGATTCAACAACAAAACGGATCTTGTCGGCCTCCATAAAGCCATACACTACAACGCCACTTGCAACAGGATCCTGAAGCTGCACTTTTGCATGATATCCGCTCTTGTCCTTTACTGTAGCCACAAGTTTCCCATGTGGAAGTTCAGGAACAACCACCTTGGCAAAGCCCAGGGAATCTGTGCGGTATGAGGCTATTGATGACCCGTCGGGAGCAAGAATCTCTCCATACACCTCTGCACCTCGTCCTTCACCATTTATACCTTTCACATAGATATGTGCCTTTTTGCCGGCTATATAGTTGCCGCTCTCGGGAAGGAACTGTACATCATATACAGGGCCATTCCCTTTGGTTTCTGTTGTAGCGTATGGATATTCAACGCCAATACGAGTATACTCTTCATCCCTTTTTATCCCCTTGTCCTGCATAGCCTTCACATGCTTGTCCTTCATAGGATTCACAAGCGACAGCTCCTTGTAGAACATATATTCAGCAGGGGAATTGAGCATCCAGTAGGTATATCCGCGCAGGATACCCTTGCCGGTAGAGTTCATCTCCGGTACTACAATATGGCCGCTGAATGAGTTGCCGGTGCGGCGCAGCTTCTGCCTTACAATAACCTCCGGAGCTGATGCCAACGATTTTGTCCAGCTGGTGAAATCTGTATACAGCTGGTCACTGATGAGTTCCACGTATATATAGTTGGATTCCGGGAACTCGCTGTTGTATGATGCATTCTCCACATAACCGCTTATCCAGATGGTATCGGTTGCAAAGTATGTATCCTTGTCTGTATGAAGATACACCTTCTCCGGTGAGAGAAGCTTAGTGTAATTGCTGAAGGCTTCCGCATGTTTATGCTGTCCGTATGCAGAAACGGCAGATATCATAAGGGCAACTGCAAGTGCGCCCAGTAAATTTTGGATTTTGAAGTTCATTGCTCCCATATCTTTGGCTTTTTCACAAAGTTAACTCCGGAAAGGTTTTACATGCAAATTTTCACGCACCGGCAACTCGCTGATAATCATAGGGTGTTAAACTTTTTTCCTCATCTGTGGAGAGTGTGGGTTTAACACTGCCCAAAATATAGGATAAATATATAAAAAAGGTGCGGCTAACCTACCAGCCACACCATTACATGATTGTCAAAAACTTCATATTCCAGTTCAAATTCCTCTTCCGTACCGTCCTTGTTTATGAACGTTGCCTCAATGTCTCCCTCCTCCTTGGGATTGAACTTGTCCACCTCCATCTGTTTGGCAAAGTCCACCCCGTGCTGGCTCATGCGTTTGTAGATTGCCTCTTTTGCACACCAGTAGATTGCAAGCTGGAGGTTGCGGTTCTTGTCCTGCAAATCATCAATCTCATCCTCCGAAAGGGCCTTCTTCTCCACTACGGAGAAATCCCTCTCTATGCTCTCAATGTCAATTCCAACCTCCTCTGTAGGATGTGTGATGATGGCAACAAACCTGTTTGTATGGGTAATGCTTATGTGGGTAAAGTCATTCTGGATGAACGGCGCACCGTTATCGTGATGGCCCAAATACACCTTATCCTCAAAGATGGTATTGAGCAGCGCCCTCACAGCAAGCTTCTCGCGTCTTCTCTGTACGCTTTTGGTGTAATACAGTTCTTCCAGTTCCTCATTGGGAATAGAAATGATTTTCAGCAGTTCTTCTTCGCTTTCCGTGACTTCCCAAACGGATATCTCTGCTCCGTTCTTAAGTTCTTTTCTTAAATACAGACCCATATTATATTTTCTTATTTTCTATTCAGTTCTTCAAGTTCCTCAAAGTCGCTCTCATCCACAATCTCACCCACAATCTCCTCAAGGATATCCTCAAGCGTTACAATTCCGTCTGTTCCGCCATATTCATCCACCACCACAGCCAAATGCATCTTCTTGTTGCGGAACTCCTCAAGAAGGTCATTGATCTTTTTGCTCTCGGGAACAAAATATGCATCCCTGATATGGTCCTTCCAGTTGAAGTCATCTGCCATTCCGGCAATGTAAGGGAGCATATCCTTAATGTAAAGGAAACCTTTTATATCATCCAGATCTTCCTGATATACAGGGAGACGGGAAAAACCGCACTCACGGGCAATCTTCACAACCTCCTCATTGGTTGAATCAATGTCTATAGCCACAACATCCACGCGCGGCTTCATGATCTTTTCAACGCTGATTGTAGGGAGCTTTACTATACTCTTAAGCATCTTCTTCTCCGGACTGGCAGTTTCGGTGGCAATGTCTACCGCCTCTGAAAGTTCCTCAAGAGTTACATCGCCCTTGCCACCCATATTCTCCGACAACCTTGATGTAAATTTTGACATCATTTTATTGAACGGCCTTGTTACGGGGTAGAGCGTAGAGAGGGGGAATGCCATAGTCTTGGCAAACTGCACCGGAAAATTGGTTGCAATAATCTTTGGAAGAACCTCTCCAAAAATAAGGAGAAAGAAAGTTACAAGGATGGTATTTACCAGGAACTCCACTACAGGATAGTTTGAGAAATCAAACAGCTTGCCCAGCAACATAGTGGACAGAAGCACTATGAGGATGTTTACAATATTGTTTGCCTGCAGGATTGTACCCAAAAGATAATCTGGGTTGGAAAGGAGCCACAGCACCCTTTCACCCTTGGAATCACCCTCCTGTTTAAGCGCATCCCTCTGTCCTGGTGTAAGTGAAAAGAATGCCGCTTCACTTCCAGATATAAGGGCTGAACAGATAATCAGGCCTAGTATTGAAAAAGAGAGAACCAGAAGTTCTACTGTAATGCTACTGGGAGGTTCCAAATTTTTAAATGTATTGGTTTCGGCTGCAAAGATAATTATTTTTCTTTAACAGAATATTTTTCAAGCAAAAAGAGTGGATGATATTGCATTTTTGCCTCACGCAACCCAAGGTCTCCTGCATCATCCTCTCTGTTTATATACCTTACAGAGAGTTCTCCAGTCTGTTCATCCACAACAATTGTGTTCCTGAGGAACTCATTGGCAATTGCCGGATAAGCTCCCACAATATCTCCATATGCCTTCTCCACATGTACCAGAAGAGTATCTGAATTTGTCTTTTCGGCAATGGTAAATGCCACAACCTCACCGTTGAGCCTCAGCAGACCGCCCATAAGGCCCAACTGTTCAAAATTCTGCAGAGCATTCTTTACAGAACACGACTCGCTTGCCATTGAAGGGTCTTTTCCGCACCCGTATTTGGCACACCAGCTGATGCTCATTGCAGCACACTCCTTAAGGTTGTCCTTCCCAAGAGGTTCATAGCTCCACCCCTCCTGCCTTTTGAAGCGTGAAACAAAGTTTCTTTTGCTCTGGAACTTCTTCCCCCTGAGGAATGTCAGGTCTTCTGCAGAGTAGATATAGTCGAAATAATCCCTGTTGGGCTCAAATGTGAATCTGTCGGGAAAAAGATTTTCAAGGATCTCCTTATGGCCATTCTGCACAGATGCCATATGGAAAGGATGGCCATTCTGGCGGGCATCCTCCATACAGGATTCCAGCACCTGCTTCAAATCCTCTGCCGTTCCTCTTCCCTGCGGAAAAAGATACATTGGTGCCGGAGCACCTTTAGGGAAGAACCGCACAACCAGGTAATCTCTCACCCTGCACACCCGTGAGCGCATGATATCACGCCAGATGTACAGCACTGTAAAATTGAATTCAGTTGCCCGGTTATCCGAGTAACCGAGCAACTGGCGCATCCAATCCCTATCCTGTAAAGTTATCTCCTTGAATTCCATAATCTATAGTTCAAGCCACTCTTTCAGTGTTGCAATTGCCTCCTGTTTCATAGGCTCCGGCAAAGTGGAGATTCTTGCTCTGTGGCTGCCATTCGGCTCAATGTAAAGTTTCATTGTCTGGCGTCCCTTGCCTTTCTTCTTAAGCTCCTCATTCTTCACTGGGGCAACAGGCATAACTGCACTCCAAGGATCAAACTGTCCATAGATGAACATCATCTTTGAATCGGTTTTTGCAAGGAACTTCTTTATCTTCCTGTAAAGATATTTGTCAAACTTGAATGTCTGGCTCTGCGGTACAAAAAGTTTGTTCAGATAACCCTCCGCATCCTTGATTGTAAGGAGCCCTTTGAAAGGTTTTGTATCATAGCCGTAGTAGCCAAGCTCCTTTGCCGCCTGTACAAAGAACGGTGCCGAGTCTCCACCCTCTGCAAAATAATCCGGGCCGCTTGTTCGCACAAGGTAGTTGAACATCTGCTCGTCTGTTGCGGTCTTTGGATCAGGTACGGTAGAGGTCTTCATTCCCCACTGCCAGAAAGCAAACGGGAACTCCAGAACACAGTAATCATAAACGGCATCCATGCTTATCTTGTAGGTATAGTTCTTTTCTACAGAGAGTTTCTCAAACATAGGCCTGATTGTCTCCCTTCTCTTGAGGAACTCCACCTGGAAAGCCTTGAGTATCTCCCTGTCCTCCGGCGTGCCTGCATACTCTGCAAGGAACGGCTCATGACGTCCGTCCTCAACGCCCTTGCATAGCGGACCCACATACGGCACAGAAACATCCAAATCCTCTGGATAATATGCAGTATAGAACATTGTTGTCTGACCGCCTTTGCTTATGCCGGTTGCAATCCATTTTCCTGTAAACACCTTTCTGAGTGTTTGGTTCACATTGTGAAGGTCGGCAGCTTCGTTTACGGCAGTCATATAATCCCAATTCAAAGTTTCAGGGGTGATTGTTGTATCATCCTGCATGAAAGGGACAGACTCAAGGAAATATCTGTGCTCAACAAGCACCATATTGGTATTGAAAAGTTTTGATACCTCTTCCCTGTATCTTGGATTGAGGCCATATGCTCCACCGTAACCTTCAGTAATGATTACTGTAGGGGCATTGTAGTCTGCTACAGCTACAACCACCCTCTGTTTGAAGGTTCCCTTTGAAGGGTTGCTGTGGTCTATAGGCTGCTCAAAGAACATCACATATTTCTCCTTAAAAGGATTCTCCATTTTTTGCGACACCTCAAGCTCCTTTATTCCGCTTATATTGCCAAACTGTGCCAATTTTTGTGGCAACTGTGCAAATGCAGGAATTACGGCAAAAAGCAATACCGCAATTGCCAATGATTTGAAAATTCCGTGTTTCATATTTATATTGTTTTTAATTTCTCCCAAACTTCCCGACAGCAGCCTTTGTGGCGCTACGACAGGCAGACGGGAAACAAAAATACAATTTTCTCCCAAAATTCCCTTTAACTGACAAGAAAATCTCTCCGCGTCCCCAGCTCTGTTGCTGCAGGATGAGGTTACTTGCAGTATTTGGCATCGGGTATCCGGGTATCGGGCATCGGATATCCGTTCACGGCGACAGAGTGCCCGTTGCAGGGTGAGCCGTTGGCAGTGTACTGGCTATGGAAAAAGTTCCTGCAATTCGTTGTCCACACCCATACCCCCTGGAATGCACTCCAGGGCACATCAGCGTGGACAACTCAACAAATTTGTTGGATTGTCCACACTTGGCGCCCTCAGAACGCTCTGGGAGCGGGGGTACCGTGGACAACGAATTGCAGGAGCCTCCGCACAAACACACGCAACTACGCACAGTCTGTATACCTGCACTGCATATTTGCATTGTACACCTATATTGTATATCCCCACTGTATATCTGCATATTACATCTACTTTTTGTAAATTTTCTTTACATATTTTGCAGTTGTGTAAAATATTTTTACATTTGCATCAACATTAACTGTTACAACAAGTTATATGATTGTTTAAGGTATTTACAAAACCGTTTCCGATAGCAATAAGAACACATATATTATGGATAAAATTGAAGGGACAATACTCATTTCAGATACAAACAGGGGACTGCTGACCCCACTTACGCTGCTTCTTCAGAAACATTTCAGCAATGTAATCACCGAATCCGGCACTGCCACAATTGAGGAAATGGCCCTGAAAGGGAGCATAGATGTTGTAATTCTTGATGCCGGGGGAAACAACAGCAACGAAAGGGAGAAATACCTTGAACTGGTAAAAAGGCTTTCCGGCTACGGACAAAATGTGCAGGTTGTTGCCCTTACCAATTTTGGCCAAAGCCAGTTTGCCATGCAGCTGACTGATGCGGGGGCATTTGATTTTGTCTCCAAACCGTGGAATAATGAGAAACTGCTGGTAACCCTCAGGAATGCCTGCAAGATGAGGCAGATTCTTCAGGCGGCAACCGGCGGACAATCCTCCGGCAATATGGAGCAGGAGACTCCACTCCCGACAGGAAGCTTGACAGATGAAAACCTGGCATCAGAAAACATGACAGCAGCAACACTTTGCAAAGAGAAACTGTCGGGAAGAAAAGAGTCTGATTCCTGCGGAGGCGGCTCTGATAAACCGGTCACTCTGGAGCAAATGGAGAAAAAAATGATGAAGGGTGCCATAAAGCGCAACAGGGGAAATATCTCCCTGGCAGCCCAGGAGTTGGGAATTACAAGGCAAACTCTCTATAACAAGGGGAAGAAATACAAGCTATTTGAGTAAAAATGTTAACTTTGCGAGTTATTATACACCAAACGGAAATAGAACGTAAAATATAAACTGAAAATGAAGAATTTTGTAGAAGAGCTTACCTGGAGGGGAATGATCCACACAATGATGCCAGGTACTGAGGAGCAGCTTATGAAAGAGTGCACAGCTGCATATGTGGGAATAGACCCTACAGCAGATTCATTGCACATCGGACACCTTGTGAGCATCATGATGCTCAAACATTTCCAGAATTGCGGACACAAGCCATATGCACTGATTGGCGGTGCTACCGGAATGATTGGAGACCCTTCAATGAAGAGCGCAGAGAGGAACCTTTTGGATGAGGCTACCCTTAACCACAATATTGCAGCAATCAAGAAACAGCTTTCAATTTTCCTTGATTTTGATTCAGACAAGGAGAACGCTGCAGTGCTTGTAAACAACTATGACTGGATGAAGGACTTCTCATTCCTTTCATTCATCAGGGACATTGGAAAGCACATCACCGTAAACTACATGATGAGCAAGGATTCTGTAAAGAAACGTCTTTCTGGCGAGGCCAGAGAGGGTATGTCATTTACTGAGTTCTCATACCAGCTTGTACAGGGATACGATTTCCTATACCTTAACGAGCACATGAACTGCAAGCTTCAGATGGGTGGAAGCGACCAGTGGGGCAATATCACCACAGGTACTGAGCTTATCCGCAGAAAGACCGGCAATGAGGCATTTGCACTTACCTGCCCTCTTATTACCAAAGCAGATGGCGGAAAATTTGGAAAGACCGAGAAAGGAAACATCTGGTTGGATCCTAACTACACTTCTCCGTATACTTTCTACCAGTTCTGGATGAACGTAGGAGACGAGGATGCAGAGAAATACATCAAGATCTTTACAATGCTTGACAAGGAGACCATTGAGAAGGCCATTGCAGAGCACAAGGAGGCACCTCACATGAGAACCCTCCAGAAACTTCTTGCAAAGGAGATTACAGTGATGGTTCACGGCGAGGAGGAGTTCAACAAGGCTGTAGAGGCTTCGAATATGCTGTTCGGCAACTCTACCCAGGAGGCTTTGAAGAAATTGGACGAGCAGACATTCCTTTCGGTATTTGACGGTGTTCCTCAGTTTGAGGTTTCAAAGGAGAAACTTGGAAGCAACATCATTGACATGCTGGCTGTAGAGTCAAGCATCTTCCCATCAAAAGGTGAGTGCCGCAAGATGATCCAGGCAAACGGTCTTAGCATCAACAAGGAGAAATTTACCGCTGTAGACGGCGCCCTTACAGAGGAGAACCTCATCAACGGCAAATACATCCTTGTACAGAAAGGAAAGAAGAACTACTTCATCCTCAAGTTCAACTAGTATTCCTACAGATAACAGACAATAGCAATCCAAAAAACAAAAAACAATGGAAGGAGAGAGCACAAGACAGCAGAAAATAGGAAAACAGCTGCAGAAAGACCTTGCTGAGATTATCAGAAGCAAAGGTATGGCTGTTTTTGGAGGAGCAATGGTAACAGTAAGCGAGGTGAGGGTTAGTCCTGATCTTTCCTTTGCCAAGGTGTTTGTGAGCATATTCCCGTCTGCAAAAGGAGACCAGGCCATGGAGCTTCTGCAGAACTCTGTAAAACAGATAAGGGGAGAGTTGGGCAGACTTGTGGGGAAACAGTTCAGGATTGTTCCCGAGATTGCCTTCTACCGCGACAACACCCTCGATTATGTAGAGCACATAGATGATCTTCTGAAAAGATAGCGGATGAGGACAAGGATCCATATAGCCCTCAGATACCTGTTTGCCAAGAAGAAACACAATGTAATAAACATTATTTCCGGTATAAGTGCAGCAGGCATTGCCATAGGAAGTATGGCCCTTGTCATTATTCTTTCTGTATACAACGGCTTTGATAACTCCATAAGAGAAATCTATGAGAGTTACAAAGCCGATTTTGTTATAACCCCAAAGAGCGGAAAGACCCTTATCATCACACCTGAACAACTCAGCAGGCAGGCATGGCCTACCCAGGTACAGTCTGCTCATCCAGTTATAGAGGAGAACGTATTCATCAAATACGGCGCAAAGGAGACAATAGCCCGCATGAAGGGGGCGGATTCAGCCTACTTTGAGGCAAATCCGTTAGGGAGCAACCTTATAGAGGGCTCTTCAAGACTCCGCCTCAATGAAATTGGATTTGCCCTGCTTGGAGAGGTACTGGCATACAACCTTGGAGCCAGAACCAGATTCTCTACCCCAATAGAGCTCTATTTTCCAAAAACAGACGGTAATGTTTCAATCACAAACCCTTTGGAATCAGTCAACTACAGCAAAGTATTCCATGGAGGGACCCTGCAAGGCCAGAGCTCAGACGAAAGTTCTTTAATATATGTTTCCCGACAGATTGCCATGGAACTTACAGGCAAAGCTGATAATGAATGCTCATCGGTAGAGGTATTCCTCAAAAAGGGAATTACCGGAGCCAACGATGTAAAAAGAGATATTGAATCGCTTTTTCCCAATTGCACCGTAAAGGACAAACTGGAACAGAACGCCACACTGTACAGGATGATGAATGCAGAGAAGGGGGCAATCTACCTTATTCTGTTCTTCATCACCACCATCATCTCCATAAATATCTTCAGCTGCCTGAGCATGATGATAGCTGAAAAAAGGGAGGACATTGAAACATTTCTTGGACTTGGTGCTACAAAAGAGTTTGTAAAGGAGATTTTTTTACTGCATGGAACACTCATTTCACTCCTTGGATGCATTGGAGGAACCGTTATTGGGGCAGCATTGGCTCTTGCCCAGCAGGTATTCGGATTTATCACAATACCAGGCAATTATGTATTATCTGCATTCCCAGTTGAGATCCGCGCAACAGATATCCTGTTTACATTTGTAGGGGTAAGCCTCATAGGATTCCTAATTTCCCGGATACCTTGCAAAAAAATTTTTAAAAATTGACGCAACGTTTTTTACCCTAAATGCATCTATTAAGTGTAGGTTTAGGTTTTAGTCCAAAAGGGGCATCCGTAGTAGTAGCGGGGCCCCTTTTTTTCATTCAGACAACCGTTTGCCTTCTATTTCCTGAAAATCCCAAAGAATGCAGATCCGCTTCCGCTCATGGAAGCATATACAGCCCCCTGTGCATAAAGTTCATCCTTATAAGCTGCAAGCTGGGGAATCTTTGCAAATACTGTCCTTTCAAAATCATTTACAAGGGAATCTTTCCAGCACTCAACAGGCTGTGCAAGGAGCTCCATTATCCCCCTTGAATCCTCTTTCCAGCCCATTTCACACCATCTGCTTCGCGGTACTATTCCGCCATAGGCAGCGGCTGTAGATACAAAATATGGAGGATAAACCAGCCTTATCTCATACTCTTCAAGAGCCGGAACCTCTACAGGCTCCAGTATCTCTCCCCTTCCGGTTCCAAGCATCGGGCGGTTGTATATGAAAAATGCACAGTCGCTGCCAAGGGAGGCTGCATACTCCGCCAATTTATCGTCGGGAAGATTGAGGGAAAACATATCATTAAGACCACGGAGGGTGAAGGCAGCATCTGCCGATCCTCCTCCCAAGCCAGCCCCTACAGGGATTTTCTTGTAAAGGTGGATATCTACTGGAGGAATGTCAAAATCCTCCTTCAGGGCCTTGTAGGCCTTGATGCAAAGGTTGTCCATAGGATCACCCGGATACTCTATCCCGTACTGGTGCATTGAGAGGTCACTGCTCACCACAATTTCCAGCACATCCTTGGCCTCTACAGGATAAAAGAGGGTTTCAAGGTTGTGAAACCCATCCTCCCTCTTTGTTAAAACACTTAAACCTAAATTTATTTTTGCATTCGGATATAGAATCATATCAACCGCATTTTGAATAACCGCAATTCATACAAACAAGGCAACCCTCCTGGTAAACCAGATGATTTGAATTGCATTTTGAACATTTCTTTCCGGTATCGTCCTTGGTACCATCCGGAATATAGCGTTTCAAGCTGCGCTCCACGCCGTTTTTCCAGGTATTGATGGCCTCGCTGTCCAATGAAAGGCCGTTGATAAGGTTAAGCACATCAACAATCTGCATACCGTGGCGCAATACTCCAGAAATCAGTTTTGCATAGTTCCAGTACTCCTTGTTGAACATGTGCGAGATACCTCCCACAATATTTGTATAACCGTATTTGTCTACAAAATGGAAATCATAACGGGAAACACCTGTCTTCACATCCTTCTCCTTAACAATGAATCCAGTCTCTACAGACTTGGGGATATTGCGGCTGTCATCATCCACCAGACCGGTAAAGATTTCGTACGGTGCCCCATTCAGTTTGCCCACAAGTGCAATCCATCTCTCCTTGCCGTTATTGAAACGGATAACATCTGCCTCAAGTGATTTTGGTCTCTCCTTAGGCTTGATTGCAACGCTCTCCTTCTTCTCCTCCTTGGCAGAGACAAGCACTCCTGCCCTTGAGCCGTCCCTGTACACTGTAACTCCTTTACATCCAACCTCCCAGGCAGTCTTGTACACATTTGCAACAAGTTCTTCGGTAACCGAATTAGGCAAGTTAACAGTAACGCTGATAGAGTGGTCAACCCATTTCTGGATACTGCCCTGCATCTTCACTTTGGCAACCCAGTCAATATCAGCAGATGTAGCCCTGTGATATGGAGATTTCTCAACCAAAGCCTCAACCTCCTTCACTCCCATCTTCTTCACATCCTCAGCAGGGATGCCGTTAACTTCACACCAGGTAAGGAACTTGTGGTGGAAAACATAATACTCTTCCCAGCAGTCACCCACATCATCCTTGAAGGTAATCACCACATTCTGGTCATTAGGATTCACCTTTCTTCTCCTTATGTAGAAAGGAAGGAAAACCGGTTCTATTCCCGACGTGGTCTGGGTCATCAGTGATGTTGTGCCTGTAGGGGCAATTGTAAGAAGTGAGATATTTCTTCTTCCAACTTTTGACATCTGCTCATAAAGGGCAGCATCCGCTGTGCGGATTCTGTCAATCATAGGATTGTTCTCCTCCCTCTTTGTATCATAAATTGGGAAAGCACCCCTCTCTGAAGCCATGTTTACAGACGACCTGTAAGCCTCAACAGCAAGGGTTTTCTGTACCTCAACAGCAAACTCGATTGCCTTGTCGGAGCCATATCTCAAGCCAAGGGCTGCCAACATATCGCCCTCTGCAGTGATACCCAATCCGGTACGTCTGCCGCCAAGGGATTTTGCTTTAATCTTCTCCCAAAGTTCACGCTCAGTTCTTTTTACATCCTCAGTCTCAGGATCTGCATCAATCTTGGCCAGGATTGCCTCAATTTTCTCCATCTCAAGATCAATAAGGTCATCCATAAGTCTCATTGCCTTGCCCGAGTGCTCCTTAAAGAGTTCTGTATTGAACCTCGCCTCAGGGGTAAACGGATTTTCCACGTATGAATAAAGGTTAAGGGCAATAAGACGGCAAGAATCGTAAGGACATAGAGGAATCTCACCGCAAGGGTTGGTGCTCACTGTCCTGTATCCAAGGTCTGCATAGCAGTCTGCAACCGACTCCCTCAACACGGTATCCCAAAACAACACTCCAGGCTCTGCAGATTTCCATGCATTGTGTACAATCTTCTTCCAGATATTCTGGGCATTCACCATCTTTGAGACCTTTGGTTCTGCCGCATCAATAGGGTACTTCTGCTCATACTGCTCACCCGAAAGGGCAGCTCTCATAAAATCATCATCTATCTTCACAGATACGTTTGCTCCGGTAACCTTACCCTGCTCCATCTTGGCATCAATAAACTTCTCACTGTCGGGATGCTTGATGGAAATTGAAAGCATAAGGGCTCCTCTGCGGCCGTCCTGTGCCACCTCGCGGGTAGAGTTTGAGTATCTCTCCATAAATGGTACCACACCGGTAGAGGTAAGGGCACTGTTAAGCACTGCACTTCCCTGTGGACGGATATGTGAAAGGTCATGTCCCACACCGCCACGGCGTTTCATAAGCTGCACCTGCTCCTCATCAATCTTCATGATTCCGCCATATGAATCTGCAGGTTTGTCATGGCCAACTACAAAGCAGTTTGACAATGAAGCAATCTGGTATGAGTTACCTATACCTGTCATAGGGCCACCCTGTGGAATGATATATTTGAAATCCCTCAAAAGCTCATATATCTCATCCTCACTCATAGGATTCGGATATTTGTTCTCAATTCTCGCAAACTCCTTTGCAAGTCTGCGGTGCATGTCTTCCGGTGATTTCTCGTACAAGTTGCCATAGGAATCCTTCATGGCATACTTGTTTATCCATACAGAAGCAGCCAGTTCGTCTCCTTTGAAAAACTTTACGCTCTCCTGCAAGGCCTCATTGTAGGAATAGGTGGTACTCATTGATTATCTGGTATTTAATATTATCTATTCAGTATCCTGCAATAAAAAAAGCAGTCAATTACCCAATGTAATTGACTGCAAGTTATATTATTTTGTCTCTACTGATGGCAGGTGTATCTATTACTTTTCAACAAAAGAATCAACAACCCCGCTACAGTGCTTAGCAACAGTGTTTACTGCAGTTGGCACACTCGGAAAATTCTCCCCTAAGACGGCTCTCCAGCAAAGAGTGTAATCTCTCCCTCAAACTCTCATTGGCAACCTTCTCAAGCACCGCATAAGCAAAAGCCTGCTGCTGCAACAGCTTGGCCTCATCCTTGGCAATACCACGCGAACGCATATAGAAGAGTTCATCCTCATTCAGACTCCCGACAGTTGCTCCGTGAGAACATTTCACATCATCTGCATAAATCTCAAGATGCGGCTGGGTATAGGCCTTTGCTGTCCTTGATGCAAGAAGATTGTTGTTGGCCTGGTATGCCTCGGTTTTCTGTGCATCCTTTGCAACATAAATTTTTCCGCTGAATGATGTTCTGGATTCCCCGTCGAGAATACCCTTGAACAGCTGTGAACTGTGACACTCAGGCACATTGTGAAAGATGTTCACCCTGGTGGAAACCTTCTGCTGCCCGTCTGCAAGGTAAAGGCCGTTCACATTGCACTCACCCCCCTTGCCGTTGAGGTTAACCTCTATCTCATTTGAGATCTCGCCACCATGAAGGGTAACCACATTGAGGTTGAACACCGCACCCTCCTCCATCTGCACCTTAAAAGAGGTACTGTGCTTGGATTTGTTGTGCTCATTCTGCATCACCACCATATCAAGGATAGCTCCCTTTCCAAGCTCCACATTCACACTCTCATGGGTTGTAAAATCCTCCATTGAAAGGGTATGCGAGCAAAGCAGAACCCTTGCCTGCGCCCTCTCAGCCAAAACATAAGCTGTTGAATATGAAAGATCTTCCTGCGCCTGGCGGCTCCTTACCGCAATCACCTGAAGCATCTGGGGAAGGATCTCCCCCTTGCCAAGGTTCAAGCCCATCTTCTCCCCCTTGCCGTCAACCACAAACACCTGCTCGGTATCCTGCAGCGGCACGCGGCATCTGAACTCCTCGTGCTGGGATTTGTCGGGAATATAAATATAATTGTTCTCCATAAATTTCTTCCCGATAAATTATTCACCCTTTATAAGCCAGTCGTAGCCTCTTGTCTCCACCTCAAGGGCAAGCTCCTTACCCGAAGTTTTGATGATCTTTCCTTTGTACAATACATGTACGATGTCCGGAACAATGTAGTCCAACAATCTCTGGTAGTGGGTAATTACAATTGTAGCATTCTCAGGGGTCTTGAGCTTGTTCACACCTGTAGCCACAATGCGCAGTGCATCCACGCCAAGTCCGCTGTCTGTCTCATCAAGGATAGCGAGTTTAGGATCCAGCATAGCCATCTGGAAAATCTCGTTCCTCTTCTTCTCTCCGCCAGAGAAACCCACATTCACACCTCTTGAAGAGAAAGCGGGATCCATCTCCACAATTGCCAGCTTCTCCCTCATAAGCTTAAGGTACTCAGCAGCAGTAAGAGGTGCAAGCCCTTTCTGTTTGCGGTGCTCGTTTACCGCAGTTTTCATAAAGTTAACATTGGTAACTCCCGGAATCTCAATAGGATACTGGAAACCAAGGAAAAGGCCTGCCCACGAGCGCTCCTCCGGCGACATGGCCAAAAGGTCCTGTCCCATGAACTTTACAGATCCCTCAGTAACCTCGTAATGCTCCTTGCCTGCAAGAACTGCAGAAAGGGTACTCTTTCCAGAGCCGTTAGGGCCCATAATTGCATGAACCTCGCCAGGTTTTACCACAAGGTCTATACCCTTGAGAATCTCCTTGCCATTAATGCTGGCATGCAAATTTTTTATTTCAATCAAATTCTCCATAATCTGTACTATTAAACTACTGCGCCTTGTACTGCTTTCTCCACATTGCAAACCCAAAGAATGCAAGGATAAGATAACCGGCACTCACCAACGGCATGAACACAAGTCCTGCCTTAACATATAGGATTATATTTGTAATGTTCACTACCAGCCACGCTCCCCAGCAGTCAATCTTCTTCTGTGCAGAAAGGTACTGCGCCAGAAGGATGAATGACGTAACAAAAGCATCCAGGAACGGAGCCCTTGCCATTGGGAACACATTTGGCCACCATACGTTCAGCTGGCTGAGCAAAAATCCCCATGCCACTGTAAACGCAGCCACAATTGCAAGCAGCACCAGCCTCTCCTTATTTGTAAGGATTGTTATCTTCAGCTGGTTCTTGCGGTCCCTCTCATTCTGGGCAGGATGGGTCCATCTGTAATGCCCAAAAAAGTTTATTACAAAAGAGATGGGCTGCACCAGCATACTTGAAAACAGGTGCTTCTGCAAGAACATGAAGAAAAGGAGTATATTGTACAGATACCCAACCCAAAAATTGAGCACCCTTCCCCTGGTTGCAAGGAACACGCAACTCAAACCCGCTGTAACAGCAAGCAGTTCAAGCAGGCTCACCCCTTGTCCCCCCATTGTAAAAAGTACGTTTTCTATACTGAACATATTGTGTAGATTTTGGTTTCATTTACTGTTCTTGCAGCTGTTAGCCCACGCTTCCCTCAAGCGATACCTGAAGCAGTTTCTGCGCCTCAACCGCAAACTCCATAGGAAGCTGGTTTATAACCTCCTTGGCATATCCGTTAACAATAAGCCCCACGGCATCCTCTGCCTTTATACCCCTTTGCTGGCAATAGAACAGCTGGTCCTCACCAATCTTTGAGGTAGTAGCCTCATGCTCCACCACTGCTGTAGGGTTCTCGCTCTCCACATAAGGAAAAGTGTGCGCACCGCACTTGTCTCCAAGAAGAAGGCTGTCGCACTGAGAGTGGTTGCGGGCATTCTCTGCACCCGGAAGGATCTTCACCAAGCCCCTGTAGCTGTTCTGGCTCTTTCCGGCAGAAATACCCTTGCTCACAATACGGCTGCTGGTATTCTTTCCAATATGGATCATCTTGGTACCGGTATCCGCCTGCTGGTAATTGTTGGTAACCGCCACAGAATAGAACTCGCTTATTGAGTTGTCACCCTTAAGTATGGTACTCGGATATTTCCATGTAATGGCAGAACCGGTCTCAACCTGTGCCCAGAAAAGCTTGCTGTTTGCCCCTTTGCAGATACCGCGCTTGGTAACAAAGTTGTAGATACCTCCTTTACCCTCCTTGTCTCCAGGATACCAGTTCTGTACTGTAGAATACTTAACCTCGGCATCCTGCATCACCACAATCTCCACAACCGCCGCATGCAGCTGGTTCTCATCACGCTGCGGAGCGGTACAACCCTCAAGGTAACTCACATATGACCCCTCATCCGCAACAATAAGGGTACGCTCAAACTGGCCGGTTCCCTTTGCATTGATACGGAAATAGCTGCTCAGCTCCATAGGGCAGCGGGTATTCTTTGGAATATAGCAGAACGAACCGTCGCTGAACACCGCAGAGTTGAGTGCTGAGAAATAGTTGTCGCCAACCGGCACAACCGAAGCAAGATATTTCTTCACCAAATCTGGGTAATCCCTTACAGCCTCTGAGAACGAGCAGAAAATCACCCCTTTCTCGGCCAAGGTCTCCCTGAATGTAGTCTTTACAGATACCGAATCAAACACCGCATCAACGGCCATTCCCGCAAGAACATTCCTCTCGTGAAGCGGAATTCCAAGCTTCTCAAATGTCTCTGCAAGCTCAGGATCTATCTCAGTAACCTCCTTCTTTGGCTGAGGTGCAGCATAATAGATGATATCCTGATAATCAATCTCCGGAATATCAAGATGTGCCCATTTGGGCATTTCCATCTTCTGCCACCTCTCAAACGCCTTGAGGCGGAACTCCAACAGCCACTCAGGCTCACCCTTCTTTGAAGAGATAAGTCTGATAATATCCTCATTCAACCCCTTGGGAATGAACTCCTGGGAAATATTTGACTCAAAGCCGTACTGATACTCAGCATTGGCTATATTTTCAATAATTTCGTTATTTTTACTCATCGCAGCGCAAAGTTAAACCATTTTGGAGTATTTTTGTAAAAAATACATCCTTATGAACACAGAATCACTAGAAAAAGGTACTCAAGAGAACAATAATGCTCCAAAAAGGACACAAATCAGCGAAATTGGCAAAGTTGCACTCCTGAAAAGACTTTTTGAAGGTACTCCATACAACAACTCCACATCACAGAAGTTCTCCGGCCGTATTCCCGACAAAGCCGGACGCACCAAAGATGTGAACAATTTCCTTACAGTACAAAAGACTATGCTTGAGGGAATTGACTTTGACCTCACCTATACACCGCTCAAACACCTGGGCTACAAGGCCTCCCTACTTGCACTGGGCGGCATATACGCAAAATGCCACACCCCGGTGGGATTGTCATTCTCATTGGGCATTTCGGCAAGATTCTGCGTAGAGGACGTGGCAGAATTCTGGAGCGGCGTCCTTGGCGCCTGCAAAGAGCATGGAATAGAGCAGCTGTCACTTGATTTGGGGGCCTCAATGACAGGCCTCAACATAGCAATTACGGCTTGTGGCGTGCAGAGCGCAAAAGTTGCAGCAACCGTACCTGCAGTAGACACCACCTGCCTGCTATGCCTTACCGGCAACGTAGGTGCTGCATACATGGGTCTTCACGTACTTGAAAGGGAAAAGATTGCCTTCAACCGCATTCCGGCCGAGCGCGCAGCAGAGTATGTACAGCCAGATTTGAGCCGCTACAAATACATCTTGAGCCAGTACTTGAGCCCGGAGATCAACCCAAAAACCACAGAGCAGTTCCGCGAAGCCAAACTCTTCCCTGCCTGCGGCTACTTCATAACCAACGGCCTTGCCGCAGCGGTTAAGGAACTTTGTGAAGAACACAACATGGGTGCAAAAATCTATTTGGCTAAAATTCCAATTGCCTCACAAACCTTCTCAATGGCAGACGAGCTCAACATGGACGCCATAACCGCAGCCCTCAACGGCGGAGACGACTACAAGTTCCTTTTTGCCGTACCTGTACAGGAACACGAGCGCTTCCACAAGGAATTCCCCAACGTGGACATCATAGGCCACCTATGCAAGCCTGAAGCCGGCGCAATGCTGGTAACACCTGAGGGCGCGGAGATTACTTTGAGGGCACAGGGGTATTAAAATAAAAACGACACCGGAGCCCGTATCTGGAACAAATAACCCCTATTCTGTGCCCACCTTACCCCATTGGGCACATTTCCCCCACAAAACGTGCCCAAGCACCTCCAAATATCTCCTTCCGGGCACGTTTGTGTATCTTTTTGTGCCCGAATGCTTTGTGTTGGTCACATTTTAGGGCTGTTTTGTGCCTTACTATTGTTTTACTCACCTCTCTTCCATATAAGAGCCTCAACAATACGATTCAATCCTGTCAGCCTACAAACTCACCTCAGCATCAACCTTGTACTCAAGGTTGTGGGCTGTAAGGTAATCGAGCAGCTCGGGGTTCACATCAACTTTGAATTTGCGGGAGATGTGCTCCACTGAGTAGCCGTGCTCAAAATCCAGCAGGTTGATTGCCAAACCTTTCTTTCCTTTGTTGCTCTTGAGCACTTTTACTAAATCTTTGCGGAAATCGTCGGAAAGTTTTGGTATAGGGATATTGATTATCAGCCTTCTGATGAACTCTTCCTTGGTGTTGGCCAACATGGTCATTTTGCGGATCTTCAGCTCGCATTCCACCGGAAGGGGTTTGCCGTCGGGACCCTTCTCCTCCTCTTTGCCAAAACCGAATTTTGGCATAATCTGGCATTTGAACATTATGGCCTGGCCATCCTCAAGGAAAGGCATGAAGTTTTCAAAATCTTTTCCAAAGAGGGCAAATTCTGCGCTGCCGTCGTAGTCTTCAATTGCAAATTTTACCCACGGCTTGCCGCTTTTCTTGGAAACCATCCTGCTTACAGAGGTAATGAGTCCTACTAGGTAGAGTTCTCTCTTCCTCAAGCCGGCGTCAGTGGCGGCAGCAGCGCTCATGGCAACGGCATCCTTCAGTTTCAGTTTGGCAAAATGGTCCATCTCAAACTTGTAGATATCAAGGGGGTGGGCAGACAGGTACATTCCTACCAGTTCCTTCTCCTTTTTGAGGAACTCCATCTTGTTGTAGTCTTTTGGAGCCGGAATTTCCGGAGGGGTTGGCTTGAATCCCTCATCCAAATCGCCAAACAGGGAGTTTCCTCCACTCAGTGTATCACTTTGCAGTTTCTGCCCGTACCTGCACAGCGACTCAAGGAATATCTCACCTTTGCTGTTCTCGGAGAAGAACTGCTCCCTCCTTATCTCAGGGAAAGAATCGAATGCTCCGGCATAAGCCAGTGACTCCACGGTCTTCCTGTTCATTGTGGCATGGGCTGAAGCCCTCTCAATGAAATCGAATATACCGGTAAACGGCTTGTCGCCCCTGCAGGCTACTATCTGGTCTACAACAGCTCCACCTACACCTTTCACACCTGCCATTCCAAAGCGGATATCGCCCGCCTTGTTTACAGAGAAGGTGCGCTCACTCTCGTTCACATCCGGGCCAAGAACCTTCCTGCCAAGTCTGCGGCATTCGTCCATAAGCTTGGTAATCTCCTCAATGTTGTTGAGGTTCTTGCTCATGTTGGCTGCCATGAACTCTGCCGGGTAATGGGCTTTCATATATCCTGTCTGGTATGCCACCCAGGCATAACAGGTTGCATGCGATTTGTTGAAGGCATACTGGGCAAATGCGGTCCAGTCTTTCCATATCTTCTCAAGAGTTTCCTGCGGGTGGCCGTTTGCAGCTCCACCCTCCATGAATTTCACCTTCAGCTCCATCATCTTGTCTATGAGCTTCTTACCCATAGCCTTACGGAGTCCGTCGGCCTGACCTTTGGTAAAGTTTGCCAGTTTCTGCGAAAGAAGCATCACCTGCTCCTGATATACCGTTACTCCGTATGTATCCTGCAGGATGCTCTCCATTTCAGGCAAATCGTACACAATGGGCTGCTCACCTTTCTTGCGGGCTACGAAATCGGGGATATAATCCATAGGACCCGGACGGTAAAGGGCGTTCATGGCAATAAGGTCTTCAAAACGGCTTGGCTGCAGCTCGCGCAACCATTTCTGCATTCCAGGCGACTCAAACTGGAACACCGCTACGGTATCTCCCCTGCCAAAGAGTTCAAAGGTCTTTTTATCATCTATAGGAATAGCTTCAATATCAATTTCTATTCCCTTGGATTTCTTTACGTTCTTAACCGCCTCCTTAAGTATTGAAAGTGTTCTCAAACCCAGGAAATCCATCTTGAGCATTCCCACATCCTCAATGAAGGATCCCTCATACTGGGATACCCACATGTCTTCCCCCGTCTCCTTGTCCTTGGCTATACAGATAGGGATATGCTCGGTAAGGTTATCGCGTCCAATGATGATTGCACAGGCATGCACTCCTGTATTCCTTACGGTTCCCTCAAGTTTCTGTGCATATTCCAAGGTATCGCGCACTCCCGGAATATCAGAGTTCTCATAGGCCTCCTTCATCTCAGGAACCAGTTTTACGCAGTTCTCAACGGTTACCTTAACTTTTTTGGTCTTCTCCTTTACCTCACCATTCTCATCGGTGTATTTCTCCACCTCCTCAGGGAAACTGTCGGGAACAAGTTTGGCAAGGCGGTCACTCTCCGGAAGGGGAACCTGCTGTATGCGGGCCACATCCTTTATGGCACTCTTGGTGGCCATTGTACCAAAGGTTACCACGTGCGATACGTGGTCCTTGCCGTATTTCTCCTCCACATACTGGAGCACCTTGCCACGGCCGTCGTCATCAAAGTCAACGTCTATATCTGGCATGGAGATACGGTCGGGGTTAAGGAAACGCTCAAACAGCAAATCGTATTTGATTGGATCCAAGTTGGTGATTCCCAAGCAGTATGCCACTACAGATCCCGCTGCAGAGCCACGCCCGGGGCCTACCCATACACCTATGCTGCGGGCAGCGGCTATAAAATCCTGCACAATGAGGAAGTAATCCGGGAATCCCATCTTCTTTATAGTACCCAGCTCAAAGTCTATACGTTCACGGCACTCGTCGGTAATGGTCTTGTATTTCTTTTCCGCACCTTTGTATACCAGATGGCGGAGGTATTCGTTGCTGTCGGGAAACTCCTCAGGAATTGGGAATACAGGCAATACGTGATCCCTGTCTATCTTGTATTTTTCAACCTTCTCCACAATCTCCATGGTGTTGTCTATTGCCTCCTGATGGTCTGGGAACAGCGCCCTCATCTCCTCTTCGGTCTTGAGATACTCCTGCTGGGTGTATCTCATACGGTTGGGATCATCATAGTTGGCGTTGGTGGTAAGACAGATGAGACGGTCGTGTGCAGGGGCATCCTCTTTGGTGGCAAAGTGGGCATCATTGGTTGCAACCACCTTTATGCCAAGCTGCTCCGCCATGCGGAATATCTCTGCATTGGCAACCTCCTGAAGGTCTGCCACTTCGGTTGTCATGCCGGGAACCTCGGTTCGGTGCAGCTGTACCTCAAGGTAATAGTCCTCCCCAAAGAGGTTCTTGTACCATAGAGCAGTCTCCCGGGCCTTCTCCAACTGGCCTGTATTTATGTATTTTGGTATCTCGCCACCCAGGCAGGCTGAGCAGCAGATAAGGTTATCGTGATATTTCTCAAGGATTTCACGGTCAATCTTTGGCTTGTAGTAAAAACCCTCTGTCCAACCTGTAGAGACTATCTTTACAAGGTTGTAGTAACCCGCCAGGTTCTTGGCCAACAGAATAAGGTGATACGCTCCCTGGTCTTCCTTTCCACGCTTGTTGAAACGGCCGTCGGGATTGACATACACCTCACATCCAATGATTGGCTTTACATCGGGGAAGTCCTTTGCCACTTTAAGGAACTCCTTCACACCAAACATATTGCCGTGGTCTGTTATGGCAAGGGCCGGCTGGTTGTCTGCCGCCGCCTTCTTGAAGTGGGCCTTGATGCTTGCCTGTCCATCCAGGATTGAATAGTATGTATGTACGTGTAAATGAGCGAATGACATGATCTGTTGGTCTTTTTTGAGGGTTACGTGAACTACAAAGATAATAACATTTCCCCAACTACTGATTCTCTCTATTTATAAGATTTACCACAACTTTTATTATTGTATCCATCTCATCCATTCGGCTTTCTGCTATCAAAAGAGTAAGTGCTACTAAAGTGTTGTCAGCAATACGTTTTTGTCTGTCGGGACCATACAAAATCCCATTCTTTTCCATAAACCACAAGAAAAGCATCGCCGCAATACGTTTATTTCCATCGCTGAAAGAGTGATTATTTACAACTAGATAGAGCAACATGGCAGCTTTCTCCTCCACTGAAGGATAAAGCTCTATACCATCAAATGTCTGATAAATCTGACCTATACTACTTTTGAAAGATCCGTCTTTTTCATTGGCAAACCATTTGCTCCCGCCAAATTTTACTTTTAAAGCATTTATGGCTAGAATTGCATTTTCATATGTTATCCGGAAAGGCTCATCTTCCGTCGTTTTATCCAACGTAAGTGTTTGGTAGTCATAACTGTCTAAAATATCCAGAGCATAGACATAGTCACCAATAACATTGAATAGCCCATTATATTCGTCATTGGTAACTGCGCTTTGCAGTGATATTGTCCTTGACATCAAGCGGACTACTTCCTTGAGCTCATTATAACGCTCCTCCTTTATCTCCTTGTTTATTGCATATCCCTTTATAAGATACTCTTTGAGGATTTTATTGGCCCATTGTCTGAATCGTGTTCCATTTACCGATTTTACTCTATAACCAACAGAGATAATTACATCAAGATTATACATTACTGTTTCATAACTTCTCTCTCTTGTTGCAGGTATATATGCAATTTTTGCATACGTACTTTCTTTATTCAATTCGCCTTCCTTGTAAATATTGGAAATGTGACGGGCAATTACAGACTGATCCCTATCAAACAACATTGCCATCTGACCTTGAGAAAGCCATACAGTATCATTCTCCAATTTTACATTAAGCTCCACATTCCCATCTGGAGAACGGTAGATTTCAATAAATGACTTATTCATACTTGAGTTTTTTTGCCCAAAGTATGAAATGGGTCCCAAAACTGGTGTAACCAGCGTAAATTTACACCTTACAAGGCTCATATTATCCGTATAAAACGGATAAATAGGGGATGGAGACAGATATACACAAAAAAAGGCCGCAGATTTGCGGCCTTAAAAATCAGATTCTGTCAATTATACAAGCGGTGTACCGGTCATGCACTCAGGCTGCGCAATACCCATAAGTTTAAGCACTGTAGGGGCAATGTCTGCAAGGATACCGTTCTTAACCTCTTTTACATCGTTATCTACAACAATGAACGGTACAGGGTTAAGTGAGTGGGCAGTGTTAGGAGTACCGTCTGCATTTACTGCGTTGTCTGCGTTTCCGTGGTCTGCAGTGATAAGCACTGTGTAGCCGTTTGCAACAGCTGAATCAACTACCTCCTTAACAAGACCGTCGATTGTGGTTACAGCCTTTTTAATTGCTTCGTACTTGCCTGTGTGGCCAACCATATCACCGTTGGCAAAGTTAAGGATTACAAGATCCTCTTTCTGTGTATCAAGAACCTTGATCAGCTCTGAAGCCACCTCAGGGGCACTCATCTCGGGCTGAAGGTCGTATGTAGCCACTTTTGGAGAGTTTACAAGCACGCGGTCCTCGTTCTCAAATGCAGCCTCACGTCCGCCCGAGAAGAAGAATGTCACGTGTGCATATTTCTCTGTCTCGGCAATTCTCAACTGGTTCTTGCCGGCAGCAGCAACTACCTCTCCAAGGGTAAACTGTACATTCTCCTTGTCAAAAAGGATGTGAAGGCCTGTGAACTTGTCATCGTATGGAGTAAGACAGCAGTAGTACAAAGGCATGGTCTTCATACCCATATCCGGCATATCCTCCTGGGTAAGGACACTGGTAATCTCACGCGCACGGTCGTTACGGAAGTTGAAGAACACAACTGCATCATCAGCAGCAATGGTTGCAGTTCCCTCAACCTTAACAGGTTTGATGAACTCATCTGTAACATCTGCTGCATATGAAGCCTCAACAGCCTCTGCAGGGTCAGCAACCACCTCACCCTCTCCGTTTACAAGAAGGTCATAAGCTACTTTTACACGGTCCCATCTCTTGTCGCGGTCCATAGCATAGAAACGGCCCACTACAGAGGCGATTTTACCGGTTGAAACAGCCATATGCGCCTGAAGCTGCTCTATAAAGCCCTTTCCGCTCTTAGGATCGGTATCACGGCCATCCATGAAACAATGTACATATACTTTATCCAAACCATACTCTGCAGCCACATCAAGGAATGCAAAAAGCTGCTCAATTGAACTGTGTACGCCACCGTTTGAAAGAAGACCCATAAAATGAAGTGCCTTGCCGCTCTCCTTAGCGTAATCGTAAACAGCCTTAACCTCTTTATTCTCAAGCAAAGTCCTGTTCTGGCATGCCTTGTTGATCTTTACAAGGTCCTGGTAAACAACACGGCCGGCACCAATGTTGAGGTGACCTACCTCTGAGTTGCCCATCTGCCCCTCAGGAAGACCTACATCCTCTCCGCTTGCAGAAAGCTGCGAAGTTGGATATTTTGCCATAAGGGCATCAATATTCGGCTGGCCTGCTTCATATATGGCATTGGTAGAATCGTATTTTCCAATTCCCCAACCGTCCAGAATCATTAAAAGTACTTTTTTATCCATTTTATTTATTAGTTTTGTTATTCATTTCAACGGCCGCAAAGTTAATCAAATATGAGAGAAAAGAGAAAAGGTAAAAAAGAAGCAGGCAAAAAAAATAGCGGAAAGCACAGCAGCACAGGAAGGAGGAGCACTAACCGCAAAGTACTTGAAGTAGTGGAAGGTACAGTGCAGATGACCAGGGAAGGGTATGGATTTGTAATTATTCCCGATAGGGAAGACGACATCTACATACCGCAGAACCGCATGTTGCACGCCCTCAACGGAGACACCGTAAGGGTTGCTGTTACCCGCAAGAAAGACCTCAAACACCGCAGCGAGGGTGAGATAGTGGAAATCATTGAGAGGAGCAAGAAGCCTTTCATCGGCATTCTGCAGGTTATCGGAGACCACGGTTGGGTGATTGTGGAGAGCCGGGTGATGCCGTACGATATCCGCGTTCCTATGGATGGCGTTGAAGAGGATGCCCAATGGAAAAAGGTTGCCGTACTGGTAACAGACTGGCCAATGCGTTCTGAAGCCCCCGTGGGGAAGATAATAGATGTGCTTGGAGAGCCGGGGGAGAATGATACCGAGATGCATGCTATCCTTGCCGAGTTTGGGCTGCCGTACAAGTTTGCCCCTGAGGTTGAGGAGGCTGCAAAAAAGATTCCTGTGGAGATTGACGCCAAGGAGATTAAGCGCCGCAGGGATATGAGGAAGGTCCTCACATTTACAATAGACCCTGCAGACGCCAAGGATTTTGATGATGCAGTCTCTTTTGAGGTGCTTGAGAACGGCAATTATGAAATTGGAGTGCACATTGCGGATGTTACCCATTATGTGCGTCCGCACGACACTATAGACAAGGAGGCCTACGAACGCGGCACATCAGTTTACCTGGTAGACCGCACCGTGCCAATGCTCCCGGAGGCCCTCTCCAACAACCTCTGTTCACTGAGGCCAAATGAGGATAAACTCACCTACTCGGCCATTTTTGAGGTAACCCCTTCTGCAAAGATTGTACAGAGATGGTTCGGCCGCACCGTAATCAATTCAGACCGCAGATACTCCTATGAGCAGGCTCAGGAAATCATTGAAACACAAGGAGATTATACCCTAAAATATATGGGGGAGATGGGCAGTGGAGTTGAAACAAAGAGCGTAAAGGTCTCTTCCCGACGAAGAAAAGGGGAATCCTACTCCGACAAGGATGTGGCACAGGCAGTGCTCACACTGCATTCCATTGCATCAAAGCTCCGCGAGGCACGTTTCCAGAGCGGATCAATCAGTTTTGAACGCCCGGAGATGAAGGTTATTGTGGATTCTGCAGGCAAGCCTGTAGATGTGGTGCAGAAAATAAGCCGCGAGGCCAACTGGCTGATTGAGGAGTTCATGCTCCTTGCAAACAAGGAGGTGGCAACCTGCGTAACCAAAGCTTTGCGCCTTAAGGAGCCAACCTTCGTTTACCGTATCCACGACGAACCTGATTACGACAAAGTGCGCAATCTCAAGGACTTTGTAAAGCATTTCGGCTACCAGATGGGCTCCGTGAACAACGGCCGCGAGGTGGCTTGCGAGATTAATGCCCTCCTTGAGAAAGCCAAAGGCAAGCCTGAGTGCGGTGCAATTGAGATCATTGCCTTGCGTTCAATGTCCCGCGCAAAATACTCTACAGACAACGTAGGGCACTACGGCTTGGGATTTGACTATTATACCCACTTCACCTCCCCTATCCGACGTTATCCCGACATGATGGTCCACCGTCTCCTTACCCACTACCTGGATAAAGGCAAGAATGAGGACAAGAACCGCTACGAGGAGATGTGCAAACATTCTTCCCAGCGCGAGCACCTGGCTACCGAGGCCGAGCGCAGCAGCACAAAATACAAGCTTGCAGAGTATATGCAGGATAAGGTGGGCCAGGAGTTTGAGGGCAGTGTCTCAGGAGTTACCGAGTGGGGTATGTATGTGGAGATTGAGCCTTCCAAAGTGGAGGGAATGGTAATGCTCCGCGAGATTAAGGAGGATTTCTTCATCTATGACGAGAAGAACTACTGCCTCATTGGCAAATCTACCCGCAAGCGCTTTACCCTTGGAGACAAGGTGCGGATTAAGGTATCCAAGACAAACCTTGAGCAGAAACTCATTGACTACACCCTTGTATGGGATCCGGCCTGGAACAAGGCATCATCCAGAAAAGGTGTTTCCCGCAAGAGAAAATAATTTCTTCCCCAAAGATACAGGCCGCAATTGCGGCCTTTTTTTTGTTAAGCGCCCCTTGGGGCGATCTCCTGAGGGCACTTTTGGCTCCGGCAGTCCCTGTCGGGAATAAAAAAAAGGTGCCCCCGCAATGGAAGCACCCTTTTCGTTTATATAGGTCAATTGTTATTTCTCAGCTTTTTTAGCAGCTTTCTCGCTGAATCTGTACATCAACGGAGTTGCAACGAACATTGATGAGTAAGTACCTACAATGATACCTACGATAATTGCCACTGCAAAACCTCTGATTACCTCGCCACCGAACAATGCGATTGCCAACATTACCACCAATGTGGTTACTGAAGTGTTGATTGTTCTAACCAATGTGCTGTTCAATGAAGAGTTGATAGTCTCGCCAAGATCACGTTTAGGGAACAAAGTCCTGTTCTCACGGATACGGTCGAAGATAACCACTGTATCATTGATAGAGTAACCGATAATGGTAAGCACAGCTGCAATGAAAGTCTGGTCTACATCCAAGCTGAAAGGAAGGATTCCTGAGAAGATTGAGAAGAAACCGATAACAATGATTGTGTTGTGTGCCAAACCTAGTACAGAACCTGCACCCCAAGTCCAGTTGCGGAAACGTGCAGCAATGTAAAGGAAGATTGCAAGCAATGAAAGGATAACTGCAATCACTGCATCTCTCTTGATATCGTTTGCAATTGTAGGTCCAACTTTATCTGAAGAGATGATACCGTTAGGGTTGTCCTGAGTTGAAGTGAACTCCTCAAGAGTCATGTCATCTGCAAAGAAACCTTTCAATGCGTTGTAAAGTTTTGCCTCAACCTCTGCATCAACCTCAGTAGAGTTGTCTGCAATCTTGTATTTGGTTGTAACTTTCATCTGGCTTGCTCCACCGAACTGTTTAACCTCTACAGTCTCACCGAACTCAGCATTTGCTGCCTGACGTACATCCTCTGCAACAACCTCTTTATCAAAACGAAGAACGAAAGTTCTACCACCAGTAAAGTCTACACCGTAAGTAAAGCCTTTAGTAAACATGAAACCAAGACATACAACGCAAACAATTGCTGATGTTGTAAGGGTTGCCTTGCTTGCTTTAAGGAAGTTGAAGTTGGTGTTCTGCAAGAAGTTTTTAGAAACGTTGCTCTCAAAAGTAATCTCCTTGTTCTTAGCAAGACGAGCCTCAAATACAAGTCTTGTAATGAATACTGAAGTAAGGAACGAAGTGATGATACCAATTACCAATGTAGTTGCAAAACCCTGTACTGGACCTGAACCGAATGCGAACAAAACGATACCGGTAATGATAGTGGTAAGGTTACCGTCAATGATTGCAGAGTAAGCGTTGCTGTAACCGTCTTTGATTGCAGCTCTAAGAGCCTTGCCTGCTCTCAACTCCTCACGGATACGCTCGTAGATGATTACGTTTGCATCCACAGCCATACCTAGAGTAAGAACCAAACCTGCGATACCTGGCAATGTAAGTACTGCACCGAATGATACAAGGGCACCAAACAGGAACAATACGTTGCAGATAAGAGCCACACAAGCAGCAACACCTGCACCGGCGTAGAATACCATCATATAAATAAGTACAAGTACGAATGCGATTGCAAATGAAATCATACCTGCCTTGATAGAAGCGCTACCTAAAGTAGGACCTACAACCTGCTCCTGAACGATAGTAGCTGGAGCTGGAAGTTTACCAGATTTAAGAACGTTAGCCAAGTCCTCAGCCTCAGTAATGGTGAAGTTACCTGTAATTGAAGACTGACCTCCGGTGATCTCGGTCTGAACTGTAGGGTATGAATAAACCATACCGTCAAGAACGATAGCTACAGACTTGCCAATGTTGTCTGCAGTAAGTCTTGCCCAAGTTCTTGCACCCTCAGCATTCATGGTCATGCTTACACCTGGAGCACCGCCAGTGTTACCGTAAGAAACTGAAGCATCGGTAACAGCAGCACCGTCAAGTGGAGCCTTGCCGTCTCTTGAAGTAGATTTGATGGCTACAAGGTCAAAGATAGTACCTGAAGCATCGCTAGGATCGGCTTTAACAGTCCACATAGGAACCAAATCAACAGGAAGAACAGCCTTAACCTGAGGCATGTTCAAATATGCATTGATTTTAGCTGTATCTCTGTAGTGTGCTCTACCAATAGTAGCACCAGGCATCAACTGGCCGTTGTATACGCTAGGGCTAAGAAGGAAGAACAATGGGTTCTGTTTTGCAAAAGCCTGTGCATCTGCAGAAAGTGAATCTGCAGCAAGCAAAGACTCAACTGCATTCTCAGCGTTCTCACCCTCAGCAACTACCTCCTCAACTGCAAGCACGTCTGCCAAAACAGCGTTAGCCTCAGCAAGGTAACCGTAAACCTCAGAGTTGTCGAATGTAGGCCAGAACTCCAATGAAGCAGTTCCCTGAAGCAGCTTTCTTACACGCTCAGGCTCCTTAACACCTGGAAGCTCAACAAGAATTCTACCGCTGTTGCCAAGTTTCTGGATATTTGGCTGGGTTACACCAAAACGGTCGATACGGTTTCTTAGAACGTTGAATGAGTTTGCGATTGCACTCTCAGACTCCTCGCGGATAACTTTGATTACATCCTCGTTTGAAGTCTCAGGTTTGATTTTCTCACGCATCTCAAAAGTACCGAAGATGGTAGAAAGTCTCTTGCCTGGAGCAACCTCATTCCAGCTCTCCTCAAATAGAGTGATGAAATCTGCTCTGCTCTCAAGCTCCTTTTTCTGAGCCAAAGCCAAAGCCTCAACAAACTCTGGAGACTGGTTGCCGTCTGCAAGGGCAACGATAAGGTCTTTCAACTGCACCTGCAACATTACGTTCATACCACCGTTAAGGTCTAGACCAAGGTTGATCTCCTTCTCCTTCACCTCTTTGTAGGTGAATCCCAAAAATACTTTCTCAGAAGAGATTGAATCAATGTAGAATCTGTTTTTCTCCTTGGCAATTGAATCAAGGTAGAATGCCTTGTCAACATCCGCTACATTAGCGAAAGACGCGCTCAACTGCTCGGCAGCAACTGCCGCTGCAGCATACTCAGCCGCCTTTTTCTCCTGATGGCTGGTAACCCAAGTGAATGATAATGAATACAAACAGGCTACCGCAATTAGAATTGCCACAAATTTTATGGCTCCTTTACTTTGCATAGTTTATTAAGTTTTAAATAATTGAATCTTGTTGAAATAGGGTCTACTTCCAAAATTAAGGTGCAAATGTAGTATTTTTTCCTAATATATAAAGTATTTCATACCTTTGTTAATGCTTTTTAAATGAATTAGGATGAAAAAACATATCTGTTTATCTTTCATATTTATAGCTCTGGCAGGCGTGCAGCCCCTGTATTCCCAGAATGCCGCCACAAAGCTCAAGAGCGCAGAAGAGCATCACAGAAACTACCGTTTCAATGAGGCAGCAGGGATTTTCCGCAGTTTTCTTGAGAGCAGACCGGATTCAACCCTCACCTCACAGGCAGACTCGGCACTGAATGCAGATGTGCGTATCAAACTCACCGCCAGCGAAAACGGAAGCCACCTGCTCAAATTTGGAAGTTCCCCCCAACTGATAACAAAAAAGGTATTCCCGATAAATGACTTTTACCTCAGCATCCCCGGTTTTGAGGAGAATTCATGGGTATTGCCACCGGCTGAATACGCAAAAGGGTCATCAGGAAACCCTTATGGCATAATGAACTTTACCCCAGATGCAAAAGCCATGGTTTTCAGTGCTCAGGATGAAAGCGGCAGCTGGAACATCATGTACTCGGTAAGGCTCAACGACACCATCTGGTCTGCACCTGAGATTGTAAACGAAAACGTAACTACAGCCGGAAACGAGATCTTCCCACACCTCTCACCTTGTGGCAAAAAACTGTACTTTGCTTCAAACGGCCACTCGGGAATGGGTGGATACGACCTCTTTGTGAGCCAGTGGAATGAAGAAACATCAGACTGGGATACTGCCCAGAATCTTGGATTCCCTTACAGTTCAACAGGAAATGACTACTTTTATCATAATACCCCCTGCGGCAATTTCACAATTTTCTCTTCAGACAGGGAGACCGCTGAAAACCAAGTGACCACATATGTGACTCTCACAGAAGTTATGGCTCTCAAACAGGAGATTCCGCAGAAGGAGGCCGCCGCCAGGGCAAATTTCACATTTGCTTCTGCAAAAGCCCCCCTTCAGGCTACCGCAGGAAAGACAAATGCCCCATCCCTGCTCCCAGAGCAGAACGCCTATCTTAAGGCTGCCGATGAACTCAAGTTCAAGAGGGAAAAACTGCAGAGGGCATTGGACCAACTGCAAAACAGAAGGCGCGATTACACTGCTACAACAGACTCCCTGAAAAGGTTGGCAATGGAGAAGCAGATGATGGACCAGGAGATGGATATAATGCTTCTTGATGCAAGTGTAAATGCCTCAATCACAACCATGCAGCAGATGGAACTGGAGTTGCTTGGCAAAGGATTGGATATTCCCGCAATTACTGAGCAAGCTGCACAGCCACTGCAACAGCAACAAAAGGAAATTCCTGCATTCACCTTTGCATCTGCACAAAAAGGCACTGCGCCCAATGTTGCATTTGAAAAGATAGAACCCGCCGTAGACCTCTCATTCAAAATTGAAAAGGAGGCCTTCATTGCAGACTTGAACGAACTTCCAGGCGGCCTGATATACCACATACAGGTAATGACCACCACAAAAAAGGCATCCCTTAAGGCCCTGAAAGGATTCAGTCCGGTATTTGAAAGGAAATTGCCGTCGGGAAAATACACTTACTCCGTAGGAATTTTCCACACATATGCAGAGGCCCAGAAGAACCTTGCCACAGTGAAGAAGAAGGGCTTCCCGACAGCTCTCATCACAGCCTACAACAACGGTAAATCAGTGAGTACCAAGCAGGCCCGCTCCATTGAACAACAGGACAACTCCATCTACAGGGTAACCATTGGCGGGTATGATGCACTCCCTCAGGATGCCCTGACCGTAATCCGCGCAAACACCAACAGAGACATTGCAAAAGCCAACATCAACGGCATAATGAAATACGTGATAGGTCCTTTCACCAACAAGACCCAGGCGGAGGCTCTTGCAACAGCCCTTATGGCACAAAATGTAACTGGAGTGGAAATAGAAAAACTTGAAAACAAATGACACTGCTTATAATAACACTCATAATTGCAGGATTGCTGCTGCTGGCTGCTGAACTTGTACTCATACCAGGATTTGGAGTGGCAGGTATCCTTGGAATAGCCTCACTTGTAGGATCTTGCTGGGTTGCATTTACACAGGTGGGCACCACAGCCGGCATCATCACTCTTGTTGCCAATATACTGCTGGCCATCATATCCACTATTTTGATGCTCAGGTCCAAAACCTGGAAAAAAATCAGCCTCAGCACAAACATCGACTCCAAGGTTGATACAACTCCTGCAGAAAAGGGTGTATCTGTGGGCGACGAAGGCACTACAGTTACAAGACTTGCCCCAGGAGGCAAAATCCTCATTGGCTACGAGATGGTAGAGGCATTCTCAAGAGATACTGTCATTGAACCTGGAGTGGCTGTGGAAGTATGCAGCATTGAAGGGAACAGGATATTCGTTAAAGAAATTTAAAACAACAACAATATGGAACAGACTATCGCTTTATTGATCTGGATTGGAATCTCATTGGTGGCGCTGATGATTTTCCTATGGTTTTTCCCTGTAACCCTATGGTTCCAGGCATTGATATCGGGAGTGAAGATATCCCTTATCCAACTTGTCCTTATGAGATGGAGAAAAGTTCCTCCAGGAACAATTGTAATGGCAATGATTACCGGTACCAAAGCCGGCCTTAAACTTGAGGCAAACGAACTTGAGGCCCACTACCTTGCTAAGGGAAATGTTCCAAACGTGGTTAACGCCCTCATCTCTGCCGACAAGGCAAACATAGACCTCAACTTCAACATGGCAGCCGCCATTGACCTTGCAGGCCGAGACGTTTTCCAGGCAGTTCAGATGAGCGTAAACCCTAAAGTAATCAATACCCCTCCTGTAACAGCAGTGGCAAAAGACGGTATCCAGCTGATTGCCAAAGCAAGGGTAACCGTAAGGGCCAACATCAAACAGCTTGTAGGTGGCGCCGGCGAGGAGACCGTCCTTGCCCGCGTAGGTGAAGGAATCGTTTCTTCAATCGGTTCTGCCGAAAGTCACAAATCAGTTCTTGAGAACCCTGATTCAATCTCAAAACTGGTTCTTTCAAAGGGACTTGACGCCGGTACAGCATTTGAGATCCTCTCAATTGACATTGCAGACATTGACATAGGAAAGAATATTGGTGCCGTACTTCAGATAGACCAGGCCAACGCCGACAAGAACATTGCCCAAGCCCGCGCCGAGGAGCGCCGTGCTATGGCAGTAGCCCTTGAGCAGGAGATGAAAGCCAAAGCCCAGGAGGCCCGTGCAAAAGTAATTGAGGCCGAGACTGAGATCCCTCTTGCAATGGCCGAGGCATTCCGCACCGGCAACCTTGGCGTTATGGACTACTACAAGATGAAAAACATCCAGGCCGACACCCAAATGCGCGAAGAGATTGCAAAATAACCTGCAAGCCGAACACAGGACCAAGCTTGCTTGAGTTATGTTGAGGCGCCGCGGTTTTTGTGAGCCATTTAACGGCATTTCTCAAAATAAAATTTGGAAATACAAAGAATTAACATATCTTTGCAGTCCCAAAACGTTTGTGCAAACAAATAACCCATTGGGCGGAAAGGTGAGATGGGTGAGTGGCTGAAACCACCAGTTTGCTAAACTGACGTACGGGTAACCGTACCGGGGGTTCGAATCCCCCTCTCACCGCACAACAACAGAAAAAAGCTCTCAAGCATCGCTTGAGGGCTTTTTTTGTGCCCGTACCGAGCGTCAAAAGCTTGCTTTTGTAAGCGAGGGAAGGGTGCAAAAAAAACAAGAGGGCCTCGCTGGGGCCCTCTTGAGCTTTTTTCTGTTGTTGTGCAAGGGCCCCCGCGGCAGCGGAGTGGGGAATGCTGAATGCAATGAAGGCCCAATCCCCGCTTGCAGCTCTTTTTTTATCCCAAAAGTTGCACCGATTTGCAGTATGACGGTAGTGGGGGAAAATAATACGACAGAAGACACTACCATCTTCCAAAATTTTATTATATTTACCTGAATACTAACAAGAAAGGAAATATGAGGCAATTTTGGATTATTACTCTATGTCTTACGATAGGCATAAGCGCAACTGCTCAAGACAGGCTCAAAACAACTCACGACATTAAAGCCGCCTCCGAAAAAATTGACGGGGTCTACATTCCTCGCGACATAGAAGATGCAATCAATGTCCTTGACACATGTCTGACATCTGAACAGAAGGACACATTAAGAGCTTTATCTTTTGAGGATTACAATGGGTTGCACCACGGGCTCGGGAGAGCACTACGCAACGATTGGGGGCTTTGGGGTGGTTCAAGGCTTCGTGATTACTTTACATCATTCGGAGTGTATCATCCTGATGATATGTCGGGATATATACTACTTGCCTTTTATCACCACCTTCACGGAACTGAATGCCCAAGGATTCAAGATGTAAAGTTATCAACAGGAAGCGCTAAAAAAATAACAATATTCACAAGAGATTGGTGGCGAATTAAAGCAAGCTATAGAAGGGTTTTCAGAGAACTCAAAGACGACGGATATAAGAAGGGAGCAGAGGTGTATTATGAATATCCTTATGGATTCTCGAATGAAAAAGAGGAGAACATTTATAATGACGCCGAAAACCTCGAGATCAAAGCAAGGGGTGTGATAAAGGCATTTGACAAGAAAAACGGATATGTACTTGTTCAGATAGAGCACACTCCAGAACCTTATGGAATAATCATATACGACGGGAATCAGCCGTGGTACGAAGATTCTTACAGAGATTATACCACATTCTCTTTAGACACACCTAATATTTTCTTTCTTCAAGAGGGTGACGAATTGTGGTTCAAATTCTCAGAATTTGATACATATTGGTATTAGTCAAACGATGGAAAAGGTGACGCAGTTCATTTTACACCCTCGTTACTTTGAGCTTTTTTCTGTTGTTGTGACAGGGCCCTGCGGCATCGGAGAGGGGAATGGCGGAGCCTCAATCCCCACCCCCAAGACGATGGCACACTAAATCCCCGCCACACACCACTCCAGGCCATCCACACCGTGCCACCCGTAAAGATACCTTATTAACCGCACACCGCACCCCCTCTACAACCTGCTACAGGGCACATATCGCGTGCCACCGTCTTGGCGCAAAACTAAAAAACAAGCCCCGCAACCTCATCCCGAGACTGCAGGACTTGTCCGACTTAACCTAAGTTTAAATTTCATTTTTCCTTCCCCAAAAGTTCGGTTCTTCTCCATTCATGTAAATATCAGTCTGCTGGGGTTGTGGCCTCTGGAACGCAAAAAAGCGAAGATCTTATCAAGCACTTCTGTTTTCAAGGTTGCTGTACGTGAAAGAATCCACAAATATTTGCCGTTATTGCCGCTCACCACTGAAAACTGGTAATCATCATCCAGCATAATTACATTGTAATCGGAAGAAAACCACCAGAAGAAACTCACTCTGAAATGTGCCGGCAACTGGGAGTACGGGCGGTAGGCTGTACCGTATATCCGCTTTGTCTTTCCCGAATGGGTTATGCCGCGGTTCTCTATTTTTACGGTACCGTCGGGAAGAAGGGTGTAGTTGGTCTTGACCCCATCAGCCCCTTTTTAAAAATGTTTTCATATCTGGCAATCTCATGCCACCTTCCCATATAACGCACAATATCAAGATTTTCTACTGTTTTTTTGTGGCTGCTCTTTGGAGTAATCTCTTGTGTATTCATAGTGTTTTTCTGCTTATAACAATGACTTTACAGCATTGGTTCACACATCTCAAAAAACAGAAAGCCAGACCGGAAAATTTCCGGTCCGGCCTCATCCAGCAACACTTGTTAACCTAAATTATTTTGTCCAGTCCCACCATACAGGGATTGAGAAAATGTTTGGATCGTACAATCCGGTAATTCCGTACTGGCCGTACATATCAAGACAAAGTTTCTCTGTTTCCACTGTATTGAAATCGGTCTCATAATAGCACTGCATGAAACGTCTTACATAGAATCTGTCATCTTTATCATCTGTAGAGAATGTAGCGTTTGCTCCGGTTCTGTAAACTGGGGCATTCATCTCTGTATAAACTACTCCATAGTCATTGATGTTGCCTGCATAATAGTTGAAACGGCGCATATCATTCCAGTTCTGGTAATCGTAACCCATGGCAATAAGCTTCTGCATCATAATATCTGACATTGTAAGCTCACCTGCAGACTGTTTTACAGCTGCACTGCTCATATATGCCTCAATATCAGCCTGAGTCATAGGAGCGTAGGCCATAGATACATCAAAACCTTTCTCTGTAGTACCACATCCTGTACCCATCCACTGGTTTAATTTGATGTTCATCATCTCAAAGTGGGATCTGATACCTTTTATGTAAGCATCGTATGCACTGCCCTTGTCACCTTTTCTGAACAGCACCTCAGCCTTAAGGAAGCACAACTCAGGATAAGTAAGGATATAGGTATCTGAATCAGGTCTTGCATAGAAAGTACCTGTTCCCTGAACATAACCCATATCGCGTGTCCATGCATCTGATTTTGAGTAATAGCAGCTCATGTCAGTTGCTGAAAGTCCAAACGCATCAGCCACGTTGTCTGCTGCATGGTTCACATATTTGATATCCTCAACATAAATAGGGTTGGCCTCCTCGCAATACATCATACCTGTACGGTATGTAACATCAACAGTCTGGTCTGTAACTACAACTTTTGCATCCTTCTCAGGATTGTCAAAACCGCCATAATATTTCTTCACTGCAGCCACAAATACATCTACAGAAACATAGTAAATCTCAATATCAGCCTTCTTGTAGCTTAGAGTAACGTCTGAGCTTGCATATGTAAACAGGTTTCTGATATCAGGAGCACCTCCTGCCAATCTGTTCTCTTTCCATCCTTCATCCACACCCTGAATGTTCACACCCTCATCTCTTCTCCACTGGCAGTCTGCAATCCAGTACTCGTCGGGAGTAAGGGTAACTTTTGTCATCATATGAGGCAAAAGTTTGTCAGCGCGGGGATCCTCAACACCGGAACCCTTAAAGTTGGTAAGAAGATTCACATACCATCTGTTAAGCCTCTCATTTGCACTATAAGCGGCATTTCTCCAAATAATGCTTGTTCCATATGTGTGTCCCGACAGTACATTCTGGTCTGAACCTTTGTCAACATTGGCATGAGTCATCTTCACATTGTCGGAAACTGACTGCAAGGATTTGTTGATGGCCTCAAGAATAGCCTCAGGATCATATTGGTCTGTTTTTGAAAGGTTACCCAACCAGCGGGCTTTAAGGCCATAGCACAGTTTCAACCATTTGGCTGCATCGCCGCCACACCATGTATCACCCTGTGAAAGAGGAGTTACACCTGCAGGCTGAGGCTTAGAGAACAACTCAATTGCCCTGTCAAGGTCTGCAAGACAGCCCTCATATACAACCTCGCCTTTATCGGGAGTTGGAGAAACGTCTGCTGTAAGGGCATGGGTATAAGGGATCTCACTGAACATATCTGTCATAAGGATGAATCCCATAGACTTTATAACCAATGCAGCTGCCTCATAATGAGGTGCATTAATCTCTTTAGCTTTATTTACAAGATCCGGAATATTACATGCCGCACCCACAAACCAGTGCTGGTATGGTGTAAGGTTCACATCCTGGTGCGGATCCCACTTTGCAAGTTTGGAGATATGGTTGTTGTAATCAAACTGGCCGAGGTTGTTTGTAGTCTCAGTAATAATCTGTGTAAGGGCATTGGTCCTCACACTTGCAACACCCCATGCATAAGCATAGTAGTACTGGATCCAAGGCAACCTAAGTTCAACGGTAGCACTCTCACTGTTAGGGCTGTTGGGATTGGTATTCACATCCAGCCAGCTCTCGCAAGAAGATACTCCCAAAATCAGAATTAGCGACAACGCTATTGATAATATCTTTTTCATTACTATAATCCTTTAAATTTTTAGAAAGTAAGATTTACACCAAATGAGTATGATCTCTGTACAGGCACACCGCAATAGTCAATGCCTACAGAACCCGAACCGCCGGCTGCGCCAACTGCAGCAACCTCCGGATCCATACCGCCCTCATAATTTGTCCAGGTGAACAGGTTGTTTATAGTAAGGCTTGCTGTAAGGCCTTTAACTATATCCTGACCCTTGATCAGATTCTTGAAGTTATAGGTGAAGTTGACTGAACGCAATTTCAACCAGTTAACATCCTGGATGAAGTTGTATGCATTCTGGGTATAGTTGTTCCAGTACTCCTGAATCATATACTCACCTGAACGGTTAAGACCGCCAATCATATAGGTCTCACCTCTTCTGTAAGTCTGCATGAAAGGCTCACCTGTAACAGCATCAATACCCTCAACAGTTACAGCATCCCTCTGAAGGGTTCTCATAGACTGTCCTCTTGATGTCAAATAGTACTGTGTACCGTTGTAAATGTCTCCACCAACACGGAAATCCATCAAGAATGAGAAAGAAAGGTCCTTCCAGCGGAAAGTATTTGTCAAACCACCGGTAAATTTGGCCTCACGGTTTGCAACCACATTGTCTTGTCCCGACAATTTGTACAAACCTGTAGCAGGATCAACCAAATATTTCTCAACTCCGTTATCATCTGTCTTTGAAACCCACTTCTCACCAATCAAACCAAGGAAAGCACCACCATTGGCAATTGAAGCCGCCATCACGCCACCAAGCTGGGCATCGGTAACTTTCATGAAGTTGATACCATCAATGAAATCACCCAAAGTACCACGGTTGCCCGCCATGTTCAATGTCATATCCCAAGTGAAGTTTTTCCTCTCAATTGGGGTAGCGGTAACCATAAGCTCCATACCCTTGTTCTTTACAGAACCCGAGTTCATTGCAAACATGATATAACCTGTAGACTGTGCAAGACGAGGTGCGGCAATCTGGTTATGGGTCTCAGACTGGTAGTAGGTATAGTCGATTCCCAATCTTCCGTTGAAGAACTTAAGCTCGGCACCAACCTCCCATGCTCTCTGTTTCTCAGGTTTAAGGAATCTGTGACCTGCCTCCCAGTAGTTTCCTATACCAATGAAGTTGCCGTTGACAATCTGTGTACCCCACATTGAAGTGTTGGTTGCGTACGGATCAGTATCCTTACCTACCTCAGCCCAGGAAGCTCTCACTTTACCGAATGTAAGGATGTCATTCTTAGGAAGAATCTCTGTAAACACAAATGAACCTGAAACAGAAGGGTAGAAATAAGAACGGTTGTCTACAGGAAGGGTAGATGTCCAGTCGTTACGTCCTGTTACGGTAAGATAAACCATATTCTTCCACGAAGCCCTGATCTCTCCATAAGCTCCTACAAGGCGTTTCTGGCTTACCCTTTCACTGAACTCCCTGTTCTCTTTAAGGATATTCTCAAACGAGATGGTTCCCGGAACATTGAAATCATGACCCCACATTGCCTTTGTCTGGTACTCTGTGTTCTCAGTTGCGGTACCTACCAAAGCTGCCACATCAAAATCGCCCCATGTCTTGTGGAAGTTCAACATGAAGTTTGTATTCAAGTAGTTGTATTTGATTGTAGACTTGCTCAAACGTCCGTTCTGGTAAACCTTGCTTACATTACCCTCCGGAGCCATATAAGTATATGCGTCGTTTACATATGTATCAACACCCATCCTGTAAGACATGTCAAGCCAGTCTGTAAACTTGTAGCTTGCAGTTACAGCTCCTGTGGTACGCTCGTTCTTGTCTGTCATCTTGTTCTTGTTGATAATCCAGTAAGGGTTCTCCATCTGGTTCTCAGGAAGAAGAGAAGGGAACATATAGTATTTGGTACCGTCCTCGTTCAAGTAATGCGACATATCTTCGCTGCGTGACCAACCGTACATTGCATTCATGGTACCGTTACCGCCACCGCCATAAAGTCCGGCTGAAGTAAGGGTCTTGTCTGTATTTGCTACAGAGTACGATACATTGGCACCAACTGTGAGTTTGCCGTATTTCTGGTCACCATTAAAACGGAATGTTGTCTTGTCATAACCTGTGCCCGGAATTAGTCCCTCCTGATCATAACGTGAAGCCGACAAATAGTAAGTGCCGTTCTTGTGGCCTCCCGCAACACTGAAACTGTTGTCAAAAACAGAACTTCCCTGGAAAAAGTCCTTTACGTTGTCATATACAATGCCGTTGTTCTCTGCACCCCATGACTCGGTCTCACCCTCAAGAAGCAAAAGTCCGTTCATGTTATATTTTCCCCTGCCGTACTTGCTCTGTATCTCAGGAAGTGCAGCAGCATGTGAATACGAGTATTTTGAGGTAAAGTTAACCTTTACTGTACCGTCTTCTGAGCCTCGTTTTGTTGTAATGAGAACAACACCGTCGGCAGCACGTGAACCATAAAGGGCAGCTGCAGCAGCACCTTTCAAAACCGACATGCTCTCAATATCCTCAGGGTTGATATCCATAACACGGTTGGAGAATGTTGTGGCACTTGCTGTAACACCGTCAGAACCTGAGTTTCCACCGTTAGGTGATGAGTTGTCGTAAATGATACCGTCCACTACAAACAAAGGCTGGTTGTCACGGCTTTCATCTGCCGAGTTACCACCACGGATAATGATGGCAGAACCTGCACCGGCAGCACCTGAGCCCTGTGTAACATTTACACCGGCAATCTTACCTGCCAATGAGTTGATAACGTTTGTCTGCTTGTTTTTCAAAAGCTCCTCAGACTTCATCTCTGTAACTGAGTAACCAAGGGCTTTTCTCTCCTTTTTAATACCCATTGCAGTTACAACAACGTCGTCCAACAGCTCTGAATCCTCCTCCATTACAACATTGATTACCGCCTTGCCGTTAACAGGCACAACAACATCCTTCATTCCCATCAATGAGAATACAAGAGTTGCATTTGAAGGGGCTGCAAGCTGGTATTTGCCGTCTTCATCTGTTGCAGTACCGTTGGTTGTACCCTGAATAAGCACATAGGCACCAATAACAGGCTCTCCAGCTTTGTCGGTAACAGTACCGGCTACTGATCTCTCAACACTTTTGCCCTCAGAAACCTTACGCAAGGAAACCACACCGCCGGTTGATGTAGAATACTCCGCCTTTCCGTTAAAGAGCACCTTAATGAACTCATCAAAAGAGACACCTTTAAGATTCAGTGTCTTTACATCATTGTCATTCAGATTCTTTTCATCATAGAAAAATCTCACTCCGTAATCTTTTTCTACCTTATTAAGAATCTGCTTAACACTCATACCTTGTGCATCAAGTGTTATTTTCATTTTGCCTGTATCCTGTGCATAGGAATCTGTCCACAAGAAAGACAAGCCTAGAGTTAAAACTATAACTCCAATTGTTTTTAATAGGTTGAACTTCATAGTTATTTTTGTTTTATTGTGTAATGTGCTTATTTGCTCTCAATAATTATGGTCTTGCCGCTGTCCTTTATTGAGTACTTTATAGGAGAGACATAGGTCATATTGTCCAGAATCTGCTGCAACGACCCTCCGTACAATGCTCCGCTGTAACTACAGTTGCCAACCAGGTCGTTGTCTATGATTATATTCACATTGAATATCTTCTCCAGCCTCCGGGTAAAGGTTGATATGTCCTCACCTTTGGCAACCACATATTTGTCTGTCCAGCTGTAAGTCTCCTCAAAAGGCTCCACAAGTGAGACTCCCGAACTTTTTTCATATATATGCTGGCAATGGGGCTGCAGCCTGAAATTTTCCTTTGTCTTTATGTCCTCAATCTCTATGGAACCATCATAGAGGGTGGTAACCACACTTTTGTTGTCGGGATAAGAAGATATGTTGAAAGTTGTTCCCAACACACTCAACTTGAACATAGGATCCGCTATAGGGTACACCACATTAAAGAGCTTGTCACCCTTCTGCACCTCAAAATACCCCTCTCCCTCAAGATAGATGTTCCTCTCCCTGTAGTTGAAAAGGTTGGAGAACTTGAGTGTTGAACCGCTGTTGAGTATCACCTTTGTGCTGTCAGGAAGGGTAAAATGCAACACCTCACCATATGGGGCGGTTATTTGGGTAAACTGCTTGTCTGCAGCCTGCTCCCATCTGTACTGCTGTACATATTTTCCCGACAGGAATATGCATATAGCGGCAACCACAGCAACAGCAACCCTTGCGGTCCAGGACAATGTCCTCCTTACAAGAGGGTTGCGCTCCCTGTTCTCTATTGCCAGAATATCCATTGCCACACTCAGATTCTTGAGCCGTGCAAACTCTTTCCTGTTCTCCTCGCATGACTCTATCCATGCAAGAACCTCCTCCTGCTCCTGCAGAGAGGCTTTCCTTTCTATAAATTTCAATATAGTTTCCTTCATCATCATAACAATAAGACGATTCAGTCCGTGAAAATCCCAAAAAACATCCAAAAAAAAACGGGGTTAGAACAACCCCGCAAAGAAAAACACCAAAATATAATACTCCCCCATCCTCTCTTTGAGCAAAGACATCGCCTTGGCTATGTGGTACTCAACCTGACGGGAGCTTATCCCCAGCATATCGGCTATCTCCTGATACTTTTTATCCTTAAATTTGCTCAGTATGAACACCTCTCTGGTCTGGCCCGGAAGTGAATCAATGGCACTTCTGAGAATCTTCCGTATCTCATTGTCGGTAATGATTTTTATGGATTCATCTTCAAGCGCATATTTGCTGGCCTTAAGGTAATTGGATTCAGCAACATCTCCAATATGGCTCTCCTCAACCCTCTTGTGCTTTATATAATCCAGGCATTTGTTCCTGAGAATGGTATACAACAACGACCCTGCATTCCTGTATCCCGACAAATCTATGTTCTGTTCCAGAATTTTAAGGAACACATCCTGCACAAGATCTTCGGCCACCTCAAAAGAATGCACATAAGAATAGGCAAACAGATGGAGTTTTTCACCCCACTCCTTCCTCAATTTCCCAATATCTCCAGCCACCGGTACTCCCTTTCCCATCTGTTCTCCTTTAATTTCCGGAATATTTTGACTCAAGAAGTTTCTCATACAGGCACTCAACGCTCTCACAAAGTATGTTTGCAAAAACCTTGTCCGTTTTGGCGTTGCACCCGTTGGTCATAACCACAAAGCCCCATTTCTGTTCCTTGTCCCAGAACATTGCTGTATGAGCGCCCAGGGCCAGGCCATCGTGGCCAACAAGCCTGTGGCCGGCAAGAAGATCGTTGGTGCGCAACAATGCCATACCATAACGCTCACCCTCATAATTTGTAGAGGTAATCTCACTCTGCATAAGCTCACAGCTCTCGGGGCTGAGTATCCTTACCCCGTTGAGAGTACCCATATTCATATGCATCTGCATAACCTTGGCCAAGCCTCCCACTGAAATTTTAAGTCCTCCGGTAGGAGAGAACAATGGTGTTGAATACCCCATCCTGTAAGCTGCCAAACCCTCCTCTATAGAAGGATAAGCATCAGACCTGGTATATGAACTTGTAGTATTGTTGAATGTATAGATATTCACAAATTTTGCAGAATCCAGCTCATGCACATTGTGGCCGGCATAAACTCCAAGAGGCTCCAGGATATGCCTCTGCACATATTTGTCAAACCTCTCTCCGCTCACCTTTTCCACAATGGCACCAAGGGTATTATAGCCAAGATTGCAATACTGATACCTGCCGCCTGGCTCATAGCTGTTCCACGCCTTCTCCCAGGTGCGGGAGGTCTCCCTGTTGAGATTATCGAGAGTAAAGTACCCGTTTGCGTCACTCATGCTGGAGGTATGCGATAGAAGCATCCTTACCGTTACCGGTTTCTGCGGGAACTTGGGATTCCTTACAACAAACCCCACAATATCCGAAACATCTGCATCCAGGCTCAATTTTCCCTGCTCTACCAACTGCAGTATTGAGGTTGCCACAAATGATTTTGAAATGGAGGCTATACGCAAAACATCACCCTTTTCCCAAGGGGCCTTACTCTCGAGACTCTTGTACCCCAATGTGTTCTCATACACTATTGAACCGTTTTCCACAACAGCCACCGCCAAACCTACGGCACTGTAACGTTTCATTATGGCATCAAGCTCCTCTGCCACCCCCGGCTCCGGAGCAGGAACATCCGGTGAATCATTTTTTGAAGTACTGCACGAGGCGGCAAACAAAGCCGTGCAAACCAAAAGCATCCATACAAATCTTTTCATAGAATTTCCTTTTATATAATTTTATATAAAGACGATTTACCCTTGAATAATCCCAAAGATACCACCGCAAAGATTGCAAATAAATGGCATACTAACAAAAACATATCCAATGGCCATTCCTTACCCCTTCAACCCATAAAGCCTGAAAGAAAAATACCCCTTACCGGCAAAATAAGCCAGAGCGGCATCAAGCATACCCTGCTTCACCGATTCATCAGCATCTGAATGAAAGAGTATTTCTACAAAACTCTCAAGAGCAGAATCCGACAACTTCATCTCCTCAACCAGGAACCACACAGGATTTTCATGGCGGAGAATCTCATCAAGATCCACAGGAAAGCCCTCCAGCGAGAACTCCTCCTTCACATCCGCTACGGTATAATCCACAGTGCCACCGCCTCCCATCAGCCCCAGTTTCCTGGCAATATGGGCAAGCATCTCGCCCAAACGGTCAATTTCCCTAAGAATAAAATCCTGCATAACCTGTCCTCCAAATTAAAACAATCCACTAAATTAAAACATTTTACTCACCAGCCATAAACTCCTCCTCCCGGATGAATTCCATTTCCGCCTGCACAAACTTCCAGGTAGTGGAGCCCTCCTTACCAACTGTCAGATATCTGTTGTAATACTCCAAAGCCTTCCTGTAATTCTTGGCGAGCCTGTAGGCATACCCCATTTTAGCAATCTGGGCAGGCATAAGCTCCCCATACGATTCAGCCTTTACATAATATTTTACCCCTTTGCTGTACTGGCCATCCTGCGTATACATCTCTGCTCTTGTAAGGTTTATCTTGAACATCATTGCCGAATCCGGCTGAAGCATCTGCTCAGCCCTGTTAAGCAAAGAATCCGCATCATACTCATACATCGCCTTGGTGCAGCAATACCCCATATAATACACCAGATTAACATCAGTACTGTCCAACCTGGATGCCCTTCTGAACCAACCGTACGCACTGAGCCAATCCTCCTTCATCATATCATTCAACCCCAAATAATAGTATCCCGACAATTTGTCGGCACCTTGCCGCAACGCCCACTTGAACACCTTTGAAGACTCATCATACCTGGCCTGCCCATGCAGCGCCACACCCAGTATGGGAGCAATGGTCACATTGGCCGAATCAACCTTCAGATAGGCCGAAGTCATCCGGGCCACCCTGTCAAAATCTTTCCTCCCCAAATATATTCCCGACAGTTTCTCCAGAGTCCTGTAATCGGCAGGATTTTTCCCGTAAGCGCGGTCATAATAACATAGGGCCGAATCTGCAATCTGCAGTTTGTTGAAACAGTCTCCAACCAATGTAATTATTGAAAGGATGGAATCTTTTTCCAGCACATTGCGGCACTCCGAAATTGTGCCATGATAATCCTCCATCCTATAATGGAGCATCGCTTTCTGCATCTTGAAATAAAGGTTCTCCGGAGCCATCTGTACTGCCAGGGAATAAAAAATCATGGCCGCATTATTGTTTCCGTTCATACGGTGGCAATCGGCCAAAGAGGCAAAAGCAGCAGGGTCATCACCAGAAATCCTTAAGGCATCCGTAAGTGTTTCTATTGCATCCGAGAACTTGTAAAGACTCTTTTGGCAAGCTGCCTTCTGAAGGAGCAGATCCCTCAATTTTGAGCTGTCCTGCAGTTGCGCAATCTCCAAATCCAGAAGCTCTACAGCCTCCTGAAAATTATAATTTTCCACCGCCTTGCGCCAGGATTTTTCCGGGTCCTGAGCCTGGGCCACAAAACAGAATCTTACAAAAAACAAAATCAATACAAGTCTTCTCATAGTTATGGGAACCTATTATAAAAACGCCATTGTAATTATGTAAAATATATTTACATTCCTATATTTTATTTCACTAGTTTACAACAATTTTACCAACTTATTGCAAACCCGGGACAGTGTAAATATTTTTTACACTACAAAAAAGGGGCCTACAACAGGGAATACCCAGCTGCAGAGCCCATTCAATTTCCATAAAACCTTACAGTTTCTTTGAGCAGAGGTACCACTCGTGACAAGTAAGCCCCTCCTCTTTCACACGCTCATGGGCATCTGCAGTTGTAACCGGATAATGCACCACAACATCCTTGCCCGGCTCCCAATTTGCAGGGAGTGCAACATCGTGGGCATCGGCAGTCTGGAGTCCAATAATCACACGTTTTATCTCGTCAAAATTACGACCCAGCACAAGCGGATAATAGATGATTGCACGGATCTTGTCTGAAGGGTCAATGAAGAACACTGCCCTCACGCAAGCATTGTTCGCCTCGCCAGGCATAATCATGCCGTAAAGTTTTGAGACGGTCTTGCTCAAATCTACAATTATCGGGAAGCCAATCTCAACATTTTTGTTTCCCTCCCACTCTATTTTCTCCTGAATGTTCCTCACCCATGCAATGTGGCTGCTGAGGCTGTCTACAGACAATCCTACCAATTGGGTATTCAATGCCTCAAACTCCTCCTGCATCTTTGCAAATGCTATGAACTCGGTTGTACAAACCGGAGTAAAATCTGCAGGGTGGCTGAAAAGTATCTTCCATTTTCCCGCATAATCTCCAGGGAAATTCAATTTGCCATGTGTAGTCATTGCCCTGAATTCAGGGGCCTGGTCGCCAATACGCGGCATAGACCAGCAAGTGTTGTTGTTCTCCATATAATCTAGTTTTTCCTTTAAATTCAAACGGTCTGATTTTTGCACCACCAAGTTACAAATATTTGCTAAATTTACCACCATCAAAACCCTTCAATTATGAAACCGCGTCTATTGCTGCTCCATTTACTGTTGTGGCTCCTACTATGCACGCATACCATCTCTGCGCAGGACTTCCTTCAGAAATACCCCACCCTTACCAATGAGAACCTCAATGATTTTATCGCAGACTGGTACGGATGGTCATGCGGACACCAGAAGCAGAACAGAAGCAAGGAAATGGACATCCTGTTCAAAAATGTTTTTGAGCACTATGGGGAAAGATGCAAAAACAACGGAGAATTCCTTGTCTTGCCGTCTGATGTTGTGGTTTCAAGCTATGACTCAGTTTTTACAGACAAAATGAGATATGAGTACGGTAAATGGGGAAATAAAACAGGGGAAATCAGCATAACTCCAGTCCTGGAGAGTAAAAGAAAGATTCTTTACTTAAATCTCAAAATACGGACACTACTAGACAATTATGTAGGGGGAATACACACCTCCAGCTATCATAGCGAACTGTTGGAGATAAATGAAGAGCATCTGGCAAATTTGAGAAAGTTCATCCCAGTAGTAGAAGCGCATGATCCGGGATACTGGTATTACTGCTCAATGCCTATAATTTACGGGATAAACAAATTAAAAAATGGATACTACACTATAGTCCAGACAGATTTCAATATTTCATATGCGATTTTCATCAACACAAAAGGGAATAAACAGGAAATAGAATACCTAGTCATTTATGCTGAATAAATAAGTTTATGAAACCGCATCTCAAAATAGCAATCATAACTGCAACTGTTCTGGCATGTATTGCTGCCATAACAATTGCCAACAGACATGAAGGGAAAGAGATAAAACTGCTCCCTTTGCGAAACGATACTTCATTTGCATACATAGAAGACAGAATAAAGCCTTCCGTTCCGCTTGATTTCCTGAACAAGTACCCGGAAATTACAGATGACAATCTTGGCAGCTTCATTGCAGACTGGCACGAATGGTCCAAACAACACAGCAACTGCAGCAGATGTCCGGACATTGACACTCTCTTTTGGGAAGTACGTGCCCACTATGCCGGCAAACTTGAAAAAGACACATCCCTTTTTACGGTTCTCGACAGTTTCAATTGGGTGAATTCCTATAGCAACACTTATGACGCCAGCAATAATTGGCTGGGTGGATGCGCAGTAACCCTATCACTGCCAAATAATGGAAACACACTTTACCTTACAGAAGAAATCAAAAACCTATTGTTCAAGTATATTGGTGGGGTATGGATTGAAGACGGCAAAATCACTTACCGCCTGCTTGACAGGAATCCCGACATTGCCATCAACAAAGAGCACATTGCCAATTTGGGCAAATTCATCCCGATAGTGCAAAGTCACTGGGGGAACTATTGGCATTTCACATCAATGCCTGAAATCTGGCGTATGGAAGTATTCCCTGACGGCTGCTTTGTAGAATTACGCCTCAACTGGCACTACGGCGAAACAATCTTCATCCACAATAAGGCCCACTTCTGGAAAGACAAAATAGAAGTTAAAGGATACTGGCAAGAATAATCTATTCCCCCGCAAAATGCCTCCATAGCGGCGCAACCATAAGCGCCTGGGTAAGTTCGTTGCGCTCAAGGAGCCCTTTAACCTGCTCACGGGAAAGGAGTTCTACGGAAATGTCCTCTGTACGTTCAAGGTTCTGCTCGGCCACTTTCTCAACTCCGCGGGCTACAAAACAATGCGTATAGTTATTGGTGGTGGAAGAATTGCCGCACAGGGTCATGATCTCCTCCCATTCGCCGCCTGCATAACCGGTCTCCTCAAGCAATTCCCTTTTTGCCGCCTCAAGAGGGGGCTCACCGGCCTCAACCACTCCGGCACACACCTCGTAACAGGTTACACCCAAGCCGTGCCTGTACTGCCTCTCCATAACATACTGGCCGTCTTTGGTAATTGCAATCACATTCACCCAATCAGGATATTCCAGCACGTAGAACTCATCATTCACTTGTCCCGACGGGAGCTGCACACAATCCTTCCTCACTGTCAGCCACGGGCGTTTGAACAGATACTCACTGCCAAGAATCTCCCATCTGCCGTCTGTATTTATTGTTGATTTCATTGTCCGCTTTTTTGTATTTTGTAAAGATAATGTATAAAATGCTGAAAAGATTAAAATTCTACGTATTTTGCAATTTAAGGTTACAATATATTGAAACCTTTTATATATTTGCAATATGAAACGGAAGATCATAACATTCGGCAGATATTTTAGCGAGTTTATGGAGAGACTGACTGCCAAGGAGCGGGAGAAAGTTGACTACGGTTTAGTGCTGCTTAAGACTCAGGACCGCCTTCCAACAAAGTTTGTCAAGCATATATGCGATGGATTATATGAACTGAGGACAGAGTATAATGGTAATATATATCGGGTATTCTTTATTTTTGATGATGGGAAGATTGTGGTACTGTTTAACGGATTTCAGAAAAAGACACAGAAGACCCCGGCAAATGAAATAACAAAAGCATTAAAGATTAAAGAGGAATACTATGAGTACAAGCGAAAAAATGATTCAGGACTATGATGCGGTCCTTGATGCCAGATATGGGAAGGAAGGCTCTCCCGAACGCATCAAGTTTGAAGATGATGCATACGCATATTATACTGGGCTAATTCTCCGCGATGCACGAAAAGATGCAAAAGTATCCCAGGCTGAACTGGCACGGCGTACACAGACTACCAAGTCATATATTTCCCGCATTGAAAATGGCGTGATAATACCAAGCGTAGCTGTCTTCTACCGAATGATTGCAGCCCTCGGAATGACAGTGGAAATCGTAAAACCTCCTATTTTCGGATATGGATTCACTCCTCAGACAAAATACCTCAGCGAGCCGGAGCAGGCTCCGTATGGGATAAAAAAATAAGCACCTCATCCGAGATGCTTATTTTTAATTAACGGAAAAATTTCTTCCAATAGGATGTTACAAAACACCAGCCTTTCCGTATTACAAGCGAACAAGCATTAAAAATGACAGCACAGGAACTGAATACAGAGTTTGTAGAGGCAAAGGATGCCGCATACAGGTATGCCTGCAGCCTGCTCCATAACCGGGAGGAGGCGGAGGATCTGGTGCAGGACCTGTACGAGAAACTCTGGCGGAGGAGAGTGCTGATAAGGCACAAGGGATTTGTACCGCTGGTGATGACAAGTACCCGCAACATGTGCATGGATATATTGAGGTCCCGACAGAAAGGGCATGAAAACGCACCGCAAAATTATGGAGGGGATGTAAAACGAAATGCAGAGGATCTGAGAGCAGGAGAATGGGAAGAAGAGGCCGTAATGTGGGAAGAGGAGAGGGAAAAGGAGGATACGGCGGCAATTGTAGAGAAACTGGTGGAGAGGCTGCCCCAGAAGGAACGGGAGGCATTTCACCTGAGGGTGGTTGAAGGGCTGGATTACCCGGTAATTGCAGAGATTATGGGAATAACCGAAAGTGCAGCCAGAATGGCCTGCTCAAGAGGGAGAAGCAAAATAAAGGAAGAACTTTTAAAGATAATGGATTATGGACTTGAAAGAAAACAGAGCTGAACAGATGCTGCAGGAGTATGTGGCAAGGGAGAGGGGCAGGAAAGTGAACGTGCAGCTGCGGGGGGCAGAAGAGACCCTGAACCGTCCAAAACCACGCACATTGCACTTTAATCCGGCAAAAGCGGCAAGCTATGCCGCAGCAGTTGCAATCCCGGTAATACTTGGAGCAATGCTGCTCTACAACCAGGAAACAAAAGTATACGGATACATCAACCACAAACCGGTAACCGACAAACAGCAGGCAATAGACCTTACCCAGCAGATATTTGACGAACTTGCTGTTGCAGACGGAAAAGCTGCAGAAGACATTTTAACCGATTTATTCAAATTGTAAAGCTTAAAGAAAAATATGAAAAGAATCATTGTGGCATGCCTGCTGGTTGCAGCGGCCTTTACAACAGAAAAACTTAATGCACAGGCCCTCAAACTGGATATTCAGGGCATCACATATCAGGAAGACACTATAACAACAAACGAAAATATAATTGCCCATACTGCCATCTCTGTGAAAAAAACTGAAAAAAGCAGTGCAATCAGAATTGGCGGATCCGGCAGGTCTTCTATCAGGCTCTTTGAGTTCGGATGGAATATGGTAGATACAGACCCTCAAGGGGAATGGTTCAGTTTAAGGAACTGGAGATCCAACCAGGTTACAATAAACCCTTTCATCTTCAGCGCAACCACCAACGAGGGAAATTTGGGACTCTCCCTGGCATTTGGACTGAGATTCAACAACTATATGTTTGACAGTCCGTTCACCGTGGCCAAACAGGATGGCATGGCCGTATACGCTCCAATTACGGAAAACATCAAAAAAAGCAAGTTCACCACTGCCGCATTGCACATCCCTATGGAACTCACCTTTGGCAAACCAAGAAAGATAGCCCTCTCATTAGGATGCTGTGCAGACCTTACATACAGCTCACACACCAAGATAAAATACCACGGCGGAAGCAAGGACAAAGTGTGGAACTATCCTGTAAATTTCCTTCAGATAGGATATACAGCCAAATTCACAATCAAGAACACCTCAATATTCTGCAACTACACCCCAACCGGACTGTTCAAGAACGGCAAAGGTCCGCGCATTGAGACTTGGACAATAGGTATTGGCATTTAAAACCGGGAACCATGAAAAGATTTCAGTTATTGACAGCAATAATGTTCCTGCTGTGCGGGAGTGCGGCAGCACAGAGCGAAGGTTTTTTGAAACTGTATGCAGAGGCCGGACAGGCCCTCAGTGAGGGTCAGGTGGGGATAACAACTACCCAGCTGTCGGGAAAAATGCTGCAGGAAGTAATGCCTGTAAAGGCCAATGAAAAGTTCAATGTGATAAACAGGATTGACCACATCCGTCAGGTGAAATTTGCCCCCCAGGCAGACAAGGCACTTTTTGAAAAGTTTGTGCTTATGGCTACGGCACAGGAAGGGACATATGAGCAGATGTCGCAAATAAATGAGGACGGGCAGAAAATCCAGGTATTCAAAGCGCCATACGGCACCCTAAAGAGTGAGTATCTGGTACTTATATCAAAAGACGACGCATGCCTTGTCTGCGATATCACCGGCAATATAAGCATGAAGGACATAATGGGGATGCTCTACGGAAAATAAGTTCATTTTAAGGGATTTCACTTCTGCTGCTGCACAAGGGGGCTCCTCAACCTCAAGGAGTCCCTCACTTTCTGCCGGAATTTCTTCACCACACCGGGCGGAAGTGTTCCCCTGTCCACAAACTCCTCCGTTCGGGCATCAAAATTCACCTTTGCCGTTGCAAGACACCAGGCAACAGCCATATCAACATAATAATCCCCTTTTTGCACCTTTTCCAGCGCCTCAAATACCTTTCCAATATACTCCCCGCAGAGGAAGTACGACATGAGCATCACCACCCCAAAACGTATTTCAAACTCCTTGTTGCTGCCCAGATACTGCTGAAGGAAATCCCATACTGCCTTAAGCGGAACCCTATTGCAGGATTTTGGCCCTCTGCCTGGCTCCCCAACCCATTTTGCCCCTCCGCAGAACACGTCACACACCGCCCAATTGTCTATCAGCGGCACAAACTGCCCCACCAGCTGCAGCCTTTGTTCCGGCCCTACATTCACCAGGTCTATCACCATACCAATGATCATCACCTCCTCAAAAAAGATATTGCGGCAGTGCTCTCCTGCCCCACAGAATCCATAACCTTCCAAAAAAACTCTCCAGTCACCCATGGCAATCTCCCGGGCAATGACCCTCATTTTTGGCACCTTAACCCCAAGCATCACATTCCTGTTTGTGAGGACAAACTTCTGGTTAAAAATCCGGTACTGCTCCTCAGCCTCACTCCTGAGACGCGCAATAAAAATATCCCTTTTCATTAAAAAGTCATTTTACACCAAGGCATCATTTTGTGACAATATATTGCCTCATTGGAGTAAAGTTAGCATTTTTTTGTAACTTGCTCCAGAATAAAGAAAACCAAAACTATAAAATATGAAACGATTATTATTTACCCTGTTGTTTGCAGCTGCTGCAACAGGAGCACAGGCCGATGAGGCCCGCCTTTTGAGGTTCCCGGCAACCAACGGCAACCAGGTGGTATTCTCATACGCAGGAGACCTGTATACGGCACCTCTTGCAGGCGGAGAGGCAACCCGCCTCACATCACACATGGGATATGAAATGTTTGCCCGTTTTTCTCCCGACGGAAAATCAATAGCCTTTACCGGAGAGTATGACGGCAACCGCGAGGTTTACCTTATACCGGCCAAAGGTGGCGAGCCAGTAAGGCTAACCTATACTGCAACCAACGGCCGCGACGATTTGGGCGACCGTATGGGTCCCAACAACATTGTTATGGCATGGAGCAAGGACGGCAAGAAGATTGTATACCGTAACCGCACAGGCGACGGCTTCCCTGGCAAACTGTGGACCGTATCCCCTAACGGCGGCATGCCGGAGCAGGTTCCACTTCCTGAAGGAGGTTTCTGCAGTTATTCACCTGATGGAAAAAAACTTGCCTACAACCGCGTAATGCGCGAGTTCCGTACCTGGAAATACTACAGGGGCGGTATGGCAGACGATGTATGGGTATATGATCCGGCAGCAAAGAAAGTTGAGAATGTAACCGACAACAAAGCGCAGGATATCTTCCCAATGTGGATTGGCGAGGAGATCTTCTTCATCTCCGACAGGGACATGACCATGAACCTGTTCGTATACAACACCAAGACCAAGAAGACAGAAAAAGTTACCAACTACACAGATTACGACATCAAGTTCCCTTCTACCAACGGCGAGATAATAGTTTACGAGCAGGGAGGATACCTTTTCAGCTTTGACCCCAAAACCCGCCAGAGCAAGAAAATCTCCATCACCCTTGCCGCCGACAACATCTACGGCCGCAACGAGATGAAGGATGTCTCTGCAAGAGCCAACGGCAGGGGCGCATCCCTTAATCCCGACGGCACCAGAGCAGTTGTAACCGTTCGCGGAGAGGTATTCAATGTGCCTGTAGGTGAAGGTGTTGTAAGGAACATCACCCGCACACCAGGTTCAAACGACCGCGGTGCAGTATGGAGCCCCGACGGCAAATACATCGCCTACATTGGTGACGGCACAGGTGAGACAGAGGTATACCTTCAGGGAGCAACAGGTGCCCCAATACAGCTTACCACCGGCAATGACACCTATATCCGCCGCATCATCTGGGGTCCGGACAGCAAAAAACTTTACTACACCGACCGCAAGAACCGCCTTGTGGAGGTTGATGTTGCCACCAAGGCCAAAAAGACCATAATGACCAATCCTAACGAGGAGTTCAGAAGCATCAGTTTCTCACCTTGCAACAACTGGATTACATATACCAAGTCTGCAGAGAACGGTATGAGCGTTGTGTATGCATACAACCTCACAAACGGCAAGGAGATTGCCGTTACCGAGCAGTGGTATGACTCATCTTCTCCTGTATTCAGTACAGACGGAAAATACATAATCTTCACCTCCGCACGCGATTTCAACCCTACATACGGCCAGTTGGAGTGGAACCACACCTACAACAACATGAACGGCTTGTATATGGTTATGTTGGCCAAGAACACCCCTTCACCGCTACTTCCTGAGGACGGCAAGAAAGCCCCTGCAAAACCTGCAGGTCAAGCTGCCAAGAAGGGTGATGCAAAAGCTGCTGCAGGTGCAACCGTAATTGATGCTGAAGGTATCTTTGGCAGAATCATCAGAATCCCTGTAGGAACAGGCAGATTCGGAAGTTTCGTTTGCGACGGCAAGAAACTCTGGTATTCGTCGGGAAGAGAAACTAAGGTATTTGATTTTGCTGCAGGCAAGGAGGAGAAGGCTGGCGAAGGTGTTTCATTGGTTAGCTATACCCCTGGTGCCAAGAAGGCTCTGGTTTCTAAAGGAAGGGATCTGTTTGTATGCGATTTCCCTGCCCCAAGGATTGCCCCAAGAGAGAAAATTACCTTCAAGAACCTTGTTGCCCCTATAGACAAACAGGCTGAGTGGGCACAGATCTTTGACGAGGTGTGGAGAGCCTACAGAGACGGCTTCTACCTTGAGAACATGCACGGAATAGACTGGAACGCAATTAAGGAGAAATACGCCGTATTGCTCCCTTACGCAAAGACCAGACTGGATTTGAACTACATCCTTGGCGAGATGATTGGCGAGGTAGCCTGCGGCCACGCTTACGTGAACCCGGGCGAAATGCCAACCCCTCCAAAAACAAATATGGGTATGCTTGGAGCCCAGATCACCGCACACAAGAGCGGATACTATAAGATTGGCAAAATTCTTCCAGGTGCCCCTTACAGCGAGAAATTGAGATCCCCTCTTGCAGAGCAAGGTCTTGATGTAAAAGAGGGCGACTACATTGTAGCAGTTGACGGTATCCCTACCTCATCTGTAGACAACATCTACAAGCTCCTTATTGGCAAGGCAAATGTCCTTACTGAGCTTACAGTAAACAGCAAACCTTCTGAGGAGGGCGCCCGCAACATTGTTGTGAAACCAATCGCCGACGAGTATCCTTTGGAGCACTACAACTGGGTACAGAACAACATCAGGAAAGTTGAGCAGGCAACCGGAGGCAGAGTAGGCTACATCTATATCCCAGATATGGGTCCCGACGGCCTTAACGAGTTTGCACGCTACTTCTACCCTCAGCTGGATAAAGAGGCCCTTATCATTGACGACCGCGCAAACGGTGGCGGAAACGTCTCTCCAATGATCCTTGAGCGTCTTTTGAGACAGCCTTACAGAATGACAATGTACCGCAACTCGGAGCGCAACGGAACCATTCCTGATGCAACCCACTACGGACCTAAAGTGCTGCTTATCAACAAATACTCCGCTTCGGACGGAGACCTGTTCCCTTGGAGTTTCAAAGCCAATAAGGCAGGTACCGTAATTGGAACCCGCTCATGGGGAGGTATTGTAGGCATCAGCGGCTCGCTTCCATATATGGACGGCACCGATGTACGTGTTCCTTTCTTCACAAACTACGACGCCAAAACAGGCCAGTGGATTGTAGAGAACCACGGCGTAGACCCTGATATCCTTATTGACAACAACCCTATAAAGGAGCAGCAGGGCATTGACGAGCAGCTCAACAAAGCCATTGAGGTGGTTATGGAGCAGCTTAAAGAGCGCAAGCCGCTTCCTAAGACTCCAGCTCCAAGAACATTGAAGGATCTTGGATTGTAGAAGGAGTATTCTAAAATTAAGAAGGATGACCGGGCATCACAGACCTGGCCATCCTTCGTTGCTTTATACACTATATACTTATCACTTCACTTCCTTGGAGTACTGCTCTGCAGTTTTCAGGAACTGTACCCTCTCAAATGCCTGAGGGTTGCTGATGTTTGCGTAGTTGAGCATACCCTTGAAATCTGAAATCTTCTTGAACCCCTTTGATTTCATGAACTCCTTCAACTCGCGGTTGAAATCCTGCACCACAAACGGACCCTGCTTGTACAGCACACTGCAAAGCTGCACTGTATCAGCTCCAGCCAAAATGAGCTTTATTCCCGACGAAGGGTCATATACTCCAGTAGAAGCACTCAAGCTGAAATTGCGCACCGCCGGTGAAAGAAGGGCAATCCACCGCAGTTCCTTAAGATATTCTGCCTTGCAGGAGAATGGGGTTGCCGGCACAATCTTCAGGCTTTTAAGGGATATGTCGGGAGTATAGAAACGGTTGAACAGCACAGCCCCCTTTGCTCCATGCCCTTGCAGGCCGCTGATAAAGTTGCCCAGATTGGTAAAGCTGTCGGCAATCTTTACTGCCACAGGGATTTTTATCCCCTGTGTTATACTTTGCACTATCTTGTAATACTCCGCCTCAATCTCTGAACTGGGCTTGTTTCCGTTCAAAGGGATATTATATATGTTCACCTCTAATGCATCTGCCCCAGCCTTCTCAATCTCCTTTGCAAATTCTGTCCAATTATTGAGCGAATAGCAGTTTATGCTGGCAATTATTGGAATGCCGGCCTCACGTTTGGCGTCCCTGATAAGCTGTATATACTGGCCCAATGAATGCTCCTTCACGTAATGCTGGAGAAAATCCTGATTCTCGGTATAATCAGCACTTACATCCTCAAGGAAATTGATCTCATTGCTTATCTGCTCCTCAAACAGCGACTTTAACACCACCGCCCCCACTCCGCTTTTTGCCAATGCCACTATCTTCTCCAAATCATAAGTATACCCGCTGCTTGCAGCAATAAAAGGAGACTTGAGCTCCAATCCCATGTATTTTACAGAAATATCTACCATAATTATTGAGTTTTTACAGTTTATAACATTAGTTTCACACACTTTGTTTATTATTACGTCGTCTTTTTGTACCAAATTATAATTACTATTACAAAGTAACTAATAAATATTACTCCAATCACTCCCTAAATTTGGGTAATTGATACCTTAAAAAAGGAGGGGATTCTGCAAAAAACATCAACTTTCGTGAAATTTTGTTGAAAAAATTTGGATATTTAAAAATTGTCCGTATCTTTGCACCCGCTTTCACACCGAAAGCAACTTGAAATGATGAATCGGGATGTGGCGCAGTTGGTTAGCGCACCTGCTTTGGGAGCAGGGGGTCCTCCGTTCGAGTCGGAGTATCCCGACAAATCTGGAAAAGAACCTGAAAGAAATTTCAGGTTCTTTTTTTATATACAAAAGTGCCTATCAGGACGTCTTCCCAGGAGCAATGGGCACTTTGCGGTACAAAGAAAGCCCGGCATCCAAAAAGGTTCCGGGCTTTCTTTATTATTTGTCGGGAAGAAGATTACATCAACTGTTTCAACAGGTTTCTCATGCTTACCTTCTCGTCAACTCTCTTGTAAAGTTCTGCAATTGGAATTCTCTCCTGCTGCATGGTGTCGCGGTCGCGTAGGGTAACGCATTTGTCCTCAAGAGACTGATGGTCTACTGTAATACACAATGGGGTACCGATTGCATCCTGACGGCGGTAACGTTTTCCAATTGAGTCTTTCTCATCGTACTGGCAGTTGAAATCGAGCTTAAGCTCTGCCATAATCTCCCTTGCAAGCTCTGGAAGGCCGTCTTTCTTAACCAATGGAAGAACTGCCAATTTAACTGGAGCCAATGCAGGGTGGATCTTAAGTACGGTTCTCTCCTCGCCGTTCTCCAAAGTCTCCTCTTTGTAAGCGCCAGAAAGCACTGCAAGAACTGTTCTGTCCAAACCTATTGAGGTCTCAATTACGTAAGGAACGTAGCTCTCACCCTTCTCAGGATCGAAGTACTGAAGTTTTTTGCCTGAGAACTCCTGGTGGCGTCCCAAGTCAAAGTCGGTACGTGAGTGGATACCCTCAAGCTCCTTGAATCCGAATGGGAAGTTGAACTCAATGTCAGTTGCCGCGTTTGCGTAGTGAGCAAGTTTGTCGTGGTCGTGGTAACGGTAGTTCTCCTCACCCATTCCAAGAGCCTTGTGCCATTTCAAACGGATCTCTTTCCATTTTGCAAACCACTCAAGCTCAGCGCCCGGTTGTACAAAGAACTGCATCTCCATCTGCTCAAACTCCCTCATTCTGAAGATGAACTGTCTTGCCACAATCTCGTTTCTGAAAGCCTTACCAATCTGTGCGATACCGAATGGAAGTTTCATACGGCCGGTTTTCTGTACGTTAAGGTAGTTTACAAAGATACCCTGAGCAGTCTCCGGTCTCAAGTAGATTGTACCGCTCTCACCAGATACGCTACCTAGCTGGGTGCTGAACATAAGGTTGAACTGTCTTACATCTGTCCAGTTCTTTGTACCTGAGATAGGGCAAGCAATCTCGCAATCAAGAATAAGCTGTTTCAATGCATCCAAGTCGTTTGCATTCAAAGCTGCCACCATTCTCTCCCTGCACTCCTCAATTTTCTTTGCATTTCTAAGGACGTTAGGGTTTGTTGCCTTGAACTGCTCCTCATCAAATGCCTCACCAAATTTCTTGCGGCCTTTCTCCACATCCTTGTTTATCTTCTCCTCAAGCTTTGCAATGTACTCCTCAAGAAGAACGTCTGCCCTGTATCTTTTCTTTGAGTCCTTGTTGTCAATTAGCGGATCGTTGAATGCGCCAACGTGTCCGGAAGCCTCCCAGATTCTTGGGTGCATGAAGATAGCCGAGTCAATACCTACGATATTCTCGTTAAGTCTAACCATAGCCTCCCACCAATATCTCTTGATATTGTTTTTAAGCTCACTTCCCAACTGTCCGTAATCGTAAACTGCTCCCAATCCGTCATAAATCTCACTAGAAGGGAAAATGTACCCGTACTCTTTTGTGTGGGCAATCAGATTTTTAAATAGGTCTTCCTGTGTCATAATCTTATTTTTTCTTATTTCTTGTTTTCTCTGTTTTCTTGGTTTCCGGTTTCTTAACCTCCACAAGTGCCTTGTAGAGTTTTGCCGCAAAATCACGGCTCTTCAACTGAGGGTGAGGAATTGTAAGCTGCGGTGTATCCATAACCACCGGCTCCCAACCGCCGTTGCTCTCCCTCTCAAATGCAAGGATATCTATATCTATAGGACGGCTCTCATATATCCTCTTGCCATCAGCATCAAACTGAGGCTCTTTTCTTTCCCTGCCCAGTTCTGTCTCTATCCTCTGGCAAACCTCAAGCACCTGCTGGGGCTCAAGTTCAGTAAGACAGCAGAAACTCTGGTTGAGGAACGGCTCCACAGGGGTACTGAATCCCCAAGGCTCAGTTTCCATCATATCAGATGTGTTTACCGCTTCGTCCAGCGAAGCCACCTCAAGATAGTCGGGAAGAAGGGCATCAATCAACTCCAGATTGGCCTCACCCAAGGTTGCCTCGCGGTCTCCCATATTGCTTCCCAAAAGAAGATATACTCTGTTCATCCCTATGATTTATAAAAGTCCAAGTTCCAGCATTGCCTCCTCGCTCATGCGGCTTTTGTCCCACTCCGGCTCAAAAACCAGCTTCACCGCAACATCGGTAACCCCAGGGGTATCCTTAACCGCATCGTTGACATCCTCAACCAGCTGGTCTGCCATAGGGCAATTGGGCGCAGTAAGGGTCATCTCCACAAACACCTTGTGGTCATCATCAATCCTAAGGTCATAGATAAGCCCCAAATCATAGATATTTACTGGGATTTCAGGGTCGTGAACCATTCTCAAAGCCCTCACCACATCCCTCAAAATGCTCTCTTTGCTCTTCATACTCTATCCGTTGTACGCCATGGCGTAGATTTTTATCTGCTTGATCATTGAAACCAGCCCGTTTGCCCTTGTTGGTGAAAGGTTCTCCTGCAACCCTATCTTGCCAATGAACTCAAGTTCATTTGCAAGGATATCAGCCGGAGCCTGTCCGTTGTAAACCCTGATAAGCAACGAAATGATTCCCTTTGTAATGATTGCATCACTGTCTGCAGCAAACCAAAGTTTGCCGTCCTCTACCTTGCAGCTCAACCACACCCTGCTCTGGCAACCTTTTATAAGGTTCTCCTCAGTCTTCTCCTTCTCCTCAATCACCGGCACATTCTTGCCCAACTCAATGATGTACTCATATTTGTCCATCCAGTCGGTAAAGATTGCAAACTCCTCTACAATCTCGTTTTCAATCTCCTTAATTGTCATAATCATCAAAATTTGTAGTCCCGCGCGGATTTGAACCGCGGACCCCCACATTATCAGTGTGGTGCTCTAACCAACTGAGCTACGGGACTGTAAAATTTTCTGTCGGGAAGATTATCTGAGCATCCTCACCGCCCTGTGCAAACTTGCAATAAAATGTTCTGCCTCCTGGAAGGTGTTGTATGGTAGGAATGATACCCTCACCATGCTGGTCACCCCAAAACGGGTCATAAGCGGCTCACAGCACATCAGGCCGGTGCGTACTGCTACTCCCATCTTATCAAGCAGCTGGGCCAGATCAGACGGGAAACACCCCTCAATATTGAACGAAAACAGCGGAATCTTGCTACCCGGAGCTCCCCACTGCGGTTCTGCCGCCCCCTCCTGCTGCATCCATCCAAGGCCATATACTGTACAGCCCTCAATTTTCTGCAGCTCATCCTTCAAATATGCTATTATCTTTCTCTCTTCCTCCTCAATAACCTGCGCAATCTCTCCCCCTCTCAAGCTCTGTGCAAACTCCAGTGCCGGAGCAAGCGTCGCCTGGGCAATGAAATTTGGGGTACCTGCCTCAAACTTCAACGGAAGCGGAGCATATGTAGTCTTCTCAAATGTAACGGTATCCACCATATCTCCTCCCCCCATATACGGAGGCATGGCCTCAAGAAGCTCCTTCTTCCCATAAACAACTCCTGAACCGGTAGTTGCATAAATCTTATGCCCGGAGAACACATAGAAATCACAATCCAACTCCTGAACATCCACCTCACAATGCACAATTCCCTGCGCACCGTCTACCAGCACTGCCGCCCCCTTGCTGTGGGCTGCATCTATAACCTCCTTCACAGGATTTACCAGGCCAAGCACATTTGAGATATGCTCCACCGCAACAATCTTCACTTTCTCATCCAGCAACCTGTGGAACTCCTCCATATCAAGTTCACCGTTGTCCTTCACCGGAATCACCACAATTGAGGCCCCGGCCATATCGCAAGCCATCTGCCAAGGGACAATGTTTGAGTGGTGGGAATCTCCCGATATCATCACCTTATCCCCTTCCCCCAGGAATTTTCTGCAGAAACTGCTGGCCACCAAATTAATTGAAGCTGTAGTTCCGCTGGTAAAAATGATATTCTCCCTAGCCGGAGCATTTATGAACTCCCTCACCTTCTCCCTTGCCCCTTCATAAAGGGCGGTTGCCTCATCGCTGAGTTTATGCATAGCACGGTGCACGTTGGCATTTGCCCCGCAGTGCATCCTGTCTACAAGATCAATGACACATTGCGGCTTCTGCGAGGTGGCGCCGTTGTCCAGATACACCAGCGGTTTGCCCCACACATTCTGCTGCAATGCAGGAAAGTTCCCCCTTATATCCTCTATAGATTTCATACTACACATATTAAACACGCAAAATTACAAAACTTATCACTATTTTTGTATAAAAAAATCAGGTATGCACACTTATATTAAGGGAGAACTGGTAGAAATCACCCCAACTCAGGCTGTAATTGAGAACAATGGCATAGGCTATGAGCTTCAGATTTCGCTCCAGACCTTTACAGAAATACAGTCATTGAGGGATGTGATGCTATATATCCACCACCATCTGAGAGAGGATGTGGAGCTATGGTACGGCTTTGCCAGCAAAGACGAAAGGAACATCTTCAGGATGCTCATTGAGGTGAACGGCATAGGCCCCAACACAGCCCGCATGATGCTCTCATCCATGAGCAGTGCTGAGATAAGGACCGCCATCCTCACCGGAGATGTGAACAGGATAAAGAGCATAAAGGGAATAGGAATAAAAACTGCCCAAAGGGTAATCATAGACCTCAAGGACAAAATTGCCAAAAGCGAAGACAGCACCCCTACTACCCTCCTTCTTCCCGACAACAACACCTCCCATCTGCAGGAGGCCCTTTCAGCCCTTGTCATGCTGGGATTTGCCAAAGCCGCCGCCGACAAAGTACTTAAGGCAGTATACAAGGAGAATCCGCAGTACTCCCTTGAGGAGCTTATAAAATTCTCCCTAAAAAGGCTGTAATTGAAAATATTTTAATACTTTTGTGCAAAATCATATTTAAAAATAATTATACACTATGAATACTCCTACAAATCTAAAGTACTCTGCAGACCACGAGTGGGTAAAAGTAGAGGGCAACATTGCAACAATTGGTATTACAGACTTTGCTCAGAGCCAGCTTGGTGACATCGTTTTCGTTGACATCCAGACTGAGGGTGAGGAGCTTGCAGCAGGTGAG
>JAZRCK010000012.1:0-15817 GCA_045659725.1 Candidatus Egerieisoma sp.
ATCCTTTTTTCTTGTCTTCTACTTTTAGCCATAAGCCAAGGATAAGTGCAAGTACTCCAAGTGATGAGAAGATTAGCATTGGAACTGTGTAACCGCCAGTTTTGTCGAGGCTCCAGCCAATGATGATAGGGAATGCCATCAAACCTATATTTTGAATCCAGAAAATTACAGAGTATGCAGAACCAAGATATCTCTCTTCTACTAGTTTTGGAACTGATGGCCATAGTGCTGCAGGTACTAATGAGAACGATATTCCCAAAAGTATGATAGCAGCGTATGCAATAGGTTTTGTAAGTGGAACCAGTGCAAATACAAGGTGGCAGGTAATCATGAGGATTGAACCAAGGATCAGCATTGATGCACCTTTTCCTTTTTTATCAAGGAATGCTCCAAGGAATGGGGTAAGTACCATTGCACCTATCGGGAACCATGAGAAAAGGCCTGCTGCCTGCTCTGTAGGCATATTGAGGTTTGCTTCAAGCATACCGGTTGCAAACTTCTGGAATGGGAAAATTGCCGAGTAGTACAGTACGCAAAGTCCTGAAACGATAAGGAATGTCTTGCTTGTGAAAAGGATTCCTATATCACTTACCTTGAACTGCTCCTCAGCCTCCTCAGATGCGTTTGCACCTGTCTGTGCATCCAGCTTCTTGTCCATAAATGTAAATACGGTGTATGTAAGAAGACCTATCACAAGAAGGATTGTACAGAACAGTACAGGGGTTACAACTGTAGGCATTGCCTCATTTGCCCAAGTGGAAAGGTATGGTGAAAGACGGAATACGGCAAATACACCCAAACGTGCAATAGCCATCTCCAAACCCATTGCAAGGGCCATCTCCTTACCTTTGAACCATTTTGCAATTGCCTTAGAGACAGTTACACCGGCCATCTCAACGCCGCAACCGAAGATCATGAAACCTACAGATGCCAGTTTGGCAGTAGCAGGGAAGCTTGTCCAGAATGAGTTGAGGAACTGGTAAAGGCCGCTCTCAGGGGTAAACCACTCAGAAATAGCATAAAGTTTGATTGATGCACCAATTACCATTACTGCTCCCGACAGGATTCCGGTGAACCTGATTCCCATTTTGTCGAGAATAATACCTGCAAAAATCAGGAAGAATGCGAATACATTAAGGAAGTATTCTGAGCTGCAGAAAGTTCCATATGTCTCTGCAGACCATCCTCTCGATGTCTCCAGAAGAGTTGACAATGGTGACAATACGTCTACGAACATGTAGGCGAAGAACATCATAAGTGCTATGAGCACCAATGCGCTCCAACGTGCTACACCGTTGTCATTCAGTAGTTTTTGAGTTTTTGTCATTATAGTTTTCTGTTTTTTAGTTTGCAGTTTTCTCCAAATAATTCGGCAAGTTAGCAATTTTAGGGAAAAGTATCAAATAAATTAAATTTTAGCATCTTGTAAATATGTTGTAACTTGGCACAGTTTTTACAGAGATATTTTTGTGGATATATTGAAGAACATAAATTCGCCGGCGGATCTCCGCAGCCTCAAGATTGAGGATCTTCCTTCATTGTGTGGGGAGATAAGGGAGTATATGCTGGAGTGCTGTTCCAGGAATCCCGGTCATCTGGGGTCGAGTCTTGGAGCTGTAGAACTTGCTGTGGCTCTTCATTATGTGTACAATACACCGGAAGACAAGGTTGTTTGGGATGTAGGACATCAGGCTTATGCCCATAAGATAATTACCGGCAGAAGGGAGGCTTTTGTAGGGAACAGGAAGAAGGACGGTATCAGTGGCTTTCCAAAAATGGCAGAGAGTGAGTATGATGCCTTTGGCGCCGGACACACTTCTGTTTCAATTTCGGCTGCTCTTGGTATAGCGGAGGCTGCACAGATGAAAGGGGAGAAAACCCATGTAGTAGCAGTGATTGGAGACGGGGCCATGACTGGGGGGCTTGCTTTTGAGGGCCTGAACAATGCAGGAGCACTCAAGTCAAATATCCTGGTAATCCTCAATGATAACCAGATCTCAATAGACAAGAATGTGGGTGCGCTTCACAATTACCTGGTGAAGATTGCAGTTTCACCTATATATAATAATGTGAAGAAGAGAATGTGGCGTGTACTGGGTACCGGCAAGGTGCGCAGGCTGGCACAGAAGTTCATGCTCAGTACAAAGCTGGCATTCATGAAGAGCGGCTCGGTTTTCCAGGGGTTGGGCTTCAGGTATTTTGGAACCATTGATGGAAATGATATAGGCGAACTGGTAAATACCTTGGCGCATCTGAAGAATATTGACGGTCCAAAACTGCTGCATATAAGTACTGTTAAAGGAAAAGGATACAAGCCGGCAGAGGTAAATCCGAGTGTATGGCATGCTCCAGGCAAGTTTGATGTTGCTACCGGTGAAAGAAAGGTTTCCAGCGGCGGTCCGTTGAGATATCAGGACATTTTTGGAAAGACACTTGTGGAATTGGCGGAAGCAGATGAAAGAATTGTCGGGATTACGCCGGCAATGGCTTCCGGATGTTCCCTTACCTATATGATGGAGGCATTTCCCCATAGGACCTATGATGTGGGGATTGCAGAGCAGCATGCGGTAACATTCTCGGCCGGTCTGGCTGCCAATGGAATGCTTCCGTTCTGCAACATTTATTCAACATTTATGCAGAGGGCATATGACAGCATCATTCATGATGTTGCCCTCCAGAAGTTGAAGGTTATCTTTTGTCTCGACAGGGGAGGTATTGTAGGAGAGGACGGTGCAACCCATCACGGAGCATTTGATCTTGCATATTTGAGGCCAGTGCCGAATATTGCAATTGCGGCTCCAATGAATGAGTTGGAGTTGCGCAATATGATGTATTCAGCAACCCGTCCGGAGTATGGGGCTACTGCCATAAGGTATCCTAGAGGAAATTGTGAGGGGCTTGAGTGGGAGAGGGAGTTTGAATTCATTGAGCCCGGTAAGGGTATTGTGGTTTCGCAGGGAGCTGGTGTTGCTGTACTTTCTTTGGGAACTGTCGGGAACAGGGCTGCCAAAGCGGTTGAAAAGGCAAAGCAGGAGGGGATGGAGCCTCTTCATATAAATATGAGATTCCTCAAGCCGCTGGATTTTGATCTTGTAAAATACGCCTGTGACAGGTGCAAAACCATAATTACAGTTGAAGACGGTACTGTAAATGGTGGATTGGGAAGTGCAGTTTCGGAGTTTGTGGCATCTCTGGGCAGGGGAGTAAAAGTGATTTCTTTAGGTATTCCCGACAAATTTGTTGAACAGGGCACTGTAGAGGAATTAATTTCTGAATGTGGCTATAATGCTGATAATATTTACAATAGCATTATTTCAGAAAAATAATTGAAAAATTTTTTGAAAAAATTTGCTAAAAGATTTGGTAGTTTAAAAAAGAGTACATATCTTTGCAATCCCAAACGAAAAGAAAACCTCTTCACGAGGCGCTCAAAGTGGGAAATTGACATTTTGCCGATGTAGCTCAGTTGGCCAGAGCAGCTGATTTGTAATCAGCTGGTCGGGGGTTCGAATCCCTCCATCGGCTCCAAGTTTTTTGAAAGATATAAATAATGGGGAGATACCAAAGTGGCCAACTGGGGCAGACTGTAAATCTGCTGGCGCACGCCTTCGTAGGTTCGAATCCTGCTCTCCCCACTATTTTTGTATCTAAACGTTTGCGGAAGTAGCTCAGTCGGTAGAGCATCAGCCTTCCAAGCTGAGGGTCGCGGGTTCGAACCTCGTCTTCCGCTCCAAAAATATTTTAAAAGCCAGTGTAGCTCAGGGGTAGAGCGCTTCCTTGGTAAGGAAGAGGTCACGAGTTCAAATCTCGTCACCGGCTCTATAAGTGTGTAAAATATTCAATTATAAAAATTTTTTATTATGGCAAAAGAAACTTTTAAGAGGGAAAAACCTCACGTTAACATTGGTACTATTGGCCACGTTGACCACGGTAAAACTACCCTAACTGCTGCTATTACAACTGTATTGGCTAAAGCAGGTCTTTCAGAGCTTCGTTCATTTGACTCTATCGACAACGCTCCAGAGGAGAAAGAGCGTGGTATCACCATCAACACTGCTCACGTAGAGTATCAGACAGCTAACCGTCACTATGCACACGTTGACTGTCCAGGCCACGCCGACTACGTTAAGAACATGGTTACTGGTGCTGCTCAGATGGATGGTGCTATCCTTGTTTGTGCTGCTACTGACGGTCCTATGCCTCAGACTCGTGAGCACATTCTACTTGCTCGTCAGGTAAACGTTCCTAGAATCGTTGTATTCCTAAATAAAGTTGATATCGTTGACGATCCTGAGATGATCGACCTAGTAGAGATGGAGGTTAGAGAGCTTCTTTCATTCTACAACTTCGACGGCGACAACACTCCTATCATCCGTGGTTCTGCACTAGGTGCTCTTAACGGTGATCCACAGTGGGAGGAGAAAGTAATGGAGCTTATGGCTGCTGTTGATGAGTACGTTCCACTTCCTCCACGTGACAACGAGAAACCATTCCTAATGCCTGTTGAGGACGTATTCTCAATCACTGGCCGTGGTACTGTTGCTACTGGTAGAATTGAGACTGGCGTTATCAAAGTTGGTGAGGAGATCCAGATCATCGGTCTTGGCGAGGAGCCTAAGAAATCAACTGTTACCGGTGTTGAGATGTTCCGTAAACTTCTAGATCAGGGTGAGGCTGGTGACAACGTAGGTCTACTTCTTCGTGGTATCGACAAGAAAGAGATCAAGAGAGGTCAGGTTATCGCAAAACCTAACACAATCACTCCTCATAAGAACTTCACTGCTGAGATCTACGTATTGAAGAAAGAAGAGGGTGGCCGTCACACTCCTTTCCACAACAAATACCGTCCTCAGTTCTTCATCCGTACTTTGGATGTAACTGGTGAGATTCTTCTTCCAGAGGGTGTAGAGATGGTAATGCCTGGTGATAACGTAACTATCAACGTAGAGCTAATCTACCCAGTTGCTATCAATGAGGGTCTACGTTTCGCAATCCGTGAGGGTGGTAGAACAGTAGGTGCTGGTCAGGTAACTAAAATTGGTTAATTATTGATCAATACACAAAAATAAAAGAGCTTCCTTAGGGAAGCTCTAATTTAGGGGCATAGTTCAAGGGTAGAATAGCGGTCTCCAAAACCGTTGATGGGCGTTCGAATCGCTCTGCCCCTGCAAACCAAAGGTTACGGTTTGGTTCAATTTTAATCAAGTAACTGTAAAGCTTCCAATTGCAGTTATTATAATTAAATGGTAATGAACAAATTAACTTTGTATTTCAAAGACTCGTATTTAGAGTTGTCTAAAAAGGTAACATGGCCAACTTGGGCGCAGCTCCAGAACTCAGCGATTGTAGTTATGGTAGCTTCTGTTATTTTTGCCCTAGTCGTATTTGGTATGGACGTAGTGTTCAAGAACATTATGACCTTCATCTATAACATGTTGTACTAATCATGAGCGAGGTATCCGACAAAAAATGGTATGTTGTCCGCGCTGCCGGTGGAAAAGAGAAGAAGGCGAAAGAGTACATTGAGAACGAGATTAAAAGACTTGGTCTTACTGATTATGTATCTCAGGTGCTTATCCCAACTGAAAAGATCTATCAGGTTAAGAACGGCAAGAAAGTTAGCATGGAGAGAATTTTCTATCCTGGCTACATTCTAATTGAGGCTAATCTTACAGGTGAGATTCAGCATATCATCAGAAATCTTCCACACGTTTCAGGTTTCCTAACTGAGAAACAGGGTGGTAAAGACAAGGAGCCGTCTCCACTTCGCCAGTCTGAAGTAAACAGAATTCTTGGTAGAGTTGATGAGCTTATAGACATGGAGGAGGAGAACGTGACACCATTCGTAGTAGGTGAAGCGGTTAAGGTTACCGATGGTCCATTCAACGGTTTTGACGGTACTATTGAGGAGGTCTTGGATGACAAGAAGAAACTTAAAGTAATGGTTAAGATCTTTGGAAGGAAGACAATTTTAGAGTTAAATTTTGTTCAAGTAGTTAAAGAATAATTAAAGAAGAATTATGGCTAAAGAAATTGCCGCATTCATTAAATTGCAGATTAAAGGTGGCGCAGCTAATCCTTCACCTCCTGTAGGACCAGCACTAGGTTCAAAGGGTGTAAACATCATGGATTTCTGCAAGCAGTTTAATGCCCGTACACAAGACAAGGCAGGTAAAGTATTGCCAGTTATTATCACAGTTTTCAGTGATAAATCATTTACTTTTGTAGTAAAACAACCGCCAGTAGCAGTTCAGCTTAAAGAGGCAGCTAAAATTCAGTCTGGTTCGGCTCAGCCTAACCGTAAGAAAGTTGCTTCAGTTACCTGGGAGCAGGTAAGGGCAATTGCTCAGGACAAAATGCCTGACATGAACGCTTTCACTTTGAAATCAGCTATGAGCATGGTTGCAGGTACTGCAAGAAGCATGGGTATCACAGTTGAGGGAACTTTCCCAGCAGACGTAAACTAATTAATCACAACACGCAATGAGTAAGCTAACTAAAAATCAGAAAATAGCTAATGCTAAGGTTGAGGAAGGCAGAGAGTACAGAGTATCTGAGGCTTGCGCTTTGGTAAAAGAGACTTCTTATACCAAATTTGACGCAACTGTAGAGATTTCTGTTCGTCTAGGTGTTGATCCTCGTAAAGCAAACCAGATGGTTCGCGGCGTTGTGACACTTCCACACGGAACTGGTAAAGAGACCCGCGTACTTGTACTTTGTACACCTGACAAAGAGGAGGAGGCAAGAAATGCCGGTGCTGACTTTGTAGGTTTGGACGAATATATTGAGAAAATCAAAGCTGGTTGGACAGATGTTGACGTTATCATCTGTACTCCTTCAGTAATGGGTAAGATTGGCCCTATCGGTAGAATCCTTGGTCCTAGAGGTTTGATGCCAAACCCTAAGACTGGTACTGTAACAATGGAAGTTGGTAATGCAGTTAAAGAGGTAAAAGCCGGTAAAATTGACTTTAAGGTTGACAAACAGGGTATTGTTCACGCAGGTATCGGTAAAGTGTCTTTCAGCGCTAACCAGCTTGCAGAGAATGCGCATGAGTTCCTTAATACAGTTATCAAACTTAAACCACAGGCACTTAAAGGTACCTATGTTAAGAGTGTATTCCTTTCTTCAACTATGGGTCCTGGAATTTGTGTTGATTGCAAAACAATCAGTGCTGCTGAATAATAAATTGATTGGATTATGAGAAAAGAGAATAAAGCTCAGATTATTGAATCTATAGCAGCACAGCTAAAGGAGACTCCTAACTTCTATGTTACTGACGTAGAGGGTTTGAATGCAGAGGCTACTTCTAAGCTACGCCGTGCTTGCTTTGAGAAGGACATCAAACTTGTTGTAGTTAAGAATACCTTGTTCTACAAAGCTTTGGAGATGAACGAGGTTGCAGACTTCCAGCAGTTTGAGAGCGTACTAAAAGGCTCAACAGCAGTTATGTTCTGCAATACTGCAAACGCTCCTGCAAAACTTATCAAAGAGTTTTCAAAGGACGGTGGCAAACCTGCACTAAAAGGTGCTATGGTTCAGGATTGCACTTACATTGGTGCTGAAAACCTTGAGACACTTGTTAATATCAAGTCTCGTGAGGAGCTTATCGGTGATATCATCGGATTGCTTCAGTCACCTGCTAAGAACGTTATTTCAGCTCTTACATCACAGGGCGGTGGCAAAATTGCAGGTATCGTTAAAACACTATCAGAAAAAGAGTAATAATAATAACACATTAAAATTATACAATCATGGCAGATATCAAAAAATTTGCAGAAGAGCTAGTTAACCTAACAGTAAAAGATGTTCAAGAGCTAGCAAAAGTTCTTAAAGAGGAGTACGGAATTGAGCCAGCTGCTGCTGCAGCTGTAGTTGCAGCTCCTGCTGCAGCAGGTGAGGCTGCTGCTGCTGAGCAGACTGAGTTCGACGTTATCCTTAAATCAGCTGGTGCAGCGAAACTTGGCGTTGTAAAAGTTGTTAAAGAGCTAACTGGTCTTGGTCTTAAAGAGGCTAAAGATCTAGTTGACGGTGCTCCTAAAGCTGTTAAAGAGAAAGTTTCTAAAGCAGAGGCTGAGAGCGTAAAAGCTGCTCTAGAGGAGGCTGGTGCTGAGGTTGAGGTTAAATAAATTCAACCCCCGTTCAGCGGGAAATAGTCAGGTTTAGGGCAAGAAATTAGCCCTAAACCTTTTTGTCGTTATTTTAAGTTTATTTCCAACCAACCTATAAACAATGTCGCAAAATACAAACAATCAGCGAATTACATTTGCTACTACTAAATCCCTGCTTGATTACCCGGATTTTCTAGAAGTGCAATTGAAGTCTTTTAAAGATTTCTTTCAGCTTGACACAACAGCAGAAAACCGTAGAAACGAAGGTTTGTTTAAGGTTTTTCAAGAGATTTTCCCTATTACGGATACCCGTAACAATTTTGTTCTGGAGTTTATAGATTATTTCATTGATCCACCACGCTATTCAATGGACGAGTGCCTTGACAGAGGTCTTACTTACAGCGTTCCTTTGAAGGCAAAATTGAAACTTTACTGTACAGATCCTGAGCATGAGGATTTTGATACTGTAATCCAGGACGTATATTTGGGAACTATCCCTTACATGACACCTAGAGGTACATTTATCATTAACGGTTCTGAGAGAATTGTTGTTTCTCAGCTTCACCGTTCTCCTGGTGTTTTCTTTGGCCAGAGTATGCATGCAAACGGTACAAAACTTTACTCTGCCAGAATCATTCCTTTCAAAGGATCTTGGATCGAGTTTGCTACAGACATCAACAACGTGATGTATGCTTACATCGACCGTAAGAAGAAATTACCGGTAACCACTCTTTTGAGAGCTATCGGATTTGAGAGCGACAAGGATATCCTTGATATCTTTGGTTTGGCTACAGAGGTTAAGGTTAACAAAACCAACCTCAAAAAATGCATTGGCAGCAAATTGGCTGCAAGAGTCCTTAAGTCTTGGAACGAGGACTTCGTAGATGAGGATACTGGAGAGGTTGTATCAATTGAGCGTAATGAGATTATCATTGACCGTGAGACAGTGTTGGAGGAGAGCCATATTGAGGACATCCTTGATTCAGATGTAAGCACAATTCTTATCCACAATGAGGATGCGAATACAAGTGATTACGCAATCATCCACAATACTCTACAGAAAGACCAGTGTAACTCTGAAATAGAGGCTATATTCTATACATACAGACAGCTTAGAAACTCAGAACCACCTGATGAGGCTACTGCAAGGGACGTGATTGACAAACTGTTCTTCTCAGACAAGAGATATGATTTGGGTGGAGTAGGACGTTACCGTCTTAACAAGAAACTGAATTTGTCAACTCCTAATGATGTGAGAGTACTTACCAAATCTGACATCATTGAGATTATCAGATATCTGATCCAGCTTATCAACTCAAAGGCTATCGTTGATGATATTGACCACTTGAGCAACAGAAGAATCAGAACTGTAGGCGAGCAGTTGGCAAACCAGTTCAGTGTAGGTCTTGCACGTATGGCAAGAACTATCAGGGAGAGAATGAATGTAAGGGACAATGAGGTGTTTACACCAATTGACCTTATCAACGCAAAGACTTTGTCTTCAGTTATCAATTCATTCTTTGGTACCAGCCAGTTGTCGCAGTTCATGGACCAGACCAACCCTCTTGCTGAGATGACCCACAAGAGACGTCTGTCTGCTTTGGGACCAGGAGGTCTTTCAAGGGACAGAGCAGGTTTCGAGGTTCGAGACGTACACTACACACACTATGGTAGACTTTGTCCGATTGAGACTCCAGAGGGTCCGAACATCGGTTTGATTTCTTCGTTGTGTGTTTATGCAAGAATCAATGAGCTTGGTTTCATTGAGACACCATATAGAAAAGTTGAGAATGGCGTAGTTGATTTGTCTGAGAAAGGTACCGTTTATATGAGTGCCGAGGAGGAGGAAGAGAAAGTAGTTGCACAGGCAAATGCACGCATTGATGAGAACGGTAACTTTACCGATGAGAGAATCAAATGCCGTTTTGAGGCTGATTATCCTGTAGTTGGTAAAGAGGCAGTTCACTTGATGGACGTTGCCCCTAACCAGATTGCATCAATTGCAGCTTCGTTGATTCCATTCCTTGAGCACGATGATGCTAACCGTGCGTTGATGGGATCCAACATGATGCGCCAGGCTGTTCCAGTTGTAAAACCTGAGGCTCCTATTGTAGGTACAGGTTTGGAGGCAGCTGTAGTAAGAGATTCAAGAACTCAGGTGTCTGCAGAAACTTCCGGTGAGATTGTTTATGTAGACGGTAATGAGATACATATAAGATATGACAGAACAGAGGATGAGAAATTTGTAAGCTTTGATCCTGAGATTACAGTTTACAAGCTTCCTTTGTACAGAAAGACAAACCAGAGTACTTCAATCCACTTGAAACCAATCGTTAAGAAAGGACAGAAAGTGGTTAAAGGACAGATTCTTACAGAGGGCTATTCTACACAGAAAGGTGAGTTGGCTCTAGGTAGAAACCTTAAAGTTGCATACATGCCTTGGAAAGGTTACAACTTTGAGGATGCGATTGTACTTTCTGAGAGAATCCTTAGAGAGGATATCTTTACTTCAATTCACGTGGATGAGTATATCATGGAGGTAAGGGATACCAAACGTGGTATGGAGGAGCTTACTTCAGATATTCCTAACGTGAGTGAGGAGGCAACCAAGGATCTTGACGACAACGGTATCATCAGAATTGGTGCCAACGTTGAGCCTGGTGATATCCTTATAGGTAAGATTACCCCTAAGGGAGAGAGCGATCCTTCTCCAGAGGAGAAACTTCTCCGTGCCATCTTCGGTGACAAGGCCGGTGATGTGAAGGATGCTTCATTGAAGGCTTCTCCTTCATTGTCGGGAACAATCATTGACAAGAGATTGTTTGCGAGAGTGGGTAAAGAGGCTAACAACAAGAAGGCAAAACAGAATACCAAGACTCAGGTTCAGCAGGCTGAGGATACATTCAACCGCAAGGCTGGTGTTTTGAGGGAGAAATTCCTTGACAAACTTCAGATTCTTGTGAAAGGCAGAACTTCTGAGGGGGTAAGTGACCTTTATGGTGTAGAGATTCTTGCTAAAGGACAGAACTTTACAAGAGAGGTATTGGATTCTATTGATTATGAGAACATCAATCCGACCAAGTGGACTGACGACAAGCACGCAAACGGAATGATCAAACAGCTTATCAATAATTATCTGATTGCCCATAAGGAGTACGACGCAGAGCTTAAGAGAATCAAGTACAACCTTACTATTGGAGACGAGCTTCCAACCGGTATCATGCAGCTTGCAAAAGTTTATGTTGCCAAGAAGAGAAAGATCAGAGTGGGTGACAAGATGGCAGGTAGACACGGTAACAAAGGTATCGTAGCCAAAGTGGTAAGGGACGAGGATATGCCATTCCTTGATGACGGTTCTATCGTTGATATCGTACTAAACCCTCTAGGTGTGCCTTCACGTATGAACTTGGGACAGATTTACGAGGCAGTTCTTGGTTGGGCAGGTAAAGAGTTGGGTGTTAAGTTTGCAACTCCTATCTTTGACGGTGCAAGCCTTGAGGATATCTGCGCTTATACCGACAAAGCTGGCTTGCCAAGATACGGTAAGACTTATTTGAGCGACGGTGGTACAGGTGAGAAATTTGACCAGCCGGCTACAGTGGGTGTTACCTATATGATCAAGTTGGGCCACATGGTTGATGACAAGATGCACGCGCGTTCTATTGGACCTTACTCACTTATTACTCAGCAGCCTCTTGGAGGTAAGGCTCAGTTTGGTGGACAGAGGTTCGGAGAGATGGAGGTTTGGGCACTTGAGGCATTCGGTGCGTCGAACATCCTTCAGGAGATCCTTACAATCAAGTCTGACGACGTAGTTGGAAGGTCTAGAGCTTACGAGGCTATTGTTAAAGGTGATCCAATGCCGCAGCCAGGTATTCCAGAGTCTTTGAACGTGTTGTTGCACGAGCTTAGAGGTTTGGGACTTAGCGTAAATTTGGACTAATCGGTTTTTGATAATTAGAAATAAAAGGTAATATGTCGTCTTTTAAGAAAGAGAACAAGGTTAAAAGCAATTTCAACCGAATTACTATAGGGCTTGCTTCACCAGAGGAGATTCTTGACAGATCTTCTGGTGAGGTGCTAAAGCCAGAAACTGTAAACTACCGTACTTATAAACCTGAGAGAGACGGTCTTTTCTGCGAGAGAATTTTCGGTCCTTCAAAGGATTATGAGTGCCATTGCGGTAAGTACAAGAGAATCCGTTACCGCGGAATCATCTGCGACCGTTGTGGTGTGGAGGTTACAGAGAAGAAGGTGCGTAGGGAGAGAATGGGTCACATTACCCTTACTGTACCTGTAGCGCATATCTGGTATTTCCGTTCTACTCCTAATAAGATTGGTTATCTTCTTGGTATCCCTACCAAGAAACTGGATGCAATCATCTATTATGAGAGATACGTTGTTATCCAGCCGGGTCTTGCCGCTGAGAGTGGCGTTAAGGAGTTGGATCTTCTTACAGAGGAGGAGTACTTGAACATTCTGGATACTCTTCCTAGAGAGAATCAGATGCTTGATGATTCAGATCCTAACAAGTTTGTTGCAGGTATGGGTGCTGAGGCTATCTATACTTTGTTGTGCAAAGTTGATTTGGATGATTTGTCATATAGCTTGAGAAGCAGAATTGAGACTGAGACTTCTCAGCAGAGAAAAGCTGATGCGCTTAAGAGATTGAGCGTTATTGAGGCTTTCAGAGAGTCTAAAGATTTGAACAGACCGGAGTGGATGATCCTTAAGGTGATTCCAGTCATTCCACCTGAGTTGAGACCATTGGTTCCACTAGATGGAGGAAGGTTTGCAACTTCAGACTTGAACGACCTTTACAGAAGGGTTATTATCAGAAACAACCGTCTTAAGAGACTTATTGAGATTAAGGCTCCTGAGGTTATCCTCAGAAATGAGAAGCGTATGCTGCAGGAGGCTGTTGACTCATTGTTCGACAACTCAAGAAAGTCAAATGCAGTTAAGACAGAGGCTAACAGAACCCTTAAATCTTTGTCTGACAGTTTGAAAGGTAAACAGGGACGTTTCCGTCAGAACTTGTTGGGTAAGAGGGTTGACTACTCTGCGCGTTCGGTAATTGTTGTTGGACCGGAGCTTAAGATGCACGAGTGCGGTCTTCCAAAATTCATGGCGGCAGAGCTTTACAAACCGTTCATCATCAGAAAACTGATTGAGCGCGGTATTGTAAAGACCGTTAAATCTGCAAAGAAAATAGTAGACAGGAAAGATCCTGTAATTTGGGATATCCTTGAGAATGTGATGAAAGGTCATCCGGTTCTTCTAAACCGTGCACCTACCCTTCACAGACTTGGTATCCAGGCATTCCAGCCAAAACTTATTGAGGGTAAGGCAATTCAGTTGCATCCTCTTGCATGTACTGCATTCAACGCCGACTTTGACGGTGACCAGATGGCTGTTCACCTTCCATTGGGCAACGCTGCAGTTCTTGAGGCACAGCTGTTGATGTTGGGTTCACACAACATCCTTAACCCTGCCAACGGAGCTCCTATTACCGTACCTTCTCAGGACATGGTTCTTGGTTTGTACTACATTACAAAACCTAGACCTGGTGCTAAAGGTGAGGGTATGAACTTCTATGGACCTGAGGAGATTATCATTGCATACAACGAGAAGAGACTTGCTCTTCACGCTGAGGTAAACGTAAGGCTTCCTAAGGTTATGGCAGACCCTTCACAGGGATATCATATGGTTAAGACTACTGCCGGTAGAATTCTTGTAAACCAGTTGGTTCCTGTAGAGGTAGGTTATATCAACGAGATCCTTACCAAGAAGTCTTTGAGAGACATCATCGGTAACGTGCTTAAGGTTTCAGGTGTTGCAAGAACTGCACAGTTCCTTGACGATATCAAGAACTTGGGTTACACAATGGCATTCAAAGGCGGATTGTCATTCAACTTGGGTGATGTGATTATCCCTGAGGAGAAGGCAAAACTTGTAAGCGACGGTTATGCACAGGTAGAGAGCATCCAGGCAAACTACAACCTTGGTCTTATCACCAACAATGAGAGATATAACCAGGTGGTTGATATCTGGACTACTACCAATGCAAAACTTACAAATATTGTAGAGAAACAGATTTCTACAGACAACCAGGGATTCAACCCGGTATATATGATGCTTCACTCAGGAGCCCGTGGTTCTAAAGAGCAGATCCGTCAGCTTTGCGGTATGCGTGGTTTGATGGCAAAACCTCAGAAATCAGGTTCTACAGGTGCTGAGATTATTGAGAACCCAATTCTTTCAAACTTTAAGGAGGGTCTTTCTGTATTGGAGTACTTCATCTCTACCCACGGTGCGCGTAAAGGTTTGGCCGATACAGCGTTGAAGACTGCTGATGCAGGTTACTTGACCCGTAGGCTTGTAGACGTTTCTCATGATGTTATCATCAACGAGGAGGATTGCGGTACTTTGAGAGGTCTTGTTGCTACAGCTATCAAGAACAAGGACGACATTGTTGAGAGCTTGTACGACAGAATCTTGGGTAGAACTACAGTTCACGATGTATATAACCCTCTAACCGGTGAGAAGATCATTGGTGCAGGTGAGGAGATTACAGAGGATATTGCAGCTCTTATTGAGTCATTGCCAATTGAGGCTGTTGAGATCCGTTCGGTACTTACCTGTGAGAGCAAGAAGGGTGTTTGTGCAAAATGTTACGGACGTAACCTTGCAAGAGGCCGTATGGTTGAGAAAGGTGAGGTTGTTGGTGTAATTGCAGCACAGTCCATTGGTGAGCCAGGTACACAGCTTACACTTCGTACATTCCACGTGGGTGGTACTGCATCAGGTAGTGTAACTGAGAGTGAGATCAAATCCAAATATGAGGGTAAGGTAGAGTTTGAGGAGTTGAGGACAATTACAAAAGTTGAGGGTGAGGAGACCAGACAGATTGTAGTTGGACGTACTGCTGAGATGAGAATTGTTGATCCTAATACAGGTATCACTTTGTCTCAGTACAACATCCCTTACGGTGCCGACCTTTACAAATCAGAGGGTGAGCTTGTATCAAAAGGTGACCTTATCTGTAAATGGGATCCGTACAACGCGGTTACCATTACTGAGCAGGCAGGTAAAGTATGGTACGACGGCCTTGTAGAGGGTGTAACCTATAGAGAGGAGTCTGCTGATGAGTTCTCATTGCATAGAGACAAAGTTGTAATTGAGAGCAGGGACAAATCAAAGAACCCTATCATCAGAATCCTTGACAAGGACGGCAACGAGCTTAAACAGTACAACTTGCCGGTAGGTGCACACATTATGGTTGAGAACGGCCAGGAGCTTACAGCAGGCGATATCCTTATAAAGATTCCTCGTGCTATCGGTAAGTCTGGTGATATCACCGGAGGTCTTCCTCGTGTAACCGAGTTGTTTGAGGCACGTAACCCATCTAACCCTGCAGTTGTATCTGAGATCAACGGTGAGGTTCTTATGGGCAAGATCAAACGTGGTAACAGGGAGATCATCGTTAAGAGCAAGACCGGTGAGGAGAAACGTTACCTGGTTCCGCTATCTAAGCAGATCCTTGTACAGGAGAATGACTATGTACGCGCAGGTATGCCACTTTCTGACGGAGCAATTGCTCCAGCAGACATCTTGGCAATCCAGGGTCCTACAAAGGTTCAGGAGTACATTGTTAACGAGATCCAGGAGGTTTACCGCCTTCAGGGTGTGAAGATCAATGACAA
>JAZRCK010000013.1:0-23050 GCA_045659725.1 Candidatus Egerieisoma sp.
TTGTGGCCATTGCTCACAATCTGAGGAAATATATTGTTCAGAAGCTGAAAAGGGCTGCTGAGGTGGTAAATATCAAGGCAAATAGCTCTAATATGTCACTCAATATTGCAGCATAAATCGAGTTGTGAGCTTTTCTCTGAAATGGGAACAATGCTGAACCTGAAAAATGTATATATAAGAAAACCGGATCAAAATTACTTTTGACCCGGCCTCTTTTCTTTATGGTTTTTGAAGAAATTACTCAGCAACAACCTCAACTTTGATAGTAGCTTTGATGTCTTTGTAGCATTTTACAGTTGCATCATAGATACCAACCTCCTGAAGTTTGTCTGCATCAACAATAGTGATGTTTCTTCTGTCAATCTCAAAACCTTTCTCAACAAGAGCCTCAGCAACCTGGATGTTGTTAACTGAACCGAAGATTTTTCCGGCAGCGCTAACTTTAGCAGCAACAGTTACCTGTACGCCCTCAAGTTTAGCAGCAAGTGCCTGAGCATCCTCTCTAAGTTTAGCCTCTTTGTGAGCTCTCTGTCTCAAGTTCTCAGCGTGAACTTTCTTTGCAGAAGGAGTAGCCATTACAGCCATTCCCTGAGGAATAAGATAGTTTACAGCGTAGCCGTTCTTAACTACTACGATATCGTCTTTGTGACCCAATTTAGCCACATCCTGTTTTAGTATAATTTCCATCTATCTGTCCTCCTTATTTCAATAAATCTGTTACGTATGGTAGCAATGCAAGGTGTCTTGCGCGTTTAACTGCCTGAGCAACCTTTTTCTGGAATTTAAGAGAAGTACCGGTAAGTCTTCTAGGAAGAATTTTACCCTGCTCGTTAAGGAATCTCTTAAGGAACTCAGCATCCTTGTAATCTACATATTTGATACCTGCTTTTTTGAAACGGCAGTATTTTTTCTTCTTAACCTCTACTGTAGGAGGGTTAAGGTAACGAATTTCGTTGTTAACTGGATTTGCCATAATTTTAACCTCCTAATTATTTTTGTTCAGCCTGGTTAGCTCTTCTTTTCTCTGCGTATGCAACAGCATGTTTGTCCATTGCAAAAGTTAGGAAACGGATGATTCTCTCATCACGTCTGTACTGAGTCTCAAGTTTAGCAATAAATGCTGGCTCTGCTTTGAACTCAATTAGGTGATAAAAACCAGTGGTTTTTTTCTGGATAGGGTAAGCCAATTTTCTTAGGCCCCAATCCTGCTCATACACAACCTCGCCGCCATTCTCTTTGATAAAATCAAGATATTTGGCTACCGCTTCCTTCATCTGGGCATCAGACAAAACGGGAGTTGCAATGAAAACGGTCTCGTACTGTTTCAACATCTTGTGTTAATGTTTATGTTAATTAATATGTTTTATTTCAAGTAGTTACAAAGACTTCTCGCGAATTTTGCGCTACTTGGGGCTGCAAAGATATAAACTTTTGATTAACAAACAAAAAAAACTGCTGCCCAACCTTTTACCTCAACGGCACGGCGGGCAGCAGTTCTACTATAAAAATACTTGCTTAATACTCAAATTTCACAATGGCAAAGGTATACCATTTATTCAAATACACCTAATTTTTACCCGTTTTTAATATTGCAAGCCTATTTTTTACATATTTGATTTTCAATTAATTAACACCTTGCAAACCTTGCAAAATCTTGCAGCGGCCAAATTGGACCTTGCAAGGGGTGCAATTCAGCCCCAAAACACACCGTCTCAGCTGAAATTCATCTGCGGGTCTGCCAGGATCAGTTCCTGCAGGGATTTTTTCAGACGGCTTTTGCGCACATAGATGTTTTGAGGGGTATCATTCAAGATTACACTTATCTCCTGAGCTGAGAATCCTGCATAAATCAGGCAAAGAAGTTTTACATTATCCTCCCTCATGTTCGGATACCTCTGTCTCACTTTCCTTATCACATCATTGTTCTTGGCATTCACCACCTGCTCCATCACGGCAAAATTATCTCCGCTGAGCTGCATCTTAAGAAGGTCATCCACTTTCTTGTGCAGTTTCTTTGAATCGCCAAACTCGTAATAGGTCCTCACCAGTTCCTTCACCTCTGCAAACCTGTTCTCAAGAAGATCCTTCAGTTCCTTCTCCTTGGCCTTGTGCACATCAAGCTGTGAAAGCAGGTTCTCCCTCTGGTTCTCCGCACTGGCAACCTTGCTGCCAAGGGCATCCATATTATTGGCATACTCTGCCAAGAGCATATCCTTCTTTTCAAGCCTTCGCCTATATTGTCTTACAAGCAGAACAACCCCTGCCACTACAAAAACAACTCCAAGGAGATATGCTCCTGCAACCCTGTAGCCCCTCATCTTCATCCTATAGTTATCCTCCTCAAGCCTTCTCTGCACAAACTGCTGCTCCGCCTCCCTCACCGATTCGCTCCTGGCGGCGAACTCCAAAGAATCCTTCAAACTGATATACCTGCTGCTATAATCAAATGCACTCCTGAAATCCCCCCTCTGCTGCGCTACCTGGGCCGACACGGTGTAGAGTTCCAGCAATTTGTCGGGAGAATGAATGTAAATATTCTCCTTTGAAAGGTATGCAGCATATTCATTGAGGCACTCTGAAGCCTTGTGCAGATTATTCTTCTGCAGATAAATTTTTGCAAGAAGAGGATAATCCAACGGGTTTACAAGACTGTCATTGAACTTGTTGTATGTACTGTCCAACTGTGCAAGGGCCTTGTCGGCTCCCCCCTCAACCTTGCAATACTCAGCCGCTATTGCAGTAGAATACTCCATCAGCGCATTGTTGAAAAGGTTCTCCTTATAGTCAACCACACTATCCCTGGGGCTGAAGAGCATCTTGCTCCTCATCTGCATGGCCATCTCAGAGGCCTTGCGGTAAAGGGAAACAGACTCCTGCGGATTGCCGTTTATGGCATAAACCCTGGCCATCCCTTCATATGCATACATAATATGCTCCCTCACATCACTGCCGGCTTGCCCATAGAACTCCAACGCACTTGAAAACATCTCCAACGCATTTGAATAGTCCATCTTGTTCACATACAGCAACCCCTTATGGTAGCATATCTGGCCTTTCAGCACCACCTTATCTGTATTAAGGCACAGCTCCCCAGCCAGCAGCATCTCCTCCATTGCATCATAGAACTTTTGCTTCTGAAGGTATGTCTTGCCTGTATAGAAGTGATACAGAGCCTCTTCCAACTGCAAATCAACATCATCACCACCTGCTGCACAAGAACCCAGCACCAACAAAGACAATATATATATAATGAATCTCTTCATCCCTACAATTTTTATTTTACCCCGCAAAGGTACAATTTAAAATCAAAAAAGAGGATGCCCCAGCAGGACATCCTCCATTCATTACATATAGTGCGGATTATTTTTTAGGAGCGTTCTTTAGAACCTCAACCACGAAATCCCACCATTTGCCAACTGAATCAATCTCACATCTCTCATCCGGTGAGTGAGGAGAGAAGATAGTAGGGCCGCAAGAAACCATATCCCAGTTAGGGTAAGTACCGCCAAGAATACCGCACTCCAAACCTGCGTGGATAGCCATAACTGCAGGCTGTTTGCCGTAAAGTTTCTCGTAAACTGCCTTCATCTCCTTAAGGATTGGAGATGCCATATTAGGAGCCCAACCAGAGTAACCGCCTCTGAATGAAACCTCTGCACCTGCAAGCTCAAATACTGCACGCATTTTTTCAGCCAAATCATCTTTAGCTGTATCTACAGAACTTCTCATTAGAGAGTGGACATTAATCACACCGTTCTCAGATTTTACAATAGCCATGTTGTTTGAAGTCTCAACCAAGCCAGGCATTGCATCGCTCATTCTCTCTACGCCGCTTGGACAGCCGTATAGAGCCCTGCAAAGATTTACTGCAACCTGCTGACAGATAGCCTCTCCTGCAATTGGAGCATCCTCAAGGTATACTTTTGCATCTTTATCAGTTGCTGCGTACTCAACTTTAACCTCAGCCTCAACTTTGGCAACAATAGCTTTAGCCTCCTCAAGTTTGTCTGCAGGAACAGCAATGTTTGCAACAGCCTCTCTTGGGATTGCATTTCTCATATTACCGCCCTCAATATTGATAAGTTTTGCACCAAGATCCCTCAATAGAGGAAGAAGCGCTCTTGTCATCACCTTGTTTGCGTTTGCCCTGTAAAGGATAATATCCATACCTGAGTGACCGCCTACAAGACCTTTAACGTTAAGGTTCTGTCCTACATAACCAGCTGGAACAGCCTCTGTAGTATATTTGAAAGAAGCAGAGCAATCAAGACCGCCTGCACAACCTACATAAAGCTCACCTTCAGTCTCTGAATCAAGGTTGATAAGGATATCACCTTTAAGCACACCAGGTTTAAGCGCACGTGCACCTGTCATACCAGTCTCCTCATCAATGGTGATAAGCACCTCAATAGGGCCATGTACAAGATCTTTCTGCTCAAGAACTGCCATTGCAACTGCACAACCAAGACCGTTGTCTGCACCAAGGGTAGTACCGGTAGCATAAACCATATTGCCTACGATTCTAGGCTGGATAGGATCTTTCTTGAAATCGTGCTCCACATCGTTGTTCTTCTGAGGAACCATATCAACGTGAGCCTGAAGGATGATACCCATTCTGTCTTCCATACCTGGGGTTGCAGGCTTACGGATAATCACGTTGCCTACCTCATCCTGGAAAGACTCAAGTCCCAGATTCTTTCCAAAATCACAAATATATTTCGCTGCCTCCTGCTCGAATTTTGAAGGGCGAGGAATTTTTGTCAACTCGTAAAAGTTCTTCCACACAATCTGTGGAGACAAATCTGCAATTGTACTCATAGTAAAAATGTATTTTAGTGTTATAAAATTATTTCATAAGTGTCTCAACAGGGAAACTCATTATTTTTCCCAACTGGTATACCGGAACCCTTGCCTGAACAAGTATCTGCTGTCCGTCCTTGACTCTGGCAATTACGGTTACCGGCTTGCGGTATGCCACCCTTCCCTTGGTATTGAGTGCAGCCTCAGCCAACGGGGTAGGCTTTATTGCCTCACCATCCTCCACAAGCTCCACAATAATTGGTCTTCCCTGCATGTTGCCTGATGGAAGAAGTCCCTGGGTATCGGAGATTCTGAAGGCAATGTACAAATGTTTTGCATTTGAAGCCTTGGGAACAACATCAAATACAACACTTTGTTCATCATAAAGGCTCTTGCCCACAAACATGCTCATATACTCGTCCTCCAGCCTTTTGATCTCCTCCAAAGTTGCAGCCATAGCCTCACCCGAGAATGTGGCATCGGTATCACCTGTTATTATCTCAAGCCTTTTCTGTCTCAATTTGAAAATCAGCTCTGCTGTCTCTTCTGCCTTCTTCTCAAGACTTTTCTCCACAGCCTGCTGCTGCATTACAGGAACCTTCTCCATACCGTCTGCACTTGCAACGGTCTTGTATAGGGTTGTTGTTACATTATCTATGTTGGAAGCTGCTCCGTCTACAAACTCATGTGCCCCCTGCATACTTGGGAATCTCCACTGTACAGGCTTGCCTGTATAGTTGTCTGAAAGGACAATCAGCCCCTGACTGCACATAGTAAGGAAGTTTGCAGTCCCAACCTTTGATCCCTGAAGGTTTACAGCTGCAGAAACCTGGGGATCTGCCTCAACATAAGGCAACATCTCAATGGACTTTATCCTGTATGAATCTCCGCTGGACTGTTTCACCTCCAAGCCAAGATATTTCTGGGCATACTGGGCATACGGTCCTGCCTGAAATGACTCATGAACCGCAACCACCTTCATTACCAGTGTGGTACTTGGCAAAGAGTAGACCACGGTACCTGCCGGAGCCACATCATCTGCCCCCAGCACCTGGGCAGCTACAGGAATCTGCATTCCCACCATAAGCAATGCTGCCAAAAACAATTTGAATTTATTCATATAGTCTTCTATATTCTTCAATTTCCTCGCTGCGGAAATCCCTTTTCCACCTCTTGTGGCTCCACAGCCAGTTTACATTATTAGCAAAAATATCCTCCTCAAGACAACTTGCAAATCTTCTTGTAAGCTCACCATGGGGAACTCCTTTTGTATTCTCCTCCAAGAGTTTGAAGTTTATCTCATACTTTCCTCTTGCCACCCTGTCAATACCCATGTACACCATAGGTATTCCCAATTTTGATGCCACATATTCAGCACCTGCCAAAAACAGCGTAGGCTGGTTGAGGAACCTGGTCACTACCCTCTCCTCCTTAGGCGACTGGTCTGCAATGAAAATATACAGGCCTGTAGATTTCCTGTCCTTGAGAATATGTCTGAGAATATGCTTTGATTCAAGTATATGTCCCTGATTCCCCGCCTTTTTGAACGCCAGCATCCTCATCTTTACAAAGAAATCGTCAAACGCCTTGTTCTTGGCCCTCTTGTAGCTCAAATACAGGTTGCTTGCAGCAAATCCTCCGGTAACATCAGCCCCCTGCGGACCACATACACCGCCAAAAAGTTCCCAGTTGCCCACATGGCCTACAACAATCACCACCTTGGGATGTCTGGTGCAAAGTTCATCCATCATCACCCTGTCGGGAACAGAAACCACCTCACAAATCTGCTTCTGGCTGGCACTTATTGCCCAAATGCTCTCAAGCGCAAGGTCCATCATGTACTGGTAATACCTCTTCCTCAGCTTTTTCAGGTGTCCGTAATGCATTTGGGGGAAACTGCGGGCCATATTCACATCAATCACGCTCCTGCGGTATCCGAACATGTTCAGGAAAAATGCACAAATATCGGAAAGTATATAAAACACCTTCCTGGGCAACAGGGAGACAAGCCACATGCTCCCCCACAATATCCAAAACAATAATTTATGCATATTCCCGACAATAATTTCCGCCCGCTGCACAACACCTGCAAACAAGCACAAAAACAAATTTAACAAAAAAGAGCAAACTGCACAAAAAACTGCATAAAAAAAGAGGACGGCTGCAGCCGTCCTCCCTGATATATGCTGTGAAAAGAATTACGCAGTAACTCTCTCCAACCATTTAACCATAGCTAGCATTACGCCCATAGAAACAAGACATACTACTAGGAATACAGTCCAGCACTGCCAGATTGGCCATGCGTTGTACATGATAGGACCAATCCACAATAGACCGTTACCTAGAGCTGTAGCTGTAAGCCATAGACCCTGGCAAAGACCTAGAAGGTTCTTAGGAGCCACTTTAGAAACGAATGACAAACCTAGTGGAGAAATGAACAGCTCAGCAACGGTTAGGAAGAAGTAGGTTACAATAAGTACCCATGGACCTGCTTTCAAACCAGCCTTAGCAGTTGCTGACATCTCTTTGAACTCAGTTGCTGAAGGGTAACCCATCATGTATGAGTAGATACCTAGGAATACGAATGCCAAACCTGCAATGAACATACCGTAAGCAATCTTCTTAGGAGTAGAGATAGCTTTACCTTTCTTTGCCAAAGCTGCAAAAATGAACATTACAACTGGGGTAAGTACAATTACGAAGAATGGGTTAACTGCCTGCCAGATCTCTGGTGCGAACAATGAAGTATCAGCAAAGTCACGTGCAAACAATGAAAGTGATGCACCGTTCTGGTGGAATGAGAACCAGAAGAAGATTACGATACCAAGTACTGCAAACAAAGCGTAAAGTCTCTGTTTGATCTCTTTAGCCATAGCAGCTTTCTCCTCTGCAGTGTAGTTTACAGAAGCAGCAGCCTCTTTCTTTGCAGGGGTAGGGAAAATTTTCTTGGTTGCAATGAAGATAACCAATGAAATTGCCATAGCAGCTACTGATGCGATGAATGAGTAGTGGATACCGGTGTTGAATACATCAAGGTACTGGCTGCAGAATGCTGCAATGTCACCTGTACCGCCAACGGTAGCCATAAGCTCTTTAAGGTTAGCCAACTGGCTCTCAGCCATGCTTGCACCCTCGTTGATGAACTTATGGCAAAGTGCAGGAAGATCTGCATTGTAAGCCAAACCGTTCACTTTAAGCCACCAGCTTCTTAGCATTGGAGCGATGAAAGGAGCAATAAGACCACCTACGTTGATGAACACGTAGAAAATCTGGAAACCTGAGTCACGTTTGTCTTTAGCTACAGCTAGAGCCTCAGGACCCTCTTTAGCAGCCTCAGCCTCAAAGTTGTCATACATCTGACCTACGATAGCCTGCAAGTTACCCTTGAAAAGACCGTTACCGAAAGCGATGCAGAACAAAGCTACGCAAGTCAAACCAAGAAGCCAAGTCTTGTTCTCTGGAGTAGCAAGGATTGGAACTGCCAATACACAGTAACCCAAAGCCATGATAACCAAACCAGACATGATTGTGCCTTTGTAGTTTCTGGTTCTGTCTGCAATTAGACCACCAATAAGGCTCAATACATAGATTCCTGAATAGAATGCCGAGTAGATTCCTGAACCCTGGGCATCTGTCAAACCGAATTTTGAACATAGGAACAATACAAGTACGGCGTTCATGATGTAGTAACCGAAACGCTCTCCCATGTTACTTAGAGCTGCAGCTAGCAACCCTTTTGGATGTCCTTTAAACATAAGTTATAGATTTATTTTAATTAATGATATTTGGTTCCAATTATTCCAAATTTATATACATATTTTGGCAAAGATATAAATATTTGTCATTTTACGAGCATTTTTTGCTCCAATACTCCTGCAAAAAGTTATATTTGTATCATTATGGATAAGGTTGCAATTGTAATTCTCAACTGGAACGGGGAAAAATTCCTCAAGAAATATATGCCGGCTCTGGTGACCAACACCCCGGCTTCACTCCCATCCGCAAATGGAGGGGGCAACATATCCATAATTGTTGCAGACAACTGCTCGTCAGACAATTCGCTGGCATTCCTCAGTAAAAATTATCCGGAGATCCGCACCATTGTACTGGACAGCAACTACGGCTTCACAGGAGGATACAACAGGGCCCTCAAAGAGGTAGAGGCTGAGTACTTCATCCTTCTGAATTCAGATATTCTTGTTCCGCAGAACTGGCTGGAGCCGCTGGTCTCCTTTATGGATTCAAACCCGCAGGCTGGAGTCTGCCAGCCCAAGATGCTCTCTGAGGGGTGGCACCAGCAACTGAGCATTGAGGCAACCGGCAAGGAGGACCTTACCGGCCTGTTCAAGGCAGACTTGTCGGGAAGGGAACATGACCTGTCGGGAAGAAAATATGAGATGTTTGAGTATGCCGGGGCGTGTGGAGGGTATATTGATGTGCTGGGGTTCCCATTCTGCAGAGGAAGGGTGCTCTCAACTGTTGAGGAGGATATGGGACAATACGACACCGCCACCCGGTGCTTCTGGGCCAGCGGTGCCTGCATGGTTGTAAGGAGCAGCGTATGGCGTGAACTTGGAGGACTTGATGAAGGGTTCTTTGCCCACATGGAGGAGATTGACTTCTGCTGGAGGGCACAATTGGCCGGACATCAGGTATGGGCTGTGCCACAGAGCCATGTTTTCCACGTGGGTGGAGGCACACTGCCAAACAATTCCCCAAGAAAACTTTTCCTCAACTACAGGAACAACCTCCTTATGCTTTACAAGAACCTCCCTACAACAGAAGGATGGGATGCCTTTGGAGGGAAATGGGGGAACAGGAACCTGTTCATATTTATAAGGATGTGCGTAGACGGCCTCACAGCCATTGCATATCTGCTCCAGGGAAAATGGAGTTTCTTTACCTCTGTAATAAAAGCGCACAAGTCATTCAGGGCAATGAAAAAGGAAACGGCAGTCACCCTGCCGGATAACCGCCGCTTCACTGTTTTTGGCATCTCCACCAAAAGCCTCATTCTGGAGAAGCTTATGGGGAGAAATATAGAAATTTAACCTAAATTAAATCGTTGAATCAACTGTCCAGCTGAAGGCTCTAAGACCCATCAGCGGGTTGTTCTCGTCCAGCACTTTCAACCTCTTCATAAAGTTTTCGGCAATGTTGTCCTCCATCATGGTCATCATTGCAGAGTTAAGTGTTGGCCAAGCATGGTCGCCGTAGTGGGGCTCACCACCACGCGAACCCCTTCCGGTAACCTCTTCCCAGTTTGTAAAGCCTTTTACACCTGCTTTAAGCATAATGTCAAGAATCTCATCCTTGAAGGCCTGGTTATATGATACAAATACTGCTTTCATAGTAATCTTCTTTTTAATTATTTTGCCAAAGCCTTCATTGCCTTAACCTCGGCTTTTCTCTTTTTCTTAAGGCCATTGCCTGCAAACACTGCATACATTACAGGTACAATCACCAAGGTAATAAGGGTAGACACTGAAAGACCCCATGCCACACAGGTACCCAAACCTCTCCACATCTCAGAACCCTCACCGGTACCGATAGCCATTGGAACCATACCCAATACAGTTGTCATTGTTGTCATAAGTACAGGACGAAGACGTGATCTTCCGGATGTTACAATCGCATGTACAATACCCATTCCCCTCTCGCGGCAAAGGATAATGTAGTCGATAAGTACGATACCGTTCTTAACTACGATACCCATCAACATGATAAGACCAATCATTGACATTACGTTCAAAGGCTGTCCTGTAACCACAAATCCCATAATCACACCCACAAAGGCAAATGGAATTGAGAACATGATTACAAACGGATATGTAAGCGACTCAAACTGTGCTGCCATTACAATAAACACAAGGATAATGATAAGGGCCATCAGCATTACAAGATCCGCAAATGTATCCTGCTGGTCTTCGTAAGTACCTCCAAGCTGCCATGTAATACCCATAGGAAGTGCTGTTGCAGCCATAAATTTGTTTGTCTCGTTTACAAGATCAGACATTGCCATATCTTTTGGCACAATGGCTGTAACCTTAACAAGACGCTCACGATCCTTTCTGTCAATTGCAGGAGGGGTAAGAATCTCCTTAACCTCTCCAAGGTCCCTAAGTTTGATACCCTGTCCCATTGCGTTATAAATGGTAATGTTCTCTATATCCTCTACAGTTGTACGGAACTCAGGGGCATATCTGATAATGATATCATACTCCTCACCATCCTCTCTGAAGTAAGAAGCGGTAACACCATTGATACGGTTTCTCAAATAGGTAGAAACAGTGGCTGTGTTAAGGCCGTTAAGGGCAATTTTTTCACGGTCAAAATCTACCTGGAACTCAGGTGTATACTCATCACGGCTAATGATAACCTGTTTTACGCCAGGAATGTTGCGGAAACCCCTCTCAACCATCTCGGCAGCCTTGTCAGAGTTTGTAAAATCATAACCATAAAGCTCAACCTCAACAGAAGCCTCGCCGCCCATACCGCCGCTCTGACCACCGGCTACAACCTGGAATGTCCTGATAATAGGATATTCTGCCAAATCATTACGCATCATATCACAAATCTCAAACACAGTCCTGTCACGGTCTTCAATACTTCCAATGTTGATATTGAAACTCATTGCATGTGTACCGCCTCCCTGCATAAGCTCAAATGCACTGTTGCTGGAACCAGATGCACCCTCACTCACGTTACAGGTAATTATCTCAGGATATTTTGTCTGGAACTTGTTTACCAGCTCCAACGCCAAGTCTCTGGTAATATCCTGTCTTGTACCCATAGGCAGTTTTACATTAATTGAGATACGTCCGTTATCTGATGCAGGGAAATACTCGCTCTTTACAAGAGCACCTCCACCCACAACAACTACAAGGAACAGTGCAAAAGATGCCAAAATGGTAGTCTTTCTGTTGCTTGCACACCATTTCAACAATTTTGCATAGGCACCGTCCAGCCATGTAAGGAAATTATGGAACGGAGTAAGCACAATTGTCTGGAACTTGCCTTTATGAGGATTAAGTCTCAACATCTGGGAGCACATCATAGGGATAAGGGTAAGTGCACCAATTGTAGATACAATCATGATGATACTTACAATCCATCCCAACTGACGGAACATTACACCGGCCATACCGTTAATCATTGTCAGAGGAAGGAATACCGCCAACATTGTAAGGGTAGATGCAATAACCGAGATTGCCACCTCATTGGTTGCAAACACAGCTGCACTCTTTGGACGGCTTCCCCTCTCAATATGGGTAGTAATGTTCTCAAGTACCACAATCGCATCATCCACCACCATACCAATCGCAATTGACAATGATGACAATGAGATAATATTAAGCGAGTTGCCTGTTGCAAAAAGATATATCAAAGATGCCAACAACGAAATAGGAATTGTAAGCATAATGATAAACGTTGCTCTCCATCTTCCCAGGAACAGATATACAACCACCATAACCAAAAGGAAAGTAATGGCAATGGTCTCACCCAAGGACCTGATGGTGTTTATGATATTGTCTGATGAATCAATAATAACATCAATCTTTACATCTGAAGGCAAGTTTGCCTGCAACTTTGGAAGCAACGCCTTAACTTTCTTTGAAATGCTCACTGAGTTTGCGCCTGACTGTTTCTGCACAATGACCATTCCACCTTTCTTTCCGTTGTTGAAAGTCTCCCTTGAGCGCTCTTCCAGGCCATCCTTGATGATTGCAACATCTTTAAGATATACAGGACTTCCGTTTCTTACGCCAAGTACAAGGTTTGCCATCTCATCTGCACTTGAAAACTCCTTCTGCACACGTAGGGAGTAAGTATTTGATCCCACATCAATCTGGCCTGCAGGCATATTCATGTTCTCCGCACCAATAATGCTTGCAATTGTCTCAATTGGAATATTATAAGCCTCAAGTTTATGAGGATCACAATATGCAGTAAGCTGGCGTACCGGAGCACCCGATATTGACACTGTACCCACACCGCCAAGACGTGCAATAGGGTTTACTACAATATCATCCAATATCTTGTACAAACCAGGAGTACTCTCCTCTGCTGTTACAGAAAGCAACAGAATTGGAATTGCATCTGCACCGAACTTAAAGATCATAGGGTTGTCAACATTGTCCGGAAGCATCTGTTTTACAAGCTCCAGTTTGTCTCGGACATCGTTTGTTGCCACATCTATATCAATACCATACTCAAACTCCAAGGTTACTATGGAAACGTTCTCCCTTGAACTTGAGCTGATATGTTTAAGGTCACTCACACTATTGAGAGTGTTCTCCATTGGCTTGGTAACGTTATTCTCAATATCGGAAGCATTCGCACCCTGGTAAGTTGTCATTACCATAATGGTGTTGGTCTCAATCTCCGGAATAAGGTCAATAGGGATATTCATAAGGGAGAAGAGACCGAAGATAGCCACTGCCACAAAGATAAGGGCTGTGGTTATGGGTTTCTTTACCGCACTTTGATATATACTCATTTTATAATCTTTCTAAATTCAAACTCCGTTTACAGCTTATTTTGCAAGCTCAGCCTTACCGCCGTTCACTACTCTTGAATGACCCTCGGTAACTACATTGTCGCCTGAAGCCACACCGCCAACAAGCTCGTACTCTGTACCCAATCTTCTGCCCAGCTCCACTTTCTTGAACTCAATTGTACCGTTATTGTACACGTAAACATATTTGTCACCAGAACCGGACTGTTTTACTACAGCCTTATCAGGAACCACCACATGGTGTGCAGTGCCGTATGAGAAAGTAACCCTTGCAAACATACCTGGACGCACCCTCTGGTTTGCATTTGCAATTGTAACCTCAACAGGGAATGTTCTGGTTGCAGGATTGATTGTAGGGTAAACCAAAGAAACCTTGCCTTTGAAGTTCTCCTCGCCGTAAACATCAAGCTTAACGTCTACCTCCATACCTTTCTTAATCTGGGTGAAAAGCTTCTCTGAAACATTCACTTTTAGCTTTACCGGAGAGATCTGCTCAACAACATATACAGGGCTACCGCCATACATGTCGCCTGCATCATAGTTTCTTTCTGTAACTACGCCATTGATAGGGCTTCTGAGTACAGTGTTCTCCAAAAGGTTCTCGTAGTTGCTTCTTGAAACGCTTGAAGCCATCTTCATTGCATCCCAGTTGCTCTTTGAAATACCGCCTACCTGGAAAAGCTTGTCAATTCTGGCAAACTCAATTGAATCATTTTTCATTTTAAGCTTTGCCTGCTCAAGATTTGTTGCATCCAAAGTTGCAAGAATCTGACCCTTCTTCACATTATCTCCAACCTCAACAAGAATGCTCTTGATTCTCAAAGGCATTGAAGGGGCAATTTTGTTCTTTGTCTCAGCCTCAACTGTAGCTGTAAAGGTCTCAATCTGCTCAACCTCCCTTTCAAATACCTGCTGTACCCTAACCTGAGGAATCACCTCTGCCTCAACTGCAACAGCTGCAGCCTGCTCACCTGATTTGCAGGAGAATATTACTCCCGACAACATTAGCACTGATAGTGTTCTAAGTAAACTTTTCATATTACGTTCTTTATTATTTATTCATTACCTGATTGACACCCAAAAGCTTGTCCAATGAAGACTTGAGGGTCATATATGTATAAACCGACTGGTTAAGATTCAATTTTGCCTGCAAAAGGCCAAGCTGTGCATCCTGAAGCTCAAGAAGGGTACCGCTACCCACATCAAACCTGCTCTTGGCAATCTCATAACCGCTCTGGGCTGCCTCAATTGTCTTCTGGGCAGCTGTATACTGTTTGAGGCTTGTTTCCAAAGAGCTCATCACCTGCATCACTCCAATCTCAAGATTCCTTATGGCATCCTCCCTCTGAAGTTCAAGCTGCTCCTGCTGCACTCTGGTTTTCCTCAACTCGTTGCGTTTCTGGCCACCTGCAAAAATAGGAATCTGAAGGGCAATCACACCTGTTGAATAAGGATTCCATTTATACTCGCTGAACTTGAAATTTTCTGCCATTGCTATCCAGTTGTATGAAAGCTGGGCAGACAATGTAGGGTAATATTTTGCAAGCTGCATCTGATATGTCTTGTCGAGCATCTTGCTCTGTATATCCAACTGCTTGATTGCAGAATTGTTCTCCACAGAGGCATCCTCATATGAGGCAACACTGCTTACAGTCTTCTCAAAATCTGCAAGTGTTCCAAGACACTCTATATTTTGGTCCAAATCTATACCAAGCAGTGCTTTCAGCTTCCAGGTAGCAAGAACTATATTATTCTGTGCATCGTGCAGATTAGGCTCAGCATTCTGCATTGCCACCTCAGAACTCAACAGTTCAAACTTTGATGCAAGACCTGTTTCAAACTTCCCTTTAACATCTTTATAATTGTCTGCAGCATTGCTGTAATTCTCCTTGTAAACGCCATAAAGGTCCTTGGCAAGGAGAACGCCGTAGAAAGCCTGCTGAACCTGGTCTATAAGATCCTGTCTCGAGCCCTGAGCCTTCTCAACAGCCAGCTCCACATCCATTCCTGTAATCTCAAGAGCCTTCCACAACTCCGCATTTACCAACGGAAGTGCCGCTGAAAAGCCTGCAGACCATGTATTGTCCACACCAATTGTAAACTCCTGACCAGCCATAACCATAACCTGCTTCTTAATGGCACGCTGATAAGTACCGCTGAAATCCACCTTAGGGAACAAAGAGGCATATGTACCTTTCTTTGCATACTCCGCCTTTTGGATCTCCATATCGGCAACCTTAACCGAATTGTTCTCACTCAAGGCTACCTTAAGGGCATCTTCCAATGTAAGCTGCAGTGCATCCTGCGCAAACACAGAGGAAGATACAAACAGGGTTGCAACCGCTGCAACCACGAACTTTGCAATGTTAGTTCTTCTCATTTTTACCTATAATTGTTTTCAAAAATTTTTAGCAATTTTTTTCAGTTTGCAAATATCTTGCAAGAATTTCCAATAAAATTGGTGCAAAAATAAAATTTTTGGTCTAAAATCCCACATTTACAGCCAGAGCACTCTACAACAATGACAGAAACTACCGTTTTTGGTCCAAAACGAAACACTCTTCTGCTCCAAGAAAACAAAATTTTAACTTTGCACACGTTTTGCAACCAAAATCTGTACAACAAAAATTTAGAGATGAAAAGAGCAAGAATAAGTTCCTCGGTAAACCTGCAGAGGTTTATCAAGATGATAGAAGGATACACTTTCAACGACAAGCTTATAGCCGTTGCGATTTCCCCTTTTACCAGCAGCAATGTAGATTATTCCGCTGTAAAGAATGCACCCGAGGAGGTGGAAAGAATGATGGGATTCATGTTCATATTTGCAGGCGAAGCTGAGGTTTCAATTGACTACACAAACTATAAGTTTACTGAAAACAGCTGGGTAGAACTCAAACCCTCTGCAGAAGTGAGACTCCTTAACCACAGCGAGAATTTCACCGCTTATATAATAATGGCTGCCGAATCGTTTATACTCGACACTCTGCTTGACAAAAAACCCATTCCAATATCCCATTTTGTAGACTCAAGCGAATCTCCGCACATGATAATAACAGAAGAGGAGATGACTGCCCTCAAGCTGAGTGCAGACCGCATAATCCACTATATGAAAATTGAGCACAACTTCAAGAAGGATATGCTCCACAACACTTTCTACAATTTCATCCTTGAAATGAGCAACATATTCAAAGCCAGGGACGGAGTAAGGAAAAAACTGCAGCACCTCTCACGCAAGGAGAGCATCATAAGGGATTTCCTCATTCTGGTGGAAAGGCATGCAATGCAGGAGCACAATCCATCATTCTATTCAGACAAGATGTGCATAAGTACCCAGTACCTCTCAATAATACTCAAGGAGGTTACCGGATTTACGGCAAATTACTGGATTGCCAAGAAAATAGTTGCACAGGCAAAAACCCTGCTGCGCACCCCTCACCTTACCATAAAGGAGATTACCGGCACACTCCACTTTGCAGACCAGTCCTCTTTTGGAAAATTCTTCAAGAAGCACACTGGAATATCTCCAAAAAAATATCGGGAAGATTTTGCTACTCCCCGATAAATTTTGAATTCTACAATGCTTCTATAATCCTCTCAAGCCTCTTTCCCCTGGATCCCTTTATAAGGATTGAACAGCCGGAAAGGGGTTTTTCCATAAAATGTTCTTTTAAAGCAACGGAATCTTCAAACAGATGCACCTGCATTCCATGAAGATCTCCCTGCGCAGCCGCTACAGCCTGGGCAAACTCCCCTCCTACAAGGTAAATCTGTTCAAACCCCTTGTCTGCAGCAAGTTTCACTACACCAATATGTTCCATAAGGGAATCTTTTCCAAGCTCAAGCATATCTCCAAGGACCAGCACCTTTGAAGGCATGTTCAGCTGTGCAAAGTTCTCAATTGCCGCCTTCATGCTGGTTGGATTGGCATTATATGCATCCACAACCAGCGAGTTGCGCTCAGTTTTTGTAAGCTGCGAACGGTTGTTTGAAGGTACATACTCCTCTATTGCAGCCACTGCATCTGTTGCCGGCACGTTCATATATGTTGCAACACATAGAGCTGCCAGGACATTATCTGAATTATACGAGCCTATAAGGTTTGTCCTCACAGTAAACCATTCAGGCTCACCGTTCTCTTCAACTGCTGTATAGCATGGGTTTGACACCACCATTGTAAGGAAAGGCGATCCCTCTTCAATCACAATCCTTGCCCCGTCATTAGACGTGCCATAAGGTACCAGCTGCATCCTCTCCCTTGTGCTTGCCATCTGCACAAGATATGGATTGTCCACATTCACAAAGGCTATCTTGCGGTACTCGTTGAGATTGTCATAAAGCTCACCTTTTGTAGCCATAACCCCCTCAAATGAGCCGAATCCCTGCAGATGGGCCTTGCCTACATTGGTAATGAGGCCAAAGCTTGGACAAGCCAGTTTTACCAAAGTTGCAATCTCGCCGGGGTTGCTTGCCCCCATCTCAATTACAGCAGCCTGGGTATCACTGTTTATCCTGAACAATGTGAGCGGAACACCAATATGGTTATTGAGGTTTCCCTCTGTTGCCACAACATTGTACTTCTTTCTCAAACAGGCAGCAATCAGTTCCTTGGTGGTTGTTTTGCCATTTGTTCCGGTAAGGGCAATCACCGGAATCTTGAACTGCCGGCGGTGATGGCGGGCAAGCTGCTGGAGTGTCTCCAGCACATTCTCCACCAATATAACTCTCTCCGGATCAGCAGCTTCCACAGCAGGTTCATCGGCCACCGCATATGCAGCTCCTCCATCCAACGCACTGATCACAAAATCATTGCCATTGAAAGTTTCGCCACGCAAGGCAAAGAACATACTGCCGGGAACAATATTTCTTGTATCAGTACATACTCCCGACGAATTCTCGGAGTATATCCTGTATATCTCCTCTATCTCCAGACTTTTCATGCTATTTCACTCCTGTGGAGCCGAAGCCGCCCGCTCCACGCTCCGTTTCATCCAGCACCTCAACCTCATCCCACTCTATTTTCTCATATTTTGCAATCACCATCTGGGCAATCCTCTCACCCGGATTGATCACGAACTTCTCCTTTGAAAGGTTTACAAGGATAACCTTAATCTCACCCCTGTAGTCTGCATCCACAGTTCCGGGGCTGTTGCATACGGTTACACCATGTTTTGCGGCAAGGCCGCTTCTTGGCCTTATCTGCGCCTCATAGCCCTCGGGCAACGCTATATACAAACCTGTAGGAACCATTGCCCTGCAAAGTGAATCAAGTTCAACGGGTTCCTCTATTGCAGCTTTCAGATCCATTCCTGCAGAAAGTTCTGTAGCATAGAAAGGGACATCATAGCCGCTTTTGTTTACAATCTTTACTTTCATAGTATTCAGTGTTTTTATAATCTTTTAAGTATTCCGGTGCGCTTTGCCACATATGCCATATATACGCATATCAGCACTGTGTTCACACCAAGTTTGGTCCACATTGAATCATGCAGATTGAGCACATTCTGCAACAGCAGGGATACCCCAAACAGCACAAGGCCACAAACTATATAGCCGCAAATGCGCCTCCAATCATACGGTATATAATAGTGCCTGTTGCCAAGCCATACGCTCAAAAGCAGCATTGCAAGTCCGCTCAACACATGTGCGGCAACGGATGCCCAGTAAGAGAACAGCGGCATGAATGCTATATTTACTGCTACCGTAACGGCAAGGCCGGTAAGGGTGATGTTTATTGCATATTTGGTCTCTCCGCTCAACTTGTACCACATTGATACATTAAAGAGCATTCCCAGAATCATATACGAAATGAGCATGAACGGAACGGTACCGATAGCTCCTCTGAAATCTTTTCCAAGGATAAGGCCAATTATATCCATGTACATTGTAACGCCAAGGAATATGAATACGCAGAAGGCGGTAAAGTACTCCATAACCTGTGCCAGCAGCTCCTTGTTCTTGCCTCTGGCAAAGAAAAATGGCTCGGCGGCATAACGGAACATCTGAATGAAAAGGTTCATTATAACAGCAAGTTTCACCGCTGCCTGATATTCTCCAAGGTCAGACCTCCACACTGCACCGCTGGGAGCGAAGAATCTGAACAGGATCCTGTCAAAGCTCTCATTTACAGTTCCTGGCAATCCTGCTATCATCAGTGGGATGGAGTATGCCATCATCTCTTTCCACAAAGGTTTGCTGAATGTGAACTTCATCTTCAGAAGGTCTGGAATGAAGAGCACTGCACATACCACACAACTGAGGAATACTGCAAAGATTATGTATGAGAAGTCCGGCACAGCCGGAATGAAATTCAACAGTATACTGTCGGGATTAGAAACAAGATATGCCGGTACTGCAAAGAACAGGAGAAGATTGAATCCAAGTTCACAAAGTATCTTTATGGTCTTGAGAATTGCAAACTTGAAAGCTTTCTGCATGAATCTGAGTCTTGCAAAAAGGATTGCAGTGATTGAATCAAGGGCTAGGATTCCGCCTGTGTATACAATCATTTTTCCATATCCTTCATATCCCAAAAGGGAAGCGAGGTTTCCGGAAAATGCCCACAGCACAAGGAAAAAGGCAATACTCAAAGCTGTTATTGTGGAAAGTGCTGTACCAAAAGGCTTTGCCGGATCTGTCTCCTTGTTGGCAAATCTGAAACATCCTGTTTCAAGGCCAAGGATGAGCACCACCTGCAGCACTGCAATGTAGGACATTATCTCTGAGTATGAGCCGTATTCGCCCGTTGTAAGGATACGGGTATAGATAGGGACAAAGAAGAAATTTATCATCCTTGCCAATATGGTGCTCAGTCCGTAGATTGCAGTTTCTCCTGCCAGTTTTTTAAGTACTCCCATCTGCCTTGTTCTAATGCTCCACAAAAATAGTGCATTTATTTCAAAAAAGAGTACCTTTGTAATACACACACAGGAATAACCTATAAAAACAGAAGATATGAAAACAAGATTTCTAAGTTTGATGTTTGCTGCTGCAATCATCGTTGCCGGCTGTAAAAGCGGAAATAAGGAACCACAGCCACAAAAACCGGCAGAGCCTGCAAAAGTGGAGGCACCTGCATTGGCATTCAACCCAGATTCATTGGCAGAGGAGCCAATCTTCAACATCGTAACCTCAAAAGGCACCATCAAAATCAAACTGTACAAGGAGACTCCTCTTCACAGGGACAACTTTGTAAAGCTTGCATCAAAGAAATACTATGACAACATCCTTTTCCACAGGGTTATCAAGAACTTCATGATCCAGGTGGGAGACCCTCTTACCAAAGACCCTAATGCAGACCCTGCAAAATTCGGTACAGGCGGCCCAGGATACACAATCCCTGCAGAGATCCTTCCACAGTTCAAGCACAAGAAAGGTGCTTTGGCAGCTGCCAGAAAGGGTGACAAGGCAAATCCTAACAGGGAGTCGTCGGGATCACAGTTCTACTTTGTTGAGAGCGAGACCGGCTGTTCACACCTTGACGGCCAATACACCATCTTTGGTGAGACCATTGAGGGCTTTGATGTAATTGATGCAATTGCGGCAACTCCGGTTACAGCCCCTAAAAATGCTCCGGTAGAGCCAATCAGCATCATAAGTGTAATGCCTGCTGAATAATCCGGCCATAAGGATATAAACTGCATGCTGTAAAACAATGGGGGACCTGCCAGTAGGGCGGTGCCCCATTATTTTTACAAAGTTTTGGTAATTAGAGGAAATGTACTTATCTTTGCGGGCCTTTTCTCGAGAAGATTAGGAAGTTATAAATCATTAATTAAAACTTATTAACAATGTCTGTAAAGATTAGATTGGCACGCCATGGTAAAAAGAACTACGCTTTCTTCCACATTGTTGCTGCCGACAGCAGAGCACCACGTGATGGTCGCTTCATTGAGCTAATTGGCTCTTACAACCCTAACACTAACCCTGCTACCATTATCCTTGATAATGAGAAAGCTCTTAATTGGTTGAACAACGGAGCTCAGCCTACTGGGACTTGTAGAAGAATCCTTTCATACAAAGGTGTACTTCTTAAGAAACACCTTCTTGAGGGTGTTAAGAAAGGCGCTCTTACTCTAGAGCAGGCTGAGGCTAAATATAGCGCTTGGGTAGCTGAGAAAGAGGCTAAAGTTAGCCAGAAAAAGACTGCTCTTGCACAGGGTAAAGCAGCTGAGAAAAAATCTGCACTTGAGGCTGAGGCTAAAGTTAACGCCGACAGAGCTGCAGAGCTTGCAAAGAAAAAAGCTGAGGCTGAGGCTGCTAAAGCAGCTGCAGAGGCTGAGGCAGCTGCAGAGGCTGCAGCTGAGGAGACTGCTGAGAACCCAGAGGCTTAATTGCAATGTTGCGTGAGACAACAGATATGGATTTGTTGCGTGTAGCGCAAGTTGTGAAATCTTACGATGTAAATGGTGAGGTTGTAATAAGGCTGTCATCAGGCATATTGGAAGATTACAATTTTAAAAAGGAACCGGTATTCATCATCTTTGATGGACTTCCGGTTCCTTTCTTTATTACATCCTTCAAGTCTAAAGGTACAAACGGTGCGCTTGTAAAGTTTGAGACCATAAACGACTTCTCCCATTCAGAGGAACTTGTAAAGAAAGAGATCTACGTGGACAGCACAAAGATTGACCCTGATTCAATTGAACTTGATGAGGATGAGGCTATGGCCGAGTTCCTTATTGGCTTTAAGGTTAAGGATCAGAGCGGCAAGCAGGTTGGCGAGATCTCTGACTACTTCAACTATCCAAACAACCCTTGCATTGAGATAAACGGAGAGCATCTTGTTCCGTTCAATGAGGACCTTATTCTCAAATTGGACCACAAAAAAAGGATAATCACAATGACTATCCCCGGTGGTATTCTTGATTTATAGAACTGGAAGCCTTACGCTTTCCAGAATATCTTCTTACGGGTAAACAATCCCACAATCCACATAGTAACCAGCACTATAACCACAGAACGGACAAAACCTGCCCAATGCACTCCCTGCGGATAGGCCATTCTGTACAAATATATTGCTCCCGACAGTTCCATCAGCGGAAGCACCATACAATTGAATGCAATATAACTCATGAGAGGATTCTTTCCGGCACCCTCAAATATCCCCACAACAAATCCTTTAGGGAACCAGCTGCAGATTCTCTCTGCCACAACAAGGAGCAGCATAGCCATTCCACCGGCAGCAAAACAATACTGTATTGTACACGGAACTTTCTTGATTCCACCCCCATAAGGTTCCAGCAACACACCCGCATAAACCATAAATGCAGCAATGCTCAAGATTGGCCCCCACTGTGGGGCAACCCTTTTGGCATACGCCAATATTCCAAATAAAACTACTCCCGACAGCGCAACATTCCACCAGTACAACTGCATATAGAACGCATACAACAACCATACAACCAGGGCAAAACAAAGGGCGGCAAGGGTCCATTTGCTGTGCGCAGGCACTACAAGGGCTTCCGGCTGCTCCAGTTCACCTGAATCACCTGTCTTCTCCTTAATCATCTCACCCACAAAAGTTGAAGGGATGAGCAACAGCAGGAAGTAGAAATACTCCACATTGAACCACCACCTTATGGCTGGATTGGCGTAAGTGGTTGTAGGCCATCCAAGTTGCTGGGTAACAATTGTAAATGCAAGGATTGCAAGCCAAATTCCCCACCTGAGCTTTTTCTTCTCCTGTGTATAAAGCCATATCAGCGAGCCGAACAGGTACAGGAACGCCAGCAG
>JAZRCK010000014.1:0-69171 GCA_045659725.1 Candidatus Egerieisoma sp.
ATCAACTCAGACGGGTCTGTATTCCACCTTCACCTCAAACCGGAGGAGCTGGCAGACACCGTAATCCTGGTTGGAGACCCCGGCCGTGTGGAACTCGTTTCTTCTTTCTTTGATACCGTTGAGGTGCGTAAGGCCTCAAGGGAGTTTGTATCCGCAACCGGAACCTACAAAGGATGTAGGATGACAGTCCTTTCCACCGGAATAGGATGCGATAACCTTGATATTGTAATGACAGAGCTCGACGCCCTTGTAAATATAGATTTTTCATCCATGCGGGTTAAGGAGAACCTCCGCAGCTTGAGAGTGTTGAGGATTGGCACTTCCGGTGCTATCCAGCCTGATATACCTGTTGGGTCATTCGTGTTCTCGCACATCTCAGTTGGTGCAGACGGACTCCTTAACTGGTATACCGGACGTGACGAGATCTCTTACCGCGAGATGGAGGATGCTTTTGTGGAGTTTACAGGTTGGGACAGACATCTCCCTGCGCCGTATTTTGTACGTGCCTCACAGGAGCTGATTGACCTCTTTGCCGATGTTACAGTTAAAGGTGTAACCATCTCGGCATCGGGTTTCTACGGACCTCAAGGCCGTGTTTTGAGGGTGCCTCTTGCCATGCCCGATATGGTTGAGAAGTTTGAGAAGTTCCGCTTTGGTGATTGGCGCATAACCAACTTTGAGATGGAGGGCTCGGCCCTTGCAGGTCTTGCCGCAAAACTCAGTCACCGCGCTGGTACAGTGTGCTGCATCATTGCCAACCGCTACCACAAAGGTGCCGAACCTGATTATAAGGAACTGGTTAAGAAACTTGTGGTGCTGGCGCTGGATAAGCTGGCGGGGGTGAAGTAAAGTGAGAGCGGTCGGTTGGCCGCTTTTTTTGTGTGAGGTGGCTCTGGTGCAAATCGGTATCCCGGGATACCGATTTGCTTTAACAATAATTCAATCTGGCTATTTGTCGCCCATTGCTTTCATATATTCTTCCCAAAGGGCATCTACATTGTATTCTGGGCCCAGCGCGTATTTTACAGCTCCGTCAAATGACCAGACATCGAGATATTGGGTAGAAAGGTTGAATTTTCTTAAAAAGTCCTTATCCTTGGTTTTTACCAGCCATGCAATAAAGAATCCTGTGTAGCGGTAACTGTTCAAATAACTTCCACCTCTTGGCCTGTCTGCTTCTGTAAAGTGCCCGGTAAGCACGCGCACTGCATCTGCCATACCTTCTATGCATGCATGGAATATTGGATTGCTGTAATCTCCAACGCCCCGTGGACTCAATTGGAAGGAGTGGGTAAGTTCGTGCGATAAAACACCTCTGTTCTCATCAACAAGTTTTTCAACTCCATTCTCCCGATAGTATTTTTCCACATATTGGTTGCTCAATACAATTCTTGAGTTGCTGCCACCAGAGAAGTATGAGATGCCATCATAATTGTCGAGAATATATTCAATTTGATCTCTTCTTGGGATGAATTGGTCATCAGGAGAGAAATAGAGCTGTTCCAATACTTTGCGGCTCTCTACCTCAATAAGTAACTTAGGGTCTTTTACAATGGCGTTGTAGATCATTGTACCTACTGTTCCAGGATAAGGTGTCTTGAAGATTACTTGCGGCAATTGGAAACTTTTCCATATCTCCGGTGAGTTGTCAATAAGGGCATCAGACTCAGGTAGCTGGATAAGTGTTATTGTATTTACAATTGTGTCGCAGGTAAAGGTAATTACAGCGTTTCTTTCTTTCCCGGTGGTATTGGACGCAATATTGAGGTTCTGAATTATTTCTCCATTCTTTTTCTCCCACTGGCCAATATTTACCCAGCCGTTACTGTTGTCCAAAGTAACGGTATAATTGCAATCAACGAGCCGTACTGTATGGGTCTGTTCCCAAGCTCCAAGATAATTCAAGTTTTCTGATATAAGAATGGTTGCCCCGCTTGGTTGTATAATCCTCACCTTTTCGGTGTCATTAAAGCCATTGTATGCCACAATATATGCTTCCCTTTGCTTTCCTGTTGTATTGGGTAATGCTTCAAAGGTAGTAATGAGTCTGGTAAATTCATCTTTGCTCTCCTTAGTGTTTTCCTTTAGTGTAAGCCAGGCTATATTTTCCCCTTCCACCCTCAGGTTAAGGTTGTTGTCGTTGGTCCATACATTAGTGGTGAATTCTCCTCCAGACGGTGGTACAACAACCTCGTCGGGAGAATCAAATACAATCTTGAGCTTTGGACGGATATATATTGAATTTTCATGATAGGTGTTTTTACCTGCATAAACCAATGATATCTTGCATGTTTTGTCACTGTTGTTTACAGGTGCAGTAAAAAAGTCTGTGTATCCGAAATCTCTTTTTTCCCGCCTCAAATGGGTTAGCTCCGGTTCACCTTTACCCGGGAACTGCAATATTTTGTAATCATCAAGATTTGTTTGTATATCAAATGAGAATGTTACACCGCTGTACGGCAATATCAAACCGCTGCCTATATTCATTCCGTGTCCGGTATGTATATACTCTGCCATTTCTTTTTGGATTATGGTAATGGTATCGCATTCACCCATTATTTTATCATATAGATACAGGTGCATTGTTCTTGGGGTATCTGTTTCGTATATGTGTATCCTGTGATAATCAACATTGCCTTTGGAGAAGGCAGGTTTATTTTCCAGTCTGAGAGCTGTGCCGCTAAAACGGTCCACGTCTACCAGATGGTATGTGTCGTCATGCTCTACTTCCAAAAAAATTGACTGGGCTACCATAGGAATGGTATATTCTTTCCTTGCAATGCTGAAGTTTTTTTCAACTGTTTGGCCCTTAGTCAATTGCTTTATAATAACTGTGTCGTATATATTATGGTTGACTTCACGTAGAACGATTTTTCCATATCTGTCAGTGTCAGTTGTATTTTCAGATACCTTAAAATATATGTCAGTTTCATGCGAACTTTTTGTGCGTGTGTGGTCTCTGGATATCCAATCATATTCTTTATCTATAATTACCCCTATCGACCAGCTGTTTGCCCTTATGCAAAATGGTACAGGAAACAATGTCTCCTTATAGGATACTGTTATACTGTCTTCAAGTATGAAAAAATTCTTGTCGCAGCTTTGCATTATCTTTAAGGTATCTGAGACTCCATATATTTCAGATGAAAATATGATATTGGCACTTCTTGCGGAATCTGACATGTTTGCATCTATTTTGAATGAATGTTCATTTCCATTCTTTTGGCTATTGCTGGAAATCCAGTCAACTTCCGGTAAGGTAATATCATAATTGATATCAGAATCAACGGAGACCTTTACAGTTCCCCCGGCATCTGGCAGCTCAAATTCAGATTGGGATAAACTGATGTATATTGATCTGTGTTGTGAAACAGAGAGTGTGTCACACAGGTTGTTTTCTTTGTTTGTAAAAATGATTCTTGCGTATCTGTTCAGGATACTTTCATTTTTTGAAACATTGAAATAGTAGGTGTTGGTACTTATTGTTTTGGTACTGCTCTCCTGTAACCAGTTTTCAGTCCCCTCTTTGAGTGATCCGTCTTCATTTGTGTACTCAATCAGATATGTAACATCAACATTGCTTGCTATATCAACAGAAAATGTTTCGCCTTGTGATTTGGCGGTGTAACTGTTTTTGTTGAGTACTATTGACGGGGTTTCACCAGCCTGGAATATTTTTACAGTATCGGACAATTCCCCTTCTCCAATGATTATATTGCCCTGTCGTTTGCAGATGCTGTCGTTTTTAGAAACGGTGAATGTGAGTGTTGATGCTTTTAGGGCCTTTGTACCTACATATGAAATCCAGTCTGCATCAATCTTATACGTTAGGGCAACGTTGGCTTTTACCTCTACGTTGATATCCATTCCCTCAACTGGAACCTCAAAGGTTGATGCTGTTACAGTTAATGCATTTTTCTGTTTTTGGGTTACTTTAACGGTTTGTTGGGCGGTTCCGGCCTTGATTTGTATTGCAGCAGAACGGTCGTCGGGTTCAGTGTTTGCTTTAGCCGTTATTTTAATGGTGGCTGTACCCGCATTCCCGCTTGTGGGAGAAACGCTTACCCATGTATCTGCACGGTCATTCACCGGTTGTGCACTCCAGGATGTTGATGCATTGAATGATATGCTCAACGTTCCTCCGTCTGTTGGAACAACAGGGTTTGTATCTGTTCCGGATGCCAATTCAATTTTGTCGGTTGGTTTTTGCTCTGGAGCAGGTTCCGTATTTTCCGGTTCACTTTTGTCGCATGAATAAATTATAAGTGTAAAAAGGACAAGAAGGAGCTGAGTGAAGTGTTTCATAAGATTTGCCGGTGATTAATGAATCCCGATTTGCTTTAGAGTGAGTATTTTGTTGTGTAGTATTCTGTTGTCGGGATTACGGCAAATTTAAGTAAAAAAATGCTTAATACAATGCCATATACCTTTTTGTGAGCTGTTGCTTCAGACATTTCAGTTATGTCGGATACAAAGATGGGAATTATGGATGCAATGCTTGATTGTCTTTATTTGTCTTGCACTCCTGTTCTGTTGTCCTCACAAATTTAATCATTATTCTTGCCGAATCATGAATATTAAAAGCAATATGCCGGAAATTAATGCCCTTAAGAAAAAAGACTGCCTTTGTATCCCTCAATCGCAACGATTTCAATTATCCCGCAAGGAAATATGGTCCTGGAAGCCCGGGCCCAGGCATCAAAAGCCTATCATCTTGGATTTTTATCTGTCCATAATTCCTGTAGTTTTGTACAGGCAAAATTAGATTGCATTTTCAAATGCGAACATTTATTACGATATTTGCGTTACGAAAAAACCGTAACGCAAATGTCGTAATGATTATGAAGCCGAATAATCCCTTTTTGATAGCAGGTTATTACAGTCCGGAATTCTTTTGTGACAGAGTAAAGGAATCCCACGATATTTCTGATGCATTGTATAATGGCAGGAATGTGACACTCATTTCCCCCCGCCGTATGGGCAAGACCGGCTTGATATGTCATATATTTCACTTGTTGAAGGAGGAGCATCCGGATATTGTAACACTATATATGGATATTTTCCCAACACAATCGTTGAGTGATTTTGTGCACGTATTTGCAAAGACGGTACTCGGGAAACTTGATACTTTGCCACAAAAGGCATTGAGTAGGGTGAGCAAGTTTATCCGCAGTTGCCGACCGTCAATTACGTTTGATGAATTGACAGGGGTTCCAAAAGTGATGGTGGATATCGCTCCGAATGAAGAAGAAAATACTTTGAAGGAGATTTTTGAGTATCTGGCTTCTTCTGAAAAGCGCTGTTACATTGCAATTGATGAGTTCCAGCAGATCAGGGAGTATCCGGAGAATGGGGTGGAGGCTTTGTTGCGTTCGTATATTCAGTTCCTGCCAAATGTGAATTTTATTTTTGCGGGGAGCAAGATGCATATGATGAATGACATGTTTTTGTCTTCAAAAAAGCCATTTTACCATAGCACACAAATCATAAATATTACAAGGATTAATCCCCGCGAGTATGCCAAATTTTCCATGAGGCATTTTGCGCAGAAGGATATAAAGTTGCCGGAGACGGTATTCAATTATATCTATGACCTATATGACGGGCATACATGGTATATTCAGAACCTGCTTAACAGGTTGTATAGCTATGATTGGGATGTGGATATGGAACTGGTTGATTATGCTGCCTCTCAGATAATATCCGAATTCAGCTATTCTTATGCCAATCTTCTTAAATCCCAGGCCCCAGGCAGTGTCCGTCTCCTTAAGGCTATTGCCCGTGAGAGGTGTGTTAAGGAGATAATGTCGGGAAGTTTCATTGCCAAACATAAATTGAAGGCAGCCAGCAGTGTGAGCTCTTCACTTAAAACTCTTATTGGGAGGGAACTGGTGTATGAGACTGATAATGGCTACATTATCTATGACCGGTTTATGGGAGAATGGTTGAGACAGCAACCTTTCTAGTTTTCTTCTCCTCCCAGGCGCTGGATGGTGTAGCCGGTCTTGCTGCTTACATATTTGGCCCATTTTTTCCAGGCTCCAGTGTGGCGCATTCCGTCGGGAACAGTATGCAGCAGTTCGTGGATAAGGGTGTTGCGGATAGATTTTTCGGGGTTGTTCAGGGTGTATCTGGAGATTTCTATATAGTATTCATATTCCGAATGGCTTTTGCTGCCCCCTCTTTTGCAGCAGCGTCCGAGGGTGCGTCTGGTGCCAATGAGTTTTACCGTTGGGCATACGGAACTTGAGACTGGAACATTCAGCTCCTTGAGCAGTGCGGTACATTCTGCCAGCATCTGGTTTATGCGGGCATCGGTCTTGACATTCTTCTTTTTGGTGACCGGTTTTTGGCCGGTTTTGGGCGCACTGCGGCGGGGCACCTCTGCAGTATCCGTATCAAATAATGATGGAGTTATGAATGCCAGGCACAGCATTGCCAGGAGTATCAGGATTACTACGTACCACATGCTCTGTTGCTAAAAATATTTTATGATTTCCTGGAACCATTCCACCGGGTTGCCCAGAATTTGGGCAGGGTACTTCCAAAATACCCTCTGAACAGCATTCAGCACCCCACCTTTGGGGATTGCCAGAATCAGAGCCAATACTGTAAAATGGACAAACATTATGAAGGCTGCAGATCTGCCCGTTCCGCAGTTCTCAATATCGGGCTGCGAGAGCCTGGTCTGTCTTATGAACATATGGATATGGAATGCGTAACTGAACGCAATTAATGCATCAAAGACAATCATATAGCCTGCATCTCCCACAAACCTGAACGGGAAAAGCATGAATGTGTATATGGGGATGCAGTATGGTGCCAATGTGACTGGTACATAGCCGATTGGCCCGCTCTTGTAATTCACATAACAGTCCCTGTCCCTAACAACAAATTCCTTAATCCTGGCAAAGAAAAGCAATGCCACCAGCGTATGGGCGAGTTCATGTGTAAACTTCATGAACCAGTTGAGATTGTGTCTTACCCTTGGGATAACCAGCGAGAACAGAAACATCCCGTAAGCAAAGAATCCGGCCCACAGCCCTACATAATTGCCAGGGTGCCTCCATGCCCATCCAACCCTTACCATCATGTCAATGAGGTTCTTCCCCACAGAGGTGACCAGTACGCAGAAAAACAGTGATGCAAGCACGCAGAATGCCACTACAGATACTTTGTATCCAAATTGTTGCAGTTTATTTTTCATCGTCATCGGGATTAAATGCAGCCATCATGAAACCTTCATCGGAGTTCTCCTTCTCCTCTTCCAAAAGTGCCCTTAAAACGGCCCTTTCCACAGCATTGCGCACAACCTCCTCTGCAAACTCATCGTTTTCAATGAGCATTTTTCCTATTTCTACAAACTTGTTCATACATTTACTCTTTTTGGTTATGGCAGAATCGGCATTCTTCATACCCATTATGCTTGCAATGTCATCCATGGGTTTACGGTCCCACATGGAAAGTTTCAATATTTTCCGGCAATCGGCAGGAATGGAACTGTAAATCCTGTCGAGATACTCATTTTGGGTTCTCTGTTTCTCTTCTGCAGAAATTTCCGGGTCCTGGTTGAGCTTTTTGTCAGGTTCAGGTATTGTCTCTTCAAGAGTGACCTTGCTTTTCTTCCTCATTACATTCCTTGCCAGATTGTTTCCTGTAGTGACAAGAAAATTGAAAATGCCGTTCTTCTGGTTGGACTCAAATTTTTCCTCCTTTACTCTCTGCATGAGGATAAGGCACGATTCCTGGAAAATATCCTCCAGATCCTGCGGATTTATAAAAATGTTCTTCTCCCGCACCTTTGCAAAAATTCCTGCTTTCATATTTCTGCAAATGAATCTCCATGCACGCTCATCATTGTTCAAAATGCCTTTTGCCAACTGTAAATCTGTCATCACCTTCACTTATTGCTAACTTTATGATGTAAAGATAGCAATTTATAATGTCATGAAAAGTCAGATACAACCGGGGTTTGGGGAAAATTTTTTTCTCTTCAATTTCACAACCAGCCTCTCAATCCGCTCCGGTTTGGTGGTCCAGGCTTCGGAGGGTGATGTGGTGAGGGGGGAGGGGAGTATTACGGCCAGGGATGCGGCATCGTGCTCAGTCATCTCTTTTGCCTGGCAATGGAAGTACTCCCGGGATGCGGTTTCAACTCCATACAGTCCCCTTCCAACTTCTACTACATTCATATATACTTCCAATATCCTCTCTTTATTCCAAAATATTTCCATTAATGATGCCCAATACAGTTCCATGGCCTTGCGGAGATAGGTGTTGGAGGAGAAAGTGAAGCAGTTTTTTGCCACCTGCTGGGTGATGGTGCTGCATCCCCTCAATCCGGCATTGCCGTTTTTATGGGAGCGCAGCATCTGTTCCAGTTCAACCAAGTCTACGCCACGGTGTTCCATAAACCGCTGGTCTTCACTCATTACAATTGCCTTTATGGCATTGGGGGAGATATCCTGCAACGGAACCCAATACATCTTGGATACCGTTCCTGTACCCCTGAACTGCCATTCCCGTTTGAGCATCAGCGGAGTCCATTTTATAGGGCCGCTTTTGAGGGCATATATCAGCACCAGACTGGTGATGAGGAAAACTGCAGGGAGAAAAATGAGGATATTGGTAATTGTTTTTTTCATGTTACTGCATCACTTCCCCTTTTGCGTTGAGGATTACCTCCGAATAGTTGTCGAGCAGTTGGGCCCTGAAGATGTTTTCGGTAACTGCTGTTATATCAGTGTATAGGGGTTCTGTGAGCCTCTTGCAATTTTTGTCCATCAGTCCCATGCGGCCACCTACCTTATAGTAGTACATGCCTGTTTCTACAGTTTTAGATACAGAGCAAACCTCGCCGTCGTTATTTTCATAATATTCATTTCTTTCATATGTGAGTTTGTAAATGGCATCAACCACGTATGAGTTGATCACATTGCCGTTGTACTGCATCTGGGCCCTCATGCCGGCCTGTTTTACCAGGGCGTACTCCTTAAATATTGAGATGTTGTCGTACACCGGGTCTATAATCCATTCTCCTTTCAGGTTTATCACTCCGCATTTTCCTGTTGAATCGGCAACCACACAATGTCCGTTGCTGAAGATGAACTCAGACAATGGATTGCCGTAGTATGGGTATTTGAAATCTATGGCTACCTTGCCGTCGGGATGAAGGAAACCTATGTAGCCGTTCATCTGCACTGCAGCAACCCCCTCCGAGAAATTCCAGGCCCTCCTGTATTTTGGTTCAATTACAATTTTTCCGGAGTTGACATTGAAGTATCCCCTCTTACCGTCTGCGCAGAAGACAGCCAGTGTGTCTATTCCCGACGAAGATGTCCAGTCCACCTTAATGTCCTTGATGGTGGTCTCTCCGGTTACAATGTTCTTGATGGAGATTTTGCCGTCATCCTTTTTTACCACGGCAAGGTTCTCATTTCTCACATACTCTTCATAATTGAATGTGGTCTCTTCACAAGGTTTCTCTTTGGTGCATCCGCCCAGGAACGGAACGGCCGCAACAGTTGCAATTAAAGCAACCGATACAATTGGCAAGGCAAGTCTGAATTTGGTTTTCATATAGTGTTTTTTTTAAATTTCTTGTGCAAAATTCCTGTAAATATTATTGAAAATCAAGGATTTTACGGGTGCGTGTACCAAATGGAAAACTAGTGTACAAGTTCATATTCCGCAGTTGTTTCCGTACATTATATTTTGATTTCATACAATTTCCAGAAGAATCCGTTTTGCTCTAAAATAATTGAGTAAATTTGTATGCGATTTCTATCATGAGACGATTCATCATCATATCCAAAGGGACAGAACTGCTGAGAATACCGGCAGATTGCCTTATGTTTGTCTCGTCTGACGGAAACTATTCAAACATTACAACTGAAGACGGAAGGACCAAACTGGTAACACTCCAGTTGGGCTAGATTGAGGATGTCCTTCAGAACCAGCTTTCAGATGCCGACAGTAATTTCTTGCGTCTAGGAAGAAGCCTTATAATTAATACCAACTATATATACTTTATAGATGTTTCAAAGCAGGAACTTGTCCTCTCCAACTGTAGGGGAAGTTATCATGTTTTGTCTGCCTCCAGGGAGGTGCTGGTGAAACTTAAAGCATATATGGAAACAACAATTAATAAAGCGGATGAAAAATAATTACGACATAAAGGATGACGAACTGAGGGTTATAGGTAAAACGGCCAATCAGTTGGAGGATGCCGGCACTTCAGAATATTCCTCACAAAACAAATCCCGGAAATGGGGTTGGTGGGTTCTGTTTGTAGTGGTTGCCGTTGCTGTTGCAGGGATAATTGCTGTATTCGTGTGGAAGAAAAATGTTGTGGAACAGGAAATAGGCCTGTTTGAAGAGGTTCCTGTGCAGGATGTTGCATTGGCTGCTGTGCAGGAGAAGCAATGGCTTGGTATGGTGGTGGATTCTTTGGCTGCAGGTTTTGCCGAGAAGATGGATACCACTATAAATGATGTTCCGTTGAGCATTTTTATTCCCCACAATGCCACCGCGGAGTTGTGTTTGCGTACTCCCGACATAAATGCCCCCGATATCATTTTCTGCGCACAGGCTGCCGACATAAGGAAAGACAACAGGAAGATTGTGGGTGCTTTTGTGCTGAAAGGGGAACCTCTTGCCTGGGGCCTTTCAAAGAAAGGGTATTGCGGTATAATTGACGGTAAGATATCAGTTGGAGTGGCAGACAATTCGCCATTATTTGAAGAGGCAACAGAGAAAGGTGGATACTTCTTCAGACAATATCCGCTGGTAGACAAAGGTGTACTGGTAGAAAACGAGCCCAAGAACAAATCTATGAGGCGAGCTTTGTGCGAGAGGGCAGGAGAGATATTTGTGGTTATAAGCAATACCCCCGAATCCTTCCATGATTTTGCCCAGGCCCTTGTGGACCTTGGCGTTGACAATGCAATCTACCTTGTGGGAGGCGAATATGCAAAAGGTTGGTACCGTGATGCATCGGGCGAGATGACTGATTTCTCAAAAGGGCGCAGAGACCGGTATAAATATGAGAATTATTTGGTGTGGAGAAGATAAGACTCGTGGCTGATCCAAAAATATTAATATAGAAAGAATCCCTGTTGGAAATGCTCTGGCAGGGATTTGCTGTTTATTGTTAGCCGTTGCCAGTTCTCACCGTGGGCAGGTACCTTAGCGGGAGTGTGTTGAGGTGGGGGTGTCGCCTTCCCCTTTTTGGAATAAAGTCTCTCTAGATTCCTTATATGGTGTACTCCAATGAGTGTTATTATTCAGAAACTCTTTAGTTTGTCGTTTACAACTTGCCTGTTGTTATCTCTCTTTTAAGGTATGAGTAAACATATCCAGAACTTTGAAAGTACAGTCCTGTAGAAGCATCTGTTAGTTTGGTATATGTTTCAGAGTTGTATAAGCTGTCGAATGCAGATTTCATGCTCATATCAAAATCTTCCATCAACATGACTATCAAATCTGTTGAGATGGATTCTGTCATATATTTGAAATCGCTTTCGCTCATAGTTTTTTAAGTCCTGAATATTTGTTCCGTGGTACAAAATCATATCAACTCTCCTCCTTGTCTTTTGCAGTATATTGCCAGGCTGTCCACTGTCTCAGAAAAGTCGAGAGTATGCATAATCTCATAATGCTTTTCAATAAGTTCTATTCCATTAAATTGGCTTATGTATTTGTATGCCTGAGCATCATTTAACCCAAACCTTTTTGCAAACTCATTGATGAGAGCCACAATATACTCAACTATATCCTTTTTATTGCTCATGGTCTCGAATCTTGAAGATTTACAAATATAACAAAAATTTTTCTTAAAGGGTTAACGGCATTGGTCAGTTCCTGCAATTCATCGTGGGCAGTTACCTTTGCGGGAGTGTGTTGTGGCGGGGGTGTGTGCCCACGGTGCAACAAATTTGTTCTGTCGTGGGCATTGACCCCTTTCAGAGGTGTCTGTGGTGAGGGGTGTTGCCCACGGTGAATTGCAGGAGAGACAAGGGGTCCGGGATTGCCGGATTTTTCCGGGATAATGTCTGCTGTATGTTCACTGGTTGAGGATTGTTCCGCCTTGTAGTGGGAATGTGCTCACAGTTACGAGCTGCTTACGAGCTATGCTTTCCCGCCCGAAACGGGATTTGGCCTCCTGCATTCCCGTAGCGCGCCTGCAGGGGCTCTTAAAAGCAGACCTGTTGTGCTGGGACACAACATTTTTTTGTGCCCGAGTTTCCCTTATGCAAACAAGTTTGCAACGGGCTCCTCAGGTACAAAAAAAGATGATGCCCACCAGGGCATCATCCGGTCTGCTTTTGAGCGGAAAACGGGATTCGAACCCGCGGCCCTCAGCTTGGGAAGCTGATTGCACTCAAATTCTACGAATTTGAGATAACCAACTGAGCTACTTCCGCTTACGATCCTAAGAAAATCAGCTTATGTATGCTTGGTTTAACTCTCGGTTTAACTTTTAGTAAACTGAGAGGAATTAATAATCATTAAACTAATATTTTGGCAGGAATTACTGCCTATGCAAAATTAGGCATTTTTTCACATTATTCCATTAGGCAAAACCTGTCATCCTGAATATAATAGTATCAGATAGATTTATGTTCACTCAGAATTTTTGAATTGTTTTGTTCTAAATTAAAAAAGCGGTATTTGACACACAAAGTCATTTACCGCTTTTTATGTTTTAAATGTACTCACCTTCCAAACGTCTCAAATCCTCATCTGTTTCATCACCATCTAACCGTTTGATATTATAGCCTGTTTTTGCACTCACATATCTGGCCCATTTCTTCCATTCTCCTGTGTGGCACATTCCATCAGGAACAGTATGTATCAGTTCATGGATAAGGGTATTTCTTAGTGACTTTTCTGTGTTCTGCAAAGTATGTCCGGAAATCTCAATGTAGTAATCATATTCTGCGTACCTTTTCAGACTACCTTTGCTGCAACATCTTCCATATTTGCAGTGTGATCCTACCAATCTTACTTCAGGACATATTGAATCAGATATAGGAACTCCCAACTCTTTCATAAGTGCAATGCTCTCAGCCAACATCCTGTTTATCCGTGCATCTGTCTTTGGACCATCCCACTTGTAACTGCGCCTGATGCGTTTAGGTTTCTCCTCTTTATCCATGTCAAACCATGATGGAATAAGAATTCCACCACATAGCAACAATAGGAGTATGAAAACTACTGTAAACCACATAAACAGCCTATTTTACCACAACTTCTGATCAGGTCTTTCTTTTAAGAACTGAAGAATATCCTCTTGACTGAAACCTAAGTCTATGTCTTCGTTTTTCAACCCATAGCACCTATAATTGGTGACAGTTCGTGTATCTTCATTAACTGTGCTATAAACCACCGAAGAGAAAGTTTTTTCTGGATTATTATAGAATATAATGTAAATTTCCACACCACCTAGTATGAATGGCTGAATATCTGCAAGGACAAATTTACCCTGTATATAATCCTTGTATTTATCAAGGTCTGGATCAGAAATCTCTCCATTGTTGTATGCATCAATATATCTTCTGACTTCACGGATATATTCGTTATCCACCCACTCCTTCATTGTCCAACCTTCAAAGCGGATGTCATTAAGTGTTTCCCGATAGGTTGTATCTTCTGCTGACTCACATTCTGTGGTATCGGCATCAACATCTACATTCACGCTGACTGAATCTTTTACAGGTGTAACTGTTTCTTTTGTCCCATTCTGATTATTGCAGGACATAAGCATTGCCAAACAAGTTAATAGTAATATCAAATTTTTCATATTAGTCAATCATTAATTGTTACATAAAGATTTCTTGTATGCAAACCATCTGTTTACCAGACTCTGCAAACCAAGTTCTTTCATTTGGTCATAGGTAAAGTTGTAACGTGATTTAGTTCTGCTTCCTGTAGCTACAAACCTTATGCAATCCTGCATATATGCATCAATTTCTTTCAATGATTTTTCTGTTGTAATCATTGGGAAGTACCACCAAGACCAATTCACTTCACTGTTGCTTTCTGAAGTGTACAGTTTCCTGTTAAAGTGTTTGATAAATGCTCTGGCTGCCATCCAACCATCTTTACCTTTTTCCCTCCTCCATCTGTCAAGAGACCTTGCCTTTCTACGCATTTTTGCCTTTATCTTCCCGACAGAAACTTTGCTCACATCAATCTCTTGCCCATTGCATTCAAATCCCAAGAAGGTCCAAGGTTGTGAAGGAACAGTCTCAACTACCTTATCGGGATTAACCTCCAAACGCAATTCTGCAAGCATATTCAACAATTTTTCCTTTGCTGTATCCAAGGTATCCTTCTCTTTTGCAAAGATGATAATATCATCTGAATATCTGCAATAAACCACATCCTGAATCTTCTTAAATTTACGATCCAACTGAGTGAGGAACACATTTGCAAAGAACACCGCATAAGGCATTCCTGCCATTACTCCCTTTTGTTCTTCAATAACCGTATCGCCATCAAGGGCTCGTGGATCTGAGAGCTGAGAAGCTATAAAATTGTACAAAGTGACATCATCCGCAAACAGCTCTTTCAGCACAGGAAGCAGAAGATTAACATCTACTGAATTGAAGTAATTCCTTACATCTAGTTTGTAACTGTAGTACTGTGAAATTTCTGGATCTGATGTGAGTTTTCTCAAGGCATCCTTAGCTCCATAATTGGGACGAAATGAGTACAGATTATCTGAAAGAAACCAATCATATTTTCTGATCATCAACCACGTAAGCAGCTTCAGTACTATAGTTTCATCTTCGGGCAGACAGTACACTATCCTCTTTTTGGATGTGTCAGATTTGGCAATCCTTTTCTTCTGTGGTACAGACAATCCTTTACCGCTGAATATCCTGTTTACAACAGGTAAATATCTCTGTTCATGAACATATTGGAATAGTTCTTGAGCATCTGAAATGCGAAAATAGGTTGGATCAACCTTCTGTTCGTAGAAGTCAATCCAAACCTTTTCATCCAATAGTATATTGAGCAGTGACATAGTCTTAAAAAAAGAGGAGAAATGGTTTGAAATTGGAACCTTTCCAATACGGGCACTTATATCGGTCAGCTGTCTGCAAAGCATTTAATGACCGGTACTGGAGCCGCAGCAGACGCTATGCATTCTCCTCTTAAATTTTTAGTTAATTGAAAGCCTTGCGGATTCTCTCTACAACATAATCTCTTTCGTTCTTTTTCTCAAAGAAGAATTTCAGTACATCAACACCATTCTCCTTACATAGAGCCATTGTTTCCTGAACTGAATATCTCTTTACCTTGCTCCATTCCACAAGAAGTATTGCCACCCTCTTGCCATCTTTACTGAGCAAGAAGTTGATAGGCATTGCATGTTCTGGCGCATTTGGGAACATTGCCCCAACCTCAATCTGATAATCCTCACCCTCCAAATATTCCTTGAAAGTCTTGTTCAAATCATCTGAGAGTGTATTGTACTTTCTTACATTGGATATATCCTGAATGTGTCTGAAATCGTATTTCTCCAATTTTGGTCCCTCTTTCTCAACCTTAGGTTTAACAACTGTTTCAGGCGCCTTATATCCACCAGACAAAGCCTGTTGCTCAAGTTCATGCCAAGCCTTATCTACATTAAGATAGGTGCTTGCATATTCAATATTCATAAGGTGGTCAGACAAATATTTGTCAAATTTCTGTTTCTCCTTAGAACTGCGTGGAACCAAAGCTGCCAATTCTTCAGCTGTAGGTTTAGGCTGTGACATAATTTGGGCAATATCATTAAAATAGATGCCACCAACATAAATGTAGTTGTATTCCGGAGATTTCTGTAGTCTTAGTTTACATATCAGGGCAATGGTTCTGTTAACCTTAGTACCTGCCCATGTAAACAGTGTGCTGCCTGTAAAAAAGTTCATATCAAGTTTGCTTTTATTAAAATATTCTCTTGCTTTTATAAGTTCCAGGTGGCTGTTGGAAGATGCATCCACATATGGATATATTTCTCCCGACAGATATATTTCCCTCATCTTTCTGGTAATGATCTCGTCCACCTCAGGAACCTCGCTGGCAAATGAAATTGCCCCACCTGTCTTTATTCGTGCCACATATATATTCCTTGCCTTTTCATCAACTCTCTCTACAATCCATCTCCTTCCTGCAAGTATAAGTGCCTGATTTACCTGTGGGATAGTTTGGATCATTCCCACACTCTTTGAATCTGCACTGTTAATTACGTTATAATCAATAGGAGCAACAAATGCTGTATAGAAATCAAGTCTGCGTAAAATCCTTTCTCCTTCCTTTCCAACAATAATCTGTCCTGTATTTAACTGAGAAAGAATTCCCCGTTCACCAAGAGATTTTAGTAACTCCAAGAACATCTTAGGAGTAACATTCCTGAAAGCACCTCTATTGCATAGAATCTCCCAACCCTCTTTTGGATAGAATCCGCTGTATGAAGCCACTAGAGAAAGAATCTGCTGAATAAGGGTAGATAGGTGAGTTTTGTTCACTACAGGCTCTTCATAAGCCTTCTCTCTCAATAACTCTATTACAGCAATATTCTGCACCAGATTGGTTCTCAATTTGTACAAAGCACCTGAAGACTCTTCATTTTCTATGGAGAAAACCCTTAAAATGGATGGTTCGTTTCTTCTTCCCGAACGGCCCAAACGCTGTCTGAGACCTGAAACTGAATTAGCCACACCTATCTGGGCAATGGATTTAACCTTGCCAATATCTACGCCCAACTCTAAAGTAGATGTACATAATGCAGTAATAGGTGTTTCTCCTTTTTGCAACTCATGCTCAACACTCTCACGCTCCTCCTTAGAGAGACTTCCGTGATGTACCCTAAATTCATTAGGCACATTCTCTTTCTCACACATATCCCCCAAAAGCACAGCATAACTCTCTGCATCCACTCGTCTGTTGGTGAATGCCAAGTTGTTGCTTCCTCTCAATTTGGAGAAAATCTCACCCGCAATGTTTTCTACCACATTGTCCCTCTCCAAAAGATATTCCTTTATAAGAATCCTTGTCTCATGATTGCTTGCCCCCTGATCAGGTATCTCACAAGGGAATGATTCATCCTCACGTAAGAATGTCTTTACCTTATCATAGTTAGAGAAGGTGGCACTCATTGCAATCCTCGGAGCCTTATTGCCAGTTATCAGTTCAATTCTGGATAATAGAGATTGTAATTGCTTTCCCCTTTCATTCCCGATAAATGCATGCAACTCATCAATTACCACATATCTTAGATTGCCTAGAGCCTTTATCACAGAGGAACTCCTGTTAATAAGGAAAGATTCCAAAGACTCAGGAGTAATAATCAGTATTCCCGATGGATTCTTCAAAGACTTTGCTTTCCTTGATGCATCAATATCCCCATGCCAAGGGGTTACTTCAACCTCTGTTCCGGCAGTCATATCTACAAGTCTCCTGTACTGGTCATTGATAAGAGCTTTAAGAGGGCTCACGTACAGTACAGCATAACCCGAAGATGGCTCTGACAGGATATTAGACAGAATAGGCAAGAATGCAGCCTCTGTCTTTCCTCCTGCTGTTGCCGCACTGATAATCATATCTGAGTCCCTGCGCAGCACCACAGGAATGGAGTTCTCTTGAATATCTCTCAAAGATTTCCAGCCTTGTCTCCATATCCATTTCTGTACAGACTCATGAAGCAGTTCAAATGATGAAGATTTGTTGCTCATAGACTATAGTTTAAAGCTGGTGAAACTGTCCTCATCCTCAGTAGCAATAGGTGTGCTCTTAGTTTCCAAAATAGTTTCCACCTGAGATGGTTCTATATCTTGTTGTATTTCTACTGATGCAATAATGTCATTCCATTTGTAGTTAGGGTATTGCTCCAGAACAGATAAAAGATCAAGAAAACTCTTGATGGTTGTTCTTGGTGTTCTGAAGTAACTTTCTCCTATCTTGTTGGCGCAGTGGTGCAGAAATGCAAGCAATCCTTCATCGGGAAGAAGATAATTCTCCTCTTTGCCATTAGCAAAGACATGCCTCAAGTTTATAAGAAGCAGGTAAAGCTCCTCTTTTGTAAGACTTGCCAATCTCAGTACTACTGAGTTGTAGTCTGTTACCCCGAGCTGTTTTGAGAAGGAGTTCTCAGAAAGTCTTGATCTTAGTGCCTCATAACTGTAAAGACCTCTGATGTTATCTGTAAGGAACTCAGGAGTACCACCCATTATGAAACCAATATTTGAGAAAGTTCCCTGAAGAGTATTGTTAAGCATGCTGAGAATTTCCTCATAATTGGCTTTACGGGAAACACTGTTTGGAATCTTGTACAAGTTAACCATCTCATCCATGCAGATAAGAAGTCCTTTGTATCCTGCTTTTCTTACAAGAACTGAGTAAAGTTTGAGGGTATTATAGAATGATGCATCACTGATAAATTCCCTCAATCCCAATTCTTTTAATGTGTCAGTTTTGGTTGTATATCCAGCTTTAAGCCATTTGAGAGAACTGTTCATCAGATCCTGATTGCCATTCTCATAACCTTCCAAGTATTTTTTAATGACTGTAATAAAGCTATATCCACCAGTATAGTCGCTGAGTTCATTGAGTTTCTCAGCTATAATATCGTATGCATTTCTGCCAGTTGAGGTGGCCTCTTCTTTGGCATTTGAAATGAATCTCTCAATAATGTTCTGCAGAGCATTACCATCTGGTTTGGTACGGGTAGACAAATTATTAATCATTTCTGCCAAAAGCATTCTTGGCTGCCCGTCCGATCCGTGCAGTCTTTTGGTAGGAGAGAGGTCTGCATGCATAGTTACAAGACCTTTCTCTAATGCAATGCTTCTTACCAACGACAAAAAGAAGGTCTTTCCAGATCCGTACTCTCCAATAACGAATCTGAAGGGTGTACCACCATCAGAAATGGTGTCAATATCTTTAATGAATGATTTAAGCTCCTCGTTGCGTCCAACCTGAATATGCTGAAGTCCGGCACGTGGTACCACACCAGATTTCAGTGATTGGATAATTGTTTCCCTTTCTTTTGCTTTAATTGGTCTGCTCATATCAGTTGTTCTTTATATTCAGTTGTAACGTAAATAGTATCCCCATCCTCTTCCACTACAATATCATCCACTTTGGAGTATGCGTAATCATTTATCTGTTCCAGCATATTGCCAATCATAACATTAGCACCAAGCAGTTCCTGCACCTCTTCTCTTTGCCATGTATCTTTCTCCAATAGCTTTTCTAGTGCTTCAACTACTGCATTGCTGGTTTTGCTATCGGGAAGATGAACCTCCTCTTCTTCTGTAAAAATATCTGACAGCAATGCTTGTGCGATTTGGGTTTGCTGTCTCAGATTTCCCAGTTTCTTTTCATCAAGTACAATAGTTGAGGTCTCCTTTTTAACTGGTTTTTGTTCTTCAGGTTGTCTGATGGTGTATTCTGTAGCTCCCTCATATTGCTCTATTGTAGCCAACCCATCGTTGGTAATGGACTGATGCAACAGTGAGTGTATGGATGCAGGATCTTCATCAAGTGTTGGCAGAACTTTCTTCAATGCCTCCAGCCTGTTGTGGTCTATGCTTCCATTTGTGCTGATAGATTCAAGCAGCAGCTTTACAAACTTTTCTTTTGTGGCCTTAGGTAACTCTGCAACCTCATCCTTGGTTTTCTTGTCATAAGACTGCTTCTTCTGCAGCAGCCATTGGATATATGCATAAAGGTGTGCGTGATATTTTTCGGGTGTCTTTAGCTCTGTAAGACAATTGTTAATGTACTCTTTGTCACCATAAACAATTTGATTGCCATTCAAAATGACTGAAAAGAGCTTCAGGAACAATTCACCTTGCTTTGCTGTAGAAGATAGGGACTCTGGCAGCTTGCTGTGAGATTTATATAAAACACATTGCTCGTTATAATCAAACCGCTTATGCCCGTGTAGATAATTGGGCACTATCCCATATCCAAGTTTGCGTAATCCATCAATAACCTTATCCAAATGCATCTTGTGCAACATCCGGTCTGTATGAATTTTCAAACCAAACAGTGGTAACAGGTCATTTGAATTGACCAGTCCATTCTTTTCTGCAATTACCCGATCTGCAAATGAGGTAACTGACTCAACTTTCCTATTCTCCTTCTGCTGATTTTCTTGAAATGATGAACCATAATTTTCTGTTGAGGTTATATGTCTCTTTGATGATAACGGCTCATCATCATCTTTTATAAATATTGAGCCCAACCACAAAACAACTACCATAAACAACGCTACAAGCAAATCAGAGCTGAGCCAAGTGATTATGCCTATGGCTGCTATGATTATGTAGAGATATTTGGGTTTTGTTAGGGTGGGCATTGTTATTTTGTAATGGATCGGTTATTAACATGAAGTCTGTCAGTATTTTTAATTATCATCGTATTCAGACCCTATCCATGTAAAACCAAATTGACAATAGGAGTAATGTTTTTTACCCGTGTAAGGTCCACTTTTGTAAATAGTTCCAGTTATCTTACCTCGGCTTACAATAGTAAGTATCAGCTTTAATAAGCTTTCAATGCTTGCTTCATTAAATTTTATTACTTTGGCAATTTTCATAACACCAATTAAAAATTCTGCATATGGTTGATTGTCATCAGACTGCCAAACAGAATCTTTTAAGATGTCATTAGTTGTGAAGTAATAACCCTTTTTCGTTATAAAACATAAATTATCCAACCAATAGTCCTCAGAATAATATAGGTATTCAGTAGGTAGAACTTCTATTATTTCATCTTCAAACGGGTAAGTTCTTCTCGATATATGTTTGTATTGCTTATCAAGCTCCTCCTTCATTTTTAAAATGAAAAAATCTATATCTTTTTGGGATTGCATATGGCGTTGTTTTATGGAGTAATTCCTAGATAAATAACTGTTTAACTAGTTATTAATAAAGTTAGTTTGCATCAACTATAATTCTTTTACTTCGTATGCCTTGTATAGTGAAATAAGTTTATTGACATCCTGCTCTATCTGTAATAATATTGAAATATGCCCTCTGTCTTTTTCTCTTTTTTCTTCAGTATCTAACCATCCTCCTGTATGATTATTGCAAAGCCTCCAAAGTTCTGAAATATGTCTTTTTACTAAATCAACACGTCTAGAATATTCACAGCATGCATATGGTTTTGCTTTAATATAAGAGGTAAAATTCTCCGCACAAATCTTAAAGTTTGAATAAAAGAATCGGTCTAGATTCTCGTATTCCAATTTAAGTTCAGTTAATCTGCGAGAAATTTCAGAACGATTATTACTCATCGGATTAGTTTGTTATTCCAAATGTTTAGATAGGCTTGTGTTCCAAACATTTTAAAGTCTCCTAATTTGTCTCCTAAGAGTTCAAATAATTCTTTCACTATGTTTTGCTTGTCATAAGACATTGATTGGAACACAGTTTTTGAAATAGGAGCATTTAGTCTCATTTCTTCTGGAACTCCAGCTATTGCTAATTCTGTTCCTAATTCTATTTGCAAGTCCATTACATAAGAAACAAATGTTTTTACAGATATAACCTGAGAATTATCTGGAGCAAATGCTCTTAGATTCCATGCATTAAAAACTAATCCAACAGACATTACGTTCTTATGATATTCAGAGAGTATTGCTTGAACTAAGAGCTGTTCTTCTACAGATAAGGTTTTGATTTTATTAATCATAATTATTTTAGATATTAATGCTTTAATTTAAAATTAATTGAGCCATTCATGGCCGCAATTTTTACAACGGTAGTTATGTAATTCTCGATATTGATTTCTTAAACCGCTTGATGCACCATTTGCATTTGTTTGTGATCCGCATTTAGGACAGTGCTGTTGATGAGATTCGGATCTCCAGTTTCTTACATGCAGGCACAACAATAATAGAGCAACACCTGCTAAAATTCCCAAAATATCTCCCATAAGATTTATTTTATTTTTGATAACATGTTTTTTAATTCTTTTTCACATTGTTCTATTGGGAGTTCTTCAACAAACGCTTCACTCACTTTAGTATAAAACTCTCTTGGCAACATTGGTCCAGCCATATATTTTGATCCAGCACCAAGCCAATTTGTACTACTTTTCTTTTTTGCTAATGCTGAACCTTCTTTATCCCATTGATTATATAAATCGGAAATTAACTGTTCAGTTTTATTATGAATATCGTTCAATTTTAATCTTTTGGCACAAGCAGAGATAAATGCCAAGTCTGACATTTTTTCTGTCAATTCTTTTGGAGGATCAATCCAATAGTAATTAGTTGTAACATGTATAGCCATACCTAAAAAAATTATTTAATGATGTATTTTTTCGCATCTTGCATCGCTTCAACGAGTGAATAATCTGTGTAGTCTATTCCACAAGTGATACGATATCTTGTGAGAAGTTGGTTTTCAGTTTTGTCAATATTTTTATCAATAGTAGCCATAACAGTAAGTATAGAAATCAAGTCTTTCTTTTTTTCTAAAGGCCAACTACTGACTATTGAAAGATGCTTAATCAAGGATGTTGCTAAATCTTTTTGGCACTCCTTAAAATGCTTCATAATAACAAGTCCTTCTTCGTCGCTAATGTTTAAAGATTTGTAAATGCAGTCAAACATTAGCTTTTCTGTAGGATGTTGAACATTATCTGCTTCCATCATAAGTTTCATAGCGAACACTATCTCTTTTTTATCAGATGCATTAAATGTCATATTATGTATAAATTGTGCTAACCAATTCCCAGATGAAAGCGGATAAAAAAAGAAGGTGTGGGAACTTACTGTCTTATCCTATAGGTAGGCTTCTCGCATTGCCTTAGACACGGGATAAAACAGTAGCCCACACCAAAGGATATGAGTAAGCCCACCTTGGGCTGTACATACCAATGATGCGGTGCCACTGCCACTATCTTCGTGTCTGGAAAATTTTGCGAGAATTTACCTATGAAGATAATTTCAATAACACCTTTTTAAAAAATGTCCTTTCAAACTGCTTGTTGCTGCTTGTAATTGCTACAAATTTAATAAAAAGATGTGATGTTGCTGTTTATAATTTATAAAAATCTCACCTGAATTGACTATGCTAGTTTCTGACCTACCTTTTGAGCAATTTCTGTAATGGGTATAGTAACTACAAGAATTATCTAAAAGGTTGGTAGATTTTCTGTTTTAATAATATGAATGATTGTGATTAGAAGAGTTGGTTATTTTAATAGAACTCTTTATATTAGCTGAAAGTTAACAAAGCAATTTTCAATATGGAAGAAACTTTATTCTTAGGAGAAATCACAGGTGACACCTATCAAAGTGAAAGACATTCTACTATTTATAGTCACAAATTAAAGTTGTATATAACTAAATATCATATCGCAGTCTTAGATAAAACGAAATCTGTAATTACGGTAGAGGATGCGAAGGGAAAGAAATATCAGGTAGGAGTTTGTCCTGAATCCACATGGAAAAGTTATTATAGTGCTAAAAATGGATCAGGTTACAGGTATATGGCAGGACCTTATTATATCCAATCATTGAATATTGAGGGATTTGAGAATGAAGATATTCCTCTTTTTAGGTAAAATATGAAAATAAATCATTTAGTGAGAACGGCGACAAAATTTGAACAGGGTATATAAAATAATTTCTGGTCAAAAAATGTCGCCTTATAAAATCAGAAACTCAGACAATCATATGTCTCCAAAATTTCCTCCTGCCTTAATCCCAAGTATCTTTTGGTAATAGAAAGTGAACTGTGATTGAAGATTTCCATCAGCTTAACTAATGCAAGTTCTGCATTTTCTCCGCTCATAGTGTACACTTGTCTGCCAAAGGTTTTGCGTAACGAATGACAGCTAAAGTTCTTCACTTTCAAGCGGTATTTCTTTTTAATCTCCTTCAAGATTACATTGATACGCTGAATTGAGAAAACTGTGCCTTTCTGGCTTACCAATATGGGAGCTTTAATCCCAATAGGTTGGATATGTTCATGGCACTCTTTGATATGCTGTTGTAATTGCTGGTTCAAGCGGATGGTCCTTTTCTTGCCTGTCTTTTTCTCAGTTATTGTAAATTCCTCAGCATTGAGTATCTGTACCCAGCATAAGGCAAGAATATCTGAGATTCTCAATCCTGTGAAACAGCCCAGAGCTATAAGGAGTGACATTTTGTAGTCCTTGTCTTTAGCTAATTTGCGTATGAGGTTCATTGCATCAGACCACACTAGGTAATCAGCTGTTGTAGTAGAGTATTTCAAGCTCATAAATATTCGTTTTTGTAGTTAAATGAATAAAAGTGAATGTTCCAGAGATTGCTAATATTGTAACTAATTGACAGTCAGAGAAACATTCACTAATATAGAAAGTGGTTGTTCTAGATTAAGTCTTCATCAGCGAAACTGAAGTAGCCATCCCTTGTAACAATCAAATGATCCAATAATTTTATGTCCATTGTGTCAAGGGCCTTGCCTATCTTCTCTGTCATTACTTTATCTGGTGCACTTGGATGAAGATTGCCACTTGGATGATTGTGCGCTAAAATTACTCCGCAAGCATTCATAAGTAATGCACCTTGAAGAATCAGCTTCACATCTACTGCTGTACAGCATGGCCCTCCCTCTGAAATTGTAAGACATCCCAAAGTGTGACCTGCTTTATTGGTGAATAATGCCTTGAAGCTCTCCCTGTAGTCTATAGTTTCATCGGGAAAATGATGCTTTACCAAATTATATGCTTCAGTAGAGCTGTGGATTGACTGTCTGTCCTTAATAGGAATTCTGTTCTTGTATGTGAGTTGCACCTCAGCAACCTTAAAATCTGTTTTCATTGTAGTTTATTAGTTAAGTTGATAAATAAAAAAAGAGGACACCCATTAGGATGCCCTCTGTGTAAAATCAGCAAGTTTCTAGCCTAAGAACCAGGAATATTCTGAATCTCCCTGCAATGCCTTGCATATTCCTACAGTAACTTCTGTAGCATTGATGCCACGCTGCACATAATCGTTGATATATGAAGATTTATTAGCCTCAGTCAAAAGATTATGAAAATCAAAGAGGGTTATGGTGCTGTTCTTAGCTCCAAAGTTTGGATTGCTGTAATAATCACGACACACATTGTTAATCTGACTATCAGTAATGAGTAGTTTAGGGAGTTTGCGCTGCTGATAGCTAGGTAATGCTTGATAAAGTCTCATTCTACCCACAATTTGAGCGAACTGAGTTTCTGACAACCTAGTCTGTGTGAGAGACTGCAGCAGTTGGATATCTCTATCCATGTTAAAATTGTAAAACAGCTCTAGAACAGCCTTGTACAAGTCATGGATTGACATCACTTCAAGAGCTAAACGCACTCCTTGTCCTGTAAGCACTTGATTGGAGCAAATATTTACTCTCCAGCCAATAAAAATGGTGAATTTCTCCATGCCACGATTAGCACGGTACAGGTTCAAGTCTGAATAGTTGCGAACACCACCAATGCACAGCTCTAACCGTTGACCTGCTATGCACTCATGCAAGCTAGGAATAGTAAATGCAAATGCTAACCGTTGGTAGAATTGTGTTTTCTCAGATTCAAGCAGCTCACTTGACCTTTTACCTAGTGCAGAAGGTATGCGACCTCTCACTATGTGAGAAACACGAATCTCAGGTGTGTTTATTGTCTCTCCTGCAAAAATGTTACAGGCTGCATCATGCACTGTATTGATAAAGTCCTGATGTGAGATTGTAAGCTCCTGATTGGCCCAAGTTGGCACAACACATTGCTCTGCAAGTTCATCTAGAGTGATAGCGTTAGTGTTTGCCTCTAGAAAGTTCACGTTTGAAGAAATAAAATCGTTCATAATGGTAATTGTTTATTTGATTATTAACTAATTGTCCTGTAAATATTTAATCAGCATAAATCTGCTAGTTTTATATTTACTCAATTACCTACTGAGAATAAGTTTTGCTACTTTCTGAAAATAAATTTTCAAACAATTTTTGCGGGGCGGATAAATTGGATATCCACCACATTGAGCGGCACTCTTAGATTTTTGGGAGGGGGATTTTATATAAGATCTGGAGGGGATTTTTAGATAGGCAGGAGGAGGGGAAATTTTTACTGAGGTTAGTTTTTTGACTGTAGTAGTTAATGATGTGAAAATTTTAGTTGAGATTATATGCTCCTAAATTTCAGTCAATTTGGAGGGGGATTTTGATTTAGGCTTTTAGAGGGTAGATCTACCTGCACCCATTAAAAAGTAAGAGCCATAAGTGAAAGTTCACCTACGGCTCTGTTTCCATTAACTATATATGTAATGATGCGATTTTGTCGAATTTTTGTATGTGCAGGGACATTTTTGACAATTTCTGTTTTGGGTATATAAAGACAAAAAAATCAGACATTGACCCTTGTCATCTAAATAATTGCACTCACTATGCTGTAACCACGTTTCCCGTTACGCTTGAACGGCACAGCTTGGAAGTAGTCAAGAATGATGTTCGGTTTTATCTCCTTTTCGGGGTGAATGTTCAAGGTTTCAAAGATTCGTGTAATCTCATTAACTATTGTTTCATTCAGATAGTCACTGCCAACGGAGAACTCATTCTTGATTAATCGTACTACCTTGTTGCCCTTGCGTTCTGCCAAAATCATATCCTCCCTCATCTGCTTTTGACTGTACTTCACTTCTTCAATCCTCTCTTTACCCAAGACTTCGAAAGCATTAACTATGAATGGGTCAATCTTACGCATGTTGTTCTTGAAGTCCAGCGCATATTCCGAAGCTGGCTCCTCAATGCTGGAAAGCAACTCTACCATTTTTCTACGCTTGTCTTTCACAGAACGAGCTGCTCTGATAATCTTGAAGGTCTCATTATCCTCACTGTATTCGCAATGAGAAAAAGTCGGATTGAAGTAATGACAGTCCATGTACCACCTTGTAATGGAAGTGCGAGATTGGTATCTGCCTTTTGCCAGTACAGAGTTAATCTCATTATCTATGGCGAACCAATTCTTGGTGTAATCCGAATATTGGAACTTGCGGAATGGTAGAGTTTCCAGCGCCTCACCGAAAGCAAATCGACTTGCTCTGCTATCTGCATTATTATATAGGGTGTTGATTGCCTCGTACACCGCTTCATGAGCTGTGATTTCCCATTCGATCTGTTCTCTCGATTTCACTATGCTCTCAGGATTTGCTCTATAGATGTGAGCTGCCGAGTTGATTCCATTGCGGAATCTGCCACATATCTGTATGCAGTCTGTGTCAACATCAAGAATTGTGTGTTCTGATGTGTATGGATCAGAAACCATCACCAAGTCAGGTTTGTAATCCAACTCTAGGTCAAAGGCTGTGAAGAAACGTCCTGTGAAGAAGTTCAACCTTTTCATTGTATGCGGAGTCCATTCCGAATATGCACTTGTAAAGTTGTATTCGTTCTTCAACTTGCAGCGACTCTTTGGCGCACAATAAACTGCGGAATCCTCCAGCAGCTCGAAGTGCTTCATTAGTGAGTATATTTCAGCCACTGAGTTGATGAAGAAACAGACTGTTCCATTGTGCTGTTCCAGATATTCTTCAACAGCTTTAGCTATATTGTAGGTGTGGGTGACAGTTATCTCCTGTCTGTAGTCGTAGTCTGCTTCAATATCTATCGTGTAGAAAAGGTTCTCTTCGAAGCGTGGATCGCTGAATCCGAGAGGAGTTGCAGACACTAAAGCCTTACGGTTAAAAGAAAAGAAGTCGTTCATCGGCATTACGATGTCAACCCTGTAGTCGACATCCTTAATCAGTTGGTGACACTCATCCATTAGTAAGAAGAAGTCGGTATAGATGTTAACCCCAAGTTTCTCGCAAGCCGATTTTACCTTGCAGAAACTCTCAGGGGTTGTCATGATCTTGCGAACATCAGTATTGCCAATGTATTCTACAACTTGATGCTGTCCCACTCCTTCGTAGACTCCCAGCAAGTTGGGGTATTTGTTGCACTTGCTGAGAATCACCGGAACATTAGGAACGATGATTATGGAGTCTCTGTTTGTATTGAGCTCCAATGTGGTTGCCCCACAGCCTGGTATTTTCTTTGACAGTATGCAGTCTGTGGGAATCTCCTGCATTACGTCTGACAAGTATTGTCCTTTAGTTAATGTTATCATAAACCTTTTTCGTTTAAGTAATCCATAAATTGATCTGTCCTTCTGATGCTGAAGAATAGCTTGCCAAATTTGAACAATCCTCTGAGCTTCACGAAAGCCTGTGTCTCTCGAAGGAAAGGTATGCAAGCAATGTTGCATTGGCTGTCTACCAATTCTCTGAGCTTGCTTTCTTGGAAGTCCTCAAAGCCAATCCGTGACACGTCAGAAGGGTACACTCCGAAGTCTTCGTATTCTCCTGTCTGGAGGTAGTTCAGAATCCACTGCCAACTGTTGTCGTTGACTTGGTAGCGAAGTCCTGTTACTCCGAGACAGCTTATCCAGATTTCATCCTCGACACGGATGCTTAGTTGTTTGCCCTGTTTCATCAAGAGTTTCACCTGACGGTGTGCTGCTTCGTTGTCATAGGCACTAGGAAATGCGATCTGCTGCATATATAATAAGGTATAAAAGAGGAGGGAGATTGCTCTCCCTCCAGAATCGTGATTAGTTAGGCTGCTTGCATAGCCTCGTTTATGATGTTTTCAATTTCTTCTGTTCTTCTTAAACAGAATTTTACAGACCTGTGATAAGCCACAGTAAAAGTTACGCATATAAAACGATCTCCCTTATTAGTGACTAAGTCTGCCTCTAATCGACACGATAGCCCAGAATTCATGAACTGTTTAAATAGATCAATTCTTGGATCTACCTCTGATGCCTCTAGAGGATGCTCCTCGATTTTGTAAGCCTCTAATGTGTTTGTGTTGTTGTTGCGCATAGCGCAAAGCATGCACTCTACGAGGTTAGCGTCAGCAAAAGTCCTATAAGTTCTAGAGATTTTTTCTCTATGGTTTACGTCCACTACCATTTTTAGGAAATTTTCCTCCTCCTTAAACTTCATAGTCACCTCCTGAGGAGTGTCTTTAAGAGCATTAATAATGTCTGTTACGACCTGCTGGTCAACTGTTGCAGTGTGGGCTACTGCTGGTTCACCCAACACTTTTGAAAAATCAATAATTTTTTCCATGTCTTTTTTATTTAAATTAGATGTATTTGAATTCTTTACTTCATTAGCTACTACTGGGTTGTTTATTATTTCGTTCATAGTTATAATTTTTTTATAGTTCAAAATTGAAGTTGCTTAGTTCAAACTCCTCATCCTCTATGTCCTCCTCAAAATTTAGAGCTTCAAGGATCTCTTTTTCAAAGAGCTCTTCTTGTAGTCTCTCAATATTGCGATAGTCACATATCAGTGACGTAAAACTGCGGTAGATGTCCTCAAAAAATTGTACAGCGTTGTCAAGCTCATCAGCAGGGAAGTTTCTAACATAAATTCCTTTGAAATCTGTCAACACTTTCAACTCTTTTACATATTCAAAGGATAGACCTCCGTATTTTGGAGAGGTGAACTGCATCACCTCGCTTTCTCCTTTCTTTTTAATATCTGCCAAATGATTGGTGAGCGCTCGGATAGGCATTACTATGCGATCTTGGCACATATTACAGCATCTACCATCATTTATTGGGTAAGCATTGTGACCAAAGCCTTCAAATCTCTGCCCGCAAATGGAACACTTTTGTGTTTTAACTTTTTTTATAGCTTTATATATTTTATTATTATTCAATTTGTTAGCTTTATTTGTATTAGTTGTTCTCATATCTATTAAAAATTAAAAAGGTTAATAAATTATTTAAGGTGCAATCTTCAGTGGATCCTTCCTGTTGATTGCGTGTGTTCAAGTTTGTTGATGCCCCTTGAACTTGGGCACAGTCTTTATCCCTCCGCTGGGGAGAGACGTGTAATAATTTCAGTCTTGTCAAAGAACTCTACGAGAGCCACGCTCTTTTTGAGAGCCGTTAGAAAAACTCAGTGGATTTATTTCCCCCTTACTGTGCTTCCAGAGGAGCTCCCCCGCTTCGGGAGCGATCCGTTTTTCTGCCAGCCTTTTCAATGGACTTTCGTAGTTTGCTAGTACAAAGGACAGCATATTTTCTCCACTCTCTGGGGATTAAATTTTTGCTGTTTTCTATTCCCCTTATCCACTTTCAACCTGTCTTCTGCTCTTGTTTCACACTGCGAATTTAGGATGTCTATCAACGGTTTATAGGGAATGAATTTTTACCAATTTCTATTCCCCTCCATATGCATTCTCTCACTCCTCCGAGGGCGCAAGCTACGCATAATTATCACAGGATTAGGGGAATAAAAAAATCCGCTATTCTATTCCCTTGCGGAAATTTGAATAACGGATTAGCTAAAAATATGTATTGTTCTTAGAAGAGAGTAAACTCGTGATATATGCTGCTTACATTATTAGGATATTCATAGTCTTTATATTGTTTAAGGAACCCTTTCAATGTCTCATTCTCAATGTCTGTCCAACAATTATTAGTGGAGAGATTGGAGAAGTAAACTAACTGACTTACTATGTCCATCTCTTTAATGGAGTAATTAGCTCCTTTTTTGCGTTTGTTTTTTACTTGCTCTTGGCTATCAAAGAAACTTAAAATGATCTTAGCAAAATAAACAATTATAGGAGAGTCTTTCAGTGATTTTGTATCTGAGTCCTCCTTCCTAACGTATAAGGCTTTTATTAGATCAGACTGTTCTAATTCACTAAGTTGATTTTGGATAGCATCTGCTATGAACTTTAATGCAGTAGGTGATTCCACAAAAGTTTTCTGTTTGCCACTCTTAAAATTAAGTATTTGTTCACCATCAGCATTATTTATCATATTTACTAGTGCTTGCAGTTCTTCCAGAGGTGTAGCTTTCATTGTTTTACCATCTAAGTATAAACTGTTGCAATAGTCTAGAGCAAAAAGGAATAGGCACCAGAATTTATCGGGATCCAATTCCAAATCTTTTAACAGATCTCCTACAACTTTTATGTAGTTTAAGTATTTATCCTGCTTATGCAGTTTGACGTTGTTGTATCTATCTTTAAATATTGCAACTATCTCACTATAGCCAAAGACAGGAGTTGCGATCTTTCTTGCATTTTCAGATGCTTGCTTACCTTTACTGATATTTATGTTGTATTTGTAATCTTCAACATCAGGAACGTATAGGTATTCTATCTCATTGATGTAATCAAACAAATGGGCATCCTCCCAAGTAATCTTATCTTTCATAGAGTTGTATTTTGTCTTCAAAGTTACAAAAAACTCCACCTGCATTAAAACAAGTGGAGTTGATATTTGGCCTAGAGCAGATTTTTCATTGCATTATCTATCTGTTCGTTATCAAAACTATCAAGGTAGATTTGGGTGGTTGCAAGGTCTGAATGACCTAGGGCTTCACTGATAATTGCAATGTTTACTCCAGATTTTTTTAGGATTGTTGCAAATGAGTGTCTGGCCACATAGGTTGTTACAGTATCTTCTATCCCTAGTTCTGCAGCCAACAGTTTTAAGTTCTTATTTACTTTTGCCAAGATTTTATGTATCCTGTTTTGTTTCTGTAGCGGAGTCTTGTGAAGATTCTTGTCAAGGATAGGAAAGAGGTAGCCTTTGCTCTCTGGGGTGTATTTTTCAATAATCTTCATGGCTTCAGATGGTATGCCTATCTTAATTTTCTTGTGTGTTTTCTGTCTTACGTATTCCAATCTGCCATTAACTATATTTGCTGTAGTAAGATTTGCAATGTCTGTAAAGTTTATGCCACCACATAGATAGCTGAAGACAAATATATCTTTGCTGAGTTGTACATAATGCCTTTTACCTAAATCTGGTGCATCTTTCATAAACTTAACAACCTCAGTTTTGGCTATGGCACGTTTATATGTGCTTGTATCAAATTTATTAATCTTGTATTCATCAAAAGGGTAGTCAGATCTGCGTGCACACTTGGCATCAATAGCCTTGTTATATGCACTCCTCAGTGTGCGGAACAGTAAACTAATAGTGGTTTCCCTGTTGTTTTTAGACTTAAGCCATTTTTCATATTTTGTCAGCCAATCTACATCTATTACAGAGAATGGTATATCCAATCTGTTTCTTGTGAATGTTGTCAAGGAGTTTAAAGAACCTTTATATATAAGACGGTTACCACACTTGTTTTCAGACATGAATTGTTCAATCAGTTCCATATAGAATGCTTTAACTGTCTTCTGTTGGAATTTGTTCTTTTCTGCATTTAAGAGAGTTGCACCTGTATAAGATTTGTCTTCTGCATTGTATTCAAGTATTGAACTCTGGAGTTTTGCCTGCTTGTCAAGAATGATTTTTAGGATCTGCTCTCTATTTGGACAATTAGGCTTTGGTTTGTTCTTAACAAAGTCCCAATATTTAGGATTTACTGAAATTCCAAGGCTCTGGTATTTCTTCTTATTGTCTTTACTGATGCGGAGCATTAATGGATGTTCTCCGTTTTTAAGAGTTTTTGATTGGTAGCAAACTACGGAAATTGTAGCATTCATAATAATTTCGGTTTAACTCTCAGTTTAACTAACCCAGTTAAACCGCAGTTAAACCAGCCATCATAGAATAAAAAAAATCAGACAGTCAACCGTTGTAACTATCTGATTTTCATAAAGAGCGGAAAACGGGATTCGAACCCGCGGCCCTCAGCTTGGGAAGCTGATGCTCTACCAACTGAGCTATTTCCGCAAATGCAAGTACAAATATACGAATTTTTGGGGATATTGTGTTCCGGGGTGATTGATTTTTCCTAAATTTGCTTTGTTATGATACATCATCCGGAGCAGATACACAATCAGAAGCAGGCACATCATCAGGAGCAGCTTTTTATAATCAGGAAGCTTAATGGAGGGCACCCGTCAGCATCCCAGGCAAGTCCCCATGCAGGCCACCCAGTAGATCACCCGTCAGCATCCCAAACAAATAACTCTACAAGTCACCCTGCTGGCCACCCTGGGCCACATCACGGCACAGCCAGCCACAGCACACCCACCCACAGCACACCCACCCACAGCACCCACGCTCACGGCACCCCAACCGCAGGACCTATGGCGCCGCAGAGGTCGGCAATTCATTGTTTCTTTTTCCTTTGCAGCGGTACGGTGCTGGCGGAGATAGGGGGGAAGACTTATCTGATTAAGGAGCATGAACTTGTGGTGATACCGGCGGGGCAGATGTTTTCTGTGAAGTATTTTGAGAACAGCCGGGGGTATATGGGAGGGTTCCATCCAAGGCTTTTTCCAAATGAGAATCTGCTTGCAAGGTATGATTTTTTGAGGGTGTGGGGATCGCCAAAGATTGAATTGGATCCGGTTTCCTATTCCCGACAGCTTCCTCTGTTTGACCGTATGTATGAGGAGTTTGCAACCGGTAAGCCAGGGATGGAAATTATAAAGGCCTACTTGAATGCAATCTTGGCGGAGGCGGATGCGGTTTACAGGAGAACCATCAAGGAGGTGGTGGTGCACAACAACAGCATCTGCAACAGGTTTCTGGAGATGCTTTTTTCCGGGGCGGAGAGTGCTCACCTGCTGCAGGCTGCGGAGTATGCGCGCGAGTTGAACATTACTCCAAACCATCTTAACAAGATTGTGAAAGGGGCAACGGGGAAGTCTACATCAACGTGGATTGAGGAGGCTGTTATGCAGAGGGCCAAGGCACTTCTTGCCACAACGGATCTCCCTTTGAGTGAGATTGCAGCCCGTACGGGCATTATGGACCAGTCTTATTTTGCCAGAAAGTTCAAGAAACACGAGGGGGTTTCACCGTCAGAGTTCCGTCAGAGGAGATGACGGAAGTTCCGTCCGGCGGTATCTCCTGGTCTGGGGTTGTAAGTCTGATGCAATTTGAGATGAGTTGCACGGAGGGGATTCGGATTGCCATGAATGATTGATTTGTCCTAAATGAGGATGCCATAATGCCAATGGAACTCCCGTAGAATACATATTTTTGCACATTAAATTTTATGAGAATGAGAATGTGTTCAAAAAAGGTGTTGGCAGCGGTGGTTGCCATGATGAGTTTCGGTGCAAGTGCTGATGCAGGAAATATCAGCAATATAAACTGTCGGGAAGAAAATAACCCGAATAAAGATACTGTTACTGCCCTTGCGGAGGTGGCGGTGATTGCCAGGATGAAGCAGAAGAATGATTTGAGGCAGGAGCCCCTTTCGGCTACGGTTATAAAGTTGGGTGATATTGAGAGGAAGCAGGTTGCCTCTTTGTCTGATATGGCTATGCAGACTCCTAACCTGTATATCCCGTCTTACGGTTCAAAGATGACCTCTTCAATTTATGTGAGGGGGCTCGGCAGCAGGATTGACCATCCTGCGGTGGGATTGTATGTGGATAATGTCCCTTTCCTCAACAAGAACGGTTTTGATTCTGATCTTTGGGACATTATGCGTATGGAGGTGCTCCGCGGTCCGCAGAGTACTTTGTACGGACGCAACACTGTTGGCGGCATCATAAATATCTATACCCTTTCTCCAATGGTTTATCAGGGGGTGAGGCTTCAGGCAGGTTACAGCAGCGGAAATACTTACAATTTCAAGGGCTCTGTATATGCAAAACCTGGTGAGAAGTTTGCTTTTAGTATTGGTGCAAACTACAGGAAATCAGACGGATTCTTTACCAATGCTACCACTGGAGAGGATGTTGATTGGGAGGAGGGAACCTCTGTAAGGGCCCGCCTGATTTATTCTCCGGGCAGCAGGCTTACAATTGACAACTCCTTTATGGTTGGCAAAATTGACCAGGGCGGTTATGCATACGGGCTGTACAATCCGGCAACAGGGGCAACTGCACAGGTTAACTACAACGATTCTTGCGGCTATGAGCGTACCACAATCTCTAACGGACTTTCTGTAAGCTACAATACAGGCAAGCACATCTTCTCAAGCGTTACGTCATGGCAGATGCTGGACGACTGCATGACATTGGACCAGGATTTTACCCCTGCAAGCATGTTCACCCTGCAGCAGGCTCAGAAGGAGAATACATTTACCCAGGACTTTACCGTAAAGAGAACCGAGGATGGGAGGAAATGGCAGTGGCTGAGCGGCCTTACCCTGTTCTACAAGGATATGGAGATGGATGCACCGGTAAACTTCAAGCAGGACGGTATAAACGGCCTTATCCTGGGAAGCATAAACGGGATGTTCCAGGGGATGCCGGCACCAATGAACACTGCCAAACTGCAGTTTGTGCAGCCGGAGTTCCTTCTTTCAAGCAAATTTGACCTTCCTGTGTATGGTGCGGCGCTGTACCACCAGTCGCAGTTGAATATTGGCAAGTTCACCCTAACAGCAGGTATGAGGCTTGATTATGAGAAGGCCAAGATTGACTATATTTCAACCAGTGCAGTAGACTATATCTACAGCATGAAGATACAGATGGGCCCAATGCTCAGGGAGATTAAAGTGGAGAGCGGTGTGAACACCACCTTGGCAGACAAGCTTGAGCAGGACCACCTTGAACTGCTTCCAAAATTTGCACTGCAGTACTCACTTGAGGAGAAAGGTAACCTTTATGCCTCAGTTTCAAGAGGTTTCAAGGCGGGAGGCTACAATACCCAGATCTTCTCCGATATCCTCCAGAACCAGGTGAAATCAGACCTTATGGCAGACCTTATGAGCAAGGCCGGAGGCGCACTGGGCTCAATGGGTGGAGCAATGGGCGGAGGTTCCCAGGCCCCATCGTACACTGTAGATGAGATCATTACCTACAAGCCTGAGTACAGCTGGAACTATGAGGCGGGGGCACACCTCACATTGGGCAAGGTAACGGCAGATGCATCTGCATTCTACATAGACTGCACCGACCAGCAGCTTACTGTTTTTCCCGACGGCAAGACAACAGGCCGTATGATGACCAATGCCGGCAAAACCAGAAGCATTGGAGTGGAGCTGGCACTTAATGCACAGGTTACCCCTGCATTGAACATTGGCGCAAGTTACGGACACACAAATGCGGAGTTTGTAAAATACAATGACGGTATAAATGACTACAAAGGCAATTATGTTCCATATGTACCGCAGAACACCCTTGCTGCAAATGCCTCATACACATTCTACAATGTAGGCAGAATTGCAGACAAGGTACAGATGCGAGTGGGTTACAACGGTATTGGCAAGGTTTACTGGAATGAGGCCAATGACATGAGCCAGAGTTTCTACTCGCTGCTCAGTGCATCGGTTTATGCCCAGAAGGGCCCGGTAGCAGTTGAGTTGTGGAGCAAGAACCTTACAGACACAGACTATAACGCTTTCTATTTTGTTTCAGTTGGCAATGCATTTTTCTCAAAAGGAAGACCCGCAGAATTTGGAATTACACTATCTTTGCAACTATAAAAGATTAACCGGTTAAAACTTAAAACTATGAATAAAAAACTCAAATGGGGGCTCACTGCAGTTGTTCTTGCAGGTGCAGCCGCCTTGGGTGCATACTCAATGTTGCCGCATGAAAATGAGGAACTTGCTGCAGCAGACAAAGTAGCAAAAGCCCAGCCTAAGAAGAACATCCTTAATGTAAATGCAATTATTGCAAAACCCCAGACCCTTTCAGACAACATCTTCATCAACGGTAGCCTTCTTCCCGACGAGGAAGTTGACCTCACCTTTGAAACCTCCGGCAAGATTGTGGAGATCAACTTTAAGGAGGGATCTCATGTGAAGAAAGGTGACCTTCTTGCAAAAGTTAATGACAGACACCTTCAGGCACAGTTGCAGCGCCTTACTGCGCAGTTGAAACTTGCCGAGGACAGGGTTTACCGCCAGAGCACCCTTTTGGAGAGGGATGCCGTGAGTCAGGAGGCATTTGAGCAGGTAAAGACAGATCTTGCAACACTGAAGGCAGACATTGAGGTTGTGAAGGCAAACATTGCACTTACAGAACTCAAGGCTCCGTTTGATGGTGTGATAGGTCTTAGGGGAGTGAGCGCCGGTTCATACGCTACCCCTTCCACATTTGTGGCAAAACTTACCAAACTTTCCCCTATTAAGGTTGAGTTTGCTGTACCTGAGCACTATGCTGATGATGTTCAGGTGGGATATAACGTTGAGTTCTCCCTTCCGGGCAAACTTGAGCCGTTCAAGGCCAAAGTTTATGCAAAGGAATCAAAGATTGATCCGGTAACACATACCCTTACCGTAAGGGCGTTGTATGACAACCGTAAAGGGGAGACCCTTGCCGGACGATTTGCTTCTGTGAACCTTGAGAAACAGAGGATTGAGAATGCCATTACAGTCCCTTCCGAGGCCATTGTTCCTGAGATGGGTGTAGACAAGCTCTATCTTTACAGGAGCGGCAAGGCGCAGCCTGTAACTGTAACCACCGGCATCAGAACTGATGGTGCGGTGCAGATTGTGAGCGGTATCAGCCAAGGAGATACAATAATAGTATCTGGTACACTCCAGCTCCGTATGGGATTGCCTGTAAAACTCGATAACGTAGACTAGACTGACCTATGAACATATCAGAATTAAGTATCCGCCGCCCCGTACTGGCAACGGTTATGACAGTGATAATTCTCCTTTTTGGAATTATCGGTTATAACTCTTTGGGTGTGAGGGAGTACCCTTCGGTGGACAACCCGATAATCTCGGTGCAGTGTTCGTATGCAGGTGCCAATGCAGATGTAATTGAGAACCAGATTACCGAGCCTCTTGAGCAGAACATCAACGGTATCCCCGGCATCCGTTCCCTCTCCAGCGTGAGCCAGCAGGGATCTTGCCGAATTACAGTTGAGTTTGAACTTTCAGTAGATCTTGAGACCGCTGCCAACGATGTAAGGGACAAGGTTTCCCGCGCGCAGCGTTTCCTTCCAAGGGACTGTGACCCGCCAATAGTTTCAAAGGCCGATGCAGATGCACGCCCTATCATTATGGTGGCTCTCCAGAGCGACAAGCGTTCCCTTCTTGAACTGAGTGAGATAGCAGACCTTACCGTTAAGGAGCAGTTGCAGACCATCCCTGATGTTAGTGGTGTGAGCATCTGGGGTGAGAAGAAATACTCTATGCGCCTGTGGCTTGATCCAATAAAGATGTCGGGATACGGCATTACCCCAATCGATATAAAGAATGCTGTTGACAGGGAGAATGTGGAGTTGCCGTCGGGAAGTATAGAGGGAAATACTACTGAGTTGACTATCAGAACTTTGGGTTTGATGCATACTGCCCAGGAGTTCAACAATATCATCATTAAGGAGGTTGACGGCAAGATTGTCCGTTTCAGCGATGTTGGACGTGCCGAACTTGGCCCTGCAGACATAAAGAGCTACATGAAGATGAACGGCATACCTATGGTGGGTGTTGTAGTTACCCCTCAGCCGGGTGCCAACCACATTGAGATTGCAGATGCCGTTTATGAGAGGATGGAGAGGATGCAGAAGGATCTTCCCGACGATGTGAAATATTCATACGGATTTGACAACACAAGGTTTATCCGTGCCTCAATCAACGAGGTTAAGGAGACTGTTTACGTTGCGTTTATCCTGGTGATTATTATCATCTTCCTCTTCTTGAGAGACTGGCGTGTAACGCTGGTACCTTGTATTGTAATTCCGGTTTCGCTTATTGGTGCGTTCTTTATAATGTACCTGGCAGGTTTCTCAATAAACGTCCTTTCCATGCTGGCGGTGGTGCTGGCGGTAGGTCTGGTGGTGGATGACGCCATTGTAATGACCGAGAACATCTACGTGAGGATTGAGAGGGGAATGAAACCGAAAGAGGCCGGTATTGAGGGTGCCAAGGAGATTTTCTTTGCAGTAATCTCCACCACCATCACCCTTGTTGCAGTATTCTTCCCGATAGTTTTCATGGAGGGACAGACAGGACGCCTTTTCAGGGAGTTCAGTATTGTGGTTTCGGGTTCAGTGATCATATCATCATTTGCAGCCCTTACCTTTACCCCAATGCTTGCAACCAAGCTGCTTGTAAAGAAGGAGAAGAAAAACAGGTTCTATGAGATGACCGAGCCTTTCTTTGAGGGATTGAACAATCTTTATAGCCGCTCTCTTGAGGCGCTGCTTAAAGTTAAATGGGTTACCATTCCGTTTGTGGTTGCAATGTTCGGTATTATTGTATGGTTGTGGAGCACTATCCCGGCAGAGACCGCTCCCCTTGAGGACAGGTCGCAGATAAACATCAACACCAGCGGTGCCGAGGGTATAACATACGAGTACATAAGGGATTATACAGAGGATATCAACCGCCTTGTAGATTCCCTTGTTCCTGATGCCAAGGCAGTTACTGCCCGTGTGTCAAGCGGTAGCGGTAATATTCAGGTGATGCTCAAAGATATCAGGGAGAGGGACTACAGCCAGATGGAGGTTGCAGAGAAGATTACCAAAGCTGTAAGGAGCAAGACAAAGGCAAGGTCTTTTGTACAGCAGTCATCTTCATTTGGCGGACGCCGCGGCGGTATGCCTGTGCAGTATGTACTCCAGACAACCAGCATTGAGAAACTGCAGGAGGTGTTGCCAGTGTTCCTTGCAAAGGTGTACGACAACCCTACTTTCCAGATGGCCGATGTTAACCTCAAGTTCAGCAAGCCTGAGGTGAGGATCAACATCAACCGCGACAAGGCCAATGCCATGGGTGTAAGTACCCGTAACCTTGCACAGGTGCTCCAGTACGGCTTGAGCGGCCAGCGTATGGGATATTTCTATATGAATGGAAAGCAGTATGAGATCCTGGCCGAGATAAACCGTCAGCAGAGAAATACCCCTGCCAACCTGAAATCAATCTACATCCGTACAGATAACGGCGATATGGTTCAGATGGACAACCTTGTAGATCTTGTTGGCGGCATTGCCCCTCCAAAACTTTACAGATACAACCGTTTTGTCTCTGCAACAGTATCTGCCGGCCTTGCCAAGGGAAAGACCATCGGACAGGGTCTGGATGAGATGGACAAGATTGCTGCAGAGGTTCTCGACGATACATTCCGTACTGCACTGTCGGGAGAATCAAAAGAGTACAGGGAGAGTTCTTCCAGCTTGATGTTTGCATTTATGCTGGCAATTGTCCTTATCTACCTGATTCTGGCTGCCCAGTTTGAGAGTTTCAAGGATCCGCTCATCATTATGCTTACTGTACCCCTTGCAATTGCAGGTGCCCTTGTGTTCATGTATTGCGGTGGGGTTACAATGAACATTTTCAGCCAGATTGGTATCATCATGCTTATTGGACTTGTGGCAAAGAACGGTATCCTTATTGTGGAGTTTGCCAACCAGAAACAGCAGGCAGGAATTGAGAAGGTGAGGGCCATAAAGGAGGCTTCAATGCAGCGCCTGCGCCCAATCCTCATGACCAGTGTATCAACAATCCTTGGTTTGCTTCCACTTGCGTTTGCAGCAGGTGAGGGTGCCAACCAGCGTATTGCAATGGGTGTGACTGTAGTGGGAGGTATGCTTGTTTCCACAATCCTTTCAATGTATGTGGTTCCGGCAATCTACATCTACATCTCTACAGATTTGTCCAAAAAGTACAGTGCAAACAAATAACGGTTAAGCAATGAAAAGAGTGATATTATATATTTCATGCATCCTCTTGGGTGGGGCGGTTACCGCCTCTGCCCAGGGGGCTTCAGCTGCTCATGATCCATACTCTGCTAAGTGGGATGTTTCTGCGTCTTCTGCTCAGGAGACTTCGGTTGCCCAAGATCCATCCTCCGGCAAGGTGGAGGTTTCTGAGCCTTCTTTACAGGGTGCTTCAGATGGTCATGATTCAAACTCCGGCAAGGAGGGGGATTCAACTGTCGGGAATAAGGTGTATACCCTGCAGGATTGCCTTATGGAGGGGTTGGAGAACAATTATTCCCTTAGGATAGAGAAGAATTCGCAGCGCATTTCAGACAACAACGCCACCTTGGGCAATGCGGGTTTTTTGCCTACATTGAGCGCCAGCGGCATGTATTCCGGTTCTGCGCAGGACAATGAGACAAAACTCAGGGATACCCGCCAGATTGTAAAGGAGAACGGAGTCTTCAACCAGACAATTGATGCCGGCGTAAACCTCAACTGGACAATTTTCCAGGGCTTCAATGTTATGACAACCTACAAGAAGCTGAAGGAGCTTCAGGCTCAGGGTGAACTTGAGACCCGCATGGCTGTTGAAAACCTTGTGGCAGACATTACTGCGGAGTACTACAATTATATCCAGCAGAGCATCAGGCTCAAGAACCTCAAGTATGCGGTTGGCCTTTCTCGTGAGAGGCTCCGTATTGTGGAGCAGAGATACCGTATCGGTAACTTTTCCGGTTTGGATTACCAGCAGGCAAAGGTGGATTTCAATTCAGACAGTTCTGCCTTCATGAGACAGCAGGAGGCGTTGCAAAGTTCTGCAATCAGTTTGAACAGGCTGCTTTCAAGGTCTGAATTGAATATGCCTATGGCAGTTGCCGACACCTCAATAAATGTGATGGTGAGCCTCTCAATCGACGACCTTATGAAATCAATGCTGGAGAACAATGCTACCTTGCAGAATGCTCAGATAAACAGCAATATTGCCAAGTTGAACTACAGGATAAGCGCTTCACAAACCTATCCATATCTAAGAATGAATGCCGGCTACGGATATACCCTCAACAAGTATAATAAGGGTGCCAACCTCCAGAGAGGAAGCATGGGCGCGGATTTTGGCCTTACCCTTGGATTGAACATCTTTGACGGCGGCAACCTTCGCAGGGAGAGGAAGAATGCCCGTATCAACATAGAGAATGCCCAGTTGCAGCTGAGCGATGTGGAGCAGAGTGTGAAGTCAGATTTTTACGATATCTGGCAGGCATACCAGAGCAATCTTCAGATCCTTTCACTGGAGAAGGAGAACCTGGTTACCGCCCGGTTGAACCACGAGATTGCCATGGAGAGGTATATGCTTGGAGATTTGTCGGGAATAGAGATGAGGGAGGCGCAGAAGAGCCTTCTTGATGCCGAGGAGAGGCTCCTCTCTGCCAGCTACAATACCAAATTGTGCGAGATTTCACTTCTGCTCATCAGCGGCAGGGTGCAGGAGTATCTGCAGTAAGAGTTTTAATTCAGCGAGCGGCACGTATGGCGTGCCGCTTTTTTTTTTTTGCGGTGCGAGGTGTGTTTTTCTGCGGAGGCGTTTCCTCCTGGTTTTACGGCCCAATCGTGGATGTTTTGTTGTTGTCGGTGAGTTTTCTCCCGGAATTGTGGCGTTTGCCAGGACATTTCCGTTCTGCGGAGGCGTTTTCTCCTGGTTTTGCGGCCCAATCGTGGATGTTTTGTTGCTGCCGGTGAGTTTTCTCCTGGAATTGTGGCGTTTGCCAGGACATTTCCGTTCTGCGGAGGCGTTTTCTCCTGGTTTTGCGGCCAAATCCAGGATGTTTTGTTGCTGCCGTTGAGTTTTCTTCCGGAATTGTGGCGTTTGCCAGGACATTTTCTTTCTGCGGAGGCGTTTTCTCCTGGTTTTGCGGCCCAATCGTGGATGTTTTGTTGTTGTCGGTGAGTTTTCTCCTGGAATTGTGGCGTTTGCCAGGACATTTCCGTTCTGCGGAGGCGTTTTCTCCTGGAAGAACTGCTTTTGTTCCTGCAATTCGTTGAGCACGGTACCCACGCTTCCAGAGTGCTCTGGAGGGGGTAGGTGTGGCAGATTCAACAATTTTGTTGAGTTGTCCACGCTTACCCTCGTTGCAGGCCCTTCCTGGGCATGTTGCCGTGGCAGATGAATTGCAGGAAGGGTTCTCATCACCAGGCTGTCACATTTCTTGTGGCTTGTGTGACAATAGTGGTGTTTTGTGTTGGTATTGTCACGGATCTGGGTGATTCTGTGACAATGTGGGTTTCTTAGGGGGGTATTGTCACATATAAATGCAAATCTGTGACAATACAGGGTATTTTTGCCTATATTGTCACAGATTAAGTATCTTTTGTGACAGAAGAGTGTCTTTGTATCCGGGAGCAGGTATACGCCACCGCACGCCAGATGCGGAAACCGCCTCTCCCAGCACTCCTCTCCCAGCACTCCTCTCCCAGCACGCCCCATGTCTCATGTCTCCCCCCGCACGCCTCTCCCCGCACGCCTCATGCCTCATGTCTCTCCCCGCACACTGCACACCGCTCCCCGCACACCTCATGTCTCTCACCGCATGCCTCACCCCTCACGCATAAACCGGTCTCCCGCCCTATTGCCTAGTTGTATTTCTGGAACTTGTATCCCAAGCGTTTGAGCTGAAGGGCAGCACCTATTTTGTACATCACTTTCATAGTGCGTGCAAGCATGTAGAATGCTTTTTCTGAGCCGGGCTCAAAGTCTTCTTTCATGATCATGGCAATTGCTTTCTCAGCGCAGGTGATGGTTACATCCCTTATTTGAACCTCTTCTGGAGAACCAAGCGGGAAGCCCAGGATGTTTACCATAATGTTGTCGTCCATATCATCCCAGCCTTCAACACCGTAGAATTTCTCGTATGGATTGTTCAGGTTTGCCAGCCAGTCTACATCCCACCATTGGGCAACAGCCATACCCATGAATGCCGGCCATGCGATAGATGCATTTGGGTAATCGTTTACCTGCTCAATGGCATCTGCCATATATGGGGTTGCATAGTCGTTCCATTTTTCTGTAATGTCCTCGCTCTCTGCAAGAACGGGGTCCAATGCCTCCATGCTGTTGCAGAGTTTGAGCAGTTCCAGCTGCAGGCGTTCTTCAAAGCTATTGTAATATTCAAGATCGTTCATGGTAAAAGTCATTTATTTTGTGGGGATGTCATATCTCCGGCATTAACAATAAATCTATTGAGTGGATAAAGATACACCTTTTTGCGTATATTTGTATATACGCAGAAATATAACAGACAAAATAACGGCTATGAAAAAGAGATTTGCACTTTTGGCAGTTTTGGCACTGATCTCATTTGGCGCTTTTGCCCAGAATGATTCACTCATATTTGCAAATGCCAAGTGGAACCAGAAAAAAATTGCAAAAGGAATTACCCTAAAGGAGTTTCACTTTACAGGAGATTCAAAGATTTTTGATTCCAACCAGTATGTTTCAATCATTGAGATTGATACCAGGAAAGCAAAAGGCCATTTTGCCCTTGCCAGCAACTTGGGTTATATTACTCCAACTAGCAAGTTTGCAAAGGACAGCGGTGCTGTTGTGGCAATGAACGGCTCTTTCTACAATATGAAGAAACCTTACAATAGCGTATGCTACTTCAAGAAACATGGTGTTGAGGAGTTCGTTTTCAATGAGAAAATGGCCCAGAGAGACAATGGCGCAGTTGCAATTTCAGCTAAAGGGAAGCTTGCAATCTATGCGGCTGATGAGAATGAGCCTGGCGGAATTGCTTCAGAGCAGACCTGGCCTCAGAGACTTGATGCGGTCTCGGTAGTTTCCAGCGGTCCTGTACTAATTGTGGACGGCAAGAATGCCCGCCTTGATGAGAACTCATTCAACCGTAACCGTCATCCCCGCAGCGCTGTTGGTACTGCCGGAAAGAAAATATGGCTGGTGGCGGTTGACGGAAGAAACGCTGAGAATGCACAGGGTGTAAGTCTTTGGGAGTTCACAAAAATCATGCGCTGGATTGGCGCGGAGGATGCCCTCAATATGGACGGCGGCGGGTCAACTACCCTTTATGCCGAGGGAGAGAACGGCAACGGTATTGTGAATCACCCTTCAGACAACAGAAAGTTTGACAGGGAGGGAGAGAGGCATATTGTGAATGCTTTGTTATTTATCAGGAAGTAATTTTTCATAGTTTGGTGGGGTGTAATTCATCAAGACCTATGTGCAGAAAATACCCTTTTATTGCACACTGCATCCTACTTGTGCGCAGATAATCTATTTTTACAGCGCAAATGGGTCCTTTGTAGGGGCATATGTGCGGAAAATCAAGTTTTTCTGCGCATAGTAACTGTCTTGTGTGCATAAAATGCCAATTTTGTGCACATAGGCCCCCTAGACAAGTATCCCCCCTAAACAAGTATCCCCCCAAAACAAGCATCCCCCTAAATAAGTATCCCCCTGAGAAAGATACCCCGCATGCCACCCAAAGAAGATACACTGTAAGCCACCCAAAGAAGATACCCCGCCTGCCGCCCAGATAAGCTCCACTGCAGAAGAAACACCGGCTCCCCTCCCGTCCAATCCCCTTTTTTTATATCTTTGCATTCATGAATTTCAATTGGTTTATAGCAAAGAGGATTGGCAACAAGGCGGATGCTACGGGGAGGCTGAGCAAGATGGGAACTGTCATTTCGGTGGTTTCTGTGGCGGTTAGCGTGGCGGTTATTGTGGCGGTTACGGCGGTGGCGGACGGTTTCAGGAAGGAGATTGCCGGCAAGGTGAGAAGTTTCTCGGGAGATGTGGTACTGGCTGCGCCGGGGAGCGATATCCTCAATGTGGCCAAACCGATTGATGCCCCACTCTCATATTTGCAGAAACTGCAGGAACTCCCTTTTGTGGAGCGGGTGAGCGGTGTGGCCTACCGACAGGGGGTGATAAAGGGTGAGGAGGAGATATCCGGTTTGATGCTCAAGGGGGTAGACTCGTTGTATAACCTTGACTCTTACAGCAGTTCCCTTCTACAGGGTACCCTTCCAAAACTTAATGGCAAGGCACCTTCAAATGAGGTTGTCATATCAAGGAGCCTGGCCGATGCATTGAAACTGAATGCGGGAGACAAGATTACTGCATATTTTCCCGACGAACAGATGAAGGTACGCCGCTTCACCGTAACAGGAGTCTTTGATACCGGACTGGAGCAGTTCGACAAATATCTGGCCATAGGGGATATCCGTCAGGTTGTGAGGTTGAACGGATGGGGAGGCAACCAGTTGTCGGGATACGAAATATTCCTCAATAATGAGGCGGCTGGGGTTACTCTGGAGCAGGAGGATGCCATTGCTCAGGTGATTTATGAGAATTCACTTACTGAGGACTCCCAGGTGGCGGCTACTGTGCTGCAGGAGAAGTATTATACTTTTTTTGATTGGCTCAATTTGCTGGATCTGAATGTGGTGATTGTCCTTTCCCTTATGATTGCCGTTGCAGGGTTCAATATGGTTTCAAGCCTCCTTATAATGCTGTTTGAGAGGATATCGCAGATTGGCCTGCTCAAGGCGCTTGGAATGACAAACCGTGCGGTTGCCAAGGTGTTCATTGCCAAGGCAGCAATGGTGGTTATGCAGGGGATGTTGTGGGGAAATGTTCTTGGAGTTGGGTTCTGCCTGTTGCAGGGAAAATATCATATCCTTACCCTTAATCCCCAGGATTATTTTGTTCCGTGGGTACCGGTTTCCCTTGAGGCTTCTACGGTTATAATTACCAACCTGGTTGCTTTTGCAGCCATTATGGCCATTATGCTGCTGCCGTGCCTGTTCATTTCCAAGGTTGATCCGGCAACCACCATGAGGGTGAAGTAGGGGGGTCATTTCTTTACGCTCTGGCAATATTGCCCGTAGCGTTCCATTATCAGTTCTACGAATTTAAGTGTCTCCCCGCCGTTGAAACGTCCCAGTTTTACTGCGTCGCTGTTGTAGTGTTCCTCTTCACGCAACAGGGGAATAACCTCGGCTATGTTCTCCCAAACCAGCGGATCCAGCCCTTTTTCCCGGGCCAGTGACATGCAGTCTTCCAGACGCCCTTCGCCGCAGTTATATGAGGCCAGGGTGAGTTTTATGAGGTTTGTGGAGTCGGCTCCGGCTTTACTGTAGAGTTTCTGCAGACGGGCAAGGTGTGAGATGCCGGCCTTGATGTTGTACTCAGGGTCGTAGATGTCATCTATACCGTATGTCTTTGCAACCTGCTCCTTTATCTGCATAAGACCAATTGCTCCGCGGCTGGAACTTACTCCCATCTTGAACTTTGATTCCTGATAGATAAGTGAGCAGATCAGCCTCCAGTCCCATCCTACAATGTGGGCGTATCTCTTTACATAGATATCGTATGGGGAGATGGTGGTGCGGGAGATTGGGGCTCCGTTGCGGTTTTGTATCCTGTAACTCTTGTGGTAGCGTTGGGTGTGTTCATACTCCTGGGTCTGCTTGAAGTAGGGGAACCAGTAGTTGAGGGTCTGGATGATGTTGTAGTTGTCTTTACGTACAACACATACATTGTCGTTGCTGCTGGGAATAACAGTTGAAACCACTTCGTCCGAGTAGGCTGCGGGTACGGTGTCCCTCTCCGAGTTGAGCACCAGCATATCACAGTGGCCTGCAATGAGGTTGTCCCATTGTGCCTGTGGGTCTGAGTCTGTGATGTTGAGGTTGATCTCACACCTCTGGTGCTGCTCAAAATTCTGGAACAGTTCGTAAAGGTATCCTATGTTGTAGCCGCGGGCCCTGAGGGTCTTGTCGAGCATGATGGAGCACTCAAGGGTGTCTGAGGCAAAGAGCAAAGAGGATGGGGCATCTGTTTTTTCATGCTCCCAGCGGGGAAGCGAGACAAAACAGAATGCCAGGATAAAACTGAACGTGTATTGGAAGTATTTGTTTCTCCAGGCTTTGCCCATCAGTTATCAGTTTACGTAAAACGGCCAGTTGATACCCAGCTTGAGTGCCTTCTGCGATCTTATGTATCTGAAGGCGCTGAAGTAGTCGTTGTCCGGCCAGCCTTGAGCCGCGTTAATGTATTTTATAAATATGCTGGCACGTTTCCACTGCATGTTTACAAATGCATCTATGTATGGAGTGTTGCCAATCTTTTCTGTCCTCTGGTTGTAGAACACTCCCAAAGCTGGTGAGTATCCCGGTGCGTAGTACTCGGTGGTGAATATTGCATTTGCACCAATCTGTACATCAAGCACATTCTTTACCAGTGCAAACTGGAAGTAGTACTTCAAATCAAGTGCCAGTGTTGGAAGCGGAACCACCTCCTCATCTGAAGAGACCTGGAAGAGGACTTTGTTGTCCAAGTGGAGTTTCCACAGCTGGATATCCTTTTTAACGTATGCGCTCAGAATGCTCATTGCCTCAGGATTCTGCCTTACAATTGAAAGGGAATCAAAGTAGGTATTGTTTTTCAGCATTGCATAGCCAAATGATGCCTCCATTTTCCAGTCGGGAATCTCAAGTTTGCCCTCAATTTTGGTAAGGGTGCTCTTCTCAAAGTTGTTGTTCCAGATGTAATGGTTTGTGTAGGCGTTGTTGTAGAAGTAGTTTGGCCTCTGCTGTGATATATGGGCTTTGGCTGTAAGATGAATTCCCTGTGGCATCTTTTGCGGATAAGAAGAGAAAGTCATCTTGCCGTCAATAGAAAAATCGTTCTGGTAGTATCCGGCAAAATCATATTTGGCCATACCGCTCCAGTTGAAATATCTCTTCAGTTTTCCACCTGCACCAAAGTACATGTACAGGTTGTTCTCTTTCTCATTTGAGTTGCCCTGCAGGAAGTAATCAGGCTTGAATCCGTAAAGGCTCAGATACTGGTGACCAATACCCGCACTCACATTGGAGATGATTGCCTCCTTGGCCCACGGCTGCAGGTTGATGAAGAAGCGGTTCTCAAGTTTGAAAACCCTCATTGAGTCTGCACTCTCCGTAGGGTTGATGAAGAAATTGTTGTGGTACAGTGCCCTGCCAACCGAGTCGGAAAGGGCAATATTGTCTGTGTATTTCTTTGCGTACACTGTAGCGTCAAAACTGTGTCCAATATATGCCATAGTACCCTCACCAAGCTCTTTTTCAATTGCATTGCCAAGCGAGTCCTTGGGCTGGAGGAACTTGAACGGGACGCCGTATGAATGGGTAAGGAAAAATGTTCTCCTCTTTAGGTTGTTGTGGGCCTCCTTCAGAGCAATTGGAATCACCTTTGCATCCAGAAGTGTATCCAGTACCATTGAAGGGTCAGACACACCTCCGTTCTCATCCCTCTTTATCCTGTTGTATATGAATCCACCCTGGGCAACATATCTCTTTCCCAGGTAGTTTCCGGTAATTGCAACGGTCCTGTTGTCTGTCTTTTCGTTCTCAAGCATACCGGCACCACCATACCTGCGGTAAAGGAAATTGAAGTTGAATGATGGAGTAAAGTTCTGTGTATGAAGGAACTTCATGTTGGATTCTTCAAGCTTCTTGTTGGCAAACAGCGTTCCCCAGTAACCCATCTCGGTATAAGGGGTCTTTGTGTTGTAGAACGGCAGTGTCTCCGGAGTATAAGTGTATGGAAGATAGCCGTCAAAGAACGGGAATATCTCATCTCCAGGCCTGTTGAACCAGTTGTTGTACTGCATTGCTGATCCCGACAGTCCCAGCCAGTTTGCTCCAACATCATTCCTGCTGTGGGGTTGCTCTGAGAACCACTCATGGTAGGTTGTATCAGGACTGATGCTTACAGGCTTGTTGAACCATGTATCTGCATTCCACAGGAACATCCTCTTGTATTTTGTGGTATCATCAAACACGTAGGTATGCAGCAGCCTTGGGGTGTTCCTCAACACACTGTCCTTGTAGTTCCAGATGCTGTCGCGCTGCATTCTCTTGAGTTCCTTCTTTGAAATCTGTTGGGCCACAGCCGCACTGTCGGCCTTCTGCACAGCAAGAGAATCCTGGCCTGCAACGGCCTGTGCCGCAGCCACAGCAAGAGAATCAATCTCCTGTGCACCTGCAGATGATGCCGCCATAAAAAATGCAGCAAACAATGCAATCATTAAAACTTTTCTTCCCGACAATATTTTCTTGGTCATTCCAATAGTCATGTATTAGTTGTTCTTAAGTTGAAGGTACATCTGTTCTGCCTGCTGCAGTGAATCCAGTTTGCCCACATCCACAAGCTGAAGGTCATTCTTCACGTACCCTTTAATTATGTATTTGTCTGCCATAGCCAGATAAAAATCTACAATGGCAAACTTCTCAGGCCACTGCGCCATTATGTTGAAAACTTCCGGCGAAATTACATGTGTTCCGGCAAAGGCATATTTTTTCAGTCCATGTTCCTGAAGGAATTTCTCTGCATCAAACCCCTCAGAGGGCTCCCTTCTGAGTTCTGTATAAGGGGATTTCACCTCTCCGGTAGAGACATTCATCCATCCCTGCAGATTGTTGTTTGAATCAAACAGGAAATACCTCGATGTCTTGCGCTCACTTACAAGCAATGTTGCGAGCGGTGTATCAATTGAGATGGAATTGCTGTAGTGGTAATCCAGAAAATCCTCAAAATCCAGGTTGGAGATAATGTCTACATTGTGCACCAGGAACGGTTCATTACCCTCAAGCAGTGGAGCTGCATGTCTTATGCCGCCGCCTGTCTCCCTCAAAATGTCTGTCTCATCAGAGAACTGCACATCAATTCCAAAACTGTTGTTTGCAGCCACATATTCCCTTATTTTCTCTGCAAAGTGATGGAGGTTCACTACAACCTCATCAAAACCTGCCCCCTTTAGTTTTTCAATGAGAATTTTCAGCAACGGCTCCCCCGCTACAGGAACCAGTGCCTTGGGCATGGTGTCTGTAATGGGTTTGAGTCTGGTTCCCAGTCCTGCTGCAAAAATCAGTGCCTTCATGTCTGCTTCTAGAATTCTTGTCTGATATCCTGTTCCCTATGGTAAACCTTAACGGTAATGTTGTATTTTTTTGCAAGGTACTCCGCAAGGTGCTGTGCACAGTACACAGATCGGTGCTGGCCTCCTGTACAGCCGAAGCTGAACATAAGGTTGGTAAACTTGCGCTCCATATAGCGGGTAACATGTGCATCTGCCAGCTCATAAACGTGGGCAAGGAACTTGGTAACCTCACCGTCATCCTCAAGGAACTCAATCACCTCCTTGTCCAAGCCGGTAAAATGCTTGAAGTGGTCATATTTTCCCGGGTTGTTGATTGCGCGGCAGTCAAAAACATATCCTCCGCCGTTTCCGCTGTCGTCAACAGGAATACCCTTTTTGTATGAGAAGCTGAAGATCCTCACCTCAAGTTTCTTCTCAGCCCTCAAATCTGAGAACTGGCGCATATTGGTAAGCTCAGTAAGCAATTCCTGAACATAAGGGTACTCGGTAAACGGCTGCTCATTGATAAGCTTTCGGAGGTTGTCAATGGCAAACGGAACGCTCTGCAGGAAGTGAGGCTTCTTCTCAAAGTAGCCCCTGAAGCCGTATGCTCCAAGCACCTGCATTGTGCGGAACAGCACAAACAGCCTCAATTTCTTGTAGAACTCCTCTTTAGGTATCTGAATATAAGGCTCAAGTGCCTCACGGTATGTCTCAATAAGAATCTCTTTCAGCTCGGTAGGGTAATTGGCCTTGGCCTGCCATACAAATGATGCCAGGTCATAGTAAAGAGGCCCTTTCCTGCCACCCTGAAAATCTATGAAGTAAGGCTCGTTGCCCACAAGCATTACATTGCGTGCCTGGAAATCCCTGTACATGAAAGTCTCTGCATTGCCCCCTTCAAGAAGGTCTGCAGCCATCTTGGTCATATCCTCGTGCAGCTTAATCTCGCTGAACTCAAGGCCTGTAGTCTTGAGGAAACAATATTTGAAGTAGTTGAAATCAAACCACACATTCCTCTCGTCAAACTCCGGCTGCGGGAAACAGATGTTGTAGTCCAATCCCTTGCCACCCTCAAACTGAAGTCTTGGAAGGGTTGCTATTGTCTTCTTCAAAAGAGATACCTCGTCGGGAGAAAAATTGCTTGTATCCCTGCCCTGTGCAATGGCATTGAAAAGGGTTGCATCACCCAAATCCTCCTGGAGATAGAACTCGTTTGTGCTGTTTGCACAGAATACCTGCGGTACAGGCAATCCCTTGAGTTTGAAATGTTTGGCAATCTCCATAAATGCAATGTTCTCCTCCACAGAGGTTCCCTTTGCACCAATCAGGGTTATTCCGCTTCCCGATATTCTGAAGTATCTTCTGTTGCTTCCGCTCGATGGCAGTTCCTGAATGCTTTCAGGCTTCTGTTTGGTATATTCTTCAAATAATTTCTCCAGTTCCTTCATCTCTTTCTTTTCTTACTGTACAGTTTTTCCTTTAACCTAGCAAAAATAGTACTTTCTTATGGATTTGACAATATGGAAAACAGTTATACCTTTGTGGAAACTAATTAAAAAGCATTATGAGAAAGATTTCAATAGCGATTTTTGCGTTTATGCTGTTTGCGGGGGTGCTTTCTGCGCAACAGAGCAGGGAGTATACCAAACAATATGGGGTTTACTCGGATGAGTGGGCCAAAGAGGTGATTGGCTTTATGGCGGATGAGAAGTTCAATGGCCGTGAGGCGGGAACAAAGGAGAACCACAAGATTATGAAGTTCATTGCAAAGGAGTTCAAGAAGATGGGATTGAAGCCTGAGATTCAGAAGATTACATCTGAGAGCCTTACTGCTGCAATTGGTGAGCCCCGCAAGGGTAAGATTTATCCTGCAAAGATGAATAATGTGCTTGCCAGGATTGAGGGCAAGAACCCGAATATGCTGGTTGTTGTGGGTGCACATTATGACCATTTGGGCAACAAGCCTGGGATTGGAATCCATCCGGGTGCAGACGACAATGCGTCGGGAATAGTTGCACTCCTTTCGTTGGCAAAGATGATGGTGGCTTCAGGCATCACTCCGGAGTACACAGTTGTATTCTGTGCTTGGGACGGTGAGGAGAAAGGGCTTCTCGGTTCAAAATATTTTGTGGCCGACTGGTATGCCAACCGTACTGCTGCCGATTCTATCTGCAGATATATGAATTTTGATATGGTGGGCCGCTGTGACGATCCTGCAAAGCCAACTACAACTTTTGCGTGGAATGACAATTTCCCTTCGTTGAAGGAGGATTGCGATTTGGTGTATGAGACTATAGATAAGCCGTTTACAGTGATTTACGACCGCCGTGTGGGGGATGGAAAAGGTGGGTCTGATTATGCTCCGTTCTCCAAAAACAACATTCCGTTTGTGGCGTGGATGGAGGAGTCCCTTCATGAGGATTACCACAAACCGGGCGATACCCCAGACAAAATCTGTTGGGAAAGACTCCATAAGACAGTGCTGCTGGCTTATGGAATCCTGTACCGTTGGGTTGACTAGCCGTTGGATTGGTTAGTTTATTTCCTTTTTTCGTGCAGGTACATCTGCAGACTGTTAAAGAGATTCTGCCAAATGGAGTAGAGGGCTATTGATACCGATGCCAGAGGGTTGAGGTAGATGTTGGCCATCCAGATTCCAAGGGCAGAATTTTTTTGTCCCAGCATCTGGCCGCCTGCAACGGTATCTCCGTATTTCTTCCCGATGAGTTTTCCAACAGCAAACTGTACTGCACAAATGAATATTGAGATTCCTCCCAGTATGATGATGCTGTGGAGGTTTTCTTTTCCGTGCAGGAAGATGAAGTTGATTGTCTGGCCAAGGGTGATGGCAAGGGCCAATGACCAGAAATACAGTGACCACCCCTTGAACCTGGCTATTGCCCCGTTGATTTTAGGTGCCCACAACTGAAGTGCAAAGGCAATGAAGAACGGGAATGCAATGATTGGGCTTACCCTCTTGAGGATGAGCCAGAAAGACTCAAAGAACGGCATCTGCTGCTGCACTCCAATAAAGGAGAAGAAAATAGGGGCAACAATTGCCACCATAAGGTTGCCAAGGATTACATGAGCCGTAACGGTCTCCCTGTTGGCACCAAGGATGCACGAAATTACAACCGATGATGCAGCCACAGGGCAGATGATTGCAATCAGCACCCCCTGGGCAATGATCTCATTGCCGCCAACCCCCTTTGCCAGAAGGTATCCTCCCAAGCTCACCAGAATCTGGAACAGCAGCAGTGAGATATTCATCCCGGTCATTTTCAGTAGTTTGAGCTGCTTGATGTCAACTGCCGTAAAGTTCAGCAGCAGGATGGTGAAAATAAGGTATGGCACCCCGATTACCAGGGTAGTACACCATTGGTGGAAAAGCAGTCCAAAGAGGATTGCTATTGGAAGTATCAGACTTCTGCTCATATTTTTCTTGTTTATCCTTGTCCTTGAGATTTTACGTCAATAGGGGCCTCCCAACTGTTCCAGCCGGTATGGGCCACCTCCCTCACAAACCATTTTCCGCCACATTTTGCATATATCTTATTCCCGACAAATGCAATCTCCTCCACTTGCCTTCCTTTTCCGGGAAGTGGAAGGATAGCCCTCACGCGGCCGTTCTGGTCACACACCTGTATCCCTATTGGGGTTGCAACATAAAGGTTCCCCTCTGTATCGAATGTCATATTGCCATACCCGGTATGGTTGTGGTTATCGGTATTGTGCAGCCAGTAGAACTGCTGGCCTGCCTGCAATGAACCGTCGGGAGCAATAAGATAACTGATAAGCCAGTTGGAGTTCTTCTCCTGCGCAATCAGCAGCTTCCCGTTAGGGTAGATTGCAATCTCCTTCCCGGATGTCTTAAGGGTATTCATCTTCACCGCCTTCTTTGCACCCTTCCTAAGCAGATAAATCTCCCCCTCATTTGAGCTCATGTACTTGTCCCCGTTGTGCAACGCAAGCACCTTGTGAACGTTTTTCTTTAAAGTTACGTCGTCTCTTTGTACAATTGGCTGATTGTCAGGGGCGGTTTCAGACCACTGCTGGCCGTCTACCAGCAGCGACTGCAGCATGCCGTTCATGGATTTGCCGGACTGGACCGGGGTGGGCCAGCCTCTCCAGAGCCAGCGCATGGCGTCGGGGTAGGCGCGGGTGCCGTAGTAGATGCTGTGGGTGCCGCGGTCCCATTTGTAGTCGAATTCGTAGCCGGCAAAGTTGAGGGCAGAGGACATAAGCTGGTTCTGCTCCCACCAGTCGCCGAAAATGTGGTTCCAGGTGTCGTTCACACCGTCCTGAAGGAAGATACGGAGCGGTTTGGGCTCGGTCTTGCGGACAAGGGCAGGGTATTCGTTGCCGCCGCGCATGGCTACAAAGGTTCCAACGGAACTGTATACGCGGGCGAACAGGTCGGGCCTCTCCCAGGCAACGGTGAAGGCAGCTATGCCGCTGCTGCTGGCACCGGTGATGGCGCGGTCGTTGGGATTGTGGGAGATGAGTATCCTGTGTCCGTGGGGAGTCTCCAGATTCTCAACCATTGGAATCACCTCCTCCTCAAGGAAGGTTGCCAGTCGGTTGTCGGTGCGGTCGAACTCGTTGCTGCGGTTGTAGCGGGCAACGGTGCCGTCTTGGTTGTAGCTCACTCCCGGCTGCAGGAAGATGCCAATGGCTACGGGCATCTCGCCGGTGGCAATCAGGTTGTCAATCACGGTAATGGCCCCAAAAAGGTTGCCGTCGAGACCCACTACAAGGCAGGCCGGTTTTGTGCCGTCGTACTGTTTGGGGATGAATACCTGCCAGTCCCTACGGGTGTTGGGGTATATCTTTGATTCTGTGATTGTTCCGCTGAGAATGCTTCCTCTAAGGCTGTCGGGAAGAGGAATTGTTGCAGGGTCCTTTGGAGTGGATGCATTGTGCTTGTTCTGGGCAAATGCGGTGGTGCAAAGGGCTGCAAGGAGTATGATGAGCAATCTTTTCATAATGTGAAAATTATATGAAGAGTGATACTGCAAACAATGTTATGATTGAGGTGACACCCATGATGAGGGTGAGGGCTGTCTGGGTCTTGTAGCCGTTCTGTGGGGTGAGGCCTCCAAAGTTGGTGACTACCCAGAAGTAACTGTCGTTGGCGTGCGAGACTGTCATGGCGCCGGCTCCAATGGCCATAACTACAAGAACGGCGTCAATTGGGGTGGTCATTCCAAGGGCAGCCATAAGCGATGCATCTGAGAAATAGAGCCCCATGATGCCCGCGGTGGTGGTCATTGCCACGGTTGAAGAGCCCTGCGAGGTCTTGATGATTGCCGCCACCACAAACGGGAAGAAAATTCCAATGCTTGATAGGGCGGTGGCGTTCTGCTGTATGTACTGCACAAATCCAGCCTCCACAATCACCTGTCCAAGGACACTTCCAGCTGCGGTGATGAAGATGATTGGGCCGGCAGTCTTCAGTGATTCCTGAGTGAGGTCATAAAGCTGTTTTCCCATTTTTGATCTCCACAGCAGCGGCAGTGCCGAGATGAGTCCCGCTGCAAGGGCAATGATAGGTTTGCCCAGGAAGGTAAGGAGTTCCCCGGTGAAGCCGTCAATTTTGGCAATTGAGGCAATGGAGCCTCCGGCCATAAGGACTATCGGGAGTAAAATTGGGGTTATTGATGCCCAAGTGCTTGGGAGATTGTGCTGGTTATATGCCTGTGAAATGCTCTCAATATCAAGGTCTTCCGAGGATTTTACCTTCTTCCCGACAGCGGTTGCAAAGAAGTATGCCGCAGTGAGGGGCAGGATGGAGATGAGGAGTCCTGCAATGATTACCAGGAGCAGATTGCTTTCAAGTCCTATAAGACCTGCAGTGGCTATGGGACCCGGTGTAGGGGGGATGAATACGTGAGAAACGTACAGTCCGGCCGAGAGGGCAACGGTAAGGGTTACCGATGAGAAACTGGTCTTGCGGCTGAGCCATTTGCGGATAGGGTTTACGATGATGAAACCGCTGTCGCAGAAAACCGGCACCGAGATGATCCAGCCAATGAGCATGATTGCCAGCTGCGGATGCTTCTCTCCAATGATGCGGATGATGGCATCTGCCAGACGGATTGCAGCACCTGTCTTCTCAAGGATGAGTCCGATGAGGGTTCCCAGGATGATTACAATTCCAATGCTGGTAAATATTGAGGAGAAGCCCTTCCCGATAGTTGCAGGAATGGTATCCAGTGGAATCCCTATCCCCACAGCCAGGATGAGTGCGATTCCCATTATGGCCAGGAACGGATGGACGCCCCATTTGGAGATTGATACTATCAGCAGCACTATTGCCAGTGTAAAAACTATGATTAGAGTTGTGCCTGTAAGCATTTTTGTATCAGTTTAGAGTTGTTTGAGGAATTCTACAAGGGTATTTGCCATCAGTTGAGCCCCTTCCTGGGTTGGGTGGGTGCCGTCTGTGATATACGGATTGTAATATCCGGTGTATTCCGGATGGGTTCCTTTGATTATCCTGTTTTCATGCGGGTTGATGCCGCTCAGGTTGTGCATGTCCACTACCGGAAGGTTGTAGTATGCCGCCACCTCCTTTATGGCTGCAATCCACTCGTCCCACTGGTAAAGCACCCGGGCGTTGTTTTCTGGGGTATTTGGCAAGTGCGATTTCTCTGCGTTGAGCAACTTGATAGGGGTTAGGACAACAATTTTTGTCTCTTTGCCGGTTCTGCTGTATTTCTGTTTTAGGCCTTGCAGCAGGGTATGCCATGCCCCGTAGAATGTATCTGTGCCGCGGTCTTCCATGGTGCCAAGTTTTACACCCAGCCTTACGTCATTTGTGCCGCCGGTAACCGTTACAAGATCTGCATCATCTGCCATCTCTACATATCTTTTGCACATGGGGGTGTTCTCCGGCAGGTTGGCAATGGTGGAATCCGAGATTCCATGATTCTCAAGCTCCATGTTGAGCATCTTTGCCGCCAGTGCCGCATAACTCTCCAACTGGCCCGGATGCCCAGGATAATTGCGCGGAATGAATCCGTAAGTGATTGAATCCCCCAGCGCACAGTATTTCAGTTTTTTTGTTGAGGTCATTTTTTTCGTGGTGTATTATACAAAGGTAACTCTTTTTTGGTTACGTTGTCTTTTTGTATATCTTCCTGATTCTCAGGAAGATAATTTTACAAAGTTTGCAAAAAATGCAAACTTTGTAAAATCAATTACTTGAGAATCAAGTAATTGTACAAAAAGACAACGTAAAAAAATTGTGTTATTTTTGTGGCATGGAGAGCAGTGTCAAGTTTATTTTCAATCCGGAGCATGATTTGTGCCTGGCCAGCGGGGATGTGAATTTCATTCCTCCGGCTGCTGCGGTGCGGTTTGCACAACAGGGGAAGTGGATTGAGAAGTTTATGCGGGCTCCGCAAGGGGTGCAAGCGTGCGGCGGTGCTGCTGACAGTTCTGCCAGAATGGCGGGTGACATTGCAAGTTGCATATCCGGTAATGCTGTAGGGAATATTGTCCCATGGGGCTGGAATGCAGTGCTGAAACGGAAACTTATGGACGAGGGGTGTCCATTGGGAGTGCTTCCTTCAGATGAGGAAGTTATGTTCATCAGGGAGAATTCCCGCAGGGAATTGGCGGTGGAACTGTTGGATAGGCTGCAGGGGCTTCAGTTTCCGGAACCGCAGAATATATCTGAAGTCACTGAAACCACAGCTGCCTCAGCGCAAATCATCCCATCCACTTACAGAATAATAGCCAAATCGTTGGAAGAGATTGAATTATTTCTAAGCCGGATTAAGAGAGTTGTACTGAAAGCCCCCCTGTCGGGAAGCGGAAAAGGGATTAGGTTTGTGACGGGAGAGCTTATGGAGACTGACCGTGGCTGGTGCCGCAAAACACTGCAGAAACAGGGAGCGGTGATAGTGGAGCAGAGAATGGAGGTACAGCAGGAGTTTGCCATGCTGTTTGAGTGCACCCCAGCAGCAGAAAGGCCGTATGGAAATGTGGCTTTCAGGGGCTACTCAATGTTCTATGCCCGCAACGGCGCATACAAAGGAAATATCCTGGCATCAAATGAGCATATTGAAAACACACTCACCCAATGGATTCCAAAAGGAATGCTGTATAAGGTGCAGGAGGAGATAGCCCAATGGCTGGATGAAAAACTGTCGGGAAAATATACTGGATTCATAGGTGTGGACCAGTTCATTTGCCCGCACAACGGCACAATATTGTACAACCCCGCCATGGAAATCAACCTTAGGATGACAATGGGCCTGATAGCCAGAAATATATACGATTACCACAAAGAGGAATACAGCCTTGGTGAAGGCACCCATTGCTTTGAACCGGAAGGGGGAATCATTTTGCAGCCTTGCTCCGGCTTACCACAAACACTCCTGTAAACACCATAACAGCGGCAAGCACTTTCTGCCAGGTAATGCCGTCCATTCCAATGCAGATGCTTATCACTGTGGCAATTATAGGCTGTACATAACTGTACATGCTCACAAGGGTAGGGCGGATATTCTTCTGCCCCAGAGGAATAAGGAAGTAGCATACACAAGTGGCAAACAGTACCAGGAATCCCAACTCAAGCAACTGTATACGTGGCAGTTCCAGCCATACCGGAGAAAATACCTCCCCAAATGAGAACGGCAATGACATTACAACTGAGAAAAGGAAAATCCACTTCATGAAGGTGACCACCGAATATTTCATGATCACCGGCCTGAAAACGCCCAGGTAGAGGGCAAAAGCCACTCCGTTGAGCACCATCAGCAGAATGCCGGAAAGTTTGCTCTCTATAACTCCGCTTCCCCTTGAGTTGTTCATTATCAGGAAGATAATGCCACACAAACTCAGCAATACACCCCCACCTTTCTTCCAAGTGAGCGGCTCCTTCAGCACCACTGCCGCAATGAACATTGTGTAGATTGGGGTGAGAGCACTGATGATGGAGCAGTGCATTGGGGTGATATCGGGAATAGCCTCAAGAAAAGTGAGTTGTGTGAGGAAAAATCCCAGGAAAGATGCTGCAAAAATCTTTAAAAAATCTCCCCGCTCCACCTTCTCTGCCGGCATGAACAATGAAAGGATCCAGAAAAATGCACTCGCCCCAAGCGACCTAACAGTAAAGATTGCAAGCGGCGAGATGGCGCTTGATGTTGTAAGATCCTTGCACACAATTATGTTTATGCCAAAAATGGCATAAGCGGTAAAGCAGGCGGCATGTCCGATGAGTGGAGACTGTTTCATAAACGGGTATTACTCCTGGCAATATGGGTACTCGTCTGAAAACTCTTCAGAGGTAAAATTTGGAATAATCACCTTCCCGATAAAATCCTTTGCCCCCTGCAGATCAAAATATTTGTAGTTCCCGCATGTAAGCTCGGCAGCTCCTGGAATAGTATCCTGGGTAAGGATATGCTCCACACACTCAAGTACCAGTTTCCTCCAGAATTCAGAGCTGTAAGAAACCGATGTAAGGAAATAGAACCCTGTAAGGCAACCCATAGGCCCCACATACAGCAAAGTGGAAGAGAATTCTTCATTTGTCTTTGTCCTAAGATAATCTGCCATAAAATGCTCAAGAGTATGTGCCACCTTAGGATCCATGAACAGTCCCTTGTAAACCGCATCCTGCGGCCTTACAAACCTTACATCATATGTGAAAACTCCATTAACCTTGCACTCATAAACACCAGGTACAAGCCTCTTGTGGTCTATAATGAACGAATTTACCTTTTGCATATTTTTTTCTGTTTATTTGGTGCAAAGGTAAGAAATTCTTGAAACCAAAGGCTATGCACTAAACTGTTATATCATCTCCACGGCCACTCTGCTGTCCTTCCCGTTTATTACCAAATAAAAGTTGTCCATTTTATGTGTTTGTTTTAATTGCGTAAGTTATCTCGCAGTGTGGGAATGAAAACTAGGAAAAAGAGTAAAACAACTCCAATCATAAATGGCAGTAAAGGTAAAGCTATGTTCCACGATTCAGTATAACACGCAAGTATGAAAATCAAAATTAAAACAATAGCAATCATAATCTTTTCCTCCCTTTCTTTTTGCCACTATCATCAAATACAACAAAGAAGGCTCCTATAGTCCCTAAAATCAATGGGAGCCCCCATGTGAATATTCCATCTACATCTCCAACGGATATAGAGAGAATGAAAAGTATTACAATAAGCAAGAAAATCATCTCAACCTCCTTTTTTCTGCAAAGATATTTACCGAGTTTGACAACTCTTGACAATAGGTTCCTGAATTCGCCCCTGTATCTTTGACATCGTAGACAACGTGTTTGTGGACTTTAAAAGTATTGCAGCAGTTGTGAATTGCTTTCAGATTATTGTATCTTTGACATCGTGGACAACTCATTTTGCGTAAATAACAGAGATTTAGATTGTTATGCGGATTACTAGGATTTGAAAATGATGTTGAAAAAGAGCGTAGAGAAGATAAACTTTACGCTCTTTTTTATTTAGAACAGTTCAAGTTGCAGACCTCCGTGTTCAGGAGCAGTCTCTTTTTTGCCAATAAAGATTTCCATATCTGCAAATTGTTTGTCAGTGATGGACATTACCCCAACTTTACCCTTGTCCGGAATAAAATTCTTTAATCGTCTGATGTGTACTTGCATGTTCTCCTTGCTGGCGCAGTGTCTGATATAAATGGAAAATTGGAACATTGTAAAACCTTCTTTTATAAGGTTTTTCCTAAAAAGAGAGTGCTCCTTACGATCCCGTTTTGTTTCAGTTGGGAGGTCAAAGAAAACCATAATCCACATAACTCTGTATTCACTAAAACGTTCCATACTTACATTTCGGGATAGATGATTTTCCTTATTTCACCTTCAAAACATTTTGCCAGACTTGCAGTAGTTGTAGTGGCTGCAATCATAAGCGGTTTTCTTGTGCCATCAATAATTACATCCAATACTGGGATGGACAGGAGCTTGGCTTTTACAGATGTTGATAATTTTGTGTAATCTTCTCCGCTGTGCAAAATGTCTATAACCAGTTTGTCTACATATGGCCTATAGGGTTCCATTATATCATCTGCCAAACAATATGCATTGTACCGGTTGTGGTGATGAATTCCAAGAGTTGGTAATAAACCGCTGGAAACCAGTGCTCTTGCTATAATTGCCCGTAGTATTGCATAACCATAATTCAACAGGTTGTTTGGTGGAGTACCATTTCTGTCCCGACAGAATTTGTTGATGGATGGGAAAACATTTTTCCAATAATATGCTGCGGCACGGGCCTCAAGATTATCACTATCTCCACTTTTTACTTTTTCAGCCCAGATTAGCATATTGTTTGTTGTGCCACCTTGAGATTGCAGTACTTTGGCTTGATTCTTAATTTTTGCCTGAATAGTTTGTTGCCACAGCTGTTTTTTTAGTGGAAGAGATGCGTTCAGTTGATATCTGAAACGTTCATTTTGAGTGGTGTGTCCGCATAAAGGAAGCATCAGGCCTATGGGAAGCCGGCTGCTGTCACAGGTTATTAGGGCGCAATTATTTTCTAGCAAGGCTTCAATAAGGCCATGCGTGACAGTAATTTGTCTGTTATCCAAAACCACTACTCCAATGTCTTCTATAGGAATTGTTTTAGTGGTTTTGGTTTCAAACAATTCAGGCAAATCTGCCTTGATGATTTCGGGCATCCTTATTACCATTTGGCAATCTTTTAATGATAAATACGCTGGATTCCCGAAATAAAGCGTACGTTTTATCATAACAGAAATATTTAGGGATTATTTTTTCTCATATTGCCTCTGAACTTCCAATAGAAGTTTCAAATCTTCTTCATCCTCTTTCTGGGCATCATATCTTTTCCTAATAGCATTGAATTCATCGTATTCTTTATGGGCGATTTTTTCCATTTGTTCATTGCTTACAGACCCATTGCCTTTAAGCAAAGCTTGCTCATTCATTATAAGCAGCTTATCAACTGTATCCTTCCAAAATGAAAGAGTAAGGCATGTCCTGTTTTTTGCCCTAAATTCCGCTGTGTCCAAAAAGATAACAACAAGTCTGTTTAGTGAGTCCAGTTCATCTTCCGAAAGATAATTTTTGGCAATTACTACATCATGTTTTCTAACTATATGACCTTCCCAAGATGTAAGTCCCATGTTTGGCTTATTTCTATCAATACGCTGTGTAATTATTTCAGCAGCGGTATTGCCAGTTACAGCAAATAATAATTTATTTTGCACATTTGCAAAGAACATTTGGGTAGCTTTGTCAGAGGGGTCGTAGTCTACGCTCAGTTTGAATAAATCCCTGAGCTTTTGATAAAAACGCTTTTCGGATGCCCTAATATCTCGGATTCTTTGTAAAAGATCATCAAAATAATCAGGCCTTCCATCAGGGTTTTTAAGTCGTTCATCATCAAGAATGAATCCTTTAACTAAATATTCCGACAGGTGTACGGTTGCCCATTGCCTGAACTGTATGCCTCTTATACCCTTAACTCTGTATCCAATGGCTAGAATCATCTCCAGAGAGTAATAGGATGTTTTATATGTTTTACCGTCAGCTGCAGTTGTCAAAAAATCTTTGACAACTGATTCTTTAGGCAACTCCCTGTCTTTTAGGATATTGGATATATGATAACTAATGCTTTGCTTAGAGGTGGCAAAAAGTTCTGCCAATTGTAATTGGTTTAACCACACACTTCCGTCCTTAGCATATAGATCTACCTTGCTTTTACCATCTTTACTTATATACAATATAATATCCTGGACCATTTTAATATTCTCCTATTGCTACTATTTGACCTATGTGGTTAATTCTTACTTTTACGATATTGTTTGCAAAAGCGCTTGACTTAAATTGCTTATATGTAATATCTTTTAGCTCTTTATTTTCATTGACATTGGTTTCTAGATGATGTCTAAAAACGTAATCTCTTACATAAGAATTACCATAGCCGACTTTTGATAATTTTTGTACCCTAAACAAATTAGGACTTATCAATACATAATTATCTGGATTAAGAAGATCTACTTCTTTTGGATTGAATCCGCTCTCTTTATTTGGGAAAACAAAATATTCATTTTGTTTCATTGTAAATAAAAATGTCCATCCTTCTTTAGATTTATATGTTGTATTAACTATCGGATCCCCATTGCTCGCTCTATATGTTGCCTCATAGAATGAAACGATATCATCATGTATGTTGCCTTCAGTATCCCTATATACAGCAACATGATGGTTGTTGCCTGTGTTGACAAAGTCTACAGGTATTCTGTTTCCGTTTTTATCCAGTATATACTTGCCATCTTTATCTTTCTTGTCATGTAGGGCAACAGCATTGCTTATACCGGAAATTGTAACACGTTTAATTGTAATTTCTTTCTCTTTATTCAGGAATATAGGATTTTCACCCAGATTGCTGAATGCTTTTTTTGCATCGCCATTGAATTCTTCAAGGCGTTGCTTAAGTATTGCCTGTATACCCTTGTCTAGTACCTTTTCTATCTTAAGGTCCGGTGTGATATCTTTCCTTATTGTGTATATGCTCTCTAGGGTTGTAACTTTAACTTTTGTTGGTACAGTAACAGTCTTTTCTTTATTCAGATAAATAGGGTTTTTATCCAAACTATTTTTACCGGTAAAGGCTTTTTTAGGATCACCTCCATATTCCAATAATCTGGCCAACAATGCTTCACGTTCTGCTTTCCTGGCAACATTGGCGATGTATTCAGAGGTAAAGCCAGAACCTACTTTTTCAAACCTTGAACTGTACTGTGATGATTTCCCGTACACTGTCTCCTGGTGCAATTGCCCTCTAGGGGTTAGTTGTGTTTTTTTATTGAATCCGCCTTCTTTCTTTGTTCTGTTGGTACTTCTGGTGGTAACTTTATTTTTAGCCTTTATTGATACCAGTATTTCTCCTAGATGCTTCTTGGCTTCCTCTCTAAAGTTTGCCATTGGCGCTTTGAATCTCAGCTTGTTGTTCTTATCTCTTATCAGTTCTTTGTGCTCAATTGCATAGATAACAGAGCTTTTATCGCTTCTTGCATTAAGATTATTCAAATACTGGATATACGAATGTTTGGTAAAGGCAATAGTTAATGCATCCATAGCGTGATGTCTATGGTCATTACGTTTTGTCCAATCTTTGATTCGTCTTATTCTTTGGCCATCACGCCCTTCGATTATTTCAGTTAATCCTAATTTGTCATATTTATCCCAATTGAGTTCTTGCATTGTATCTATAAGCTGCCAATCCTCTCTCAAACGGTCTGTTACCAAACCTGTGGTTGAGGTTACTGTTCTTACAATTGAACCAAGAAGTTCCTTGGCCTTTTTTGCGATATATTGTGTGTCTCTCAAATCTCGGGCGATAAAACCTTCCCCTATATCAGACCCTTTCATTAGAAGTTTTTTACGTTTGGATTCCAACGCACCTCCCTTCCCTTTAAGCAGATCATTGACAGCGGCCTCATATTCGGTAATTTTATTTTCTCCGTATTTCTCAAGCACATAATCAAACGCAGTGTTGTTTCCTTTTTCTATGTTAATATCTCTGGCTTCCAGAGTCTTATTTGAGTAGGAGTCGTCAAAAAGTCTGGATTGGGGTATAATATGTTCTATATCAAAGGATTTGCTAAATAGTAAATCCTTTGGTATATAGGTATTTGAGTAGAGCGTTTTGTATCCTCTAGGTTCCAGTTCTTTATAAAGCCTGTATCTTATTATATCATTCCTACTAACATGGGTAAGCCCAAATTCTTGCTGAAGAATTTTACGGTATTCCTCATATTCCTTGGTAGCTTTACTTATGTTTTCAGTGTCTTTTTCTCTTTCCTTAGCACTCTTCTTCAGTTCTCTAGCCAATTCAATTCTTATTTCATCAGGTTTGCCATATGTGTTAATAATAGTATTGACTACATTTACCATCTGATTGAGAATCTTTTCAACAACAGGATTTCTTAAGCTGTTTTTAGGGAGCTCATGCAGTTTATCCTGTAATATCTTGTTTTCTATTTCCTCTCTTGTTAGAGAGCTTTTTGAATGTCTATATCCTGCCAGTTCACAAGCCTGGCTATATTCATTGCCAGCTATCAGGTGTGGCATAATATTTTTAATGGCTTTAGCACTCAAACTGCCATAGTCATCCTCAAATGTTACACCTGCAATAATTCTGGCATACTCTTTATTAAATCCATATTTAGTATGGATAATATTTATTAATGAATCTACTCCTGTGTTTGATTTGTCTCCCTCATAGGAGTATAGTAAATGCCATAACTGATATAGAGGCTGTTTTTCAATCTCTCTATCATCTAATGAAACATTATAATACAATATGTCAGTGTTAAAGCCTAAAGTTTGAAAAATTTCATGGACCAATTGTACTGCTTTGCCAGAATCCATTTTCTCAAAATTATACTCCCCATGACCGCTAATTTCTATGATTCGTTCGTATGCTTTAAAAAGTGCAGCTTGAGTACGGTTGCCTTCAATGCTCTTAAAATTAAGTGATAGTCCTTTGCTGTCTGAAAATAAAACTTTAAGAGCTTCTGATTCAGATAATTTACCTTTATATGACAGTTCGTTGTATAATAAATATTTCTCTTCTTCGTACAGAGGTCTATTCGTTTTGCCTTTGATCTCTACGTTGTTGAGTATTTGCCAGATTTTAAAGTTCTGGAAAATAGGAGAAGATTTGGGGCATACTTTGCACCCAATAGTCTTTTTCTTTGTTTTGCCATCTGTGGTAATTTCAATCTCTTTATTCTCGAACTCACATATTGATACCAATCCTTTTTGAGATTTTAAAGCTCTCTGATAAAAGATAATAATATCTCTAATTTCATGTTTAAGCTCTTTTGTCAGCTCTGGATGATATTGCTTTTGGGTTTCCCAAATTTTCTCAAACTCATCCAAATAATCTTGTCTATAGAATACAACATTTTTTGTGCTGAAATGAGGGTTGCTATCCATTTGGGATACTAGATATTCACCAACAGTTAGCTGTTTAAAATACAATTCTTTACTTCTGTCGCTTATTGCACCCAAATACCCGCTGGAATTACTTATTATACCATTAAGATCACTAATGACATACGCTAAAACATCTTGCGGCAATTCTGAAGATAGAGCTTCAACTCTCCATTTGAATGCCTGTAGTTTTTTGTCCTTCCCCTTATTGTCGGCCGTGTATATGTTATACTTGGCCAAGAATATTTTAGAGGTATTCATTTTGCCCTTGCCGGCTACTTGAACTTTAAAATCATCAGTTAGGATACTTGGGTGATACTGTTTCTGCTTTTCCCAAATTTGATCAAACTCTTTCTCAAGGTCTGATTGGTAAAAATCGGGAGAGTAGTTCTTGCCCTTTTCAAGTAGGCTTAATATATACTGGCCTGGAGTCAGCTTTTCATTATAGAGATGTTTGGCTATCTCCATTCCATCTATAAGAGTTCCCTCATCATTAGATTTGGCTTTCCTGCTGCTGCGGTATCCTCTTTTTTTGTTAATCATAAGTAACACACGTGCAAGTTCTTCCAAATAAATTTTCTCTGTTGCAGCCTTTGCTCTTAATCTATAAGTTTCAAAAGTAGTTTTGTTGCCGTTCTCTGACAGGATGGTAGAGTCTGATATGAATTTATGTTCAGTTAGAACCTCTATAAGGTTCTCTCTTCTGGCTTTATATCGTTGTAGATTTCTTCTTGCAGATCTTTTTAGAGTTCTGTCAGCATTTGTTGTAATGCTTTTTCCTTTCTCAAAGTTAGTCAGTTCATCTACAGTAAGCGGATTGACTCTTACTCCAAGTTTTATGATAGATGAAACCTCATCTATGCTCTCTGCTTCATTCACCACAGCCCATCCAATACTGTTGGTTCCCAAATCAAGTCCTAAAATTTTCCTCATATAGTGTATTTTTTATTTTTTTCTGTTAACTTTGTGCTTACAATAATTGAAGCAATTCACAATAAGGATTATTCCGTTGTGAAAACATTAGGTAGCCTCGTCCTTTAACGGGGCTTTTTTTATTTTTTACCTTTCCCTACAAATTTACTCAAAATATCACATATTTCTATCTGTAAAATTACTAGTGCAAAGGTATTTGCAGGTTTTGTCACTTTATGACAAAAAAAGGCTCAGGGGCAAAAGTATGTGTTTCGATAAATAAGTGATACCTTTGTGTAGATATATAAACACAAGGGTTATGACAGACGAACAGAAGATACTTTTAGCATTAGTCAAGTTGATGATACTTCTCTGATGAATGTTAAGCATATCTTTTGATATTTCAATAATAAAGCCTATTTTTGTGCAAAAGTTATTGATATATCAATAGTATGTACGATGATATAAATACTCCATATGAGTCTATTGTCTCACTTGGAGAAGCATTTGCGAAATACAGGAAATCTCTGAAGATCTCACAGCAGCGGCTGCATGAGATGACAGGTATTTCAATATTTACCATAAGCCAGTTTGAGAACGGAAAAGGACATGGGCTGTCGCTGTCGCATTTCCTGTTGCTGCTGGATGCTGTAGGGTTGGATGTATCGTTAAGTGACCTGATTCCTGTTGTCAGCGATATCGACCCGGAAAAGATGTGGATGTCACAGAATAAGAAAGGAGGTAAAAAATGAATGGGAATGCAGTAAGAGTTGTCTTGTGGGGTGAGACTGTCGGATATCTGACATGGGATTCCGGCAGCTGGCGTACAACAACGGCGGTATTCAGTTTTGCAAAGGATTTCCCGGAGAAATGTCTGGACATTTCTCCGCTGAGGATGTCTATAGGTTCCAATCTGGTCCAGTCACGTCAAAGTATCAGAGGTACAAGTCCAAAAGATCGTTTTGGCGGTCTGCATCCGGTGTTCGCAGATTCTCTTCCTGATCATTGGGGAAACACTATCTTCCGCAAATGGGCAGAAGCCCATAAGATCAGCATGAAAAATGTGACTGGTGTTGACTTGCTGTCATTCATCGGTAAACGAGCTATGGGTGCATTGGAATATGATCCCGCATATATCAGTGATGAGGACAACATATTTGATGTAAATGTAAACGAACTGTATGCTTTTGCAAAATCTGTCTTATCTGAACGTGCAGAACTGACATTTGAGGCAAATCATGAACTCCTTTGGGCTGACTTGGTAAAACTGGGCACATCTCCAGGTGGAAAGAGACCGAAGGCTTTGATTGCGATAAACGAAGCGGATGGAAGCATCAAATCAGGTCAGGCAGTCCTTCCGAAAGGATATAAATACTATATCCTCAAGTATGACAACGAGTCCGACATGTTTCCATATGCCCGTCTTGAATATGCATACTATAAGATGTGTTGCGATGCAGGAATACGAATGAAACATTCCGAGCTGAGGAGATTTGAAAACAGCTCACATTTCATAACCGAACGATTTGACCGAACTCCTGAAGGTAAAGTCCATATGCAGTCCTTAGCCGCTTTGACAGGCGGAGCAATCTCTTATGAGGAGGCCTTCAATGTAGTCAGACGTCTCAGACTCGACTATGCTGATAAGGAACAGCTTTTCAGAATGATGGTGTCCAATGTGCTCGGAGGAAACATCGACGACCACGACAAGAACTTATCATTCCTTATGGATAAGCAGGGGCGGTGGTCTCTTGCACCGGCCTATGACATGGTCTACAGCATAGATCCGAACACATTGGGAATCCAGAAAGGTCAGTTCATGAGCAT
>JAZRCK010000015.1:0-62627 GCA_045659725.1 Candidatus Egerieisoma sp.
TGATAACGAAATCTGATACAATACCCTTGACTTCGGCCCCAAACCTGCTCGCAAGATATCCATCATCAATACCGGCGTTATCCTGTGAGATGATATCTCTGGCACTATTGGTGAGCCACAAACCGTCAGAAACTTTTTTCCTGCTTTCCGTTACAAAGCCAAACGCATTAAAAGCATCTGCATCACAATGGATTACATAAAGGGGTGTTAATGCACCATCTTCAAAGTTTAGCGTGACTCGCGAATATCTGCCATCTCCTGGACAATCATTGGAGAGTCCCACTGCCTGGACAAACGGCAAAGAACGCAGAGCATCTGCCGCTGTGGCGAGCGCTTCCCTTGGATAATTCCCGGATATCACAAAGACGTTCTCACCCATTTCTCCGCGAGGCCGGTCCGCCATCTTTTTGTATTGCGCGTAAAACAGAATGGACACAGATAAAAGGACGATGGAAATGAAGCATTGTATACCAATAAGAATGCTACTCGTATCCTTTTTCAGCTGTGCACGATATCCTCCATTTACGATGTCTATGGCAGAATACCTTTTCGCTATCTTTGATGGAATTAAAGCGGTTATGGCTGAGAGAAGAAGAATGAAAACGCCATAAAAAAGGATCTTTCCGAGTGTTACTGAACTGTCCAGGACGATGAAGGTATGGGTAACATTAAAGAAATTGTTAAAAATAGGGAAGATGTATTTGGACAGGCCATAACCCAAAACAAAGCATACGGAGGTAATGAGGAGTGTTTCCAGAAAGTTAGTCATCCTGATTCCACTTTCGGAAGATCCAAGCAGCTTCTTCAATGCCCATTCTTTACCTCGCTTAGTCGAAAGGGCAACATTCAGATTGACATAGTTGACGAAGGCAAAGATGAAGAGGATTATGCCAAAATGCTCAACTGCCCATAGCGATAATCCCCAAGTCTGGGTGAGACTGTAATTATGTATATTGGACGATATCTTGTCATATCTGATCAGTTTTATAGCGGCATCCGGATGCTGCGCATAATAAGATGCATAAAAGTTTTTACAAGCGTCCTTGCACTTGTTCAATATGTCTTTGGCCTTGAAACCATCTTGAATCCGAATGAACGTAACGACATTTTCCCAATAACCTGCTGGATTTGCCCATTGGGCATCAAGCATCGGGGAATTAATGCTGAAAATGATGTCTGTTGATGGGAGTAAAGAATTATGCAAATCGTCAAATATTCCATTTACAATATATTCCTCTCCTGCACAAGTCAATGGTTTTCTCATTGCATCAGCGCCGATTTTTTCCGCCAAACTCCCGGAAATCAAAACAGATTTACGATCCGATAGAGATAACGGCGAACCCTGTGATAAGTTGATATCAAAGAATGAGAAGAAATCCTGACTGACCGCAATACCCAAGGCACTTAGTGTATTATCACCAACGGATATCGCATTGTTTCCGCTAACGAAAACCTGCGCATACCGGTCGATTTCTGGAACTGCCTCAATCAACTCCTGCCCCAAGCCTATTGTCGTTTCAAATGATTCATCGACTGGACAAACGGCATAGACGCGTTTGAAATCATTCCCGTGGTCTATTTCCCATTTGTCAGAAAAGAAAGACAAAAGTGGAATTGCAAAAGCCAAGGCAACACTAACACCTATCACCTCTACGGTGATATACCATTTATTTCGGAACAGGAAACGCAAGTATTCAAGCATGATTGTATAAGGTCTGTAAAGTTTCTTTACACTTTATTGAAAAATTAAAGTTAAATACGTTTATACCGATAAAACCGTGCCAATAAGTGCATTAACCTTATTCTATGCGTGTTACGCATTTCTTGAAAAGAAAAAAGTGTAAGGTTTCCTTACACTTTGTAAAATATGTAAAGTCAAGAAACTTGAATTCTACTGAAATATCTCCTCCTTTGCATATCCCCTTATTGCGTTCTTTTGCGCAAACAAGAAGAATGCAAAATGCAAAGCAAGTCCTATACCCCAACTCATTGCGCCAATATTCAATGATCTCAACGGCTCGGTATTCCATCCTATGAAATATGATGCGTATCCCAACGCAATACACAATACATATGTAATAAAATGGAAACGGAATCCTATATCATGGATTTCATTTTCAACTGCATCTTTACTTCCGTAGTACCAACCTGCAAAAAACATCAACCCAAAATATACAATTGAACACACCAAAGCTGCAGGAATGCTTTTCATCCCGACAGATAAATCAAGCGCATATCTGAATGCAACGGTAAATATCAATGCACTGATTGCAAATTGTCCTAATCTTTGTGTAAATACTCTCATAATTTACTGTGTTAAAAGGTTAATAATTGATTCTTTTGTAAATATCATGATATTGCGTTCCACAAAACGCTTGAACAGTTCCTCTCCTGTTGGGGTAAGGTAATAATACTTCCTGTCTGGACCTTTGCTAACCTTCCTGCTGTCATATGCAACGATATCCAGATTCTGGAATTTCCTCAGATTGCGGTATAGGCTCTGCTCCTCACAGGTCATTGCTCCATCAGATGCCCTCTCCACAAACTCCTTAATCTCCTCCATACATTTATTGCTCTCTTTCAATGCCAGGAATACCCAAAAAGTGAGCTGCCCCTTCTTGTAAGTCTCTTCCCATGCATCAAGCAATTCTTCAATCATAGTATCTTTTGCCATAACAATAGTATTACTCTTTATGTATTAAACATCATGTATAATACAAAGGTAATATAAATATTTATACCTCCAAATAAATATTCAAACATTTGTTGTGATATAAGAAAAACAAGCCCTGCAACCTCATCCCGAGACCACAGGGCTTGTCAGACTTAACCTAACTTAAAAAACTATTTCACTTATGTAAACAAGTGTCCCAGCCAAAAGTTCAGGAGATATCATATTTTTATAAGTTGTTAGGAATATGCACTTTAAGTTCACCTTTTACATCATAAGACAGACTACCAGATGATTCCATGTTCTGTAACTTAAAGCTGCCGCTATACTTATGATTTGTCTTGTCATATTCTGTAAATATCAATGTTCCCGATAGAGGACATGGCATTTCATAAGAACTGCTTATAATGTCAGAATACTTTTTAAGTACAAGTATTCCCGAAGGATACATTGAGGAGGTTTCTTTTGCCTGAAATTCCATATAGTTATCAGCAATCTTTTCTGCTGGCTTATCTGAAATATCAAAACTTGGATGACAATATATCTGGTACTCTTTTTTCAGAATTGGAAAGTTTTCCTCTTTTCCAAACGGAATGCCTCCAAACAGGTAATAGCACATTTCTCCATTAGCATCAGACAGCTGAAACTGTATGTATGCAAGATTGTTGCTCTTGCCTATAAAGATTCTCTCTTTTATTGCAAAAGGATATCCTCTTTTACCCAATTCTTCCCTTACAGTTGGGGCGTCTTTATATTCTTCACCATTTATTATTGCTGTACAATATGTTGTCGTTATATCCAGGATGTTGTTCTTTTCACAACTCGAAACCGCAAAGGCCAAAAATGCCATTACGCATAATATTCTTAACTTCATTCTCTGCAGGATTACTTGATTATAAAATTCTACTATTTTTTCAAAGGCTGCGCCTTTAGGTATACACTGGATATTTCCACTTCAGGGTCATACCAGTTTATGAGGGCAATTGCCGATTTGTCGGTTACCCATATGCGTTGTGGGGTTTCCCTGCTGTCGGGAGAAACAAACAGGTCCTTGAATTTTTCAGCTACGCCGGAATACTGATCATACGTAGTGGCATTACCATAAATTTTATTGATATAGTTATATAACCATTCCCCCGCATTATCAGGTTTACCCTTAAGTGAAATCTTGGCTATAGGGGTATTCATGGTTATATAATGGGTGCTGATCAATTCAAGATTCGGGTTCAAAAAATTCAAGTATCCGATATTCTCTGGAGTATCTTGAGTGATTTTATTCCAATTGTACATAAGGAAATCATTACTGTTATGCAATTGTATCTGTTTGCTGTGGGTATATACAACTTCACCATTTTTGTATCCCCTTAATCTGCACATGGCATTCATTGGAATGTAAAAGCGGTGATTCCATGAAGAAATCAATTTTGCTTCTCCAGTTTTCTGGTAATACACTTTTGCGGTACCGTCATTTCTGCCCATTAAATCAAATACAAGGGAGTCGCACAATTCCCTTATATCTTCTTGCATAAACTCATCACCCTCCAGATAGAAATGTACCGGATCAAAGATATTGGCTTCATATCCATTGGCCTGTGTCTGGACCAACCCTTTAATTGCCAATTGTGGAAATGCAACAGGCCTCTGTTCCACTATAGAAATGAGTTTATATTTTACGCTGGAAGCATCCATTGGAGGATTGGCCAGCGTTGTTTTCTCTACCAGCAATGTGTATTTGTGCCCCTTTATATATTCAAAACCACTAATCTCCTGAAACGGTCTGCTTTCCCAATCTTGCCATCCTTCTTCTTTTATGAGCATCCCTTCTACAGGCGAGGACAACATTCCGTAATATTTACCTGTCTGGTGGGAAACATACATTGTAACCTCTTCAATCTTGTCTTTTGCCTCTTTTTCAAAGCAGCTTGTGAAGATGAAGGCTATTGCCAATAATAAGATTTGAGTAAATTGTTTCATAATGTCAGTCTGTTTAATTCCCATTCATTTGCAATAAACGTGCAAATACCGTAATTACTGCCCCTTTGAACCAGATTTCTTGCATAAACTCTTATTGTTCATCAATGCATTATTGAATTTGTAGGGTTCTCGTTTGCTGCACTCCATGAACGGAGAGCTACAGTAAAGATCGTAATCAACAGAATTGCACCTACTGCCGCTGCATATACCCACCATGCCATAGTTGTGCGATAAACATATTGCTGTATCCAGCCGGAAATGATATAATGACTTGCAGGTATTGCCACTGCCGAACAAATTGCAACTATTTGTATATACTTGCGGTTAAACAGTTTCAGGATTCCACCCACAGAAGCACCGTACACTCTCCTGATTCCTATTTCCCTGCGGCTGTATTGTGTTTCAAACAGCACCAAACCGAACACCCCTATGATGGATATTACAATTGACAACAGTGAGAACAATGCAATAAGTACCGACAGCTTGTCTTCACGTTGGTAAACGAATTCCAGTTCCTCATCAAAGAATTTTATCTTTATCTTCTCCGGATCTGAATCAGGTGACATCTCCATTATTGAGTTCCTGATATATTCCTTTATTTGAGCAATATCTGCACCAGCATTGGTACGGACATAGGCATGTCTTGGAATATCCCAGGAATGCTTGCCAAAAACAAGAAAGGCATAAGGATTGATATTGTAATGCGCAGGCTGGAAGTTGAAATCCTCACATATGCCAACTACAGGTGTAGTTTCATCTTCCATATGTCCATGAATTGTTGTTTCAGTTGTTATTCCCAAATCCCTGGCTGCAGTCTTGTTGAAAATTAAGGCACCTGTTTCACTTCTGTCATCTGAAATCAGGAAATCCCTCCCTTCTATAATATCAATGCCCATTACTTTAAGGAAATTCCACGATACCACATATACATCAAATACCTGATGCGAGCCATCTTCTATCTGCCGGCTCCACTGCATTTGGTCGGCAGCAACAAAATTTCCGCGTCCTAAAGCAATATCCTTAATCTGGGGATTCTGTTTCAGGCGCTCAAGTACAGCATCACGCTTTGAATAATCTGTATCATAATTCCATTTTGCATTTACGGCCTCATATGGTATTGACACCGCCAAAAGATTCTCCTTATCAAATCCCATATCTCTGGAAAGCATATATCGGTGCTGTCTCCATATGAACAATGCACAAACAATCAAAGTAATGGAAATAGTGTATTGTATCCCAACCAGTATATAGCGCATGATGCGGCCTGAACGTGAGGCTGAAAAATCTCCTTTAATGACAAATGCCGGGGAGAACCTTGTAATGTACCAGGCAGGATACAGTGATACAAGTATTCCAAAAATCAAAAGACCGATGGCCATAAATGCAGCAACCACCCAATTTTCTACAATAGATACAGGTGCGGAGATGTAATTGGCCAACCATGTACCACTGAACAACACCACTATTACTGCAGCAACAATAAGTGCCACCACAATAAGCCCTACTGTCTCTAAAAGGAAATTCAAGCGCATCTGGGTAGTCGTAACTCCAAAAATCTTATAATTGTTTACAGCCCTTATACGGCTTGGGATCAATGCAAAGAAAAAGTTCACAAAGTTGATGAATGATATTGTCAGAATCAGCGCAGCAATTGCAATAAGAGTATGAGTAGTGGTTCTGCTGCCGTGCATTGATTCAGCCATCGTATCATCGGCAAAATACAGATCTGCAATTGGCGTCAGGCGGGGAGTTGTGCGGGCAATTTGCAGTTGGGCATCTTTTCCCCGCAGTCCCCTCTTTCTGGTATCATCCACCAGCCAGTCATACATCTGTTTTTCTACCTCTTCAGCCGATGCCCCATCACGTAAAAGCACATAATATGTGGTATTCCAATTCTGTACATCATCAGCAGTGGCCTCAGCCATACAAACATATCCTTCACTCATAGCCATTGTAGATGGTTTAGGGAAATCCTTGTATATTCCAATGATGGATATTTGGGCATTTATTTTCGCTCCTCGGCCATAAGTCAGTCTATCCCCAACTGAGAGATTAAAGCGGTTTGCAACCGTTTCAGAAATAATCATTCCATCATCTGGCGCGAATCCATCCAATCCTCCTTGCGTAAACTCAAACGGAAATACAGCCAAAGCTTCAGGTTCGGCACCACCTACTCCAATAGTAAGATTCTCTATTGTAGAATTGCGCACAATAGAATACTCATCCTGGTACATGCTGTTATATAGCATATCAATTGACCCGGATGTCTCTATCAGTGGACATGCCGCACACATTGCATCCGGCATCTGCCTGTTCCAGGTTGCCCACCAGCTCCCGTTGTCTGACCATGAAGGATACTCCAACCGGTATATGCGTTCAGAATTTGGTATTACACGATTGAAAGACAAATCAAATTTAACTTGTACAACAATAAGATATATTGCAGCAAAAGCCACAGCCATACCCACAATGTTCAACAATGAAGATGAAGTATAGCGTTTAAGCAAGGTTATAAAGTTTCTTATATACATATTCAATCAGTCACCAGCTGTAAAGTTTCATTACAGTTTTTGTTAAAATAAAGGTTAAATACATATATACTTACAAAACCGTGCCAAGAAGGGTATTATCCTTATTCTATGCAAGTTGCACATTTCTTAAAAAGAAAAAGCTGTAAAGTTTCCTTACACTTTACAGTATATGTAAAGTGATTAGAATAATATGAATATTCCACCAACTCATCTCTTTTCTTGTAGTTGAAAACTAAAATTTCATCAGTGTATAGAAAATTTATATTGTATATTCATTGACTAATTGCCAATTTTAGTTGTTTTTATAGAAAAATCGTTTATTTTTGTACAAAACTTACGAAATAAGGCTAAAATTAATCGAATTTAAGGTATGATTAGAGAATTTTGGGTGGAAAACTTCTACTCTATCAAGGATAGGCAGACATTAAACTTTGAGACTAAGGGCAACACAGACTCTTTTGCTTCTGTTATGGTGGATGATAAAGTAAGGCTTAATAAGATTGCTATCCTTTATGGAGCAAATGCTTCCGGTAAGTCAAATATCCTGTATGCTTTGCAGACAGTGTTCAGACTATTGATCACACCAAAGTCTACCAGGAATAAGAAGATTTTCTGCTACCATCCGTTTGCATTGGCCAAAGGTGTGCCGGTACAGATGGGATTGTCTTTCTATGTAAATGGAATCAGATATGATTATGAGATTTTATATAATGAGGATTATATCCTCAGAGAGACCTTGAATTTTTATCCAAAGGGTTACAAAGCTCTCTTCTATAGCCGCGAGTTTGTTTCTGAATCTGCAGCTGCCAATATTACATTTGGAACCAGCACTGAGATTAAGAAGAAGGCTGAAAATACATTTGTGAGTAATACTCTGAACAACCATACAGTTCTCTCTACATATGCAAAAGTGGCATTTGATGAAGATGTAAAGGCTGTTTCAGACTTGTATGCTTGGATCACAAAGTCTATGCATGGCATCAACGAATACCACGATCCAAATGAGACTTTCGCGGATATGATGAGAAAGGTTGATGAGGATCCAAAGATGAAGAGTTTCTTTCTCCAGATGATTAAGAAGGCTGACTTCAATATCGTGGATTTTCACTATGAGGATTCAGTAGTGCTTCAGAGCGGTGAGAAGACCAAGGATATTATGTTCACCAGTGTAGCTGGCAAAGATAGATTCGATCTTAAGACAATAAATCAGTCAGGTGGTACCATAGCATTTCTGGAGAAGACCAGACTCCTTTATGAAATGATATATGGAAACAATATCTTCCTGTTCGACGAGCCGGAGAATGACTTGCATTATGACCTGTTTCTATTCTATCTGAATGCATTCTTGTACAATTCAGATAAATCGCAAATGATTATTGCCTCACATCTTACTTCATTGTTGGCTGAGGATCTGGTTAACGAGCAGAGAGATCTGATTTACTTTGTGGAGAAAGATTTTGAGACAGCGACATCATCGTGCAAGAGAGCGGATAAATATGGCCTGCATAAGAATCAGTCACTATACAATGCGTACAAGATAGGAAAACTTGGAGCAAAACCGGCTCTGGGTTCACCTTTTATTCTAAACGAATAACAGTGAGGTGCTATGAAAGAAACATTCATCATAATTGGCGAAGGCCCTACTGAATACTTCTTTCTGACTTCATTGAAAGATGAATTCAGGACGCTTCAGAATATTGATCCCCAGTATCCAAAGCACACTAATATGGTAGAACTTGAACAAAAAATCAAGAATGCCATAGAACAAGGATATAATCATATATATTGCATGATTGATCTGGACAATAAGAAGGACGGCAAGAACAAGTCCGACTATATCAACTTGAAAAAGAAGTATCACGGCAAGCATATTTCAAAGCCAAAGAAAGGTATTGACTGCCATATTGAATTCTTTGAGACAGAAAGATGTACCGAGCTGTTCTTTCTTTACTACTTCAAGTACACCACAAAACTTTACAATCACTCGAACGAAGTAGAGACAGACCTCAGCAAGGAATGCGGCTATCTGAAGACAACCGAGTTCTTCAGAAAGCATCCTCTGCACCAGTTCTTCACGCAGCAGGGCGGATCTATCTACGAAGCAATATCAAATGCTGAGAAGTCTATGGCTACAGCTGAGGAGAGAGGCTATACTTTCTCTGAGTTGGGAAGGATGTTTAAGATGTTGGGAATAGAAAAATAAATAATTTGGATACTGAATACTCATATAACTATTAACCACACCAAACTGCATAAATAATAGCATGTTCGAGAATTTCAAAAGCATAACTATAGAAGGCGGATATTTTGAAAATCCAACTACGCTTAATTTGTTCAAAAAATCACATCTAAGCATTATATATGGCCGTAATGGTGGTGTACATCTGTCGGGAAGGGGGTAGTACCTACGGTGAATTGCAGGAAAGGAAAGTTATACTAACTTTACCCTCATAAACAGAATAAAACTCCAACCATGAAACATTCACTGGCAACACTGATAGCAGCAACAGCAATATTCTTACTCTCAGCCTGCACAAACACCCCACAACCCCTGAAGGTCCTCTACTGGAACATCCAGAATGGTATGTGGGACGGGCAGACAGATAACTATGAAAGGTTTACAGATTGGGTGCGACAGCAGAATCCGGATATTTGTGTCTGGTGCGAGTCAGTTACCTTATACATAACCAATACCGCAGAGAGCATGCCGCAGCAGGAGCGTTATCTTCCCGGCGGTTGGGAGGAGCTTGCTGCCCGCTATGGCCACCAGTATGTATACATGGGTGGAAAGAGGGACAACTACCCGCAGGTAATCACCTCAAAATACCCTATTGAAAATGTAAAGAGGATCATAGGCAACGGAGCGGACAGTGTGGTTACCCATGGCGCAGGATGGGCAAGGATTAACGTTAACGGTAAGGAACTGAATTTGGTAACACTCCACACCTGGCCGCAGAAATATGCCTTTGGAATAACCAGGGAGCAAAGGGATTCCAGCAAGGCTGTAAACGGAGGCGACAAATACCGCCGCATGGAGATGGAATTCATCTGCAAGGAAACAATTGCCCAAAGCCGCAATGCAGCGCAAGAATACTGGATGATGATGGGAGACTTCAATGCAAAATCCAGAGTAGACAATGACTTCTACAAATGGCCTGAAGATACAACAGCGTTCCTGGTACACGATTATATCCGAACAACAACCCCGTACATGGATGTGATTAAAGAGAAGTATCCAAACGAGTTCTTTACAACTACCGGCGGCAAGACCAGAATAGATTTCTTCTATTGCACGCAGCCGCTGTACAAAAAAATAACAAGGGCAGAAGTAATCTCAGACGATTACACTACCCCTGTACGCAATCCTCAAAAACTCTCCAACTTCTGGCATCCGTCTGACCACAGACCTATATTGGTGGAGTTTGAGTTGTAATCTATTTCACACACTCCTTAAGCCCACGGATCACCGAGCTGGTAAACCCGGCGTGCTCCATTTCATTAAGGCCACGGATGGTTATGCCACCCGGAGTGGTCACTTTGTCTATTTCTACAGCAGGATGAGCCTCCTTTGCCAGAAGAAGCTTTGCTGCGCCAATAACGGTATGCTCAACAATCTTCTGGGCATCTGATGCCTTAATGCCAATTTCAACCCCTCCTTGGGCAGAAGCCTGGATGTAGCGCATTGCAAAGGCAATTCCGCAAGAAGCAAGGGCAGTGCAGGCAGTCAGCTGGCTCTCGGGAACAATCATTGTATTGCCCAGTTCGGAGAAGATCTTCCCGACAATTTCAATCTGCGGCATAGACAGGTCGGATGCGGTGATGAATGTCATGCTCTCTCCAATTTCAATGGCTGTGTTGGGGATAACCCTTACCACATTGTAGCTCTCAATCCACTCTTCAAGCTGCTGGCATGGGATGCCGGCTGCTACGGAGATATATATCTGGCTTCTGTCGGGAGCAAGATAAGGTTTTACCTGCTCAATCACCTCTTTCATCAGCCATGGTTTTACGGCAAAAAGGATGATGTCTGCTCCGGTAACTGCACGGGTGTTGTCGGGAGTAAGATTCATCTGCGGATTGGTGCTTTTCATCTTTTCAAGTGTGGCGTTGCTTTTGGCAGTGCAGGTGATCTCATTCTCTGCAAATATGGTTCCTTTGGCCAGTCCTCTGGCAATTGCGCCGCCCATGTTGCCGGCTCCGATTATTGTGATTTTCATAGGATAACTCTGAATTGTACAAAAGCAAAGTTATTAAAAAATGGTTATCTTCGCACAAACCAACTTGATATATATGAGAGCTAAAACCTTACTTGCAACAGCAGTTCTTGCCGCTTCATTGTGCGTTTCTTGCGCCCGGGAGGCAACAGTGGCCGATTTTGTCACCCATCCTGCGTGGAGGGTTATGTAGAAACTGTCGGGAGAAAGCTCTTGGTATAATAAGTAAAGCCCCATCAGAGTGCAGTCTGGTGGGGCTTTGATATTATAAGCAATTTCTACAAACCTGCAGACCTTTTCTTGTACTCTGCAATGCAGGCATCCAAACGCTCGTGGGCAGTAGTGTCGCCAGGAACGTTGTGTGAAGGGTGTATGTAAAGTTTTACACCTCTCTCTTCAAGAATCTCTGCAACTGTACAGATGGTCATCCAAACTGTAGTTACTGAAGCCATGGTTGAAAGAGGACCAACTTTGTCCTGATGTTTCTTAAGCTGGCAAGATGCGTCTACGATAGGGCAGCATGTGTCAACAACGTGGTCTGCAATCTGGAACAGGTTCTTGCCGCAAGAGTGGCGTGGAACTTTGTCTCCGGTCTCAGAAGCTGAACCGAATACGATAACTTTCATGCCGCGTTTCTTGGCCTCAAGGGCTACATCAATGTTAACAGCGTTGATTCCGGTGTGGGAGAAAATCCATACAACGTCTTTCTCGTCAAAGTTCCAGCTCTTCATGATTGATTGGCCGTAACCTTCTGCACGCTCCAGCCACAAGAACTGGTGGATACCCATCTCACCGGTGATATGTGTGAAGAAAGTAAGAGGAAGCTCGCAAAGAGGGTGGAATCCTACAAAACCACCGATTCTTGGATACATCTCCTCAATTGGAAGGTTTGCGTGTCCGCAACCGAAAGTGTGCACCCAACGGCCAGCCTCAATTGTATCGGCCATTACCTCTGCAACTTTCCTGATGTTTTCCATCTGGGTTTCCTCAATTTTGTCCATAACGCTTATAGCGTTCTTTTTCCATTCTTTAGCTAACATTTCTGTGAATTTTAAGAGTTTATATTTCAGTGTGTCATTTCTTTGATACTTTTACTGCAAGCGGTACAAGTATAACCATTACCACTACGCAGATTATAAGTGTAACAGGCAGGGTGGTGTAATTTGCACCGTCAAACTGCATTCCCATAAACTTGTTCCCAAAAGACTGTCCGCACAAACCAATGAACATTGCTATTGAAAATGCGGTTCCGCTCAATTCCCTGAATGCACTTCCTATGAAGTTCAATACAACAGGGAAAGTTGCACCGGCTCCAAAACCTATCAGAACCATTGCAGTGTATACTGAAGTTGTGCCGGATGCATCAATGAAAAACAGTATCACACCGGCAAGAGCCACACCCAGGTAAAGGTAAAGTGTTCCAAGTTCCTTAAGCTTGTCCATTATGTTTCCAAGAGGAAGCCTGCCGCAAAGCATTCCAATTGTAAACCATGTCATGGCCAATGTGGCAGTTGCATTGTCCATCCCGCCAACATTGCTAAGATACTGTACGGTAAAGTTTCCGCTGGTACCCTCAAAGGCGCACTGGAAGAAAAGTACAACTGCAAAAAGTATAAGTGCAGGATATTTGAGCAAACCAAGAGACTTTTTCAACGATACATTCTCCTGAGGCTTTGCTTTAGGGAATGCTATAAATATGAATGACGCAATCAGTATTGCCATTATGATTGATACGGCATTCAACGGAATCCTGAAATCTGGAATGAAGTAATTGAGAAGGGTCCACAGCAGGGCACCTATGCAGTAGAACGCCCCCAGAAGACCAAGCCTGCCACCACGCTTGTCATCATCATAAATGTCTGAAACAAGGGCATTGGTAAGGCCATTGAGAATACCTCCACCCAATCCCAAAAGGAATATTGAGCAGTGAAGCATCCTTATTTCATTGAAGCTGGCCAATCCCTGCACACCACCCAGTGCACATACGGAAGCCAGAATGAGGAGCCATTTGTATCCGAACTTGTCCACAACAGGGCCAAACAGTATTGTCCCTATGATGATTCCAATTGACATGGTTGACGGAAGTGCATTGGCCCCCTCTACAAGAGCGTTGAGCGGACCAAGAATAGGGCCCAGTGAGAGCATTGTGATTCCAAAGAATGACATTCCTGCGCAGGCTGCCATAAATACAAGGGGAGTGGAATATTTCTTTTCCATATAGCTGTGTTTTATTTTTCGTACATTGATTCCCTTATGGCAAGATAGCCGGCTCCATAAAGGGCAGCCTCACCATCCACTTTTGAGGCGGAGAACTTCACCTGTTTCATTGAGATGGGCTGTCCCCATTTGCAGGCCTCGTCATAGATTCTTGGGATAAATTTGGCAGCCGGGCCGAATACGCCGCCTCCGAATATGAATTTTTCAGGGTTGAAAAGGCTAACCAGGTTTGCTGCCCCCATCCCCCACATCTCAATGGCCTTGTCAAGCACCTTGCGGGCGATGAGGTCTCCCTCTTCGTAGGCTGCAAAAACGTCGGGAGAAGAAATCTCCTCTATTGGTTTGGCAGAAAGCACACCTGTATAATTTTTATCGCACCGCAGTGCTTTCCGGGCCTGAAGGGCAATTCCTGTGCCGGAAGCATAGTGCTCAAAACAGCCGCAAGGAATGAAGTCCTCGTGGTAAGGATTCTGTAATGCCATCCAGCCGGTGGCTCCTACAATGTCGCTATGGCCGTGAAGCACCCTTCCGTCAATAAGTATTCCTCCACCAATACCTGTTCCAACGGCAAGATAGATGGCATTCTGACACCCTTTGGCGCCGCCTTTCCACACCTCCCCAAGAACGTAGCAGGTACGGTCGCTCTCAATTGCTATCTTGATTTTTGGATTTTGCAGTACACTCTCAATTCTTTTCTTCAACGGATAGTTGGTCCACCCGGGGATATTGGGTGCCCATACGGTATGCTTCTTTGAGTAGACAATTCCCGGCACACATACACCAATTGCCTTTATATGCTGTCTGGGGTTCCCCTCCATCAGAGAGAGTATGGTCTGAGTTACAAGTTTGCCCACTTTGTCTCCTTCGGCCCCATCAAGCAATCTTACCTCCTTAGCCTTGATGTTTCCAAAATGGTCAAAAATTGCAGCGGCAATCTTTGTACCTCCAAGATCTACTCCTATAACTGCCATAACCGTATGTTTTTAGGGGAAGAGACGGTTCTTCCCGCAGTGGTATAAAGTTAAGGAATTTTCCGCTACATTGTTCCCTTTTCCCTGCAGAAAATTACATGACTCTTTTTGTGCCCGCTATGTATGGGAGGTTGGGTATATATAATAAGAAAGGAGAGTGACATTTGTGTCACCCTCCTTAATCATTTCCCCCACCTCAAACAACTACAACCTTGTCCTGTAGATCATGGAGTAGCGGATGGTCTTTCTCACCGGATGGAAGACGGTGTAGAGGTATTTGCCTTTGAAGTCAAGTCCCTCCGGCTCGTTGAGCTGGTCTGCGTAGTAGTAGACACCCTCTTTTTCGCCGGTTTTAAGGTTGATCACATGAAGTTTGTTTCCCTCGCGTGAGCAACCGTCGGGAAGATAGGCTTTACCTTTTCTTATCTTGCTCCCCTGGGCTATGGCAAGACCTTCAATCACAATCTCCTGAAGGACATCCTCCCTGGTGTAGTGTACCTCGCCGTTCTCATCGGAATCTGAAAGTTTTGGCAGAGGAAGTTTTTTCAGGTATTTGGTTCCAAAGTGTTTGCCTCCGTATACCCAGATGCAGTCGTTCTCTGCATCTACAACCCAGTCCATTGCCACTCTAAACTCGTCTGAATCGTAGAAAATCTTCTGTACAATCCTAGAACCTTCAAGGGTAATGTCGGTAACGTAACAGCAGCGTTTGCCCATGCACTCGGTGATGTAAAGCAACGGGAACTGCGAATCCTTGGAGTATTTCTCCTTGCCAAACCCGGCGTTGTTGCAGTGGGATTTGTTCCCCTCAAGCATGAACGAGTTCACATACTCTCCCTTCTTGAGGTCAAGTACTACACACATTCCCCTGTTGCGCAATGAGAAGCCGTAGTTTTTATAGATGGCAAATCCCTGTACGGGCCCCTTTACTTTAAGGTCCTGGGGCAGCACATTGTCATACTCCAAAAACAGCTCATCAGACTTGAATTTGAGCGAGTCCTGAGCAAATGCAGCTGTTCCCACAAGAACAGCTGCACCTATAAACAAATGTTTCAAAAATTTCATCCCGACAATTATTTAGCAACTTTCGCACCTGTCCAGTTTGCCGCTTTACCGTATTTGAACATTGTTGCAACCGGAGTTCCAGGGATATCGCTGATGTGAGCCTTTACAAGGCCGTTTGCCATATTCTCAGAATCGAGGTTGTTCTGTCTGATAGCGGTAAGTTTGGTCTTCTGGCTGTCGCAAACGAAGAAGTGGCCGTCTGAGAATGTTACACCAATCTCTTTAGCATCACCTCTCTGGGTAATTGCAACAATCTTGCCTGCAGGAGCATTCTCCTCTTTGCTGAAGTCTCTGTAAAGGTAAGAAAGACCTGTAGCATAATGGTAGAAGTAAAGTTTCTGGCCAATATTAAAGAATACGTGTACATCTGCGTTGTAGTCTGTACCTGCGCCTCTTGGCATGCAGAACTCGGTATCCTCATCAATTGCATACTCAGGGGCAAAAGCCTTCTGGGTGAGTGTAGATACGGTTATCTTGTAAGTACCTGAAGCAAGGGTAAGAAGTGCATCGTTGATAAAGTATGCGCCACCTCTTTTTACAATGTTTGTGAGGTTCATCTTGTAACCGGTCTCGCCGTGTGACTCCCCATATACAAGCTCCACATCCTCAGCCATACCTGTACAGTAATTGAAACCATCCTCAAAGCTTGTTTTGGCATCAGCTGTGAAAGCAGGAATGTTTTTCTGGCCTGTCATTGTGGTATTATATGCTAGCCATCTGTTTCCAAGGGCATCAAACAGCAATGTGTAGTATGAGTTTGAGCCAGGGAATGTATGGTGTGTGAAGTTTGTCTTTCCAGCTACGTGTGGGAATGCCTGGGTTGAGAACAATGCATCCTGGAACACTGCTGTAGAGGTTGTTCTGCTCTTGTCATTAAGCCTGTCGTACATGTTGCCGCTCTCAGCAATAAGCATCTCTGCACCCCTGTGGCTGAACAGCATTGATTTCACCTTAAAGTTCTCCTCAGGGAACTGCTCACCAATGAACTCGTGTTTTAGGTAACTTGCCTTTACAAATGAAAGTCCGTTCAATGAAACAGGACCGTCACCGCCCTCCTGAAGAACCACAATCTGGTCCTGTTTTGAGATACATGTGTTTGCAAGTCCGTAAGGTTTGCTTCCAAGCTCGTCACCGTTGATGGTGCTGTAGATATCAGGGTACGATGTGTATGTATCCATATCTACAAAGCTCAATTGTGATTTCTGGCCGGCACCCTCAGAAAGGATAACCCAACCAAGGAAATATTTTGCACTTACTGTTGCCGAGAAATCCTTGCCGTATACGATACCGGTCTGTTTGTCGGTCATCTGGAATGCAAGGTAGATATCGCCAAGTTCTGTGAAAATGTGTTTAAGGGTAAAATCTGTAGAGATCACCTCACGGCCGTTCAAAGTCCATTTGTACTCAAAATCTGCCTGGCTCTTGCTGCCCCACTCAACAGATGGAGTATAGTTTGTCTCTACACCAACAGAGAAAGGAATTTTCTCATGAGAGGCAATCTTCACATCCTCCAATCCAATCTGGAATGATGTGGAATCATCCTCATAGCATCCCGACAACATTGTCATCAGGCATATTGCTGTAAATAGATATTTGATCTTGTTCATAATTTTCCACTTTTTTTATTTACCGCCTGCAGGAACTGTCATAGGGGTGCCGTTTGCCTCAAGGATAGGATTGCCGGCTGCAGCCTGCTCCTCCAGCCATGCCTTGAAGATAAGGGCATAGTGCCTGATTGTACTGTTGTCTGCACCATCAAGGTCAACTTTGGTAACCTGTAGGAAATATTTGTATTTCAACTCAGAGAAAGTGCCCAAATAATAGTTGGTAACAGTAGAGGTCCACCAGTCAGGTTTCACAAGATTGTTGTGGAACCATAGGTCATACATAAGGTATCCGCTCTCACCATACTTGAAGTTCTCGTTCTCCTCAATCTTAAGGGTAAGTCTCATTTTGTTTGCATCCAGTTTGTCTGAGTATTTCAGGCTTACATAGAATGTGTCAACCACATTGCCTTTAAGGAAGGTGAATGAGGTTGGCATTGCGTAGTCTGAACTGGCAGCTGTAGTGCTGTCTGCCACAACTGAAATGCTGTAAGGCATGTCCACATTGCCAAAGCCCGAACTTTTTACAACTACAGGATACTGGATCTCAGTCTCACCGGGGAAACGGAAGAATGATACATCTGCTGATGAGGTTGAGAACTGGATGAACCTGTCGGGAGTAAGATCATTATATGTCTTTATCTCCTCCTTGCTGCAACCGGTAAAAATTGCTGCTGCAGCCAAAACTGTGAATATATGTTTTAGTTTCATGTTGAGTTCTATTAATAGTATACAGCCTCTGAATCTGGAATAGGCATTACATACCATGCGTCAGGAACAGTCTGGTATGCAGGTGTTCCGTTGTACATTTTCTTCCAGTCCAATTTCTTAAGGAAACCGAATGTTGTACCTCTTGTAAGGAAGTCCCTCTCAGCCTCGTTCACAAGTTTCTCCATAAACGAGTTGAAATCGGTTACAGTTACAGGGGCAGTACAGTCCCTTGCATCCCTTATGCGTTTAAGGGTTGCAGCAGCCTCGGTAATCTTTCCTGCTTTTGCCTGGCACTCAGCCTTGATGTAGTAAATCTCAGGAAGCTCAAGTACAGGAATAAGAGGGTTGCTGTATTTCTGTACGTTTGTGTTGATGGTGAAGGTTGCATCCTGTCCGTCCCATACGCGGTATTTCTTGTTCTCCTGGTCGAATAGGGTAGTGTATCTGTAGTCGGTTGTCTCATCACCATCAAACAGGTACTGAAGGTCTACCATTACATTGTAAGTGGTACCTGCCTCAGTAGCATAGTCCTCACATACTTTGTCATTCCAGAAAGCAAGGATAGGCTCCGGACGTCTTTTGCCGTCTACTCTGTTGGCCCCGTTTTTGGTATCTACAGCATAGTTGTCTGTGTTCTTGTCTCCGTGGATCCAGAACTGGTAGTCGCATACCCACTCAATGATCTGGTCTGCGTAGGTCTCAGCCTGCTGGAAGTTTCTCATATATGAGTGAACTTTTGCAAGAAGGCCTGTTGCACTCCAGTAGTTGAATCTGTAGCCTCTGAATGCAAAGAAACCGTCACCGTGAGCGTTGTCCCTCTTTCCTCCATCTGAATGGATATTTCCTACACCCTGGAACAATACGTAGTCCATGTTGTCCATACGGGTAGTACCGGCAACAAAGCTGCTCTTGTTTCTAAGCTCGTCAATGTCAATTGGAGCAAGGGTTGTCTGTGCATACTCCAAATCCGCAATGATGTTCTCAAGAACTTTGTCAATAGTCATTCTTGCAGGAGCAAGATCTGGGTATTTGGTTACGTAAGGGATAGCCATGCCTGTATATCCAGTAACAGGAGCAGGGGTGAAGAGCTGAAGAAGCTCAAAATGAAGAAGTGCTCTAAGACCTCTTGCCTCTGCCATAATCATGTTTTTCTCCCAATCGTACTCAAATTGCTCTGTACATCCCTCAATCTCCTGAAGGAGGTTGTTGCAGTTTGCAATTGCAAAGTATGCCTTTTTCCAGATGTTCTCAAGGATAGCCTTAACGGTACCGTTTGAGTAGTACTCTGTATCTCCGTTCTGAAGTGCCTGTAGCGGTGAACGGTATTTTGGAATTGCAGTACCTACAGCGTAGTTCCATGCAAGTGAAGATTTCAATCCCCAAGTGAGCTCCTGGCCGTAAAGGCTCTCGGAAGCAACAGTCTTGTAGATTCCGGTAAGGGCACTTCTGTATCCTTTGGTAGATGCAAAAGCGTCCTCCTCAAGCACCTCCTGGTCTGAGGTAATGTCAAGCCACTCGTTGCAAGAGCTCAGCATTACTGCCGCAAAGCAGAAGATTGCCATCAAATATGTCAATTTAATATTTTTCATAATCGTCTACTGTCCTATAGTGTGAAGTTCAAACTGAAGTTGTATGTTCTTGCAAACGGATAAGATGTTCCTCTCTCCTGTTTGATTGAAGAAAGTGTGAACAGATCCTCTGTGCTGAGCTGAAGTCTCAATGCAGAGATTCCAATTTTGCGAAGCTGCTGTTTGTTGAATGTATATCCAAGTGAAACAGAACCAAGTTTAAGCTCGTTGTCATCCTGTACAAACCTTGAGGTAGGTTTTGTAGTGTAAGAACGGTCTTTCAGGCTCTTCAATGCTGAAACATCGCCCACCTCTTTCCATCTGTCGGTAAGGACTCTCTTGTCACCGCTGTATTTCTCAAGGTTTACGTTCTCAATTGATACAAGGGTAGAGTTGTAAGCCTGTCCGCCATATTTGAAGTTCATTGTGCTGTATAGGGTCCAGTTTTTCCATTTTACGTTGATACCTACTGTACCTGAGAAATCAGGATCGTAGTCACCAAGGCACTGCTGCTCTGCAGAAGACCATGTGTAAGTAACTGTACCGTCACGTTTAACATACATCTCCTTACCTGTAGCAGGGTCGATACCTAATGATTTCATACCGTAAATTGCAGAAAGCGAGTTACCAACCTCATATTTGGTAAATGGCTGGCTGTATTTGCTGTCGGTTGCGCTTGAACCTGCACCGTTGAAGAACTCGTCAATTCTGTTGTTGTAGTTCTGAAGTGCCTCACCAATCTCCTCAATGGTGTTGGTGTTGTGGTTGATGTTTGCAAATGCATATACATCCCAGTCCCTGTTTGAGAAGGCCCTTACGTTAAGTTTAAGGTCTACACCTTTGTTAAGTACCTTACCCACGTTGTTCTTGTAGCTGGTGAAACCTGAAGAACTTGGCAGTGACATGTCCTCTACCTGGTCTGTACTCAAATCATGGTAGTAGTCGAACTGTACGGTAATTGCATTCTTTAGGAATCCAAGCTCAAGACCCAAATCAAACTTCTTTACTCTCTCCCAAAGAAGATTCTCGTTTCCTAGAGCCTTAAGAACCATACCCCACTGGTCGATGTAAGGGTTGTCATACAGGATATCATAGGTTGTGCGTGCCTGGTAAGGGCTGAAGTTGGCTTTACCGGTTACACCGTAAGTAGCCTTGATCTTGAATCTGTCAAACCATGTAAGGTCTTTCATGAACTCGTAGTTGTGTACGTTCAAACCAGCACCGGCAGACCAGAATACACCCATTTTCTCTTTTGCACCAAATGAAGATGAACCCTCGTAACGGCCTGCAATATCAAACAGGTAGATATCCTTGTAAGAGTAGTTGCCCTGAAGGTAAGTACCGAATCTTCTTGAGTTGGCATCGCTGTAAACAGGCTCATCCTTAAGTTTCAATGCATTGTTTGCAGAAGGTTTTGCACCCTCAACAAAGCCTATGTATGTTGAGTATTTAGAAGAAGAGATGTTCTCAGATCCCTCAATACCCCAAGTGGCATTGATATGATGGTCATTGATGGAACGGTTGTATGAAACCAGACCGTTTATGGTCCATCTGCTTGTTCTGATGTCGCCCTCCTTGAAAGAACCTTTCTCGGTAATTGCATAGTCTACAAATTTTCCCGACATAGGGTCTGCATAAATCTCACTCTCCTGAATCTTGTATGCCATGCTCATCGTAGCCTTTGCACGGAGATGTTTGGTAATGTCCCAGTTTACGCTCAAGTTCTCAATAAACTCCTTGTAAGTTGATTTGTTGAAGCTGCCAAGGCTTGCCTCGTAAAGAGGGTTCTCTACATAGACAGGCTCACTTACAGATGAACGGATGTTCCTGTAGATCATGAACACTTTGTACCACTGGTTGGTCTCAGGGTTTACAGGATCCAGGTAAGGTTTCATTTTTGCATACTCGCTGAAGCTTCCGTAAGGCGACTCCTCAGACTCCATGGCATTGAATGTTACCTTGTTCTTGATCTGAAGGGTCTTGTAACGGTAGTCCAATGTCATTGCTCCACCATAGTTGTTTCTCTTTGAACCTTTCATTACACCGGATTTGTTCTGGTAGTTCAAGTCTGCAGCCCAACGTAATGACTCGCTGCCGCCACCAAGGTTAAGTGTGTGCTTGTGGCTAACTGCGGTTCTTACAGGTTTTGCAATCCAGTCTGTATTTACGCCTCTTCTTACATTGTTGTAAAGCTCATCATAGTTGATAAGACCACCTGTGTTCTTGTCGTCTGATGCACTCTCAAACAAGCCTGCATACCACTCAGCCTCCAAAGCCTCCTTTGCGTTCATCAAAGAGTAGCTCGAAAGGTCTGGTGTGCTTACAGAAGAGGTGTTTGTGTATGAAAGATAGATCTGTCCCTCTTTTGGTGCAATTGTCTCAACCACAAAGATACCGTTTGCCGCTCTTGAACCGTAAACTGCAGTTGCAGCCGCATCTTTAAGGATGGTGATGCTCTGGATACGGTTTACATCAAGGTCGTAGATGGTTGCCTGGTCTACCTCAAATCCGTCGAGAATAAAGATAGGGGCACTTGGGTTGTTCTTGAGGGCAAACTCAGATACGTCGTCGCTTAGGGCAACGTCAAGTTCTTTTACCTCAGAAACACCTGAACGTCCGCGGACATAGTACTCCGACATGCTGTTCGGGTCTGAACCCATTGCGTTGTTTGTGATCATTTTGATTGAAGGGTCAAATGAACTCAACGCCTTTAGCACGTTGGTAGGTGCCACGTTAAGGATCTCGGCTCTTCCTACTGTGGTAGAGGTACCGGTAAAGCTCTCTTTACGGATGTTTGCGTATCCGGTTACAACTACATTGTCCAATGTGAACTGGTCCTCCTCAAGGACAACGTTGTATTTTTTCTGTCCTTTTTTGTGAGGAATTTCTTTTGTTTTCATTCCCAAAAGAGAGAAAGAAAGCACTGTCTTCTCCTTCTCAGGGAATGTGATGGTGAATTCGCCGTCAACGCCTGTTGATGTTGCAATTTTTGTATTCAACACCATAACTGTTGCTCCTATAAGCGGTTCGTCGTTGATGTCAACAACAGTACCGGTAACAGTTATGTTCTTGGCCTGACTGCTTTGCTGCGCCTGTAGTGATACTGAGATCATACCAAGCAGAAACACAAGGATAAGGTTCCTCATGTTCTTAACATAGTCACTCATAATAGCATAAAAGTTAAAGGTTATTAGATTTTTTGATTAGTTTTTAAACAAAATATTCCGCCGGGGGCGGAAAGGGTTGCAAGTTACCTAAAATATTCAAACGACAAAACAATTAATTCAAAAAAATCACTGCTTGTAGATTGCTGGAGAGCCGTTTTTTTTAACTTTTACAAAAAATAAGGCAAAAAGGAGCGTTAATGGAAAAAAATACTTATTTTTGGTCGCATTTACTAGATGAGAATGGAAAACAAAGACTACATTATTGAACTCAATAATATTTCCAAGAGTTTTGGAGACAAAGTGATCCTTAATGATGTGAGCATTAAGGTTAAAAAGGGAGAGTTTGTAACAATTCTTGGACCGTCGGGATGCGGAAAGACAACTCTGCTCCGTCTTCTTGCAGGCTTTGGTGAAGCGGACAGCGGTGAGATAAGGATCAATGGCAGTGATTATACCCATGTTCCGCCGCATTTGCGTCCGGTGAATACGGTGTTCCAGCGTTATGCCCTTTTCCCTCATTTGGATGTTTATGAGAACATTGCGTTCGGACTCAAACTTCAGAAGGTACCTGGAGATGAGATAGACAGGATTGTGCGCAAGGTGCTGAAGATGGTGAGCATGAACGACTATGAGGACAGGGATGTGGAGTCTTTGTCGGGAGGACAGCAGCAACGTGTTGCCATTGCAAGGGCTATTGCAAACCAGCCTAAAGTGCTCCTTTTGGATGAGCCACTTTCGGCATTGGACCTCAAGATGCGTAAGGATATGCAGATTGAGCTTAAGGAGATGCACAAGAAATTGGGCATTACATTCATATATGTTACCCACGACCAGGAGGAGGCGCTTACCCTTTCAGATACAATCATTGTAATGGATGATGGTGTAATCCAGCAGATAGGTACACCTACGGATATCTATAACGAGCCGCAGAACGCTTTTGTGGCAGATTTCATAGGAGAGTCAAATATCCTTAACGGAACAATGGTAAAGGACAAGCTTGTTGAGTTTGTAGGGCATGAGTTTGAGTGCGTTGACGAGGGATTTGGCGAAAATGTTCCGGTGGATGTTGTAGTACGTCCGGAGGATATCTATATTGTAAGAAATCTTGAGAGTGCGCAGTTTACAGCCAAAGTGAAATCATGTACTTTCAAGGGTGTCCATTATGAGATGTTTGTTGATACGGACAAGGGATACGAGCTTATGATTCAGGATTATAATGCCTTTGCACCAGACCAGGAGGTTGGTCTTATCATAAGACCTGCAGACATTCAGGTAATGCACAAGGAGAGGACATGCAATACCTTTGACGGGGAAATGGTTGACGAGACCCATGTCAAATTCTTGTGGGAGACATTTGAGTGTCTTCCTCAGACTGATTTCAAACCGGGTGAGAAGGTTAAGGTACAGGTTGATTTTGATAAGGTTGACCTTATTGACCATCAGGAGGACGGCAAGCTTCATGGAGATGTCTTCTTCCTTATCTATAAGGGAGACCACTACCATCTTACTATCCTTACTGATGACAGGGACCGTATCTGGGTAGATACAACTGACGTATGGGACAAGGGTGACCTTGTTGGTATCAACATTGCTCCGCAGGACATTAAAATAAGCAAGTGCAATGAGCATAATGACTAAAAGAAGTACCTGGGCATTGCCTTATGCAATTTTCCTGTTGCTGTTTGTCGCATTGCCTCTTATAATCGTAATCCTGTACGCATTCAAAGATTCGTCGGGAGGTTTCTCATTGGGAAACTTTGCAAAGTTTGTAACTGATGCGGATGCCATAGGAACTTTTGCCCTCTCCCTGGAGGTGGCAATTGAGAATACCCTTATATGTATTCTGCTCGGTTACCCTGCTGCATGGATTCTGGCAAACAAAAAGCTCAACAAAAGCGCAGTTACAGTAGTGCTGTTCATATTGCCAATGTGGATAAATGCACTCATGCGTACACTGGCTACTGCCGAGCTCTTCCATATGTTGGGTATTCAGCTTGGAAAAGGTACTCTCATTGTGGGTATGGTGTATGATTATCTGCCATTTATGATATATCCTATCTATAACATTCTCAGTAAGATGGATAAGTCTTATGTAGAGGCGGCTTCAGATTTGGGGGCAACACCATGGCAGGTATTCTGGAAAGTTCAGGTACCGCTTTCAATGCCGGGTATCATAAGTGGAGTGATGATGGTGTTCATGCCTACGGTAAGCACCTTTGCCATTTCTGAGTTCCTTACCAACAACAAGATAAAGCTGTTTGGAACAATCATCCAGGAGAATATCAATTCATCAATGTGGAATTACGGAGCGGCCCTTTCATTGGTGATGCTCATAATCATTGGTATAACATCCTTATTGCAGGACAATAAGAAAGAGGTTAACGGGGTTGTATAGCTATGAAGAGATTTTTTGCACAATGTTACATATGGTTGCTGCTTGTGGTGCTCTATGCTCCAATAGTGTTTATAGCAATCTTCTCGTTCACAGAGAGCAAGGTTTTGGGAAACTGGACAGGCTTCTCAACAAAACTGTATACCAACCTCTTTACTGGCGACATGCAAGGGAGCGGTGCATTGGTTTCTGCAATTGAGAATACCATACTCATAGCCCTTATAGCGGCAACAGTGGCAACAATATTGGGTACAATTGCAGCCATAGGAATACACAATATGAGAGGAAAGGGAAAGCAGGTAATAACATTCCTCAACAATATCCCTATCCTTAATCCCGACATAATTACCGGTGTATCCCTCTTCCTGCTGTTTGTATTCCTTCACATCAGTCAGGGATATGCTACAGTGATATTGGCACACATCACACTTTGTACCCCATACGTGGTACTGAATGTGCTTCCAAAACTTACCCAGATGAACCCCAATATCTATGAGGCTGCCCTTGATTTGGGTGCAACTCCATATCAGGCTCTCCGTAAGGTACTTATGCCGTTGCTCAAGCCTGGAATGATATCGGGATTCATATTGGCATTCACCATGTCACTGGATGATTTTGCTATTACCTTCTTTACCAGAGGAACCGTAGGGTTGGATACCCTCTCCACATACATTTACACAGATGCCCGCAAAGGTGGTCTTACCCCGGAACTCAGGCCTCTGATTACCCTACTGTTTGTGGGTGTACTTGTTCTCCTTATTGTCATTAACATCAGGGCAATGCGCAATGCAAAGAATAATGCCCGTTAATATCTTGTGCAGGAAAATGAAGAGATTTATATATTTTGTTGTTGTGGCATTGGTACTGGCGCTGGCAGGTTGCTCCAGTGACAGGGACAATATCCTTAAGGTATACAACTGGGCAGACTATATAGATGAGGAGCTCCTTGGAGAATTTGAACAATGGTATAAGGAGCAGACCGGAGAGGAGGTAAAGATAATCTACCAGACATTTGACATCAACGAAACCATGCTTTCCAAAGTTGAGTTGGGGCATGAGGATTACGATGTTGTGTGTCCTTCAGATTACATCATTGAAAGGATGCTCAAGAACAATCTCCTTTTGCCTATCAGCAGGGATTTTGGTTCAACACCCAACTATCTTGGAAACATTTCCCCTTACATAGTTGACAAGTTCAACCAGATTGACGGCAACGGAAAGAATGCAAATGACTATAGCGTAGGATACATGTGGGGAACAGTAGGTCTCATCTATAATCCAAAATATATTCCCGACGAAGAAGTGAGGAGTTGGGAAGTGTTGAGAAACCCAGCCTACAAAGGAAAGCTCCTTATGAAAGATGCCTACAGGGATGTATATACAGCATTGCTTATTGCCATCAACAAAGATGCATTGGACAGGGGAGAAAAAGATATCAATACACTCGCTTTTGATGTTTCGGACGAGTCTATAGCCAAAGTAAAGGATTATATAAATTCTTTTAAGGAATCGGTTGCCGGTTGGGAGGCAGATTTTGGCAAGGAGCAGATGACAAAGGAACTTGCATGGCTCAACCTTTCCTGGAGCGGAGATGCCCAATGGGCAATTGATGAAGCTGCAGAGATTGGCGTTGAACTCAATTATGCAATTCCAGAGACCGGAAGTGCCGTATGGTTTGACGGTTGGGTAATTCCCAAATATGCAAGGAACATCAAGGCTGCACGTTACTTCATCAATTTTATGTGCATGCCTGAGAATGCACTGCGCAATATGGACATGACCGGATATGTAAGTGCAGTAGGTGGGGAAGAGGTGCTTGAGAATATGCAGGATGAGGAGTTCCCTCCAATTGATGTCACATACTTCTTTGGCGAGGGGGCAGACAGCATCTGTGTGAATCCGGTGATGTATCCTCAAAAGGGCATCATTGAGCGTTGCGGCATGATGCACGATGCCGGTACCGAGAAGCTTCTCCGCATGTGGAGCCGCGTTAAAGGTGACAGTGCATCTGCATGGACATATATCCTCATTTGCCTTGTATTTCTTGGGCTTATAGCCGCGGTGATTGTCAAATACACAAAGAACTACTACCGCAGGCAGAGATACGCTAAGAAGAGGAAAAAGAAGAACCAGAAAAAAGGGAACTGACGGCAGTCCCCTTTTTTTATGCGGCAATCCGGTTGTGCGGGCACATAAAAGTGCTTCAGTATGCCCGTTGGTGGGCTTGTTGGCCCAACTTGTTTTGAGCCGGAGAGCTCTCTGTCAAATAATTTTTTTGATTAATGAGAACAGTTTGTACGGCATGTACCTGAACGGGAGGTCAATCCATGTTGGGGTGACCAGTACTGCCCGTGAGTGCGAGAAGCACTCAAAACTCCTCCTGTTGTGGTAACTTCCCATGCCGGAATTTCCCACTCCCCCAAAAGGGAGTCCCTCATTGGCAATATGCATGATCACATCATTTATGCATGCTCCTCCCGACGATGTATTCCTTATTACATCCCAACCATCTTTCTCCTCCCCGAACCAGTAGAGGGCCAGAGGCTTCTCCTTTGCCTGAAGGTATGCCGTAACTTTATGTGTGAAAGGGGTGCCACCGGAGTCATCCAGAACAATCATCGGGAAGACGGGACCGAAAATCTCCTCTTCCATAACAGGAGAGTTGAGGGGAACATCTTCCAGCAGTGTGGGCTCAATGCAGAGGGTGTTGGGGTTGGTGCGGCCACCGTAGGCAATTTTGCCCTCCTGAATGTAACTACATACCCTTTGGAATGCCTTTTCGTTTACCATGTGCACATAGTGGGGGCTTTCCATAATGTCACCTCCGTGCAGTTCCCTTATCCTCTTGCCAAAGGCATCAATGAAAGCCTCCTTCACATCCTTGTGGATAATGAGGTAATCCGGTGCAATGCATGTCTGGCCGCTGTTGAGTGTCTTGCCCCAGGCAATTCTTCTGGAGGCAATTTCTATGTTTGCGGTTTTGTCCATTATGCAGGGGCTCTTGCCTCCCAGTTCAAGCACTACAGGGGTGAGGTTGCGGGCAGCTGCGCTCATTACAGTCCGGCCAAGGGCAGGGCTTCCGGTAAAGAAAATCATGTCCCACCGCTGTTCCAGCAGTGCGGTGTTTACCGTGCGGTCTCCCTGAACCAATGATACATACTTGTTGGGGAATGTCTGTAAGATCATCTCTTCCAGAACCTTGCTGGTTGCCGGAGTGTATGGCGACGGCTTGAGCACTGCTGTACATCCTGCCGAAATGGCTCCTACAAGTGGCGCCAGAAGCAGCTGCACCGGGTAATTCCACGGGGCAATTATCAGGGCGCACCCAAGTGGCTCCTTTACAATGCGGCTTTTGGAAGGGGCAAGTTTTGCAGGGGTGGGTACCTTTTCCGGCTTTGCCCATTTGTTGAGGTTCTTCAGATGGGTTTTTATCTCACCTTTAACGATGCTCAGTTCTGTGAGATATGCCTCCTCGTAAGATTTGTGGAGGTCTTTCCACAATGCCCTGGCCAACTGCTCTTCCCACAACTCCATGGCGTTGAGCAGTCTGCGCAACATCTCTTTCCTGAACCTTATCTCCAGTGTCTGTCCGCTTGCAAAGAATTCCCTCTGTTGTTGTAAAGTCTCTATAATCTGCCCGGTAGGGGTGTTCATAATCGTTGCCAGTTTTGCCTTATTGCTGTGTTTCCATTATTCTGCAAGAAGTTCCAGCAGCCCGGTGCATCCTTGCAGCACATCCTGATATGTCTGCTCAAAATCTCCTGTGTACCAAGGGTCTGCAACATCTCTTGCTCCATATTTACCTGAGGCACTGTCGGGAGCAGCAAACTGCATCATCATGTGCACCTTACCAACAATTTTATCCTGCGGAATGTTCTCTCCGGGTTCTGCAGATTCCCAATTTGGGACAATTCTTCCAAGGAGTCTCATGTTTGAGGAGTCCATGGTGATGATGAGGTCATTGGCAGAGAATTCCTGCGGAGTAATCTGGTGGGCCCTGTGTCTTGCAAACTCCACCCCCTTCTCCTGCAGCTTGCGCTTGGCAGGAGGGTAGATGTCATTCCCAATCTCCTCCCTTGATACCGCTCCGGAGGTGATTTCAAATTCGTTCTCCCTACCTTGCTGTTTCACAAGGTGTTTCATTACATATTCAGCCATTGGGCTGCGGCAGATGTTGCCGTGGCAAAGGAATATTATCTTTTTCTTCATATTGTGTTATTTTTTGGGGGTGTTATGTTCCTCCAGAGCCTTTCTTACAGCTATTTCAATGTAGGGGCCCCTCAGGCCGCGGGCAATAAGTTTTCCGCTTGGGTCAAAAAGCATTATTTCCGGAATTCCCTTGATGTTGTACATATATGCAACCTGGTTTCCGGCATTGAGTATCTGCGGGTAAGGTATGCCCATGGTTTCAATCAGTTTTTTTGAACTTTCCGGCTTGTCGTTCAATGCAACTCCCAACACACCAAAATTTTCCCCCTTGTACTTGTTGTAGATCTTTATGAGTCCGGGAATCTCACCCCTGCACGGCTGGCACCAGCTGGCCCAGAAATCCACAAGCATATACTTCCCGTTCCCCACATAATCTGAAAGCTTCTGTTCCTTACCGTCATATTTCACGGTAAAGTCTATGAACTTGCTCCCTTTGTTCCCCTGTCCGTAAGAAATTGCGGCTATCAGGCATATTGCCAATGTAAAAAGTATCCGTTTCATGTCTGTAGTTTTTTCGTAAATATAATTAATTTTTTTGTTACGTCGTCTTTTTGTACAATCGGTTGATTATCAAAGGTGTAGAGATGTGAGTTTTTGATTTCTTGAAATTTTGCATTTTTTATAATCCTGATAATCAGTAAAATGTACAAAAAGACGACGTTACAAAAATTACTATATTTGTGCAAAATTTTCAGATTATGATTAAAGGTGTTTTAAAGGTGGCAGCAGCGGTGGCTGTAATTGGTGCAGCGGTATGTTCGTGCAGCAGCAAGGGTGATTTTACTCAGAAAGAAAAAGAGATAATTATGGGGGCACAGGATACCATTCTTAAGGTTTATACGATTGATAATGAGGAGGATTTAAAGGTGCTGAGGGATACTTCCACAAACTTGGGCGAGGAGGCTGTTGAGAGTGAACTTTATGCGGTCTTGGCTCAGAGGATGGTGGAGACAGTTACCCATCCAAATGTAGATGGCGTAGGGCTGGCGGCTCCGCAGGTTGGCATAAACAGAAGGGTTGTGGCGGTGCAGCGTTTTGATAAGGAAGGGGAGCCGTTTGAGGTTTATCCCAATATATCAATTATAGAGAAATCGGAGGAACTGGCTCCAGGACCGGAGGGATGCCTTTCTGTTCCAAACCAGCGTCACGAGGTAATGCGTCACACCTGGGTTACAATCCAGTATTACTCATTGGAGGCTCACAAGGTTGTGCAGGAGCGCATTGAAGGGTTCACTGCAGTAATTTTCCAGCATGAGGTAGACCATTTGAGCGGGGTGCTTTACATTGATAGGGTAGAGCAGTAATTTCTTCCCGACAAAATTTCCCCCAAACCCCACCATCGCCGACATAACTATTTTAGGGTAAAACGTATCCCCGCGCGTATACTTACAGTTGAACTCTCTTCAGAGCGATATGTCTGCAGCGAGCCTGTGTTCAGGGCACGGCTGAGTTCCGGTTCAAGATATATGGATGAAGATGGGGTAAGATTCACCTGAAGTCCGGCGACGCAAGTTGCAGACCAGAGTACCTCTTTCTCATGGAGAGTTTTACCCCAGGCAGTTGCCCATAAGCATTTGTCGGCCTGTATTCCGGCACCCAAGTATAAGCTCAGGTTCTTGCTCTCTGCAAGTATCAGGTCAAATCTTACTGGTATTCCAATATAATGCACTTTCTGCATTGAACTTTGTTTGCGGTCGTGCTTGTAACCGGTGCGTTTTGATTCGTATTTTGTGTAGTTGATTCCGGTGCTTACAGCCAAAACGTCATTAAGGTGAAATCTTGCTGAAATGCCAAATGATACCGGCATTTCATGGTCGTACCCGTCGGATTTGTTTTTGGAAGCAGCTGACTTAGTATGGTATGATGAATCTGCCGGTTCTGTTACGGAACCAGGCGACATGTCTACTTTTTCTCCCATGTCCATTGTGCCGGAAATGGCCCCGGATATGCCAATGGATATCTTGCGCCTGTTTGCATTGGCGGTTTCTTCCATGCTTTCCTCAAATTGTTTTTTGAGTGCTCCCGATTCAGATGCAACCGTTGAAACTGCATCTGATGCAGCATCTGAAACCGCTTCGGACGCCGGTTCTGCTGTAATTTCCGTTGCGGGATCTGCAGATTCCGGTTTCTGTCCGGACAATTTCTCCTCTGCAGGTTCATCAGTTGCAGGTTCATCAGTTGCCGGTTTATCAGTTGCCGGTTCATCAGTTGCCGGTTCAGCAGTTGTGGCGTTCTCTTCAAGTGATGTAAGATCTTCCTGTGCCGGTGAGCAGCTGTCCGCTGACAGTGTACAACTGTCGGGAAGAATCACATGTGAATGTGGAATTTCTTCGGCTATGAGGGTGGTTTGTGGTGTATTCTCTTTTGGCAGAAAAATGAAAATTATAAGGAGAACCGCTGCGGCTGCGGCAACAAGGCGGCCGGCCCAACGCAATGTTGCGGCCCTTCTTGCCCTCTTGCGGGAAGATGAGTATTTCTGCTGAAGCACCTTCCAGTCATCAGCAGGGAGAGTCCCGCTCATATTGGAGAGCTGCTCACCTATGATATCTGTCCAGTCGTTCATCATAATCCGTTCCTTTTAATGTATTCCTTAATGTTTTCTGCCAGTTGTCCGCGTGCCTTGAACAGCAGCGAGGAGGAGGTTTTTTCCTTAATGTTCAGAAGTGCGGAAATCTCTTTGTGTGAATATCCTTCCACGCAGTAAAGATTGAATACAACCCTTTTCGTTGGGGGAAGTTGGCTTACCATGCGCAGAAGTTCCTCTTTTGGAATCTTTTCAACCTCCTCCGTATCGGGTTGAGGAACCGTTGTCACACTCTCTTCCAGCGGCACCACATCCATCTGCCTGGATTTGCGCAGATGGTCTATCACCAGATTTACGGTAACTCTGGAGCACCATGATTTCAATGATCCGTGCGGTTGGTATTTGCCTGCGCAATCAAAGATTTTTATCATTGCGTCGTGCATGAGGTCGCGGGCAAGCTCCCTGTCACCAACATATCTGATGCAGAGCGCATAGAGCCATGCCGCATACCTGGTATACAGCTCCTTTCTGGCACTTTCATCGCTATTGGCGCACAATCTGGCCAGTTCAACATCCGTCATATTGGTTATTCCGCTCAATTTTTTATATATTTGAAACGGGAGAATAGCAAAAATACTTCCAGGCAGATGCATAAATCGTGCAAAAAAATTAAATATGTTCCGCCAAGGAAGTATTTGCATGGAGGTTCCGTTATAAATTCAAAAACACAGAACCGCTTATGAAAAGGATATTGTACAGAATCAGCAGGTGGATACTTGCATCAATGGGATTTACGGTTGTTGCATCCTGCAGTAAAGATAATGGCTTTAAGACTGAATACGGGGCACCATACTGCACATATGACGTCAAATGCAAAATTGTGGATTCTCAGACAAAGGCCCCTGTTGACGGACTTGGGCTGGTGCCCGGAACTGTATATTCAGGTGTTGATGAAAGCGGGTCATATGCAGATGTGTTCATACCATTCGGCAATGAGACAACAAACAATACAGCGGGGGTATATGAGTTGAAAGGACAGTTTGGAACGGGTGAAAAAAAGATGTATATAAAGATGCACGATCTTGATGCCAATACCCATGGCAACTATAAAGATACCCTTTATCCGGTTTCCCTGAAATTGAAGGAGGGTGATGAAGGCAGATGGCATGCAGGTAAGTATGAAGGGGATATCACATTGGAGGCAACATGCTTACAATCAGACAAAAAATAGCACTTGAACTGAACAGGCAACTTGTAAGGCAGATGCAGGAAGAGCATCCCCTGAGGCAGCTTTTCTGGGAATCCACCCTCCGCTGCAACCTCAAATGCCGTCACTGCGGCAGCGACTGCAAGAGCTCTTCCCTTCATCCCGACATGCCTTTCAATGATTTCCGCAAAGTACTTGAGAGGATTAAGGAAAAGTATGATTCCCATAACATTATGGTTATTGTCTCAGGCGGAGAACCCCTTGTGAGGGAGGATATCCTCAAGTGCGGCAGGGAAATATTCAACCTTGAATTCCCGTGGGGAATGGTCTCCAACGGCCGCCTGATGAGTCCCCGGATGATAGACGGACTCCTGGAGGCAGGCATCCACTCCCTCACCATCAGCCTCGACGGATTTGAGGAGCACCACAACTGGATGCGTGGTCTTCCCGACAGTTTCAGCCATGCCTCCAGGGCTGTGGAGATGCTGGCAAAAGTTCCGGGCATCAAATTTGATGTGGTCACCTGTGTAAACAATATCAACTATGATACCCTGGAGCAGTTCAAGGAATATCTGATAAGCCTTGGCCTTAAAAGCTGGCGCCTGTTTACGGTCTTCCCTGTAGGGCGCGCTGCCGCAGACCAGCAGCTGCAGCTGAGCAGTGAGAAGTTCCGGGGACTTATGGAATTCATCAGGAAGACCAGGAAGGAGGGACGGATACATGCCAGTTACGGATGCGAAGGATTTTTGGGAGAATATGAGGGAGATGTGCGCGACCACCTTTTCAGTTGTCAGGCCGGCCTCTCAATTGCGTCGGTAAGGATTGACGGTTCAATTTCTGCCTGTGGAAGCATAAGGGCAGACTATAATCAGGGCAATATATACAAAGATGATTTCATTGAGGTGTGGGAGAACAGGTTTCAGCAATACCGGAACCGCTCTTGGATGAAAACCGGCAAATGTGCCGCCTGCAAATGGTTCCGCTACTGCCAGGGCAACGGTATGCACCTGCGTGACGGTAATGGGGATCTGCTCCTTTGTCATATGGAGAGGATCTGATGCCGTACATTTTACATCAAATTTGTAAAGATATTTATCAGCTGTAAAGTTTCTTTACAGCTTTTATTTTCTCCTTAAATATGTAATATTCACATAATCATTGATTTATGTAGTTTGGCACGGCCGTTGCTCCAAGGGATGGGTGTAAAACGGCAAAAGATGAAAAGACTATTTAAAATATCATTGTTGGCAATGGTGATGGCAGGTGCTTCAGTAGTGGCCACTGCCAGTGAGCGGAAGGTTATGACACTTAAGGAGTGTATGGAGTACGCTGTTTCCAATTCAACTGAAATGAGGATACAGCAGGCAGATATCCGCGATGCGCAGGTGGAGCGCAGGAGTGCAATTCTGGAGGCATTTACCCCTTCTGTATCTGCTGGAACTTATGCATATTACAACTTTGGACGTTCAGTAGACCCGGAAACCAATACCTACAGGGCTATAACATCATTCCAGAACGGTTATCAGGCCAGCGGAAGCATTGCCCTTTTCAACGGTTTCCAGGCGGTAAACAATGTTAAGATAGCCAAAACGGCAGAGGCTATGGGGCTCAGCAGATACAGCGAGAGCCGCGATGCAATATGCCTTGCAACCATGGAGGCTTATTATAACGTGGTGTATTACAGCCAGATGGTAAAGGCCATGGAAGAGGTGGTTGCAGCAGCCAAAAAGGCGGTACAACTTGCACGCAAACAGGAGCAGTTGGGGCAGAAAGGGTATGCTGATGTGGTGCAGATTGAGGCCGATCTTGCTGCCAAGGAGTACAGGCTGGTAAATACCCGCAATATGTACAACGATGCTCTCCTCACCCTTAAGGATATCATGTTCTGTCCATTGGAAGAGGAACTTGAGATTGATTTCTCCATGGCAGACGGACAGGTAATGGAGCAGGGGGAGAAACTTGTGATGGACGGGTACCTTGATACCCCATCAGACATTGCGCAGAGGGCAGCCCTTTCACTCCCGTCCATAGCCATAGCAAAAGGGGAGATGCTGAATGCAAAAAGGGCATTGAATACATCAAAATGGCAACTTTTGCCCTCTTTGAACCTAAGTGGGGGCTGGAGCACCAGTTATTTCACATACCCACGGGAGAACGGGTATGTTGCTACACCGTTCAAGGAGCAGTTTTCCAACAATATGGGTGAATATATCCAGCTCTCAATGAGCATCCCAATTTACGGGCGTCTCTACAGGCAGGCAACTGTGGCCAAAAGAAAAAATGCCTATTTGAGGGCATCGGCCAGGTATGATGCCAAGATGAGGGAGGTAGAATCGGAGGTGGCAAGGGCACTGCAGGATAAGGAGGGGGCTTATGCAGCATTCATTCAGGCTTCCCGACAGGTACAGGTGCAAAATCAGGCGCACAAATACAACACCAGGAAGTTTGAGCAGGGGATGATTTCCCCCATAGAGTGGCAGACCTCGTCGGGAAACTGGCTGGCAGCCAGGGCCGAGCAGTTGAATGCCTTGCTGAAGTATTATTTGAAGAGGAGTGTGGTGGAGTATTATAGCGGGGTTCCTTATTTGGAGCAGTAAATTGTCGGGGAAGAAAATAAAAATTACAGATATGGATAAGATTATTGAGAAGAAAAAAGGTTTGGCGGCGGCATTTACAAGGAGGGCGCTGCCGTTTTGGATGGGTGCGTTTGTGGTTGCTTTTGTGCTCTGGCTGGTGCTCAGGGACAATTCCAGCACTTTGCGGGTGAATGGGGATACCCTCTCGTTGGGTACTGTTGCCCAGGGGGAATTCAATGATTATATCAGGGTTACCGGTCAGGTGCAGCCTATGACAACAATTCAGATTTCCCCTCTTGAGGGTGGTGTTGTGCAGGAGATTGTAACTGAGGAGGGATCTAAGGTTTCAAAGGGGGATGTGATTGTGATTTTGAGTAATGAGAGCCTTGATCTTCAGATTCTTAACTCTGAGGCGGAACTGGCTGAGAAGGAGAACCTGTTGCGCAATACCATGATCTCCATGGAGCAGCAGAAACTGAGTGTGAAGCAGGAGATGCTGCAGTTGAGGGTGGAGGTGCGCCGCAGTAAAAGGGCTTATGAGAGTGCCCGAGAACTGTTTGCCGAGAAGCTTATCTCGCGCGAGGAGTGGCTCAAGGCTGAGGAGGACTACATGCTTGCTTCAGACCGTCTGGCCCTTGTGGAGACCCGTGCCAAGCAAGACAGCCTTTACCGTGCGGTGGAGATTGACCAGATGGAGGAGAGTTTGGCCAATATGCGTCTGAATATGAGGATGATCCGTAAACGTAAGGATAACCTTACCATTAAGGCTCCTATTGATGGCGAGCTTGGGTTGCTGGATGTGGCCCTTGGACAGAGCATTGCGGCAGGTGTTAAGATTGGCCAGATAAACAATCTGGATTCCTATAAGATTGAGGCGTTTGTGGATGAGCATTATATAGACCGTGTGGTTGCGGGTTTGCAAGCCCGGTTTGAGAGGCAGGATGAGTCTTATGAAACTGTTATACGCAAAGTGTATCCAGAGGTTCGTGACGGCAAGTTCAAGACCGATTTCAAGTTCAACGGTGAGCAGCCTGCGAATATCCGCACCGGCCAGACCTATTACCTTAACCTGCAGCTTGGCCAGCCTGAGGAGGCGGTGATGATCCCCCGCGGTACCTTCTACCAGAAAACCGGCGGCCGCTGGATCTACGTTGTCTCTGAGGATGGTACCCGCGCCGTCAAGCGCAACATCCGTATAGGGCGCCAGAACCCTCAGTACTACGAGGTGCTTGAAGGCCTCCAGCCTGGAGAACGGGTAGTGGTTAGCGGTTATGATGGATTTGGAGACAATGAGGTACTGGTATTTTAAAGTTACGTCGTCTTTTTGTACAAATCGCTGATTTATAAAGGTTTACAAACTGGGATTTATGCAAAATTCAATAAAGGTGATTTTTAAGGTGTTGAAGCACAGTGAGTTGTACAAAAAGACGACGTTATAATAAAAAGGTATGTTGAAGAATTTTTTGATGACACTCAGGCGCTACAAGGTGGCGGGGGTGTTGAATATACTGGGGCTCACAATGGCGTTTGTGGCGTTTTACATTATTGCGGCGCAGGTGTGGTATTCGGTTACTTATAACAGGCCGTTGGAGGATTCGGACAGGGTGTATATGATTTCGGCGCTGTGGGATGGTACTTTGGGCGGTGAGGATGAAGAGTGGAGTGAGACTTGTCCTACTCCGGCATCTGTAGAGAGTGCGCAGGCGCATCCGGATGTGATTGCAAGCACTCATTTCAGGAGCTATGCGTCGCCGGACAGGATTTGGAGCAGGATGCAGGAGGGGGATTTCCAGAAGCTTAAGATTGGTACCTACAATATGGCCCCATCTGGATTGGATGTGTTTGGATTTGAAATTGTTGCCGGAGATGCGTCCAAGATAAAGGAGCCCAATACAATCATTGTTTCAGAATCTGCAGCGCAGACTGCAGGGGTTGGGATTGGAGACCAGCTCTATTATGAGGGTGGCAAGTGGAATAACGACATGAACCCGGAGCATGCTCATACAGTAGTGGCAATTTTCAAGGATTTTCCAAAGAATACATTCCTCTATGACCACCATATTTTTAGAGATGACAAATGCATAGACGGCCAGGGGAACAACAACTGGAACTATTGCAACTTTGTAAAGTTCAAGAAGGGGGCAGACTTGGAACTGTTCAAGAAAACCTGGATGGAGAAGTATGCAGCGTGGATGTTGGAGCAGGCAGAAAAGTGGAAGGTTGAGTATCCCGACAATCCTTTCTATGAAGAGGGAGACGAGATACAGCCTATAAGACTGGTGAGACTGGACAAAATGTACTATGAGGGAAATTTCTGCGACGGCAACTATGAAGCCGGAGTAAGGTCAACAGCCCTAACCCTCTCAGCCATAGCACTTGCAATAGTGATCATCGCCTTCATCAACTTTGTGAACTTCTTTATGGCGCTGGTTCCTGTGAGGATGCAGTCGGTGAACATATGTAAAGTGTTCGGAGCGGAGCAGGATACCCTAAGGAGCAGCTTCCTTTTTGAGGCCATTGGACTGGTGGTAGTGGCATTCGCATTGGCCATGGGAATAGTGATGGCCCTGCAAGGAAGTTTTATTGAGGAGTATGTCACCTGTTCACTTTCTCTTCCCGACAATTTCCCTGTAATTGGAATCATCCTTGCCCTGATGCTCCTTCTGGCAGTGGTGTCAGCCGTATACCCGGCCTACCACATCACAAGATTCAATGCATCGATGGGTGTGAAAGGGGGACATGCCAATTCTTTGTCGGGAAGAAAAATGAGGACTGTCCTTGCCGGAGTACAGTTTGTTGTGGCAATGGTGCTCATAATTGTGGCGGCGTCGTTCTTCATGCAGTACAGGTATATGATCAATTACGATATTGGCATTGACAGGGAGAACATCCTCACCTTTACCTCGTACGACCTCCGCAAAAAAGGGGATGCCGTAGTTGGGAAGCTGGAGCAGTATCCCGATGTGGCCCAGGTGACAGCAACTGGTGCTCCTATCAATATGCCGAGCAGCAAATGGGGCAGGCAGTATGACGGCAAGACTTATGTGCTGAATACATGGTATGTGATGTGGAATATGCCTGAGTTTTTTGGAATAGAGGTGATTGAAGGTGAGAAGTTTACGCCGCAGTCGGCCCAAAGGAAAGATATGCTTATATGCGGCAGGCTGCATAGGGATATCGGGCTCCCGATAGGGCATGAGGAGAGCAGACAGAGGGTATGTGGAATAACTGAAGATTTCCGCTTCAATTCTGTGAGTGAAGATGATATTTATATTGCGTTGGCCTGTACAGGTAGGGATCTTTCTTCATTCTATATCCGCCTGAAAGAAGGGGCAGACATAAAGGCTTTCAGTGCTTATGTGAAGAGCCTGGCGCAGGAGTTTGTCCCAGGTTGTGATGAGCCTGAGGTTATGTTCTTTGACCAGAAACTTGAGAATATGTATAATTCCACAAAAAAGTCAACCATCATCATAGGCCTCTTTGCCATGCTTGCAGTTGTGATTGCCCTTATGGGAGTATTTGGAATTGTAATGTTTGAGACCCAGCACCGCCGTAGCGAAATAGCTATACGAAAAGTGTATGGAGCAGAGAGAGGCCAGCTTGTAGGGCTGCTCAACAACCAGTATGTTGGCCTTGTCCTGGTGAGCTTTGTTGTTGCTGCACCTGTAGCCTGGCTGATTGTGATGCGCTGGCTGGAGCAGTTTGCCAACCGGATAGCCATGCCATGGTGGGTATTCATTGCCGCTTTGGTTGTTGTACTTGCTGCAACAGTTGTGTTGGTAACCCTCCGTTCATGGAGAGCCGCGGGAGAGAATCCGGTGGAGGTGATGCGCAGTATATAGCAATTTTGCCCATTGTGACGTCGTCCCAGTGGGCAAAATTGTATGCGGAACATAAAGTGGAAATAAAAAGTGCCCATTAGGACGTCGTCCCACGGGGCAAAAATTGTATATTTGCATAACAGTTATGGCAACAAAAACAAAAGGAAAAATACTTGTAGTTGATGACAATGCAGGGATAAGGGGGGCACTGAAGGTGCTTCTCCCTTTGCATTTTACGCAGGTTGAGCTGATAGCTTCGCCCAAGGAGCTTATGGCCAGGATGAACGATTTCAAACCTAATGCGGTATTGTTGGATATGAATTTCCATACAGATATAAATACCGGAAATGAAGGATTGTTCTGGTTGGCGGAGCTTAAGAAGTATTTCCCTCAAACAGAGGTAGTTCTGTTTACAGCGTATGCAGATATCCAGTTGGCTGTGGAGGGGATGAAGCGCGGTGCGTTTGATTTTGTGGTAAAACCGTGGGATAATGCCAAATTGGTGGATATCCTTGGCAAGGCAATTCAAAAGAATGCCCAGGAGGATAAACATAACTCACGGCAACCGTCTCTTCTCCCAAGCAAAATGATTTGGGGAGAATCGCCGCAGATGCTCTCAATCCGTAAAACGGTAGAGAAGATTGCCCCAACAGATGCTACGGTACTCATAACCGGAGAAAACGGAACCGGTAAGGATGTGCTGGCCGGAGAGATTCACCGCAGCAGCAACAGGAGCGGACAGCAGATGGTGAGTGTGGATGTGGGAGCCCTTACGGAAACCCTTTTTGAGAGCGAGCTGTTCGGTCATGTTAAAGGGGCCTTTACAGATGCCCATGCAGACCATACCGGAAAATTTGAGCAGGCCAACGGCGGTACGCTGTTCCTGGATGAGATAGGAAACATACCGCTTCACCTGCAGGGCAAGCTCCTGAGGGTTTTGCAGAACAGGTGCATAACAAAGGTTGGTGACACCAGGCAGATACCAATAGACATACGCCTTATCTGCGCCACAAACATGGACCTGGAGCAGATGATCCGCGACGGCAAGTTCAGGGAAGACCTCTACTACCGAATAAACACCATGCATATCATACTTCCTCCGTTGAGAGAGCGTATGGACGAGATTAAGGAGTTGGCTTACAGCTTTATGCTCACCTATGCCCAAAAATACGGCAGGAATGTGCGCCAGATAGATACCCAGGCACTCACAGCCCTCAAACTCCATCGCTGGAGCGGTAACATAAGGGAACTGAAGAATGCCATGGAGAAGGCAGTGATAATGAGTGAGGGGGAGATACTCACCCTGCAGGACCTTCAGATGAGCATCAATCTTCCCGACAGCTCCACAACCGGACGCAATCCGATGTCACTGGGAGGAGGGGTATCTTTGTCGGGAAAAGGGGAACATGAGTACAATGGGGAAACCCTTGAAATGCAGGAGGAACGCACCATAAGGGCTGCTGTTGAGAAATGTGGGGGCAACCTCTCACTTGTGGCGAAAACCCTGAATATCTCCCGTCCTACCTTGTATTCCAAATTGAAAAAATATAACATCTGATTGGGGGATGATGGAGGTGATTCTCATATTGGCTGTTGCTGTGGCGGTGTGCTTTGGGTACACTGTCTATTTGTGGCGCAAGACAAATGAGAAACTTACCTTCATGCTCGATTCCCTTGATAACGACGATGTGAATTTCCGTTTCCGTGAGCGGCTCTTCTTTAATGCATCACTCAACCGTACCCTCAACCGTCTGAGGGGAATCTATGAAAAAAGGCAGCGTGAACTCCGTGAGCAGGAGGAGTACTATGCCCATATGCTTGAAAATGTGCAGACCGGAATTGTGGTGGTGGAAGAGAGCAGCGGCAGGGTCCTTTTCTGCAACAATTTTGCAAAAGTGCTCCTGGGAATGGAACAGATAGCCCATTTGAGGCAGGTGCGGCGTATAAATGAATCGCTTTACAATGCATTCCTGCAGGTAAAGCCAGGGGAAAACCTCAAGGCGTCATATTACAATGAAAGTTCATCCGTAAATATCCTCCTTTCGGCCTCGTATGCTGCCATAAAGGGGAAGGATGTGAAAATAGTGGCGGTGAGCAATATTTCCTCGCAATTGAGTGAGAATCAGGAGGAGAGCTGGCACAAACTCACCAGGGTACTCACCCACGAGATAATGAATACCATCACCCCGATTGTCTCCCTGAGCGATACCCTCAACCAGTGTGCCGTTGAGGACAAACTCAATCCAAACTACATCTCCGGGCTTGAAACAATCTCCGCATCATCAAAAGGCTTGCTCAGTTTTGTGGAATCGTACCGTAGCCTTACCCGTGTGGCGGCTCCAATCCGAAAATCGTTCATGGTGAGCGAACTGGTGGAGAGGGTATTCCAATTGTCGGCCCCTTATACCTCTGAGGCAGGGGTTGAAACCGTTTATCTTGAGAAAACGGAAGATGTAATCCTTTGGGCAGACGAGAACCAGATAGCCCAGATTCTGATAAATCTTGTAAAAAATGCGGCCCAGGCAGAGGCTACCCGCATAGAGATCTCTGTAGAACTGGATCCCCTTGAGAATGTGATCATTGAGGTGTCCAACAACGGAACCCCCATAAGCGCGGAGGGCCGTGATGAGATTTTTGTCCCGTTCTACACCACCAAACAGGAGGGTACCGGCATTGGACTTTCCCTTTCCCGACAAATCATGCGCCTTCACAACGGCTCCCTCACCCTCTCGCGTAGCGATGAGCAGGGGACTGTTTTCAAATTAAGATTCTCTTAAATATTCCTCTGCAAATTTCATATAACCCTGTGTGAAATATAGCGTAAATTTTTACAATCATTGTTTTTACTCATATTGTAAGGTGTTTTTTTACGCTGTTTACGCTATAATTTTCCTATATTTGACACTCGAAGGATAGTGGGTTACAGATTTTTTATAATAAAACCTGTATTATATGTATTTAAGACACTTTCCTTTTGAATGTATCCAAATTTTTGAAATTGGATTGAATGTAGAACTGTTAAGAGATGGAGGAGGTTATTATGCCTGAGATTAGCAGATTCTACGGAATAATTGTAACAATGTTCATTAATGAACATAATCCACCGCACTTCCACATTAGATATGATGATTATAGGGCGATAGTGGAAATTAAAGATGGGAGAATAACTGGTTCGTTACCGCCCAGGGCGCAAAGATTAATTGAAGAATGGTTGGAGTTGCATAGAAATGAGCTGCTGGAGAATTGGGAACTGTTACGGAGAGGTGAGCAGTTTAAACGTATTAAACCTTTGGAATAAAATGAAACTTGTCTGGATTACTGATGCTCAAATTGTAGAAGGGTATACCCTATATCTTACATTCAACGACGGGTGCAGAAAGATATTTGATGTGTCAAGCTTGTTGAACGATGGGAATCCCCTTTATCTGCCTCTCAAGGATATTGGAGTTTTTTCAGATATGGAATTGGATGGTTGGACCGTAACGTGGAATAACGGAACAATTGATATAGCACCTGAGTTCCTATATCAGGAAGGAATACCAATTGACTGAAACGTCATAAGCCAATATTGTTGAATAATAAAATATAGTGTAAAGAAACTTGCCACCTGTAAAGTTTCTTTACACTTTTTCTTTTGGGTAATTAAGGCTAAGTATTTGTAAAACAGCTGTATAAGTATTTTGGCACACCCATTGCTCCATTTGTGGCATATGGATAATGTGTAAAGATTGACTTATGAAACTTAAAAGGGACATTGTAAAAATCATTTCGTTGGCTTTGGGGCTTGCAGTGGGAGTTGTGCTTATAGCAAAGGTGTGTTTTGAATTGCAGTATGACGGCTATTATGAGAATAGGGAGAGGGTTTACCGTATAATGACAGGTGCGATAAGGCAGAATGAGGAGCCGTTGAGCGCCGGGCAGGTGAGTGGAGCGGTGGCTCCTGGATTCAAAGAGTTTGTGCCTGGTGTGGAGGCAGCAACCAGGGTAACTCCAGTATTTGACAACAAGACATTTTATACAGAAGAGAACAACAAACTTACAGCCAATCAGCTGTTGGCTGATACAAGTTTCTTTGATATTTTCACAAGGGAGATTTACAGCGGAGATCCCCATAAGATTTTCTCTGAGTGGGGAAAGGTGATGGTTTCCCGTTCATTTGCCCAGAAGTTGGGAGGTGTGGAAGGAGTTGTCGGGAAGACAATATACAATGAATCTCTTCCGCAGGCAAAGTTTGCCATTGAGGGGGTGTATGAGGATTTTCCCCGCAACTCCACTTTTGCTACGGTTGATATTTTGTTGAGTATGCCTACTTATGCCAAAAACAGCACTGAAAACTGGTTGGGTAATGACCGTTATTATGGTTTTGTGAAATTGCAGGAGGGTGTTGATCCTGAATCTCTTAAGGATGCCATTCATGCTATGCAGGTGAAGAACCAGCCTATGGAGCAGCTGGAGGAGTCGGGACTCAAGCTGTGGTATTTCCTGGAGAGGGCAGACAAGCAGCATCTGTGTAACAGGACAAACAGAAATATGGTGCTTATGCTTTCATTGGTGGCTTTGCTCCTAATTTCGGCAGCTTGTGTTAACTATGTGCTCAATACTGTCTCTTCTGTTGTGCAGAGGTCTAAAGAGGTGGGTGTGAGGAAGTGTTATGGTGCCGGGAGCGGAAGTATCATTGGGCTTGTGGTTAAGGAGGCGGCACAGAATCTGGGTATCTCGGTGGTGCTGGCAGTTGCAATTGTGTTTGCAATGCAGGGGACAATTGAGAACCTGTTGGGAGTTCCGTTGGCATCGCTGTTTAATTTGTATTCGGTGCTGGCATCTGTTGCGGTTTGTGCAGTTGTACTGCTGGTGGCAGGCCTCATACCCGCAAGAATTTTTACCGGAATTCCTGTTGCTGCAGCTTTCCGCAACTACAAGGAGACAAAAAGGAGATGGAAACTGGTGTTCCTTTCACTCCAATTCACTTTTACAATTTTTCTGGTTTGTATTCTTCTCATTTTTGGGAGGCAGTATAATGTGATGCTTAATGAGGAGATGGGGTATGAGTATGACAATCTGCTTGTTGTGTTCATGCCGGGAGCCAAGTCAGATGACTTTTTCAGGGTTCAGGAGGAGCTGCTCAAGAGGTCTGAGGTGGCAGGCTGTGAGGTGATGAGTGAAATTCCGTTGAACGGATCGTCGGGAAACAATGTGTACCTCCCTGGGGCCGAGAAGGAACTGTTCAATATTGCAGACAGGTACAATGCTTCTGAGGGGACTGCAGAACTGTTTGGATTTGAGTATATTGAGGGGCGTGAGCCGGTTGCTCCAAAGGAGGTGGCTGTGAGCCGGAAGTTTGTGGAGAAGATGCAGCAGTTTGAAGACTGGTCAGACGGGGCCATTGGCAAGGGGGTGATTTTTACCCAGCACAGCCAGCACAAGGATGACATTTTTACAATTTGCGGAGTTTATGAGGATTACAAGATAGGTGCCGTTTATGCAGATGATAGGCCGAGTGCCACTTTTGGTGCAGGGCAGGGGTGGAACGATATGACCCTTTCATTTGTGGTGGTGAAACTTTCCAGGATGGATGCCAATGTGATTGCCTCTTTGCAGGGATTTCTGGAGGATCTTCTTCCCGACAAAACTTTGACAATTGCCTCTTATGAAGAGGGGATGCTGGAGGAGTTTGCGGATATCAGGAAAATGAAGGATGCAATATTGATAGGCGGACTTGTTTCATTGCTCATCTCCCTTATGGGGCTTATAGGATACATCAGGGATGAGATTCAGCGCCGCAGTTCCGAGATGGCAATCCGCAAGATAAACGGTGCTTTTGCGGGGGAGATAGTGGTGCTTTTCATAAAGGATATCCTCAAACTGGTGGTTATTGCAGCCGTATTGGGTGTAGCAGCCTCGTGGTGGGTTGGCAATACCGCCCTGCAGATGTTCCCGCAAAAGGTTTCCTTGAGCTTCTGGATTTTTGCCGCCGGGGTGGTTTCCGTTACGCTGCTGATTCTTGCCACAGTTGTACTCAACTGCCTGGCTGCCGCCTCTGAAAATCCGGTAAAACACATTTCGTAACGTTGTCTTTTTGTACAACTGGCTGGTGTTTAGGTAGTTATAAAAACAAGATTATAGAAAAATTAAATAGAGTAAAAATTAAAGCGTTGATTCTTAGTGTTTTGTACAAAAAGACGACGTAATTAAAACGTAAAGTTATGATTAAGATTACAGATTTGAGTAAGGTCTTCAGAACCGAAGAGATTGAGACTACAGCATTGAATGGTGTGTCGTTTGAGATTAAGGATGGTGAGTTTGTGGCAATTATGGGACCGTCGGGATGCGGAAAATCTACATTGCTGAATATTATGGGATTGTTGGACAATCCTTCAGGGGGAAGTTACAAGTTGTTGGGAAGTGAGGTTGGGCAGTTGAAGGAGAAGGAGCGTACCAAGTTCCGTAAGGGAAATATAGGTTTTGTGTTCCAGAGCTTTAACCTCATTGATGAGCTTAATGTGTATGAGAATGTGGAGTTGCCGTTGAGATATCTGAATATCTCTGCAAGTGAGCGTAAGGTGAAGGTGACTGAGATTCTCAAGAGGATGGGTATCTCGCACCGTGCAAAACACTTTCCTCAGCAGCTTTCGGGAGGTCAGCAGCAGAGGGTGGCAATTGCCCGCGCGGTGGTTTCTTCCCCTAAACTGATTTTGGCCGATGAGCCTACCGGTAACCTGGATTCAAAGAACGGCAAGGAGGTAATGGACCTTTTGGCCGAGTTGAATGCAGAGGGTACCACAATTGTAATGGTAACCCACTCGCAGAAGGATGCGGCTGTTGCACAGAGGGTTATCAACCTGTTTGACGGCCAGATTGTGGGTGATGTGAAGAATGAATTGTAATTTTCCGTTACGTTGTCCTTTTGTACAATATGCAGATTTACAGGCGTTTATAAAATAAGAAATGTGGTAAATTATAAAATGGTAATTTTTAAGTCGTTGAATATTAGTTAATTGTACAAAAAGACAACGTTAAAAAAAGAAGGTATGAGAAAATTGTTTAAAGGATCCGGCATTCTGAATCTGTTGGGAATGACTGTGGCGTTTGCGTCGATGTACATTTTGTTGGTGCAGGTGTATCACGATCTTACCTACAACAAGGGGATAAAGGATTCCCAGAGGCTGTATATAATGGCGGTTCCAAGCTGGTTTGAAGAGGGGAACTTGCAGGTGAGTATGAACAGGCCTGTTGCGTCAATGATAGCGGGCCAGTCGCCTATGGTGGAGAGTTATGGCGTTGCCAGGATAAATATAGACAATAAGCGCCCGGTATTTACAGGGGAAGGGGAGACCCAAAAACAGTATTCGGCAGGGATATCGGAACTCACAAGAGGGGCACTTGACGTGTTTGGGTTTACCCCCGTTGCCGGAACCTTTGAAGGGATTGAGAAGACAAATGCCGTAGCCATAAGTGAGAAGATGGCCAAAGCCATGGGTGTGGGCGTAGGGGACGCCGTAAGGCTAATTGAAGAAACTGGAACCCCATATACCGTGGCGGCTATATATGAAGACATGCCTTTGAACAGCGACCTTGGAAATGTAGAGGTCCTTTTCTGTAACCAGCTTGAAACCAGAGGCGTGGACGACTGGGGCGAGTGGGGATACAATAACTTTATAAAACTCACCTCAGCAGCAGAACTGGAGGCTTTTGAGGAGGGGGCAGTAAAGGCAGTGGAGAACATTATCAGGGAAGAACTGTTTTCAAAAGTGCCTCCGGGAGAGGAAATAACCGAGGAAGACGTAAAGAAATACATCAAAATGGCCACTCCAAAGCTCATCCCATTTGAGGAGATGTATTTTGCAACAAATCTGGATAACCACTCCGGCCGCCAGGGTAACCGCACCACAACCCTTACACTTCTGGCAGTTGCAATCCTCATAGTGGTCATCACCCTCATCAACTTTGTGAACTTCTTCTTTGCACAGGTTCCAATGAGGATAAAGAGTGTGAATACCCGTAAAATCTTGGGAAGCAGTAGGGGAGCCCTCGTGGGGAACCTCATGGTGGAATCGGGTATGCTCGTGGCAATCTCATTATGTGCAGCAGTGGCAGTGGTACTTCTGTTCAAGAGTTCCACCTATGCTAACCTCATAAGCTGTTCACTTTCTTTTCCCGACAATTTCCCTGCAATCCTCATAACCGTAGCAACAGCAATGGTGATGACAGTGGCATCCGGGGTATATCCTGCCCTCTACATCACCTCATTCCCTCCGGCACTTGCAATAAAAGGAACCGTGGGGACAACAACAAAAGGAAGAACTTTGAGATATGTGCTCATAGCGCTGCAGTTTGTGATTTCCATCTCGTTTGTGATATGTGCAATCTGCATAAAGAGGCAGCACTCCTATATGATGAACTATGATATGGGATTCAACAAGGAGTATCTCCTTACGGCTGATCTCCCTATTGGAAGTTTTGAAGCAAGGGAGACCATTCAGGGTGAACTGCTCAAGTCCACTCATATCAAGGATGTTGCCTGGGCGGCAGGTCCATTGGTAAATACCACCAGAATGAGTTGGGGGCGCCCTTTCAAGGATGGGCAGATAGGTTTTGACTCCTATCCCGTTTCGTGGAATTTCCTCCGCTTCATGGGTATTGAGGTAGTTGAAGGGAGGGATTTTACAGAATCTGATGAGGTGAGTGAAAACGGCGTGTTCATCTTCAACCAGGTAGCCAAGAACAAATTTGGCCTTACCCTTGAAGACAGGATAACTGGACACAAGGGGGTGACCGATATAGCCGGCTTCTGTGAAGATTTCCAGTTCCGTCCGCTGCAGTATGAACTTACCCCGTTTGCATTCTACATTTTTGGCAAGGAGCCATGGTGGCAGACAACCCATCTGTACATAAGATGTGAGGCCGGAGCCAAGGTTAGTGATGTAACAGAAGCACTGCATGAAACAGTACACAATTACGCGCCAGATTATCCTGCAGAGAAACTCAATGTGAATTTCTTCGATCATGAACTTGGCTATATGTACAAGAAAGAGAAGAACCTTACTACTTTGGTTACACTCTTTACCGTAATGGCAATCATCATCTCACTTATGGGAGTGTTCGGACTGGTAATCTTTGAGACCCAGTACCGCCGCAAGGAGATAGGAGTGCGCAGGGTGCACGGCTCAACCATTGGGGAGATCCTGCAGATGTTCAACCTCAAGTTTGCAAAACTTTTGCTCATCTGCTTCATTATTGCAGCTCCTGTAAGCTGGTTTGTAATTGACTATTACTACAGCACCTTTGCCTACAGCGCACCAATAAGCTTATGGATTTTTGCGCTGGCATTCAGTATGGTAGCAGTAATTGTATCGGCAGTGGTAACTGTGGGCAGCCTCAAGGCCGCAACGGAAAATCCGGTGAGTTCACTAAAAAGCGAATAATCATGAAAAGTTATTTGAGATTCCTTTCCCGCAACAAGCTCTACACCGCCATTGAGGTGGCGGGGTTGGGCATTGCGCTGGCGTTTGTAGTGTTCATCGCTACATTTGTGGCGGGAGAGCTGGGGTACGACAAGGATCTCAGGAATACGGAGAATATATATGTAGGTCATGAAGATCACTTCTCAATTATGAGTTATACGGCAGGTGATCTTGTGAAGGAAACCTGCCCCGAGGTGGAACAGGTGTGCAGGTTCCTTTCAACGGCCGTAATAGGCGGTGTGGCATTGGAGAAAACTGTGGGGGAGGAGACAACCCCGCAGAATGCAATCATAGCAGATACCTCTTTCTTCAGATTCTTCACATTCCCGTTTGTGGAGGGAAGGGGTGAGGATGCCCTTTCACAGCCGGATGCGGTTGTGGTGAGCGAATCGTTTGCCAAAGCGCATTGGGGCAGCAAATCCCCATTGGGAGAAAAACTGCAGATTACCGTTGGCAACGGAAAGAAGGACCTCTTCATAGCCGGTGTATATGAGGATATAAAGAGATCGGTTTTCCCCAAGGCTGAGATCATTTATGGCACACACCACATAAAGGAGATGTACCCCGATCTCATAAGGGAAGGCAACGGAACCGCTGTGAGTTTCTACCGGATTACGGCGGGGGCAGATCTGCAGCAGGCTGAGGAAAAGGCCCTGGCTACCCTTAAGGAGAAGGACATCCTATTTGAAGTAGGGTTGATGAAGAACTTCTATTTCTCTCCGTTCTCAAAGATACATTATGGCATTACCGTGCAGAGTTTTCCGTTTGAGGGGATCATAAACTTCAATTTTGTAATGCTGTTCCTGGCTGCCGGAATTCTGCTGCTGGTGTTTGCATTGCTCAACTATATCTCCCTCACCGTTGCCCAGATAGGATTCAGGGCAAATGAGATGGCCACCCGCCGGCTCCTGGGAGAACAGAAATGGGAAATTGCTTCCCGATATATAAAGGAAGCACTCCTCCTCACTACATTCTCATTCGTATTGGCATTGCTGCTCATAGAGGTGTTCGGCCCGTATGCGGAGAAACTTGTCGGGAAGGAGATATCACTTGTGGAGAACCTTGGAATATGGGAAATTGTGGTGATGGTGGCAAGTGTGTTTGTGGTGTCGCTGTTGGCAGGAATCATTCCGGCTATGCTTGTGGCAAAATACAAACCCATTGATGTGGTGAAGGGTGAGTTTGCGGTACAGGGAAGGATGGTGCTTGGAAAAGTGTTCATTGGGTTGCAGAATGTTGTTGCAATATCAACCCTGTGCATTGCATTGGCAATGTTTGTACAATTCCGTCATCTTCTCTCGCGCGACAGCGGTTACACCAAAGACAATCTCATAACCATTGAGGGGGCACAGAGGGGTGCAGATTATTATCCCGACGAACTTTTGCAGTTGCCTTTTGTGGAGGAGTTGGGATGGGTGCAGTCGGCTCCTGTGCATACCGACAGGAGCGGTATGGGAATGTCCCATAGAGGGGAACAGGTACAGTTGGAGGGAATTTATGGCGACAGTACGGCTTTCAGGATGCTTGGATTCAATGTGGTTTCCCTAAATGGGGATGTACACCCTTCAGACGGTACATTATGGCTCACAGAGGGGGCCATGAAAGGGTTGGGCCTTGATTATTCAGACCGCAATGTAGTGTTTGGAACCAATGATTCCTATGGCATTTGCGGAGTGATCAGGGATTACCAGAAAGGGAACCGTACAATGGAAGATTGCGCCTCTTCCAACATTATATGGTGGAATATGGAGTACAAGGGTGAGGAATCTTTCCCGTATCTGAGACGCATATTGCTTAAGGTGAGCGGCGATGAGGATGTTGCTGCGGCTGAATTGGAAAAATTCTACAGGGAGCGAGACAATGGAAGCGGTATCAATGTCTATCCGTTGAACAGGCATTACAGGCGCTACTTTACCTCAGAGGAGAATAACCTCAAACTCATTACCGCCTTTACAGGGCTGGTAATCCTCCTCTCTGCAATGGCCATGCTGGCAATGAGTACCTACTATACCCGCCAGCAGTCGCGTAACTGGTCGGTCCGTAAGGTATTCGGGTGCAGCAGAGGTGAAGTGTTCCGCAATATGGCTCTCGGCTTCCTTAAAGTTGTAGGTGCATCGGCCCTTCTGGCTATCCCGCTTGGATATATTGTTGTTGACAAATGGCTTGCCGGCTACTCCTACCGCATAGACAACCACTGGTGGCTCTACCTCTTTGCCGTAATCCTTGTAGCCTCAGTAGCCATTGCCTCCATCACCTGGCAGGCTGTGCGGCTGATGAATTCCAACCCTATAAAGGAGTTGAAGCAATCATAAATTGTACAAAAAGACGACGTAAACAAAATGAAAAGTTATTTGAGATTCCTTTCCCGCAACAAGCTCTACACCGCCATTGAGGTGGCGGGGCTGGGCATTGCGCTGGCGTTTGTGCTTGTTTTTACCTGTTATGTAAGGCAGCAGTTGGATGTGTGCCATTACTATCGGGATTATGGGAGGGTATACCTTGTTGGAACCGGCAACACTACATGTTCTTGCCACAATATGGCGCAGACGCTTGAAAATGAGGTGCCTGAACTGGAGGATGCAGTGCTTGTGAAAAATTATTATAACGGGTATAAATTCAACGGGGAACTTGCATCCAAAGAGATTTTGTTGGTTGTTGGAAAAGAATTTTTCAATTTCTTCCCGATAACTTTCCTTAAAGGTTCTCCAGAAGAGTTCAATACAAAGGAGAATGCTTTTGTGACGGAGAGTTTTGCCAAAAGGCATGGAGGGGAGGCGGTAATTGGACAGAAACTTGTTGAGGGAAAGAAGGAATTTGTGATTGCCGGCATTATAGAGGATTTTACGGGAGGGGTGTTTAATGATTTTGAAGTGGTTGTAAATGCAAATTCCAATTATTACAAGGAGACCGGCAATTATCTCAACAGCTCTCTGATGACCTTTATAAAGATAAGGGAAGATGCAGATGTTGATGTGGTGCACCAGAAGGTGACAACAGTTGCAAATAAGTTGAATGGAGAATTTCTGGGTGTTGATGATGGGAGAGCCGTTTTGGTGAGGTTGGACAAACTTTATCTGTCGGGAATTCAAAATGGAGGTGGATTGAAGTCAGGCGACAGGGACAGACTGGTAATTTTCAGTCTTGTTGTAATTTTTCTTCTGGTATCCGCCATAATCAACTATGTAAATCTTAATGTTGCAAATGCGGAAAATAGGGCTAAGGAGATGAGTATACGGCATATAATGGGCGAGGAGTACGGAAAGATTGGCAGAAGTATATTTTTGGAGACCCTTTTTACTGTTGCAATATCATTCTTGCTGGCCATTGGGATTGCCTTCCTGATAACAGATGACCTGAACTGGCTGCTCAAATCTGACGTGCAGACAAAGTTGAGTTTCACTTGGGATTATATTGCGCTGTATACCATACTTGTAGTGGCAATAGCGGCTCTCTGCAGCATTTTTGTATATGTGGCATCAACTGGTGCAAAATTTACAAGCAGCAGCAATACCAGGAAAAGGATGGGCAGGGCATTCATCTGCCTGCAGTTCATTTTGTCATTCATTATGATATCATCTGCCATAACAATGGAACTGCAGATGAAACATATCCTTGGCAGGGATATGAATGCCAATATGGATAATATCTATTTCACCAACTCAATTGCAGAGGAACTGGAACAGGAATTGGAAGACCTTCCGTTTGTGCGCAGTATAGGGGTATCAACAGCGTATCCCGGACATTTTTCTATGTCATTCAAAATGAAGGATGAGCCTTACCCCATAAGTATTATGGAGTGTGACAGCGTTGCATTCCGCATCTTTGGATTCAAAAAAATGGAGGAGTTCAATACTGGGGATTGTTTTGGCTGCTGGATGAGTGAAAGCGCTGCCAATTATTACAATATAACAGCAGAGAATCCGGTATGGGCTGCAAATCCAGGGGTAAACACACTTACCCATATCGTTCCGGGAATCATCAAGGATGTACCTACAAAGGAAATCCTCAGCAACAATGATGGGGCTTTGTCTGTAGTAAGAGTTGCTCCCCGCAGCGAACTAATGTGGGGCGGATTTGTGCTGGAGGTGGAACAGGATGAAGAAAACAGGTATATTCTCGACAGCCTGGTACAGTCAGTATTTTTCAAGCGAACCGGTATGGATGCTTCTGGCTATGGCTTTTTGAGGGATCTCCAAAAAAAGGAATATGACAAGACAATCAGGGAAATGCTGCTTATGGAAATGTTTATGATTATTGCAATTATGCTTTCCAGCCTGGCATTCCTTGCCATGAGTATGCACTATGCCACCGGCAATACAAAACAGGTTGCAATCCATAAAGTGTTCGGCGGCAGCACCATGAGTGAAATTGTCCGTTGCATGTCCATGTACTTGAGGATAATGGCCGTTGCCATAGCAATATCCCTCCCATTTGCTGTCTGGTCCGCATCCCGGTATCTGGAGCAGTTTTCCGAAAAAATATCACTTGCCCGGAACTGGTGGATTTTTATTGCATCAGCCATCATCCTGATGCTCATTTCCACTGCCACTGTCCTTCTCCATACCATCCGCGCCGCCCGCACCAACCCGGCTGAGGTGCTTAAAAAAGAGTAAAGTTACGTCGTCCTTTTGTACAATCACCTGAATTTCAGGTGATTGAAAACGGAGGTTTTAGAGATTTATAAAACCTCCGTTTTTCAATTTATTGAGAATCAATAAATTGTACAAAAGGACGACGTTACAACCCCAATGCTTTTGCCACCCCTTCCCCGTAGGCGGGGTCTGCAAGGAAGCAGTTGCGCACGTGGCGTTCTTTTATGAACTTTTCGCAACCGGCCATGGCGCGGGCGGTGTTTTCAAACAGCAACTGCTGTTCTTCCGGGGTCATGAGGCGGAAGAGGGCTCCGGGCTGTGAGTAGTAGTCGGAATCGTATTCGCGTTCCGGGTAGTTGTACACATCGGCCCCAGGCTCACTTATATCGTGCGAGCCCACTTTTTCAAAGGCATCTCCTGTAACCCTCAAAGGGGGATCCTTGTGGGTTGGGTCTTCCATCCACTCCCCGTAACTGTTGGGCTCGTATCCGAGGGTTGAGCCGTAGTTGCCGTCAACCCGCATGGCGCCGTCGCGGTGGTAGGCGTGCACCTTGCAGCGTGGCCGGTTCACCGGAATCTGCTCAAGATTTACCCCAAGGCGGTATCGCTGGGCGTCGCCGTAAGAGAAGAGGCGCCCCTGAAGCATTTTGTCGGGAGAAAAACCTATGCCGTCAATTATGTTCTGGGGGTTGAAGGCTGCCTGCTCCACCTCTGCAAAGTAATTCTCCGGGTTGCGGTTGAGCTCCAGGATGCCCACCTCGTGGAGGGGAAAATCTCCGTGGGGCCACACTTTTGTGAGGTCGAACGGGTTTATCTCATATGATTGGGCCTGCTCCTGGGTCATAAGCTGCACTTGGAACAGCCAGCGCGGGTAGTCGCCACGCTCAATGGCCTCATAGAGGTCTCTCTGGTGGGATTCACGGTCCTTGGCAATTATCGCCTCTGCCTCCTGGTCGGTGAGGTTGCGGATTCCCTGAAGGGTTCTCAGATGGAATTTTACCCAGGTACGCTCGTTCTTTGAGTTTATGAAGCTGTAGGTATGGCTTCCAAATCCGTGCATATGGCGGTACGAGTAGGGGATGCCCCTTGTGCTCATGGTAATGGTAATCTGGTGCAGCGCCTCGGGGAGGAGTGTCCAGAAATCCCAGTTGCTGTTTGGGCACCGCAAATTTGTGCGGGGATCCCTTTTTATGGCGTGGTTGAGGTCCGGGAACTTTAAAGGGTCGCGCAGGAAAAAGACAGGGGTGTTGTTTCCCACCAGGTCCCAGTTGCCGGTTTCTGTGTAGAACTTCATGGCAAATCCGCGGATATCCCTCTCTGCATCAGCAGCTCCGCGCTCTCCCGCAACTGTGGAGAACCTTACAAAACACTCGGTCTTCTTCCCAATCCCGTTGAATATGGATGCCCTGGTGTACTTTGTTATATCATGTGTAACGGTAAAAGTACCGTATGCTCCTGAGCCCTTGGCGTGCATGCGCCTTTCCGGGATGACCTCCCTGTCAAAGTGGGCAAGTTTCTCCAGGAACCATGGGTCCTGAACCACCATCGGCCCTCTCAGACCGGCTGTCTGTACATTCTGGTTGTCTGCCACGGGCCTTCCGTTGGCTGCTGTAAGCTGATTGAATTTCTCTTTTTCCATAAGTGCTGTTTTTTATAGAGCGAGGGGAATGTCCGCCTCCTTCCATTGATAACGGCGGAAGGGGAGGGAAAGTTCAGATGGCGTTAGAATACTGTATTTGCAGATTAGTAGAAGCATTCATATCTTTGCTAAGCGTATCTATCGTGTCGTTTCTATGGAGGCAGAGTATTTATTGGATGAGGAGTTCGGGGAGCGTCTCATAATCAGCATCAAGGCAGATAAAAGTGAGTTGCTTAGCAATATAAGGGCTGCAAGGGCAATTCTGTGTTCTTATAATGAAATAAGTATAAGGATTAATTCTCATACATATGAGTTTGGACATAAAAATCCGGAATATACAATAAGTGAACAGCTTGGGGATAGAAAAGGGGTAATGAGTGAAAAGGGGATTACTGCTGGGTTTAAATCGGCGAAGAAGCAAGGTTGTAAAGTGGTTGTAATTGATCTGGATGAACACATAATGAATGTGGATGCATTTTTGTTGTCCAAATATATTTCCAGAAGAAAGGAAGATTTTACATCATGTGTGATCACAGACTGCTATGTTGTGTTTTGCGGAAGGGCTGTGAGAATTAATGCAAGATATCAATCCAGAAAAGAGATTGAATCTAAACTAAAAAAACTAAAGCCGTAAGAGAACCTACGGCTTTGTATAACTGACGGTTGCGGAGCTTGATGTTATCTCGCCTATATGCAACTCTCATCTCTTTGCAAAGATAGTTATTTCATGTAAAAAAACAATAAATAGTTCATTTAGTTGATAGGACTTTACGGCACAATAGTTGTACATCAAATACAAAACTCATATTATGATTCCTATGAAATCATTGCATTATCCGCTCATTTTGAGCATCGCCTTCCTTTTGCTGCAGGCAAAAGCATTTGCCGGAATCGGTACAACCCAAGAGAAGCAACCTCAAGCAGACAGTATAAAAATAAAATTGGCCATGGTGCTTGATCCCCATCCCAGTGGTGAAATGAGATATTACAGTTTGTCCGACTGGAACATGTATGAAGGGGATGTGAACCTTGATATTGACAACATCAGTTCAATAACCCTTGTAAATAGGAAAGACAAGGATGCCTTTATGGAAATCTTCAGCAAATATGCAGTGCACCAGGAAGACAAGCAGGCCCGGCTGGAGCAGTTTGGGGTAGGAGAGTCAATCAATGCTCTTCCCGACAGCTGTTTCCAGAACCTGTATGAGGGGAGATTCAGCGATATGCTGCAATGGAATCCCCACCAGGTGAAGTATCTTGCCGATTCATTGCGCAAGGAGAGCCTGAGGAGCAGGCTCCTGGACAGTTATCTTTTGGATTTTCAATATGAAGGGGGAAATAAGGTCTATTATGTGGAAATGTACCGCAATGGTGAGGTGGTGGAAAGGGTCAGATTGTCGGGAAGGGATTTCTACAGGGGTGATATTGAAAAGTTCCTGCAGGGAAAGTTGGATACCAAAGGCATAGTGCCGGAAATTACTCCGTACCTTTACGGTATGGATTTGCTTAAGGAGCTGGCAAAGAGGTTTGTAGAGCGCTGGCCCAATACTTTATACAAGTTGGGATGGCATGATTGCAAACAGATGTACAGCCGTCTTGAGGAGAGTTTTACAATTGAGGACAAATGCCAGTTGCTGGACAACTGGAACGTGAAATATGGCGGCAGGTACATAGACAACAGAACTTCGGAGTACATTGCCAGACTCTCCATAAAAGGGGGGAACCCAAATGTGCAGCTGATGTTTCTCCATACATACAATACTGATTTCAATAAGCAGATATCTGCTATGGAAAACAGTTATAAAAGCCTTGTGGAGAGGGTGTGCAATGTTCCTTTCATCAGGGAAAAAGCCGTTGACGCAGGAGCACAGTTGCGGATTTGGTACTTCAATGACAGGAATGTGAATGACTACCTTCACCTTCTGGCTGTTGAGGGGCTGCGACGGGCAGACATCTACGGAATATCGTGGAGTGATCTCAAAAATTCCGTTCTGGTGGAGTACAGGGCCCGCAAAGGGTGGAACATGTATCTTCTTCTTCCCGATAACCGGCTGGTTATGCTGGTTGAGGAGGGTTGGAAATTCAATTATGGAGGGGCAGTAATAGGTGCTCCCCTAAAGGAACTCCCTTAAAGGAACTGTGATGCCTCTTCCCAGACACAATCGTCGGGAGAATGCCACAGGAGGGATACCTCGTGGAGGATTTGCTCCTTGAGGGCCTCCAACTGTGCCGGGGATATGCGGCTGGTGATGTGGATGCCGCGCCAGATCTCTTTAAGGGCAGAGATGGCAGTGCGCTCCTGGCCGTGCTCGCGGCAGAAGCGGGCAAATAAAATGGCCTGAACGGCTCCCGGTGCAGTGGAGCTCAGGCTCTCAAGGGCGTAATTTCCGCAGGCAATGAGCTCTGCAATGGCAGAAGGGGAGAGGTGAAGTTCACCACTGGGGTTGCATGTTGCAACTTTTTCAAAAGATGCTCTGTGAGCAGAACAAGAATATGTATTGTACATAAAAAAAGATGACAAAAAGGGATTTCCGGCGCGCAGCCAGCTCCTTTTGTGTCATCCTTTTTTTGCGTGCCCAGAACAAGACTCGAACTTGCACACCGTAACCGGCACCACCCCCTCAAAGTGGCGTGTCTACCAATTTCACCATCTGGGCCTTTGAGTGGTGCAAATATACGTACTTTTTTTCTGCATTTCCAAACCTTTTTGCTAAAAATATGTTATATTAGCAGACTGGATTTAACAATTAAAACGTAATAGGGTATGGTAGAGCTATACGAGAGCAAGATCAGCCAGACAGATGATCTGGTTGATATCGCAGATTTCCTTACAGAGGATCCCCAATACAAGAAAAGTGTACAGAAATATATAAACAACCCGTTTGATGCCGATATTGAGAGGGTAGGTAAAGGTACTTTCACCGTTGCAATCTCAAAGGCTGATTCCCCTTCATTGGACAAGTTTGATCCTGCAACAGCGGTAACCAAGGCTACAACCGAGGCCCTTGCCAAACTTGCATGTACAGGAGCTCGTTTCCTTACCACCAAGAACGTGGATGACCGCAGGATAACTGCACTTGGTCTTGTGAAAGACAAGAAAAAAGTTGCTTCAATGGCTTTTGATGCCAAGGGTGATACCATTTATCTTGTAGGAAACATTGATGACGACTCTGATTTCCAAATTAACAACAAGACTCTCAGCGTTATCCTTAAAGCAATTGAGAAAGACCTCATTACCAGTGCGCATCACATCTCTTCAAACGGTCTTTTCATATCATTGCTTGAGTGCTGTGCACCTAACGAACTTGGCTTTGACATAACAGGCGATGCAGAGTATGAAGATAAAGAGTTCCTTTTCGGACGCAGCCGCCATCTTGCAGTCATTACGGTAAATGATGAGCAGGAGAATGAACTTGTGGATTTCCTTTTCAATGAGGATGTTCCAATTACCCTCCTTGGCCATGTTACCAAAGGGGAGTTGAGGCTCGATGACCTTTCATTCGGATACATAGACGATTATATCTGCGAGTAGTGTTTGGGAACGGATGGCAGATAATCTCCGCGGTTCTCTATATTATGAACCTGCTTCTGGCGGTTTATGCCGCTTGGGCATTGATTATGCGCCGTCAGGACCCAATCAAGACCCTTTCATGGGTTGCAGTACTGATTCTCCTTCCGTATATTGGACTTCTGCTGTACTTCTTCTTTGGTATGCATTACCGCAAAAGGAGGCTTTACCTGTTCAAAGGTGATGCAGAGTACCGCTACAGGAAGGAGGTTTCCCATCTGCAAAGGGAATTCATAATGGAAAATCCTCAGGTTCTGGGAGAGCTGGAGCCATACAAGAAGCTGATATTCCAGAACTTGCGCAACAGTTATACCCCGGTGGAGAAGAACAGTTCAATAGAGTTCCACTTTACCGGACGTGAGGCCCTTGATGCAATGTATGCGGCAATTGAGGGGGCCCAGCGCCACATCCATCTGCAGTCGTATATCTTTTTGAATGACCGTACAGGAAACCGTTTTGCCAGGCTCCTTATGAAAAAGGCCAGGGAAGGGGTTGAGGTGCGTGTCATCTACGATGGGGTTGGCAGCATTTCCCTAAAGGAGGAATTTGTTGAACAGATGGAGGCATCGGGAGTGGAGATGCTCTGCTTTGCCAAGGTGAGGTTTCCCCTTCCAACATCAAAAGTGAACTACCGCAACCACCGCAAGATTCTGGTCGTTGACGGCCACACCGGATTCCTTGGGGGAGTGAACATTGCAGACCGCTACTACTTTGGCAATGAACTCGGCAACTGGCACGATACTCACATGAAAATCACTGGAGAGGGGGTAGTTTCGCTCCAGACAAGTTTCCTTTTGGACCGCTATTTTATCCTCAACCGCAAACTCAAGAAGAGGAAAAAATATTTCCCGCAGTTGCAGATTAAGGCCAGAGTGGGCAATAAGGAAGAAAAACACATTGGAACCCAAACGCTTGTCTGTGGTCCCGACAGCAACTGGGCAAGCATAATGCAGTGCTTTTTCAGCGCCATAACCATGGCCCGCAAGCACATCTACATAGTGTCGCCTTACTTCACCCCAAATGAATCGGTGCTGAATGCAATAAAGATTGCAGCATTGGGCAACATAGATGTGAGGATTATGCTTCCCGATAAATCCGACACCCGTATAGCCCATTACAGTACTATGTCTTATATAGGGGAACTGCTTGAGGCAGGGGTGAAAATATTCCTTTTCAAGAAAGGTTTCAACCACTCCAAAGTGGTGAGCATAGACGGAGAGGTGTGCATTGTGGGCTCTGCCAATATGGACATGAGGAGTTTTGAGCATAACTTTGAGATTCTCTCTGTAATCTATGACAGGGAGTGTACCGGGGTGATTGAGAAACAGTTTATGGATGATGCAGCGGCATGCCGTCAGATTACTGCAGACAAATGGGCCAGGAGGGGCAAGAGGGAGAAGATTGCCGAGAGTGTTGCCAGATTGTGTTCCCCATTATTGTAGAGAATTTAAAATTGGTTAAATTTGTGGGAAAGAAAACAGGAAAATTAAAGACAATAAATAACTTAAATTTAAAAAACAATGGAAAATAAACAGAAAAACTATGTATTGCCTATAGCAATCATGTTTGCATTGTTCTTTATGATTGCATTCGTTACAGGTTTGCAGAATCCGTTTGGAGTAATTGTAAAGAACCAGTTTGGCGCTTCGTCATTCCTTTCACAGCTTGGCAACCTTGCCAACTTCATTGCTTATGCATGTATGGGTATCCCAGCAGGTTACATGCTCAGCAAAATCGGCTACAAGAAAACTGCACTTCTTGCAGTTGTGATTGGTTTTGCCGGTGTTGCAGTAACTTATGTTTCAGGTAAAGCCGAGAGCTTTGGAATTTACCTTTGTGGTGCATTCGTTTCAGGTTTCTCAATGTGTATGCTCAATACAGTTGTGAACCCTATGCTCAATACCCTTGGCGGTGGCGGAAACAAAGGTAACCAGCTTATCCAGTTTGCAGGTGTGTGCAACTCTACTGCTGCTACCATCGTTCCTGTACTTGTAGGTTACCTTATGGGCTCAAACGAGGCTGCAAGAACAATTGCAAAAGCTAACCCTGCATTGTTCATTGCAATGGGAATCTTTGCTTTGGCATTTGTTGTATTGGCTGTTTCAAATATCCCTGAGCCTGCATACGAGAGCGCTTCTAAAGAGGAGAAATCTGCAGAGGGCAAGAAATACAGCGCAATGAGCTTCCGTCACTTTGTATTGGGTATTGTTGCAATCTTCATCTATGTAGGTGTTGAGGTAGGTATTCCAAACATCAGCAACCTTTACATGACTCAGGAGCTTGGCATTGATCCTGCCATGGCGGGCAGCCTTGTAGGTACATACTGGTTCCTTATGCTTGTAGGCCGTCTTATTGGTGGTTCAATTGCTGGTAAAGTTTCAAGTAAGGTTATGCTTACCACAGTGAGCGGTATTGCATTGGTATTTGTACTTGCAGCAATCTTCACTCCAGCTACCAGCAACGTTATGATGCCTGTATTCCAGTCTGACATTTCATTTGGTATGGTAAATGTTCCGGCTGGTATCATGTTCCTTGTGCTTTGCGGTTTGTGTACCTCAGTTATGTGGGGCGGTATCTTCAACCTTGCAGTTGAGGGTCTTGGCAAATACACTGCAGCAGCATCAGGTATCTTTATGGTAATGGTTTGCGGTGGAGGTATCCTTCCTGCCATCCAGGGCTTCGTTGCAGATGCAACCACTTATATGACAAGCTACTGGGTAGTAGTTGCAGGTCTTGCTTACCTGGTATTCTACGCCCTTGTAGGTTCTAAAAACGTTAACAAAAACATCCCTACTGAGTAATTCGGATTGAGATTATTGGAGAGATTATGGAGAAAGCATTTGTAGTTGGTGTGGACATTGGAGGCCAGACCACAAAAATTGGAATTGTAGACAGAAGAGGAACCATCGTTACACAAACGGTAATCGGTTCAAAATATAAGGCAGGTGAGGCAGGCATTTTTATCCAGGCTGTATGCGATACCATCAGGGAACTTGCAAAAGAGGTTGGCTTTGACCAGATTCAGGGTATTGGTATAGGTGCCCCTAACGGCAACTACTACAAGGGTACCATTGAGGATGCAGCAAACCTTGAGTGGGCCAAAGGTATTGTAGTTGAGCTTGCAAAAGAGGTTTCCCTTGCATTGGACAACCTTCCTGTAACCGTTACAAATGACGCCAATGCCGCTGCTGTAGGTGAGATGACTTACGGTGCTGCAAGGGGAATGAAGAACTTTATTATGATTACCCTTGGTACAGGTGTAGGTTCAGGTATCATCATTAATGGTGAACTTGTTTACGGTCACGACGGCTTTGCAGGTGAGCTTGGCCACGTTACCGCTGTAAGGCACAACGGACGCCCTTGCGGCTGCGGCAAGACCGGCTGTCTTGAGACCTACTGCTCTGCCATAGGTGTTGCACGCACTGCAGGTGAGTGGCTTGAACTTACAGATGAGCCTTCACTTTTGCGTGGTATAGAGAATATCACTTCAAAGGATGTGTTTGAGGCAGCGCAGAAAGGTGATGAGCTTGCATTGAAGATCTTTGAGTTTACCGGCAAGAAACTTGGCGAGTCGTTTGCGGACTTTGTTGCATTCAGTGCTCCTGAGGCAATTGTGGTATTCGGTGGCCTTGCACGTGCTGGTGAGTTCATCTTCAAGCCTATCCGTGAGGCAATGGAGGCCAATATGGTTTCTATCTGGAAAGGCAAAGTGAAACTTCTTCCAAGTGCACTTAAAGAGTCAGATGCAGCCATTCTTGGTGCTTCTGCACTTGCATGGTAATAAAGTGTACGGAAAACATATGGAGAGGGTGACCCAAAAGGTCACTCTCTTTTGCTTTCATATACCCAACCTCCCATCCACAGACAAGGATTGAAAAATGGCCTTCGGTATGGCTGGCAATCTATTCCAGCTGAACCATAATTTCCTAACTCACAAATGCCCCA
>JAZRCK010000016.1:0-6605 GCA_045659725.1 Candidatus Egerieisoma sp.
CTGGGGCATTTGTGAGTTAGGAAATTATGGTTCAGCTGGAATAGATTGCCAGCCATACCGAAGGCCATTTTTCAATCCTTGTCTGTGGATGGGAGGTTGGGTATATGAAAGCAAAAGAGAGTGACCTTTTGGGTCACCCTCATATCTTTATCATACATCCGGATCACTTTTTCTTGAACCGGACTGCCATTATCATTATAAAGATGAGGAGCAGAAAAGTGTACGACACCATCCTGAAGCCTGTTATATTGGAGCCGATATAGGTTTCAAAAGGGTACATTTCATTAAATAGAGAGCTGGCATCCCAGACCATTGAGAAGGTAGTGAACAAAGTAAGATAGAAGAGAAGATTGTTCATCCTCTGGTCATCCCTCTTCTCCCGGTTCTCATTCTGGCGTGCCATCATCTCATAAAGGCGCTGTTTCTCTGATATGATATCAAGGCCTTGTTCCATTGAACGGTGAATAAGGCGAGGGAGAAAGTTGTATGAGACATTGTCAAACCAGCAGCTGTAATCAAACTCATCAAACTGCTCAAGAAGCTTGTCGGCACTCTTGTAGTTCAGACGGAAATCATTGTTAAGACGGAAAAGGTAAAACTTGGTATACAGTTCACTGATATAAAGCATTCCAAAATAATTTGCCACCCAATTGTCAACAATACTGTCGGGAATACAATACCCCAGCATTGTGAATGTGTCAAAAAGGGAGAGGGCCTTCCAATTGTTGAATACAGATACCTTCCCTTCATCCATAACTTTCTTTATATAGCTTCCCGACGAGCCATTGGCTGAATTGGAAGCGGATGAACCTACAGGGGAAAGAGTTCCCATCTCAAACAGAAGAATGTCTGAAGCATCCTCATTCCATGACTGGTCATCTTCTACGGCAATCTGGAAAACCTTCAACTTGTTGCCGAACTCAACCAAAGAGCCGTAGCTTGAGCACTCCTTGGCATTAAGGGCTGACTTGTTGTAAATTGCGAGAAGCGGATCCAAGGCAAGAGAAGCAAATTCGCTGTTGCCCGGAACAATATAATTGAGATTCCTCAAAGTAAAAACCACAGCAGTGATATCGTTGGGGTCTGCAAATATGTTAATACGTACAGAAAACATATCCAATCCGAAAGGGGCAATGTAATAAGAAACCTCAGCAATAGAAACATCAACCTGGCGGACATTCTGACCATAGCCTACATTTACAGGCACCTGTCTGTTTATTTCCTTAACAAACCTTGTAATTGAGTTGGTACCAGGTCCGAAGTTGAAGGATACAAACTCGGGATAGTAAAAGCTGCCGGACATGGAACGCTCCTGTTCATTGAGTGTCACACGCTTCCAGCTACTGTCAGGAACATATGATTGTCTTGATGAAAATGCTCCACAAAGAAATGCAGTGTATTTCATGGTTTAGGAATTGAAAAAAGCATAAAACTATTGTGCATTACAAAGTTAAGTAAAATTAAATATATTGCCAGAAGATTTGTATATTTGGGAAAACTACAGTTATGAAAAGTTTCACATATCTCAGAGAAATGGACAGTGCTGAGAGGGAAAGTGCAGATATCCTTGTAAACAAATGTATAGACTCGCTTCCATATACACTCGCAGCACCTGTAAACAAAATGTTCCGCCACATAGACTGTCAGGAATATGGAAAAGCGATGAACTACGCTCTGGATTTTGTGGAGATGTCGTCGCAATACATATCCTCACTGCTTCTTGTACAGCTTATAGAAATAGAGCGCACACTACCAATGGAACAGAGAAGAGTAAACAGGGTGGTACAGAAGATAGACAACAAGAGGCCGCTCTCACTGGGAGACTGGATAAATGACATCCTTACACCGCTGCTTCTGGCAGCAAAGGAGAGGATGGGAGATGATCCGCTTGTGGCAAGCCTCACAGGCAATCTGCTGAGAAAACAGACATGCGTACTCCTTGGAGACAAGAGGGAGCCAAGTGTTGTACAGATAAGGAATGAGTACAGGGGACACAGCACAACTTTGTCGGAGAATATATATAAAGGGGTAATCTACACATTGGAGCCTCAGATTCTGAACATTCTGCGCGCAGTGGAGCCGCTCTGTTCATATGAGTTCCTTTCTGTTCCTGAAAAGGATAAGGTGCTCAGCCACAAAGGAGCCGGTACAAGCATTGAGAGTAATGACAGCAAAGGTGAATTGTCTCACTACTATGCTGTGCAGAATGGAAAGTCTACAGACCTCTTCCCACTGGTAATGGTAAACACAGAGGGATGTGTTTATGTATTCCAGACTTTAAAGGAAGAGAGTATATGCTACATATCATCAAACGAGGAGGCTGTAACTCTGAATGATGACAGCAGAAACGATGCCTTTGACGCTCTGATGCAGCAGGTATCACCGCATTTTGACATATCAAAAGACTTGAACTGGGATGAGCTCTCAGCCGTTGCAAAAAAGGAATCAGAACAGTTCCTTGCAAAAATCTACAGGGATAAGAAATATAACCGAGAACTCTTTGTAGACCGCAAACTGATCTCACAGTCATTGGAAGATTTCTACAACAGCAACGCACTCATCTTTCCTATACTTGGAGAGGCAGGGCAGGGAAAGACAAACCAATTGTGCTATTGGACTGAGAAACACATTGAAGAAAACAAATTTGTCCTCATATTCTCCAGTACAGATTTTGCTGCCGTTACTCTCGACAGCAAATTGAAAAGTATATACAACTTTCCCCAACGCAAGGATATAAGACGTCTTATAGACAGCCTTCACGACAAGGCTGTACAGAACAACAGCTGGATATACATTTTCTTTGATGCAATAAACGAGTGCCTTCACTACAAGGGAGAAGAGGGGGAGATGGGTGTTGTGGCACTGTACAATGCAATAACCGGAATATTTGCAAAAGAAAAATACAACAAGTTCAAGATTGTAGCCACATGCCGCAGCTATACATGGAAACATCTGCTCAGCCGCCATGCCCAACAGTTTACGCAGTTTACATACACACCGGAAGATAACGGGCAATCATCCATAAGGGGATTTACAGCTGAAGAGCTTAAGAAGGCATATGCCATCTACAGGGAACTGTATCAGATGGAAACAGACTTTGAGAACCTTACCCCAACGGCAAGAATCCGTCTTAAAGATCCGCTTATACTCAAGATTGCATGTACAAACTACCTTTGCAAGGCATTGCCGGAGCTGAGTAAGGATTTCACATCAGTAGCGCTGTTCAACAGGATGTTCAATGACATTGCATCCTCTTATGCAGGCAAGAAGCAGTGTGAAATCATTGATCTGATTGCAGGACATCTGCTTGATGCGTATGAGAGAGGAACATCTGCAGACAGCATAGGGGAAAGCGCTTTGAAAACAGCTTACGCCAACCCGGAAGATCCGCTCTACAAACTTGCTGCATTAATATACAAACGTGACGGAATATCAGTTGCATATGCAGAGCTGATAAACAAGCCTGAACGCCCAATCCTAAGAGTATCTGAGGATGCAAACAGCGGTGAAAATCATATCCAGTTCATTTATGAACGTTTCCTTGAGTATGCAATGGCAAGGGTATTTGTAAAGAGGGAGACTGGAAATGGAACAATAAAGAATCCTATTCCACCTGGTGCATATATCCGCACATTACAGAAATCGTCGGGAAATGTGGTATATATGGGAGCTATGAGGAATGCCATGGCTATTGACATCCTACGCACTGGAGACTACTCAACAGTAGTGGCTATGATGAAAGACTATGCAGATAACTATGAGGTATCGCTGCTGGTTGGTGAGCTTACAGGAACACTTATCTGCGAGAACTACGAGAAACATCTGTTTGAACTTACAGACCTGCTACTTGATACAAATATCGAGAACAGCCAGCCGCTGATTGAAGAACTGAACAAAATTACAAGGCTCATAGACAGCAACAAGGCCACTGAAGAGATAATTGAAAGGCATAAGGAGGTACAGTCAGAACTGCTTCCGCTTATAAGACTGCGCAAAAACGCGATCATTACCACATTGAACGGAATTTTCACTACAGATTATTTCAATGAAGGTCTGTATACACAAGATCCTTACAGGCTTTTATGGAGACTGATGGACGAACCTATTACTGAAGTGAAGAATGATGCGGTAATGTACATCTATTATCTTTCAGTAAGACAGCATACCATTGATTACACCCCGTTGGAGAACAATATTGCCGAACAGATTATTGGGAAGATGTTTGACAGGATAAAGGAAAGGTCAATCATCGGGAATATGGTTACAGGCAAAAGGAGAAATACAACAGTTTCATTGCTGGAAACCTCTGTAAGGCTGACAGTTCTACTGATAATAGATACACTGCTCCAGGGAAAAGAAGATGACAGGGAGAGGGTTGGAGTACTGCTGGGGCAAATCACTTCTATCTTCAGCCACATTACAGGCAACTTCAAGCTGATAAGGGCGCTGATGCCACTGCTGCAGTTCATAATGCGCAAGCAGCTTACGTTCCAGTCGGCATATGTCAACAATATCATTGAATATCAGGGATTTTGGGACAATTCCATTATTCCTGCCACATCTGGACCAGAGAAATGGAGCAGAAAGACAATGTGTTCGCTTTTACCTATGCTGCTATACCACAGTTCTGACAGCGACAGGCAAATGGAGCTTGAGAAGGCATTCAAGAAGCTATATCCCGGAATAATTGACGCATACTACAGCGGAGACAGTATGAGTTACTTTGTACTTGAGCGTGTGATGGTAATTATGGGCAAAGCCGGATGGAGTAATGTGAAGGATATCGTACACACTGTATTTGAAGAGTGCAAGAAAAGCGAATGGAGAGACTATACTCAAATGTCAATGCTATACAGCCTTTACCAGATATCGGTATATGGGCCATTGAACCGTGAGCTCATAGAGATATATGCACATGAAGCAGAAAACTGGACACTCCGTACACTAGGACTCTTCAAGGCACGCAACAGCCATAAGGCCAATACAATTGGACTCTACAAGAGGAATGTAATGAACTGGTATGCAGTAGTATATTGCACCCATTCATCCGATGGCAAGCCTCTGGAAGGGGATGAGAGGTGTGTACCACTCTTCTACGAAATGATAGACAAAGCTATTGCGGAAAATGACAGGCAACTGCTGTTCCATCTGATTGAAAACATCTCGGAGCTGATTTCAGACTTCGGATACATACAGACATCACTGGATCTGCTACTCCATATAATGAAAGCATATGACACTGAGAGCAAAGTTGAAAAACTTGATTCCGTAGTTGTGGAGAGGGACGGAATATATTCGCAGACTCTTGTATCAGCTGTAGGAAACACATTGAGCACCGCCAAGAACTACTTTGCAGATGAAGTTGACAGCTTCATAAAACGTGATATAGTTGGCCTACCTTTCCCTGGAGTACCTAAATATAGGGAACAGATTCTCTCTTACAACCCGAGCGGAGAGTCATTGTCTGATGTTTTTACACACAAATTCGGCAATTTCCTCATGTGGGCGCTTATAAATGAGCCTGCAGTTGATAACTTTGCAATTGAATCCATGATGAGCGCAGAACATGCAAAGGATTGCTTCGACTGGTTCAACAGGGTTATAAAGATTTTGTTTAAAGATATGTTCAACGCTAAAGTATGAAAAAAGTGGTATTGTTTATTATAATTCTGATTGTGGCATGGGCTGCCGCATCGTTTACAAGAGGAATATTTGCAGCAAAAGGTTCTCCAATGAAGGGACTTATCATCACAGGACACCGTGGAGGAGCCGGATTGGGTGAAGAAAACTCAATTGAATGCATAAAAAGAGGTATGCAGGCAGGAGCAGAATCCATTGAAATTGATGTCCACATTACATCTGACAATGAGATTGTGGTATGCCATGATCCTAGTCTCGACAGAACAACCACGGGAACCGGAGCCATAAATGAACTCACTCTGGAGCAGATATTGCAGGTAAATCTTAAAGATTCACTTGGAAACGCAACAACTCAAAAAATACCTACCCTCAAACAGGTATTGTATACAATTAACGGACAGACAGAGCTGCTGCTGGAAATAAAACGCAAAAACGGGAACAATAAGGGTATAGAAGAAAGGGTACTGGAAATCCTCAAAGAAAACAACGCTTTGGGCTATACCACCATACAGTCTTTTGATGACAGTGTACTAGAGAAACTCCATTCACTTGATCCGTCACTAAAACTAGAGAAACTGCTGTTTGGAAAGCTAATGGGGATTCCTGTAATATTTGACGGAACATTCAAGAAATTCTCTACAGAAAAATACAGCTATATAAGGTCATTCAATTTCTTCCATATGGCTTTGGGGAAGAACCTCTCCGAATACCTTCACAAAAACGGATATAGAACAAGAATCTGGACATTTGACACCCCTGAGGAAACTCCTCAGATAAAACTGGACGGAATTATCACCGACAGACCTGACCTGTTCTGAAACAGGGAGGGTGACCCAAAAGGTCACTCTCTTTTGCTTTCATATACCCAACCTCCCATCCACAGACAAGGATTGAAAAATGGCCTTCGGTATGGCTGGCAATCTATTCCAGCTGAACCATAATTTCCTAACTCACAAATGCCCCAG